>NZ_CAKZHY010000131.1 GCF_936928535.1 uncultured Bradyrhizobium sp. | reverse complement strand
CGTAGCTAGCGCGGCTTGGTTGGAAGGCCCCAGGGGACCCGTTACCCCATCTACGCGGTCGAGATCACCGCCCCTGTCCGGTGAACTCGTGCTCGGTCTCGTGGCCGCCGATGAAGACCAAAATGCCGGCGAGCAGCGGCAGCACGGCGAGCACCAGCAGCCCCGTCGAGGTCTGGCCGGTGGCTTCCTTGACCCAGCCGATCAGATAGGGGCCGCCGAAGCCGGCGAGATTGCCGATCGAGTTGATCAGCGCGATGGCGCCGGCCGCGGCCGTGCCCGACAGCCAGGCGGTCGGCAAGGTCCAGAACACGCCGAAGACGCAGAACACGCCGATCGCGGCGAAGGTCAGCGCCACCATCGTCATCGTGGGATCGGTGAGATAGCTGGAGATGGCGAGCGCGATCGCGATCAGAATCATGGGCGCGCCGACATGCATCACGCGCTCGCGCGTCGAGTCCGAATGCCGGGCCCACAGGATCATCGCGATGGTCCCGAACACATAGGGGATCGCGGTGACGAAGCCGGTCTGGGCATTGGTGAGGCCGAACGCCTTGACGATCTGCGGCAGCCAGAACTGCATGCCATAGAGCGCGCCGACAAAGCCGAAATAGATCAGGCTGAGCGCGATCACCTTCGGCGAGGACAGGGCTTCGCCGAGCGACAGGTGCTTCACCGCCTGCTTGGCTGCGATCTCGGAATCGAGCTTGGCCTTGAGCCAGGCCTTCTGCTCGGCCGAGAGCCAGTCCGCCTTCTCCGGACGATCGGTGAGATAGAACCAGGTGACGATGCCGAGCAGCACCGAGGGGATACCCTCGAGAACGAACAGCCACTGCCAGCCCTTCAGCCCCATCGCGCCGTCGAGCCCGAGCAGGAGGCCCGAGATCGGCGCACCGATCACGGTCGAGACAGGTACGGCGATAGCGAAGGCGGCGAGGAAGCGGCCGCGATATTCGGCCGGATACCAATAGGTGAGATAAAGGATGATGCCGGGGAAGAAGCCCGCTTCGGCGACGCCGAGCAGGAAGCGCAGCACGTAGAAGCTCGTGACACCGCTGGTCAGCGCCATCAGCGCCGAGATGATGCCCCAGGTCACCATGATGCGGGCGATCCAGCGGCTGGCGCCGAACTTTTCCAGCGCGAGGTTGCTCGGCACCTCGAAGATGAAATAGCCGATGAAGAAGATGCCGGCGCCCCAGGAGAAGATCAGCGGCGTGAACTTCAGCTCCGCGTTCATGGTCAGCGCGGCAAAGCCGAGATTGACGCGGTCCAGATAGGAGAAAAAGTAGGCCAGAACCAGAAACGGAATCAACCGCCAGGAGATCGCGCGGATGGTCGAAGTCTCGATTTCGCTCTTGGTTGTACCGGCCGAACCGGCATAGGTCGTGGTCTGGCTCATCGCTTCCCCCGGGGTTGTTGCTTTTATGGGCTGATTGCGGTTTTCAGCATCGCGGGCAAAGAGTCAATGGATCAAGCAATGCACGGGGCGCAGCCAGTCAACACCATTGCGCCACGCCGGCGGTTGCTGATCCGCGGCGCGCTGGCACTGGCCGTGATCGCCTGCGGGCTGTCGCTGCGCTGGTATGGCTTTCCGCTCGGCCTTCCCGCCTTCGTGGTGAAGTACGGCGGCTCGCTGCTCTGGGCGACGATGGTGTTCGTGCTTGCAGGGGTTTTGCTGCCGCTCATCTCGCGGAGCCAGCTTGCGGCCATCGCAATGGCGATCGCGGTCGTGGTCGAACTGTCCCGCCTGATCCATACGCCGTGGCTCGATGCGTTCCGGCTGACGACGGCTGGCGCCCTGCTGCTCGGGCGGATCTTCTCGCTGTGGAATGTGGCGGCGTATGCGATCGGGATTTTGCTTGGCCTTTGGATCGACCAGTTCGCCACAATGCGCGGTCTCGTAGGGTGGGCAAAGCGAAGCGTGCCCACCAAAAGCAGATGGTGGGCACGGCGCTAACGCGCCTTTGCCCACCCTACGAGACCGTCGCCTAGCATCTTACTCCGCCAGTTGAAACCGCTCGAAGCGATCGAGCTCTTCCTCGATCTTCTGCTTGAGCTCCTTGCGCGCTGCCGTCTTCTTGCCCTGCCCGACCCAGGTCCATTTCTGCATCAACACCTTCTTCGCCTGCCGGTCGGTCTTGAGATCGAGCGCGGCGACGATCTCGTCGCCGACCAGCACGGGCAGCGCAAAATAGCCGAGCTTGCGCTTGGCCTTCGGGACATAGGCTTCGAACAGATGGTTGTAGCCGAAGAAGAGATTGGTGCGCTTGCGCTGGATGATCAGCGGATCGAACGGCGAGAGGATGTGGACGAGATCTGGCGACACTTCGGCAGGCTCGAGTGCCGCGGGTGCCGCCCAATGCTCCTGCTTGCCGGCGCCTTCGATCGCGACCGGCATGAGCTCGCCGCGGCGGACGCGCGAGGCAACGAGGGCCGCGACCGCCTTCTTGCTCGGCGCATCGAGATGGCAGATCGAATCGAGGCTCACGATACCTTGCGAGCGCAGCGCGCGATCGAGCAGATAGGCCGTGATGTCCCTCACCGACGCCGGCTTCGGCAATTGGTCCCAGCCGAAATGCCGCGTCATCAGATCATAGGTCTTGAGCATGCCCTGGCGCGCGCTGATGGTCGCAACACCCGTATAGAACGCCAGCTGAAGCGCCCGCTTCGAGGGCTTTCGGCTCTGCCAGAGATGCTCCTTTTCGGTGAGCACGTCGTCCTCGATATCGCGGATGGTCAGCGGACCGGCGCGGAGCAGCCGCATCACCTTGCGCGTGTCGGCCGGCGTCACCGAGGCATACCATCTGTGCCCCTCGCGCTTGTGCTCGCGCATTGCCGGCAGGAAAAAGCGAAAATCATCCGACGGCACGTAGGACAGTGCATGGGTCCAGTACTCGAACACGCTTTTGTCGACGCTCTGGGCCTGACGCAGATCGGCGCGGCGGTAGGACGGGATGCGGCTGAACAGGATGTGGTGATGGCAGCGCTCGATCACGTTGATGGTGTCGATCTGCACATAGCCCAGATGAGCGACCGCATCCGTGACGGCCTGCGCGCCCTCCCCGAACGGTGCGCGCGTGTCGAGCTGCTGGGCCCGCAGCCAGATCTGCCGGGCCTGTGTCGTCGGGAGCGGGAGGGGTTTTGGTGCGCGGGACATTGCGAGAGGCAATGTAGCGGGATTCGCGCCAAGAAAAAGAACAAGAAAAAGGAACAACGAAGCAAACAAGAGCCGCGCTGACATCTGCTGACAGCGCGGCGCGATGGTGCGGCCGAGGCCTACTTCATCATCATGGACTTCTGCGACTTCATGTAGTGCATGCAGGCGCTCTTCATCTTGCCCATGCTCATGTCCGTGTTGGCCATGGCCATTTCCTTGTTGGCGGCCATATTGGCGGGGTTATCGACCGTGCCGCCCATCATGGCGGTCGACTTCATCATATTATCCTTGGTGCACGCCATCATCGCGGCGGATGAGGGCGAAACGGAAAGAGCGAACGCGACAAAGGTTGCGGCGGTGAGCAAGGTCTTCATCGAAAAGTCTCCTTGAGCAAAACGAAACCGGCGTCATGCCGGCATTCGCAATTACGTATTCTCTGACGAGAACGTTTCGCGGAGAAGGCAATTTTCTTGCTGCAATGCAAAGCGGCCGAATTTAGCGACCGTCCTTCGGCGCCGTCGCCCGATCCTTGGCCCGGTCGTTGGCCCGGTCACCGACGCTGCCGGTGGCGATGTCGGGCTCGCAGGAGGCCCTGCCCCGCCCCTCCGCCTGACAGCGATAGACGCTGCCGGTGAGACGGTCCACCAGCCACATGGTCTCGTCGGTCGGAGCTTCCAGGCCGACATAGCGGCTGGTGAGCCCCGTGATCAGCGTCGAGAGCAGGATCGCCACCGCGATCATGGCCGCGCCGATATAGATGGGCATGGCATTCAGAGACACAGTCCGATCCGGCGGGCCGCTGCGGTAGATTTGATAGTCACCTGGCCTCGGCACTGGATGGAACTCGGCTCCCCCCGTCTAGGATCGTCGGATGAATTTGCTTGCTAGGCGCCCATCTGGCCGAAAGCTTGTCCGCGGGCGGACCATGCCGCGACCGCTTTGCGACGAACGGTGTACCCTGGTTTCAGCAACGCCTCCCGCGGCCGACCTGCATGGGGGCGGAAGCGAGCTCCGGTTTCCCCAAAAGAGGCAGCGTAACCCGGAAGCAGCCGGACACGAACGTGACGAAGATCACATCGGAGCCTTTGAACCTTCCCTAGGCTCGCAGCATCAAATCGCCATCAGGCGTCACAGCGAGGATACGACAATGACCCATTTCAATAAGTTTTTTGGACTAAAGGCGATCACGCTCACGGCCGCGCTGTCATTGACGGCGGGCTTGGCTTTCGCCGGCGACAACAACGTCTCGTCCAGCCAGATCCTGGATGCGTTGAAGCCGAAGCCGATCACCCGCGGCCTCTCCGTCGGTCCGCAGGCTGATCCGACCGCGCAGGCCAAGGAAGCGACCTTCCTGAACACCGTGCGCAACCGGCAGACCCGCTCACTCTCGATGGGCGAGCGTGACCAGATCGCGGAGCTCGCTTCGACCAAGCCGAACATCGATCTGGAGATCCAGTTCGACTACAACTCGGCCGACATCGCCAAGACCTCGGTGCCGTCGGTGCAGGCGCTTGGCAAGGCGCTGTCCGACCCGTCGCTGAAAGGCTCGACCTTCGTCGTCGCCGGCCATACCGATGCGATCGGCACGGAGGAGTACAATCAGGGCCTGTCGGAGCGTCGCGCCGACACCATCAAGAAGTACCTGGTGCAGAATTACGGTCTCAACGGCAGCGACCTGGTCACCGTCGGCTATGGCAAGACCAAGCTGAAGGACGCCGCCAATGGCGCCGACCCGATCAACCGCCGCGTTCAGGTCGTGAACATGGACACCAAGACCGCGTCCAAGTGACGTCCAAGTGAACGTCCGCGTGACCTGAGACGCCGTTGCAAAAGCAACAAACCGCCTGCCGCGAGAGTGTCAGGCGGCTTTCTGCTGTCAGATCCAGCTCTGAAACAGCATCAGCCGGTTGAACGTCTGCATCGATGTACCGACGAAGGCCGCCGAGATCGGCAGCATCACGGCAAAGCCGATGGCGGCCAGGCCGACATAGGCCCACAGCAGCCAGCGCGGCAGCCCCTTGCGACGCAGCGCATAGACCAGCGCAAGCGAGGCAACCGTTGCGGCCGGCAGATAATAGTAGATGAATCCCAGCGTGCGCGGCAGCAAAGCCCAGGCCAGCCAGCAACCGAAATAGAACGCCGCGATCAGGAACGCATCCCAGCGACGCGCAGCGATGAAGTCGCGCAACACAACCGCAAGCGCGAGCAGCGCCGGCCAGGCGACTAGCGGATTGCCGAGGAAGACGATCGCGGCAACGTTGTCGTCCGCCGTCTTGTCGAACAGGAACCACACCGGGCGCGCGAGCAACGGCCAGGACGGCCACGAGCTCATATAGGTGTGGCCGGCGATCGCAGTGGTGGTGTTGTCGGCGAAGATCCGGCGCTGCGCCTCGATCAGATCCGATAGCGACAGGCCGTAGAGCGGGACAAAAGCGGCGATATAGGTCACGGCCGGCAACAGCGCAAAGCAGAGCGCGGCATCTTGCGCCCGGAAGGTGGGCCAGAGATTGGGGCGGTACCAGTCGGTTGGCTTCGCATCGGCAAAGAGAGTGTGCCAGCGCTGCATCAGGCGGATGACCGCGACGATCGCGATGCAGGCCGCGAGCGGAAACAAGCCGCTCCATTTGCACGCGGCTGCGAAACCGAACAACGCACCCGCGATCGCGAACAGCGCCTGCGGCCGCTCACGTCGAAAGCCGTGCATGAATGCAGCGATGGCCAGCAAGCCGAGGCCGAGCGCAAAGATGTCCAGCATCGCGATGCGCGCCTGCACATAAAGCATCTGGTTGAAGGCCGCGATCAGCGCCGCCGCGATCGCTGCTGCTTGCGATCCGAACAGTGCGAGCCCGCAGAGATAGATCGCGACGACAGCGAGCGCGCCGAACAAGGTTGCCGGATAGCGCCAGCCCAGCGCATTGTCGCCGAATGCCGCAATCGATGCGGCGATCAGCTCTTTCGCCAGCGGCGGATGCATCGGATTGAGCATTGGTTCCGGCGCAGTCAGGCCCAGCATCTGCCGCGCTGCCGGCACGTAATGCACCTCGTCGAACACGAACTTGTCCGGCGTCGTCAGCCCGATCAGCAGCGCGACATGGGCCGCTAGGAAGATCGCGACAGCGATCACTGCGCTTCGCGACGTCATCGGAACTGGATGTGCTTCCAGCGACGGCTGTAGGGCTATTTTGCGTGGCAAATCTGCGTCACCGCGAATAAAAAACAACTCAGCCGATCCATTGAACGCATTCCGCCGCAACTGTCACTAAGCTATCGCTCGTCTCGCGTCGCTTGTGACAATTCTGCCACCACTGGCGCGCGCGATCCAGTACGATCAGGGACCTCGATCGGTTACGACATGAATTTGCGTTTTCTGCTTTTCCCGACGCTGCTGTCGGCCGCATTGTGCGCTGCGCCTTCCGTGCAGGCCCAGACGCGAGTCGGCGAAGCCGTCCTCGTCCAGAACGAGGTGGTGCGTGTGGCCGCCAGCACGACGCCAATCAATGTCGGCGACAGCATGCTGCGCGACGAGACCGTGCGCACCGGGGCCGACAGCTCGGCGCGCTTCGTCATGGCCGACAGCACCAATCTCTCGCTCGGGCCGAGCGCGACGCTGAAACTCGACCGCACCGTCTTCAACGACGAGCACAGCTATCGCGATGTTGCGATCCGAATGGCGACCGGCGCATTCCGCTTCGTCACCGGACATTCGGAGAAGACCGCCTACAAGATCACGACGCCGCTCGCGACCATCGGCGTTCGCGGTACAATCCTCGACATCCTCTCGCAGCGCGGCCGCTCGGTCGTCGTGCTGCAAGAGGGGGCGGCCAGCGTCTGCACGCTGAGCTTCCAGTGCATTCAGCTGACCCAGCCGGGCGACACCGCGATCATCACCTCGACCGGCGGCAAAGTCACGATCCTCAAGACCAACTCGCCACCCTGGACTTTCGCAGCCAACTGCGCCGCCAATGCCGGGCTGTGCACCGTCAACCAATATGCCGATGCCTCGCCGACCACACCCGCCGGCCACGACGACGGCATGCTGTGTGGGCGCTGACGATGGCAAAGCCTGGCTTCAAGCGGCTTCTCCTGGCTGGCGCATTGGCTGTCGTCGCCGGCCTTGCATCGGCGGCGTTCAACACCCGTCCGGCCGCGGCCGCGAGCTATTGCGAGATCGATTGCGGGCCGGGATCGTCCCCATCGCCGAGTCCGTCGCCATCACCGAGTGCGTCCCCGTCGCCAAGCCCGACGCCCTCGCCAAGCCCGTCTCCGACGCCGAGCCAGTCACCGTTGCCGAGCCCGACGCCGACCCCGACCGGCTCCGATTCCAGCGGCAACTCGGTCAATGGCCTCGCCAACCAGCGCTTCAATCAGATGGTCACCAACCGCGTGCTTGGCACAGTGCTGCTTGGCGTCAACGAGCAGGTCAATTGCAGCGACTGCATCAGCGCGTTCGGCTCGGCCGGTTCGTTCTCGGCCGCCATCCACGGCCGCAAGGAGCTGACACCCAACCTGTCGCTGCTCGCCGGCATCGCCTACACGCAATACAGCGAGGGCGGCTATCACATCACGAGCGCACCGATCGGCGCTTTTGCGCTGCGCTATGACTTCACCGATTGGGGCTCATCGCGACCGTTCTTCGACGTTGGCACGATCCTGACGCCGTGGGAGAAGGCGCGCTACACTCGCAGCTACAATACCAGCCTCGGTTCGGTCAGCGTGACGAGCTCGACCGACGCTTCCAATTATGCGGTCTTTGGCCGCGCCGGCTGGATCAGTCGCCTGTCACCGCGCGATGAGGTCGCAGCCTCCATCGAGGTCTGGCAGCTCTGGCAGCGCGTGTCGGGCTATCAGGACAACACCGTCGCGTTCAATCCGTTCGACGCCACCGTTGCAACGGGCACCGACCGGACCAGCCTGGTCAAGATCGGCGGCCAGTGGACCCATCTCTTCGCCGGCAATATCGAGACCAACATCAACGGCGGCTGGGTGCAGTCCTTCGCCAGCCACAGCGGCATCGTCGCCACCGTCACCGGCGACGGCACGCTGGTGCCGACGATGGGCAACCAGGGCTGGTTCGAATATGGTGGCCGTCTCGGCTTTCGCGTGCAGAAGGGCTGGGTCGTGGACCTCTTCGCCAACGGCACGCTGGGCCCGCAGCCGGTGGGCAACACGATCCATGGCGGCGTGGGGCTGCGGATCAACTACTAGGCACAGTCTCGTAGGGTGGGCAAAGCGCAAGCGTGCCCACCACCTTATCGCGGACAGACGGCGGGCACGGCGCTTTCGCGCCTTTGCCCACCCTACGGCACCGGTGCTGGCCTCACGCCGCCGACTTGCCCTCGAACGCTCGCCGCAGGACCTCCACGTCCAACTTCACCATCTTCATCATGGCCTGCATCGCGCGGGCAGCGGCGGCCTTGTCGGAGCTCGAGAGAAACTCGAACATCACCTTCGGCACCACCTGCCAGGAGACGCCGTAGCGGTCATAGATCCAGCCACACTGCTGTTCCTTGCCACCATTGGCCAGGAAGGCGTTCCAGACGCTGTCGACCTGGGCCTGATCGTCGCAATGGATCATCAACGACAGCGCGTGGGTGTAGTCCACCTTCATGCCGCCATTGAGCGCGACCAGCGGCTGGCCAGCCACCGTGAACTCGACGACGAGCACGGAGCCTTCCTTGCCGGACGGATTGTCGGCAACGTTGCGCTGGACGTGCGTGATCGCCGAATTCGGCACCAGCGAGACGTAGAACTTCGCGGCTTCCTCGGCATCGCCGTTGAACCACATGCAGGGCACAAGCTTGGACATTGCGACAGCTCCTCTTCAGGCTGATCAGGCGTTCGCCATATCGTGGCGCGCGGGCATGGCTGCCATATCCAGCCAGTTCACGCCCCACATATGGCCGTCCGGATCCTCAAAGCTGCGGCCATACATGAAATCGTATTCGTCAACGGGGCTGGGATCGGCCACGCCGCCCGCAACCTCGGCCTTGCCGACGATCTCGTCGACCTCCTTCCGGCTGTCTGCGGACAGACAGAACAGAGCCTGGTTCGAGGTCTTTGCATCCGCGATCGGTTTCGGCGTGAAATGACGGAACTTGGCGTGGGTCGTCAGCATGACGTAGATGGTCTCGGAAAAGACCATGCAGCTCGCCGTGTCGTCGCTGAATTGCGGGTTCCTGGTCGCGCCGACCGCCTCGTAGAAGGCAGTCGCACGCTTGAGGTCGGTCACCGGCAAATTGAGGAAAATCATCCTGGGCATCGGAAAGCTCCTTGGGGCTGGTTCTGCCCAAGGACGGATGGCTGAGCCGCCACCCGACACCGCTTCCTACTATTTTTTGCGCCCGACCCTGCGAGGTTCTGCCGCACCGAATCCCGCGCGGCTTTCAGTCTTACTTCTTCTCGTTCGGATCCCGATGCACCGGATCGATCCAGAGCACGGTCTCGGGCTTCTCGACCGGCTCGATGTCGAGATTGACCGCAACCGCCTCGCCATCGCTGCGCACCAGCACGCATTCCAGCACCTCGTCCGGGCTGGCGTTGATCTCCTGGTGCGGCACATAGGGCGGCACAAAGATGAAATCTCCGGGGCCAGCCTCGGCGGTGAATTGCAAGCTCTCACCCCAGCGCATCCGTGCCTTGCCCTTCACCACGTAAATGACGCTCTCGAGATGGCCATGGTGATGCGCGCCGGTCTTGGCATCGGGCTTGATGCTGACGGTGCCCGCCCACAATTTCTGCGCACCGACGCGGGCGAAATTGATCGCGGCCGCACGGTCCATTCCCGCGGTCGACGGAACGTTCGTATCGAGTTGATTTCCGGGAATGACGCGCACGCCGTCATGTTTCCAGCGATCATCGTGGTGATCGTGGTCATGGTGAGAATGGCTGTGGTCATGGCCGGTCATATTTCAGCTTCCTGTTGGTTCCGTGCGCGCGAAACTAACCAAAGCGAGCCCATCAAGCCATACCAAAATCGGAACCCTCATAGCCGCCAGACGTTGTCCTTCTGAGCAATATGGAAGGAGAGTTTCATGGGTAGCACGAGCGACAAGATCAAGGGCAACGCCAACGAAGCTATCGGCAAGGCGAAGCAGGGCATCGGTGAAGCCACCGGTTCCGAGCGCCTCCAGGGCGAAGGCGTCGTTCAGGAAGTGAAGGGCAAGGGCCAGAAGGCCATGGGCGATGCCAAGGACGCAGCCAAGGAGGCGATTGATCGCGCCGCTGCGTCAGCCCGTCGTACGACTGAGTAACGCGTATGATCTGAAAATGAAAAGACCGGCCGCGAGGCCGGTCTTTTGTTGTGCGTCACTTCACGCCGAGCAATTCCACGTCGAACATCAGCGTCGCGTTCGGCGGGATCACGCCGCCGGCGCCGCGCGCGCCGTAGCCGAGCTGCGGCGGGATGATCAACGTGCGCTTGCCGCCGACCTTCATGGTGGCGACACCCTCGTCCCAGCCGGCGATGACGCGGCCCTTGCCGATCGGGAATTCGAAAGGTTCGTTGCGATCGACGGACGAGTCGAATTTCTTGCCCTTCTGGCCGTTCTCATAGAGCCAGCCGGTATAGTGCATCACGCAAATCTGGCCGGGCTTTGGCGAGGCGCCGGTGCCAACGACGCTATCGGTGATCTGCAAACCTGAAGCTGTGGTCATGGTCTTTCCTGCGGTCTGGGCCGAGGCCGTGGTGGAAATTGACGCCGACACGCCGCCGATCAAAATGATCGCGAGTGCCGACATGATGGCGGGGAGCATGCGCCGGAAACGCTGCATTAGACACCTTCCGTTTGAGGCGGAAGGTGTCTAGCGCAAGGCCGATGCCGTTTCCACCCCTTAGACCTCGATATTTTCCAGCCGCACCGGGAGCTTCCGGATGCGCTGGCCGGTGGCGTGATAGATCGCATTACAGATCGCAGCATTGGTGCCGACGTTGCCGAGCTCGCCGAGCCCCTTCGCGCCGACCGGGTTGATGTGATCATCCTGCTCGGAGAGCAGGATCACCTCGACACCGGGGACGTCAGCATTCACGGGCACCAGATAATCGGCCAGATTGTCGTTGACGTAGCGTGCGGTACGTTCGTCGATCTCGGTGGCCTCGAACAAGGCCGAGGACATGCCCCAGATCAGGCCCCCCATCAGTTGACTGCGGGCTGTTCGCGGATTCATGATGCGGCCAGCGGCGAAGGCGCCAACCAGGCGCGGGCAGCGAATCTCGTGCGTAAAGCGATTGACGCGAACCTCGACGAACTCGGCACCGAAGGCATAGGCGATCTTGTCCTTCATGGCCGCACCGCCGACCAGCCGCGCGTGACCGCTGTGCATGGCCTTGAAGGAATCCGGCGGCGCGCCTTCCGGCTTCCATTCGCCATATTCCTCGACCACGCCGACGCCGAGTGCGTCGAAAGCCTTCTCCAGATCGAGCGGGCGATCGCTCTTGGCCGCCTCTGTCGACGGGGTCTGCCCCATGCCAACGGTTTCCTTGGCCTTGTCCATGAGGCTCTCGTTCGGCATCATTGCCTTGAACAACCGCTGACGAACCTGGTCACACACCATCATCACGGCCGAGCAGGTGCTGGCCGTCGAATTCGATCCGCCGGCGACGGGTCCTGGCGGCAGGTCGCTGTCACCAATGAAAACCGCGACCTTCTCCAGCGGCACGCCAAGCCGTTCGGCGGCCGTCTGCGCAAGGATCGTGTAGGCGCCCGTGCCGATCTCATGGCCCGCGATTTCGACGCGAGTGCGCCCATCGCGCTGCAGGCGAACGCGCGCTGCCGCCGGAGCCATCTGTGTCGGATAGCAGGTGGCCGCGCAGCCATAGCCGATCAGCCAGTCGCCGTCGGACATCGATTTCGGCGCCGCCGAGCGCTGCGCCCAGCCGAAAGCCTTGGCGGCTTCGTCGAAACACGCCATCAGCGAGCGCGACGTGTAGGGCTTGCCGCCGATCGGCTCATTGGTCGTGTCATTGACGCGACGGAGCTCGATCGGATCCATGTTGAGCTTCACGGCAAGCTCGTCCATCGCACTCTCCAGCGCGAACAGATAGGGCACCTCCGGTGGTGAGCGCATGAAGCCCGGTGTGTTGCGGTCGGCGCGCACGATCGACACGAGACTGTCGACATTCGGGCAGGCATAGAGCCGCGTCGTGGTCTTGGTGCCGCCGACGCAATAGGGGTCAGCGCGCGAGGAGACTTCGGCGCCTTCGTGCCTGAGCGCGACCAGCTTGCCGTCTCGGCTCGCGCCGAGCTTGATCTCGTGGCGGGTCTCGGCGCGATAGGTTGCTATCGTGAAGCCCTGGTCGCGGGTAGGAACGAGCTTGATCGGCCGGTTCAGCCGCTTCGCGATGCCGGCAATGATCGCAGTTCGCGGCGTCATCGAACCGCGCGAGCCAAAGCCGCCGCCGACATAGGGATTGACCACCCTGACCTTGTCGGCATCGATGCCGAGTTGTTCGGCGACGCCGTTCTTCAGGCCGTAGACATATTGGCTGGGCTCGTAGATGACCAGAGTGTCGCCCATCCAAGCACAGCTCGTCGAAAACAGCTCCATCGGATTGTGGTGCTGCGTCGGCGTCTCGTAGGACGCGGTGAGCTGGATCTCGGCCTCGTTGAACGCCTTGGCAAAGTCGCCGACCTTCGGGTCTTCCTTGAATTGCCCGTTCTGGCCTTTCGCTCCGGCTTTCGTCGTTCCCGGCGAGTCGAAGCTCGCGCTGGGAGATACCGCCGAGTAGCTGACCTTGACACGATTGGCGGCCTCGCGTGCAGCCTCGTAGCTCTCGGCTACGACAACAGCGATGATCTCGCCGTCATGGGCGATGTCGGCCGATTTCAGGGGCTGGATCGTGGTGCCGGCATAGCCGCCATTGCTGAAGAGTTTCGATTCCTTCAGATCAGGGGCGTTCTCGTGCGTAACAATGTCGATCACACCACGGACGCGTTTGGCATCGGCGAGATCGAAACTGTTGATGCGCCCCTTGGCGATCGCACTGGTAACCAGGAACGCATAGGCCGGATTGTCCAGCGGCATGTCGGACCCGTAGGTCGCACGCCCCGTAACTTTTGCCACCGCATCATAACGCGGCACGGGCTGGCCCATATTCGCCTTCGGCTCGGGAGCGGCAGCGGTCATGGTCAGATCTCCATCATTACGGCTTGCTGCAGCGCGCGAACGACCACGCGCTTGCCGAGCGCAATCTTGAAGCTGTTGTGCTGGCGTCCCTTGGCCTCAGCGAACGCAGCATCGGCGGCGCGCTGCGCCAGACCGTCGTCGAATTTTTGGCCCTTGAGCTGCGCCTCCGCCTCGCGGGCACGCCACGGCACGGTCGCGACGCCGCCGAGCGCCACGCGCGCGTCCCGGATGGTCCCATCCTGCACGTCCAGCGCAACCGCAGCCGCGGACAGCGCGAATTCGTAGGATTGCCGGTCGCGCGCCTTCAGGTAAACCGATCGCGGCCAGCGACCGGGAATGACGAAAGCGGAGATCAGATCCCCAGGTTGAAGAGTGGTCTCGATCTCGGGTGTATTGCCAGGCGCCTTGTGCAGATCGGCGAACGGCATGCTGCGGGTTCCGGACCTGCCGGTGACCTCGACTGTGGCGTCGAGCGCAATCAGCGCCTGGGCAAAATCGCCGGGATATGTCGCGATGCATTGATCTGAGGTGCCGAGCACCGCATGCATGCGGTTGACGCCGTCCATTGCGGCACAGCCGGAGCCGGGGTTGCGCTTGTTGCAGTTCTCGTAGGAGACATCGCGGAAATAATTGCACCGCGTCCGCTGCATCACGTTGCCGCCGAGCGTCGCCATGTTGCGCAGCTGGGCGCTGGCGGCGAGCTTCAGGGAATTGGCAATCACCGGATAGTTGCGCTGGATGTCGTCATGCGTGGCGACGTCAGACATTTTCGCCAGTGCGCCGAGGCGCAGATGCTCACCGCCGGGTTCGATCGCCGACCAGCCCTGCGCCAGCGGATTGATGTCGACGATCGCGGCGGGCCGCATCACGTCGAGCTTCATCAGATCGATCAGCGTGGTACCTCCGGCGAGCGGCTGGGACGTGGCACGGGTCAACGGATTGTTGGCGGCCGCAGCGGCACTGAGCGCCTGCACGGCCATGTCGGGGTCGGTCGCCCTCTGATATGAAAACGGTCGCATGGCCTAGCCTTTCATGATGTCGGGCGCGGCCTGCTTCACGGCGGCGACGATGTTGGGATAGGCGGCACAGCGGCAGATATTGCCGCTCATATACTCGCGGATGTCGGCATCGGTACCGGCATGTCCCTCTTTCACGCAGGCAATCGCCGACATGATCTGACCGGGCGTGCAATAGCCGCACTGAAAGGCATCGTTGTCGACGAAAGCCTGCTGCATCGGATGCAGGCGGTCGTTGGTGGCGAGCCCTTCGATGGTGGTGATCTCCTGTCCTTCGGCCGCAAGCGCGAGCGTCAGGCACGACACCACGCGGCGGTCGCCGATCAGCACCGTGCAGGCACCACACTGGCCGTGGTCACAGCCCTTCTTGCTGCCGGTGAGCTTGAGATGTTCGCGCAGCGCATCCAGAACCGTGGTACGTGCATCGAGGCTTAGACGCTTGTCCTTGCCATTCACGCGCAGCGTGACGTCGACGGGAAGCGCGGGGTCCTGCGCCACTGGCGCCCGCGCTTCCTCGGCTGCCGCGCGTGCGGCGAGCGGAACGAGCGCACTGCCGGCAGCACCTGCCATGAACGTGCGCCGGTCGAATCCGGATGGTCTGGAACCTGAATGATCGGACATGAACGGCCTCCGCCGCTGAAACACAGCAGCGCACGCCTGCACCGCTCACCGGCCACCAACTTGGGGCCATGAGCTCCGTTCCGAACGGAAAAGGGCGACGCTGCCGATGCCGCGTCGCCCTCTGTCAACTTTTTCTGATCTTGTCGCGAGGAACCTCGCGCGAAGGTCAGTAACCGAGCGCGCAACCGTCCTTGCGGGGATCGGAACCGCCGGTCAGCGTGCCCTTGTCCCAATCGATCCAGATCGCCTGGGCGCCGCCGAGCGGGCCGATCACGCTGGTGGTCTTGTGGCCAAGTTTTCTCAAGCCTTCCACAACCGCAGCGGGCACGCTGTCCTCGAGCTGGTACTGGCCCTCGTAGTGCAGGCCGCGCGGCATGTCGATCGCCTCCTGCACGTCGCAGCCATAGTCGAGGATGTTGGTGAGCAGATGAGTCTGGCCGGTCGGCTGGTACTGGCCGCCCATCACCGCGAACGACATCGTCGACCGGCCGCCCTTGGTGAGCAGGCCCGGCATGATCGTGTGCAGCGGACGCTTGCCGCCCTCGATGCAGTTGGGATGGCCCGGCTGGATGCGGAAGCCGCCGGCGCGATTCTGGAACAGCACGCCCGTCTTGTTGGAGACGATGGCCGAGCCGAAGGAATGCGCGACCGAGTTGATGAACGAGCAGACGTTGCGATCCTTGTCCACCACGGTGATGTAGATGGTCGAGGGATTCATCGGCGGCGCGACGTTGGGCAGGTCGAGCATGCCGTCCATGCGGATCTTGCTGATGTACTCGTCTGCAAAGCTCTTCTCGAGCATCTCGGCGACGTTGATCTTCATGTGCTCGGGAGAGGCGACGTGCATCTCGCGGTTCATGTAGGCAACGCGCGCGGCTTCCGCCTCGAGATGGAAGCGCTCGACGCTGACGGGCGCGTATTTGGTCAGGTCGAAGCGCGACAGGATGTTGAGCATCAGAAGCGCGGTCACGCCCGGGCCGTTCGGCGGGCACTGCCAGACGTCGTAGCCCTTGTACATGGTGCCGATCGGTGCGGTCGTCTCGGTGGTATGGGCGGCGAAATCGTCGAGCGTGTGCAGGCCGCCGATGCCGCGTAGGGTCTCGACCATGTCCTCCGCGATCGGGCCCTTGTAGAAGGCATCGCGTCCGTCCTTGGCGATGGCCCGCAACGTCTTGCCGAGCACGGCCTGGCGGATGAGGTCGCCGGCGACCGGCGGCTTGCCGCCCGGCAGCATGTAACGCACGGTGTTGGTGCCGTTCTTCAGCTTCTCGGACTGGTTCTTCCAGTCGAAAGCGATGCGGGGGGCAACGACATAGCCTTCCTCTGCCGCCTTGATCGCCGGCTGAAGCAGCCGGTCGAAGCCGAACTTGCCGTGGTCGCGCAGCACCGTTGCGAAGGCGTCGATGACGCCGGGAATGGACACCGCATGTGCTGATGTCAGCGGTACCGAGGTGATCTTGCGCTCGAGATACCAATCGGCGTTGGCAGCCTTTGGCGCCCGGCCGGAGCCGTTATAGGCGATGATCTTGCCCTCGCCGCGCGGCTGGATCAGCGCAAAGCAATCACCGCCGATTCCGGTCGATTGCGGCTCGATCACGCCGAGCAGGGCGGAGCCCGCCACCGCCGCGTCCACCGCCGTGCCGCCCTCGCGCAACACCTCGATCGCGGCAAGGGATGCCTGCGGATGCGAGGTCGCCACCATCGCGTTGGTGGCGTGGACCGTGGACCTGCCGGGGAAATGGAAGTTTCTCATCGAAGTTTGCTCTCTCAGAACCGTGGGGCGCGTGCCGCGCCGTCTCGGAAAAACCGGGTCTTCATGACACATTCCGGGCCGTCCGGGCAATGCTGGCATACCAGGGAAATGGCTGCCATTCGCTGGGAATAGAGCTATGCGTTGCGGGTTTTCTGAGCGCCGGCCGCCTGCTAAACGGGCGCATGATTTACAAGGTCTGCGCCTTCTATCAATTCGCTGCCCTGCCGGATTTCCGCGAGCTGCGCGAGCCGCTGCGTGCGTTCTCCGCCGGCCTGTCGCTCAAGGGCAGCGTGCTGCTCGCCCGGGAGGGCATCAACGGCACCATCGCCGGCTCGTCCGAGGCGATTGACGCCTTCGCCCATGAGCTCGCACACGGGGCGATGTTCGGCGGCCGGCTGAACAATCTCGAATTGAAGTGCTCGACGGCCCAGGCGATGCCGTTTGGCCGGCTCAAGGTGCGGCTGAAGAAGGAGATCGTCACGCTCGGCGATGCAGGTGCCGATCCGACCCGGCAGGTCGGCACCTATGTCGATGCGCGCGACTGGAACGCGCTGATCTCGACGCCCGATACGCTGGTGCTCGACACCCGCAACGCCTTCGAGGTGGCGATGGGTACGTTCGATGGCGCGGTCGACCCTGACATCAAGAGTTTTGGCCAGTTCAAGGATTTTGTCGCCCAAAAGCTCGATCCCGCACAGCACCGGCGCATCGCGATGTTCTGCACCGGCGGCATCCGGTGCGAGAAGGCGAGCGCGCATCTGCTCGCGCGCGGCTTTGCCGAGGTCTACCACCTCAAGGGCGGCATCTTGAAATATCTGGAAGAGGTGCCGGAGGCTCAAAGCCGCTGGCGCGGCGAATGTTTTGTGTTCGACGAGCGCGTTTCGCTCGGCCATGGTCTGCAAGAAATCGGCTTGCGCGAACGGGATAAGGACGCGGCACGTGACTGACGAGATCAAGACGCTCGCCGAGCGCATCGACGCGCTGGAGATGCGCCTCGCCTATCAGGACGACACCATCGAGACGCTGAACCAGACCATCACCGCACAATGGAAGCAGATCGACGCGCTGACGCGAAAGGTCGCAGAGCTCGGCGAGCGGCTGCAGCAAGCCGAGACCAACGCGCCTGGTCCAGCCAACGAGCGCCCACCGCATTACTGAACGCGATCACTGACCCGACGGCTTATTGGCCGGACGCCCTGGGCAACAGGTTCATGACCTCACCGGACATCATCAGCCGATCGCGGCCGGCATCCTTGGCGGCGTAGAGCGCGCGGTCTGCGGCCTCCACCAGCGAGCTCGTCCCCGCGGTGCGCTCCGCCGCCGGGCGGCAAGCCGCGCCGCCGACCGAAACGGTGACGCCTTGCCCTGCCGGATTGGTGGCATGAACCAGGCCGGCATCACGAATGGCGATGCGAATCCGCTCACCGACCCGGGCGCAGCCGGCCGCATCGGTATTCGGCAGCAACATGGCGAATTCCTCGCCGCCATAACGGGCCGCGAGATCGCCGATCCGCTGCACCTCGGCCGCAATCGTCTTTGCCACCACGCGCAGGCAGGCATCACCGGCGGGATGGCCATATTCGTCGTTGTAGGCCTTGAAGTGATCGACGTCGATCATCAGGAGGCCCAGGCTGGAGCGGTCACGATAGGCGCGCGCCCATTCCTCCTTCAGCCGCTCGTCGAAGCGGCGACGGTTGGCGAGCCCGGTGAGGCTGTCCTCGATCGCGAGCGTCTCGAGCCGTGTCTCCAGTTGCTTCTGCTCGGTGATGTCGCGCGAGATCGCGACCACGCCGTCGACCGTGCCGTCCTCCCTGCGCGTCACGCGCATGGTCGATTCCAGCCAGACCTCGGACTTCTGCCGGTGCACGTTGCGGTAAGTGACGCGCGCTTCTTCCGCGTCGCCGCGCTTCATGGCATCGACGATAGCCTGGACGTGCGGGCGGTCCTCCGGATGGATTCCGGCGAGCGCCTCCGTGCCAATCAGCTGATTTGGCCGCCAGCCGACGACGCGGTTCGACGACGGCGAAACATAGCGCAGGCGCTCGTCGAGCCCGATGCGGGTGACCATGTCGCTGGAGCCTTCGGCGAGCAGGCGGAAATGCGCCTCCTTCTCGATCAGGGCCGCGGCCATGCGCTGGCCGCGCTGCAATTGCCGCACCAGCACCGCGCCGATGATCGCGATCAGCATCACCAGCGCGAGCACGTACAGCATGCGGGAGATCGCAGCCGCGCGCCACGGCGCTAACAACTCGTCCTTGTCGACGGTTGCGAGCAGCACGAGCGGATAACGGCCAGAGCGCTTGTAGAAGCTGACGCGCTCGGCGCCGTCCAGCGGCGAGGTAAATTGATGGGCGCCGTTCGACCGCTGCAAGCTAGGATCACGGAACAGCGGCGTATCACCGATATTGCGGCCGACGAATTTCTCGTTGTTCGGATTGCGCGCGATGATCAGGCCGTCGCCGTACATCAGCGTCACCGAGCTGTTGCGGCCGATCTCGAACTGCTCGTAGAAGTGCGACAGATACCGGGAGCCGATCGCGGCGAGCACCACGCCGCCGAAGCTGCCGTCCGGCTTATTGAACCGCCGTGACAGCGTCACGACCCATTCGCCATCCACGAGGCTCTTCACGGGGTGGCCGATATAGGCATCGCGCTTGGGCGAGAGCTGGTGGTGCCGGAAGAACGCGTCGTCGCTGAGCGTCGAGGCGATCGTACCGGGCGAAGTCAGCCAGTTGCCCTTCTCGTCAATGATGGCGAGGCTGTGGACCCGTTCGATCGCCTTCTTGCGCGCTTCGAGGAGGTTGCGCAGCTTGCCGATCGTGGCGGGATCGGCGCCATCCATCTCGAGACGGCTGACGACGCCGACGACGCCGGAATCCAGGAGGTCGAGGCTGTCCTCGGCATGCTGTGTCAACGAGCGGGCGACGTTCGCCATCTCGGTTTCGGCGCCCTTGAGCACCTGATCGCGCGCAGCCCATTCGCGCCAGCCGCTGACGCCGAGAATCGCAACGCAAGTGAGCACGACGAAAGCCGCCGCGCGCAACGGCAGGCGGCTCCATCCGGCTCTCTGTGAGGCGAGGCTCATGCGGCAGAAATCTCCATTGTCCGGAAACTCTGCCGCTTCTCTTATTGAACCCTGAAGCGCCCGCGCGGATTCGCATTCATCTACGGGCTTTTCCGTACTCCTACGGACCGGGCTCTCCGCAGATCACTAACAAGGTCTTAGTAAGCCTATCGGAAACCGGCGATCCCTAGCTGAAGATCGCCTTGACCTTGTCCCAGAGCGAGGGATTGTCGGCGTCCGCGTCGGCCTTCGACGGGGTGGGCTGTGCCGCGCTCACGGGGTCGGAGGCGGGGAAGGTATCTTCGAGCCCGGTGTCGAGCCTGGCGTGGCGATCGGCCGCGAGCGCTTCGCGCAAGTCGTCGGCATGCTTGTCGTGCGGCGCGGGATTGAATGTCTGGGCCATGGAATTCCTCCTCCATCGGCAGGTCAACGCGGCGCATTTGCGCTGGTTCCCCTGTTCCGCTTCCGCCCGCTTCGGTGTATCAGGAACTCCAATCTGCATCAGGATTTCTCGTGCCCCAATCTGCGACAAAGCCTTTCATCGACGTGCTCACCGGCCAGCGCCAAACCGTCCCGCCCCTCTGGATGATGCGGCAGGCGGGCCGCTACCTGCCCGAATATCGCGAGGTGCGCGCCAAGGCGGGCGGCTTCCTCGATCTCTGCTTCAATCCGGAGCTTGCCGCCGAAGTCACGCTGCAGCCGATCCGCAGGTTCGGCTTCGACGCGGCGATCATCTTCTCCGACATCCTGGTGATCCCCTACGCACTCGGCCGTGAGGTGCGCTTCGAGGTCGGCGAAGGTCCGCGGCTGGAGCCGCTGGATGATCCCGCCAAGGTCGCAACGCTCGCCGCGCAGGCGGACTTCGGCATGCTCCAGCCGGTGTTCGAGGCGCTCAAGATCGTGCGCGGCACACTCGATGCAAAGACCGCGCTGATCGGCTTCTGCGGGGCGCCATGGACGGTCGCGACCTACATGGTCGCCGGCCACACCACGCCCGACCAGGCGCCGGCGCGGATGATGGCCTACCGGCATCCGGAAGCATTCTCCAAAATCATCGACGTGCTGGTCGAAAATTCGATCCGGTATCTGCTGGCGCAGCTCGAGGCTGGCGCCAATGCGCTGCAGATCTTCGACACTTGGGCGGGCGTGCTGCCGCCGGCCGAGTTCGCGCGCTGGTCGACCGGGCCGACGCGGCGCATCGTCGAAGGCGTACGCGCCAAGGTACCGGATGCGAAGATCATCGGTTTTCCGCGCGGCGCCGGCGCGCAATTGCCCGGTTATGTCGAGGCGACCGGCGTCAACGCCGTCAGCATGGACTGGACCGCCGAGCCCGCCTTCATCCGCGAGCGCGTGCAGAGCAAGGTCGCCGTGCAGGGCAATCTCGATCCGCTGGCGCTGATCACGGGCGGCGCGGCGCTCGACCGCGCGATCGACGACGTGCTTTCGAATTTCGCGCAAGGCCGCTTCATCTTCAATCTTGGCCACGGCATCCAGCCGGAGACGCCGATCGCCCATGTCGAGCAGATGATCAAGCGCGTGCGGGGCTGAAAACCAAATGTTCGAAAACAACCCCATGCACAGTACAAATCACTGAGGAATTTCACACCGCAGCGATTTTTCTTTTTCCGAATGTTGTTTGACCCGTCGGGCAAAACAGGTGTACGATGGCATCATCCCGCCGATCGTGAATTCGCAGGCCGTCAGCGACCGGCAATATCCAGCAAACACGGCCGATGATCGTCACGCCGAGTTGGAAAAGCCTCAGACCTCCGGGATTTGCGGATTGACGATCGGCGCGTGGTCCGGGTTGTGGATATGGATGTCCGGAAGAGGCTTCGCCGACGCCTTGCCAAACTGCGAGGCGATGTGACTGACGAGACCCCGGCACACGGATTTGTCTGCCGTCTCGTTGTTGACGCCGACCTCGAACGTCCCGCCGATGACGACGTGATCGGCGCGCGGGAACATGTATCCGTTCTGACCATACAGATATTGCAAGGCGGGCTGCGGGGGCAACATCGCCAACTGACCCTTGATCGGGACCATCTTCGGATCGCTCATCAACGTCATCGACCCGAGCCCAGTGCAATTGACAACGATCGTTTCCGGCACCGAGGCGATGATATCCGACTTGTCGACGAATTTCTTGTTCACGAACGTGATGCCGCGCGCCCGCAGATCTGCTTCGAGCTTTGCAAGAAAGATCGGCGGTTCGATCAACAAGGTCTGGTAGACGAAGCCAGGATTGGTGTGGCCCTCGAACGGCTCCCTTCGAAGCGATTGCCTCGGCTTGATGAGACCGGGCGCGAGCTGGATCACGACATCCAGATTATGCGACGGCGTGGCCGAATAGTTCGGTCGCTCGCTGACGCCAAAGCCCTGGCCGATGCTGGCTTTGAAGGTCGTGTATGCGAACCTGATGATGTCCGTGAGTTCCTGTTGCTTGCCCGCGAATTCCACCACCGACACGGCCCATTGGCCGCCGGCCTTGGATGACGTGGTCTGCAGCGGCGGGCGGTCCGAATAGATCGTGACCGTCAGACCGAGATCGGCAAGCAGCGTGGCGGCGGTCAGGCCCATCACCCCTGCACCCAGGACGGCCACTTTCGTCTCGGACGAGCCAACCAGATGGCTCCTGAAGATATCCCGCACCTTGGCGGCGCAGCCCCAGCTCAACGTGATGCCGGCACCGCCATGGCCGTAATTGTGGACGAAGAATTTACTCGAGATCGTCTCGGCGTCGAGACGGTAGGATCCGTTGCGATATGGCCGTACGCCGGCGATACATGCGCCAGGCTGATCGGCATCGAAGGTGAAATCGGGCGTCGGCAAATTGGGCGTTGCTGGCATGTCCGGTCCTCGCGAAGCCTATGAACGTTCGTCTGCACCAAACGAGATTACAACTTAGCTCAATCGCATTTTCCGGCGATGTGAAGTGGTTCACAACCCTTAGTCGCGGGCTGCTCTAACGTTGCAGACCAGCGCGGACCTGCTCGACTGCCCAGGAGGCGCTGGAGCCACTTCGGTCTTTTCGCTTTCAGCAAGGAATCAAGCTCCGACGCGACATCGAGGCTGATATCTTCAGGGAGGAGACGTCATGTCCAAAATCCCCGGATTTTGTTCGGTCCTGCTTTTGGGACTGTCAGTGGCGGTGAGCGCGCTCGCGCAGCCCGCGGGCACCGACGACGCCGACATGAAGAAAGAGAAGCTCTTTCCAGTCGGGAACCGAATAGGACTGACGCACTTTCGAGTCGTCATGCCCGGAGTGCTGTATCGCGGCGGCACTGAAGGTTCTCGCGCCGATGTCGACGGTCCACGCCGCCCGCTGCAAAATCAATCTCTTCAGGCGCTTTGCAAAGCCGGCTTCTCGCAGGCGGTGTACGCCTATCGAACCGGATGGAACGGCACCGAGAATATCAGCTGCGCCGCCAATTCGCTCCAATATGACTATCACCAGTGGGACAACCGCGCAGCCTTGAAGACGGTGTTCACCAAGCTCCATGACATCATCACTCAAGGCAAGGGTGCGATGTACGTCCATTGCTGGTATGGCCTGCACGCATCCGGTTTCATCTCGGCCGCGGCCCTCGCTCAATTTTGCGCTCCGGCGGGATGGGATTCCCGCAAAGCGGCCGGATATTGGGACAGCGTGATCCCGCCCAAGATTCGTTATCCGAAAGAGCATGACGAAGTCGCGAACTTCGTGCGGTTCACGGATCCAGAGCTGCAAATTTCCGAGCAGGACGCGGCTCGCGTTTGTCCGCAATACCATTGAGGCTTCGGAGAACCCGCTCCAGCGGTTTTTCCTGCACGTGCCACGCGAGACCGGGAAGACACGCCATGAGACCTGTGCGTTTCATTCAGCTTCTATTGCTGCCGATGCAGCTCCTGGTTCCGGCATACGCCCATGCCGGCTTGTCCGTCGACCCTGCGCGCGGCGCACAGACCACGCAGATCCCGGTCCCTGGCAAAAATGCCGAGATTTGCGTCATTCCCAAGCATCTCGCCGGGGGGAGATATTTCGACAAGGACGTCGAGATCGAGACCAGGCTTTGCAATTTCGACGAGCACAAGAATTCCGCGGCTTGTCCGAAACTCAACAGCACGAATCCAGGTCTCGACTTCTATTCACTCCCTCAAGGAGGTACTCCCCAACAGGTCGAGGCCGCTCGCTGCAACATTGCCGGCGCCCACAAGACAGCCAAATACAAGCTGAGCTCCAGCTGCAGCTACACTCCATCCATCCTCGGCTACTACCATCTGTCGCGCATGCTGGGTGGCATCGCTGACGTACCGCCGGCAGTTCTGCGCACGTTCGACCTGCAGAATCATATTGCCCTCGGTCGCGCGGCCCTGGCGGAGAGCCCCTCGGGCAGTCTCATTCATCAGACCTGGGCAAGCCTGATGGCACAATTGACGGCAGGCGCGAACGGCAAGAGGCGGGATTTTCTGCTCACCGACGACTTCACCCAATCGTATGGCGCCCTGAGCGAAAATCCAAAGCATGAAAGCTTCTACAAGGAGTTCTTCAACGGCGGCGCCAACAACGTGGCCCGGGCATTGAATTTCCGCAACAAGAACCCTGTCGTGCAAATGCTGGCCCGCAACGTGGACATCAATACGTTGGTGGGACGAAGCTTCACGACCGAAAACGTTCAGAAGATGGTGCAGCTCAAGGATGCTGCGGACTTGATCGTGATCGACACGCTGATGAACCAGCAGGATCGCTTCGGCAACATCCACTATCTCACGACCTATTACTACATCGACGCAACGGATCCGGAGGCGGATGGCAGCCCCAAGCTGAAGTCGAGCAAGGACTTGACGAGCGAGGAGGCTGCGAAACTGGGAGCTGTCCAGGTCAAGAAGATGCTCCTCAAAGACAATGACTGCGGGGTCGCAAAGGAGAATGTTGCACAGCAAGTTGGCCTAGCCGATCGTATCGCGCACATCGATCCAAAGACCTACCTCCTTCTTCAGCAACTTGACGCCGCGGCCGATGCGGCTGAAACGAAAGATTTCTTCGTCCGGGAATTGGTTTTTACTGCCGACGATTACGCGAACGTCCGAAGAAATCTGAAGGACCTTGCGACCAAGCTGCATCAGGCATGTCTGAAAGGCGGCTTGAAGCTCGACTTGGATCTCCAGGCCCACTTCTCGACTCAAGGCGCCAAAGTCACGAGTTGCGAGCCGTGAGAGCTCCGATGCCGCAGCAGCTGTACCCTGATCTGCCTGTGGTCAGGGGACGCATAAGCCAAGCCAGTCCTGGATCGGTTTGGGAGGCGCCAGGGGGATCGGCCCGAACTCAGTGCAATCGCGTATGGATCTCACGAGGACCGTTTGCGGGAGAGGGAGCTCACCGTCAATGCGGCAGCATCGTGCGCACTATATGCAATTGCCATTTGATTGCGTAGGGCAGGCTCAGTCGAAGAAGGCTTTGTCGCCGAACTTGGTTTCGGTAGCTTTGACATAGTCCAGCACAAAACCCAGGTTTCGTCTGAGCCGTTGAACATTGATAGAAATGCTGTTCTGGGAGTAGAGGCCGAGGTCAGTGACGAAGACTTCAGGATCGGAATATCCGAGATAGCCGGTCGCGGGGGCGTCGAGGAATTGTTTCAGATCGGACAGTTTCTGGATGACGCCGCGATCGAAGCGGCTGAACCAGGTCAGATTTCGCGAGTTCCAACTGTCGCTGAGATCTGCACCGCCGTTATCGGTCATGTAGAAATGAGCGCGGCCTTGATCGTCTTTCCGGATCGCCACGTTGCCGCCGCTGTACCGGTCCCACTGCTGGGTGACGGCGTCGATCGTCATGATCACCGAATATTCTCGCGCGAGCGCGAGCTCGTCCCCGACATAGCCGGCTTTCAAAGTCAGGCTCCTGCCGGCCATCGGCTTGTCATTCGCCGCCTGGAGGAACCGAACGATCGGGTGACCGGCGTTCGGCGCGCCATTTGACGGGGCGTGGGTGTTGGCGATCGCATCGAGCGCGACGGTCGTGTCGTCCTTCTTGGCCTTGACACATCCCTTCAGGGGGACCCCGGATTGGATGGCCTTCAATATCCGGGCCTTGTTGGCCAACCGCGCGGAGCCCGCAAAGTGGTACTTTCCGATCAGGGTTTTGAACGCCTGGCTGGCGACCGGACCAAGCTCGTAGCGCGCGCCGGGGCGATATATCTGATCGTATCCAAGGATAGCACTGAGATTGAAAGCCGCTATCTCGATGTCGGGATTGGCGGAACTGTTCCGCGGGACGAAGGATCCGCGCGACTTGTAACCCTTCGGATCCGACGCGTCGATCTTCTCGATCTTCATGTTGATCGACGTCGAACCGGACAGCTCCTTGAACGTATAGCTGGCGCTATCCTCGAGGTTCATTCCCTTCCACTTCTTCATCCAATCCTTGCTGTCCGCTGAAAGCGATTGCCCCCCCGACTGGAGCGCTTCCAGCAGCGGAAAGCTCTGGATCTCGTAGCCGGGCGGCGCGGCGCGCAAGGGAGCCGGCAACACCGCCGTAGCCACGACCGCCAGAAAACACGCTCCCGTCACCAGAACAGCTGTTCGCTCCCTCGGCAACCGACCCATTGCTTCCTCCCAAAATGTTCACCGCGACGACCAGCGACCTTCAGGCACAACGTCAGAACGGCTCCCGCACTTTCGTAACTTTGGGCCGTTTCCGATCCTTCGCGAACTTGACTTGAAGGATGAGATTGAAAACATCCGGCTTCCACGGATTCGGATAATCGTCCGCCTGTGCCTTCAGCGCATGCATCATTGGCGGGACGTTGCCGTGATGCCAACAGATGACGACGAGCGATCCGTCAAAAGCATCACTCTTGCGAAGGTGTTGAGCCAGCGCGCCATAGTCCTGATCGGCGTAGGTCTCATCAATTGTCAGGCGACATCGCCTGGCAAGAGGCTCCAGCGTCTGAATTGGACGCCGGCTGTGCTTTGAAGCAGCGGTTGCAAACAGCCACTTCGGCTTTCCGAAGGTCGCTGGAATGTATTCAGCCAGCCGTTGCGCGCGAGCCTTGCCGGCGGGAGTGAGGTCGGGATCAAGCAGATCGTCCGATTTTTCGGCGTGCCGCATGACCAAAATCATCTTGGCGCTCATGATGGAAATGCTCCCAATCGACGTCGGCAGTCAGGCAGCAGAGTTCCTACACAGCGCCTGCTCTGTCGATCCTGTCGCACCGGTCAAACCGCATGTCGCAGTTCATCTCCCCTTGCTTGTGTAGCAGCACTTCGCTCGGGCAAATGTAAGCTAAATCACAGTGCCGAACGGCCGGCGATCGTACACTCAGGCATTCCCATCGCAAAGACTTCGGCTGCAATGACATGCTCAGGCCGAATGCCGCTTCATGGCGTATTCCCAATTGGCGTACTTTTCTGCGGTGGAACTGGATTGCGCGACGACTTAGACGAGCCAAGGGGGTCAACGATGTCGAAAATGCCGTCCATTGAACATGAATACCATCCCAATCGGGATCGCCTGGACATCACCATCAAGCATTACTCGCTCAAGAAGAAATCAGAGCGCGAGGATTTGGTGAAGTACCTTCTTCAGAGGCTGATCGTAACGGGTACAGACCCCGCAAAGAAGCTTAAGCGCGCAAAAAATCCATGGAAGGAAACCAGAATACCTGAGGTAGGAGATTGATCGTGCGTGGATCGCTCCAAGCGGCGGTTGAGATGCCTCTATTCCACCGCTGCTCCGGAATGATGGGTTCTTGGCCGACCCGGCCCCCCAATCGATCCACGGCGTCATAAAGGGCGCTCATTAACCATCATCTCATCAGCAATGCCCTTGAGCGCCGCCATTTAATGACCTAGCGCGGCCGGCTGCGCTCGATGATCTCGGCGGCGCCCTTCGCCAAGAGATCGAGACCCACCGCACGACCGAGCTCTCGCGGGCGGTTGGCCGGCCCTGAGCGCGATGCCTCGATGATGGTGTTGCCGGAGAGGTCGAGCACGGAGGCGGTCAGCGACATCTGGTCGCCTGAGATGGTCGAGAAACCCGCCACCGGTGAATTGCAGTGACCGTTCAGCACCCACAGCACCTCGCGCTCGGCATCGGCCGAGGCGTGAGCGGAGGGATCATCAATCGACGAAAGGATCTGCCTTGTCTGCCAATCCTGCGCCGCGCATTCGACGGCGACGATACCCTGCCCTGCTGCCGGCAGCATCTCAGCGGCGGTGAACTCGTAGGCGATACGGCTTGAAAGACCGACACGGTCGAGGCCGGAGCGCGCCATGATCAGCGCGTCCGCGGGACCGACTGCGCCGCCATCCGGCAGCTTCTGCCTCTCGCCGTTATCGAGCTTTCGCACGCGCGTGTCGGCGGCGCCGCGGAAGTGAATCACCTCGACGTCAGGGAATAGCCGCCGCGCGTAAGCGGCGCGACGCACCGCATTGGTGCCAATCTTGAAGCCCTTGCCGTGCGACTGTCGCAGCATTTCGAGCGTAACGCCCTCGCGCAGCACCAGCGCATCGCCGGGCGGATCGCGCGACAGCGTGGCGCCGATGACGAGGCCGGGCGTGTCCTCGTTACCAGGCATGTCCTTCAGCGAATGCATCGCGGCCTGCAATTCGCCCGCCAGCACCGCGGCGCGGATCTGCGCCACGAAGGCACCGCCCTTGCCGCCATGCGGCAGCAGCTTGCTGGTCTGGTCGAGATCTCCTGACGTGTCGAACTTGACGATCTCGACGTCGAGACCTGATACGGCTGATGTCAGGCGGCGCGCAATCTCTTCCGTCTGGGCCAGCGCCATCGCGCTCTTGCGGGTGCCGATCTTGAATCGTGGTGCCAAGTCCTGGTCCTTTCGAAGCGCGATCTTATCGCGCCTCCTCCAATATCATATCGGACGCTTTTTCGGCGATCATGATGATCGGCGCGTTGGTATTCCCGGAGACGAGGTCCGGCATAACAGAGCCGTCGACGACGCGGAGCCCCTCGAGCCCCCTCACCTTCAGCCGCTGGTCCACCACCGCGAGCGCGTCATTGCCCATACGACAGGTCGAGGTCGGATGGTAGATGGTGCTGCCGCGGTCGCGGCAGTAATCCAGGATCTCGGCATCCGTGGATACCTTGGCGCCCGGGTCATACTCGCTGACGACGAACGGCTTCAGCGCCGGCGCATTCAGGATCCTGCGCAGGATCTTGATGGCTTCGACGTTGGTAGTGCGGTCGGTCTCGGTCGACATGTAGTTGATGCGGATTTCCGGCGGCACCGACGGATCCGCGCTCCTGATGCGCAAGGAGCCGCGGCTCTCGGGCCGGAGCTGGCACACCGAGGCGGTGAAGCCGGAGAAATCATGAAGCCGCTCGCCCATCTTGTCGGTCGAGAACGGCAGGAAGTGCACCTGGATGTCGGGCGACGCCAGCCGCGGATTGGTCTTGAAGAACGCGCCCGCCGTGCCGGCCGCGATGGTCAGCCAGCCTTTCCGGAACAGCGCATAGCGCGCGCCGGCCAGCGTCCGGCGCAGCGGATTGTTGACGGTGTCGTTGAGCGTGATCTTCTGCGAGCAACGCATCACGATACGGACCTGCATGTGGTCCTGGAGGTCATGGCCGACGCCCTGCGCATCCAGCACGACATCGATGCCATGCTTACGCAGGAGATCGGCGGGGCCGACACCGGAGAGCTGCAAGAGCTGGGGCGAGTTATAGGCGCCGCTCGACAGCACGACCTCCTTCCGCGCCCGCGCGCGACGCACGGTGGCGCCTTGGCGATATTCGACACCGACCGCACGGCGGCCCTCGAACAGCACGCGCTGGCCGAGCGCCTCGGTCTCGACCTTGAGATTGCTGCGCGTCTTCGCAGGGCCAAGATAAGCCACCGCCGTCGAGGCGCGGCGGCCGTTGCGCGTGGTGGTCTGGAACAGGCCGACGCCTTCCTGCGTGGCGCCGTTGAAATCGGGATTGTAGGGCAGCCCGCTCTCGACCGCGGCGTCGATGAAGGCCTTCGATAGCGGATCGGTCACGACCATGTTGGAGACCGGCAGCGGCCCGCCGGTGCCGTGATATTGATCGGCGCCGCGCGTCTGGTTCTCGGCCTTTTTAAAATAGGGCAGCACGTCGTCATAGCCCCAGCCGGCATTGCCATGCTGGCGCCAGCGATCGTAGTCCTCGTGCTGGCCGCGGACATAGAGTAGGCCGTTGATCGAGCTCGATCCGCCCAGCGTCTTGCCACGCGGCTGGAACACCTGCCGTCCCTTCAGCTCGGGCTCCGGCTCGGTCTGGTACATCCAGTTGACGGACTTTTCCTTGAACAGTTTTCCGTAGCCGAGCGGCACGTGGATCCAGATGTTGGAATCCTTAGGTCCAGCCTCGAGCAGCAGCACGCTGTGCTTGCCGCTGGCCGTGAGGCGGTTGGCGAGCACGCAGCCGGCGGAGCCGGCGCCGACGATGATGTAGTCGAAATCTTCATTCATATGCTCCTCCAGAGGACACCCCAAAAAAAATGCTCCCGCAGCCGGGAGCAAGGCCCTTGGCATAGGGCGGAGGGAATACCGCCACAGGTTGAGGTCCGAGGCGATATCTGCGGCACTATAGATCAAGCCGGCCGGAGATTTCGCCAATCCTTAGTTAGGACTTTCAGTGGCTTCCGGCGGCCCGCTGGTAGGGGCGCGGTTCCATACGAAGGTTAGGTGACTTATGGCGGAGGACGGCGTCAGACTGACTGTTCAGACACTGGTCGCGAGCGCGTCCAGAATATCGCAAGGAGCCAAGCACATGAGCAACGCAGCCGCGGCGGCAGTGCAGTCGCGCATGGGGCCGGCCTATGCCGTGCCTCTTGACCAAATCGACGTGAGCAACCCCGAGCTGTTCCGCAGCAACACCATGTGGGACTACTTCGCCCGGCTGAGGCGCGAGGACCCGGTGCACTACTGCAGACAAAGCCTGTTCGGTCCCTACTGGTCAGTGACCCGGTTCCAGGACATCATGCAGGTCGAGACCAACCCGCGGGTGTTCTCCTCGGAGTCCAGATACGGCGGCATCACCATCATGGATTCCAACGCGGCGGCCAGCCTGCCGATGTTCATCGCCATGGATCCGCCCAAGCATGACGTGCAACGACAGGCTGTCCAGGGCGTGGTGGCGCCGAAAAACCTGAAGGAAATGGAGGGGTTGATCCGCACTCGCGCAGCCGAAGTGCTCGATAACCTGCCCTTGGATAAGCCCTTCAACTGGGTGCCCGCAGTGTCGAAGGAACTAACGGGAAGGATGCTGGCAACACTGCTGGATTTCCCATATGAGGAACGCAACAAATTAGTTGAGTGGTCGGATCGTTTGTCTGGTGCATCATCGGCAACCGGCGGCGAGTTCACCAATGAAGATGTGTTCTGGGACGACGCCGCAGACATGGCGAAGGCTTTCTCAAAGCTATGGCGTGACAAGGAAACTCGCCTTGCAGCGGGTGAAGCAGCCGGTTTCGATTTGATCAGCATGTTGCAGAACAACGAAGACACCAAGAATTTGATCAATCGTCCATTGGAGTTTATCGGGAATCTGGCGCTGCTAATAGTTGGTGGAAATGACACAACACGCAATTCTATGAGCGGTGGCGTGCTGGCTCTGAATCAGTTCCCCGAGGAATTCGACAAACTGAAAGCAAACCCGGAGCTGATTCCGAATATGGTCTCGGAAATCATCCGTTGGCAAACCCCTCTGGCGAACATGCGCAGGGTTGCTACTCAGGACGTTGAGCTTCGCGGCCAGACCATCAAGAAAGGTGACCGCGTATTGATGTGGTATGC
>NZ_CAKZHY010000130.1 GCF_936928535.1 uncultured Bradyrhizobium sp. | reverse complement strand
TCGGTTCCTTGCACGGGGAGAGCACGGCAGAGTCTCCACTACTTGCTGGTTCTTCATCTGACTGGTCATTCCGACTCAGTCTCTCATTCGGCTCACTTAGCCGGAATGACATCAGACACTCTTCTTGAGTTCCAATTTCTTCTTCTTCTCGAGGCATTCCAGCGCGGGAGCGCCGCCCGGCGGGACGCTGGCGCAAACCTTGGGATAATCGGCGCGGCATGCGCTCTTGACCGCAGCGACTTGTGCGCTGCCCGGTTGCTTGGCCGCAGCTGCCTTTGGCGCAGCTTCGGCGGCCGGCTTTGCTGCGGGTTCGGCGGCAGGGGCCGCTTCGGTCTTGGCCGGTTCAGGCTTGGCGGGTTCAGGCTTGGCCGGTTCAGATTTGGCAGGTTCGGATTTGGCGGGTGCTGCTTCGGTCTTGGGAGCTGCCGCCGGCTCGACCGCGCGAACCGCGGTCTGGCATCCCGCTGACAGGCTCGACATGTGGCTCTGCAAACATTGATACGCTTCGACGCCGCCCGGCGTCACGCTGGCGCAATGCGCCATGAAGTCCGAGCGGCATGCGGAACGGATGGCACTCTTCTGGGCATCGGTCGGCGTTTGCGCAAAGGCGCTTGTTGCGGTTGCGAAGAGTGCTGCGGCGAGCAACGCGCGATGCGTCGATGCATGTTTCAACGTGTTGAACATTTGAGTGAATTCCTGCCCTGTCGGTCACGACGACGTTTTTTCTAAATTGAATGCAAATACAATCGTCGCGAGTGATGCCTCGCGAGCGATATCTTGGCCGCTTTGGCCACTACCGCAAGTAGATAATACCTGCGGAATTGCGACGTAACTACGTCGTCAGAGCTTGACCATGCGCTTGCCGCGGTTCTCGCCGGCAAGCAGTCCGATCAGCGCCTTCGGCGTGTTCTGCAATCCGTCGATGATGTCTTCCTGCACCTTCAGCTTGCCGGATTTCACCCAGGCCTGAAGATCGCCGAGCGCGCGCTGACTGTCCTTCATGTAGTCCATCACGATGAATCCCTGCATCACAAGCCGCTTCACCACGATCAGGCCGGGCACGCCGCGCGGACCGTGCGCCGACGGTGCGCCGTCATATTGCGAGATCGCACCGCAGCAGGCGATCCGGCCGTAATTGTTCATCTGCGGCAGGCAGGCTTCCAGAATGTCGCCGCCGACATTGTCAAAATAGACGTCGATGCCTTTGGGAGCTGCCGCGCGCAGCGCCTTGAACACCGCGCCGTCCTTGTAGTCGACGGCTGCATCGAAGCCGAGTTCCGACGTCAGCCAGTGGCACTTGTCGGCGCCACCGGCGATGCCGACCACGTGGCATCCTTTGATCTTGGCGATCTGTCCGACAATCGAGCCGACCGAACCGGCGGCTGCCGAAACCACGACCGTCTCGCCCTCCTTGGGCTTGCCGACCTCGAGCAGGCCGAAATAAGCGGTGAGGCCCGCGATGCCGAACACGCTGAGCAGATGCGTCATCGGCTCGAGCCTCGGCATCTTCGTCAATTGCTTTGCAGGCACTGCTGCAAACTCCTGCCAACCGGTATCGCCGAACACGATGTCGCCGGGCGAAAGTCCAGGCGCCTTCGAGCTGACCACCTCGGCAATGCCGCCGCCTGCCATCACGCTGTTGGCTTCGATCGCCGAACGATAAGTCGCGCCGTGCATCCAGGCGCGGTTGGCAGCGTCGAGCGAGATGTAACGCACGCGCAGCAGGGCCTGGCCGTCCTTCGGTTCCGGCACTGTGCCATCGACCATCTTGAAGTGCTCGGGGCCGAGTTTTCCGCTCGGCTTTTCCACCAGAAGAATTTGGCGATTGACGCTTCCAGTCATGGCGTTCCCTCTCCGATTGTTTGAGATTGTTTGATCTTTATTGAAGCACTTGCCGCAAACAAAACGTGCAAGCCGCATCCGTTGTGCGCTGCATGAAGGCTAGAGCGCTGCGTCCGGTTTCGCAACGGGAACATCGGGCCCAAGCGATTGCACGCAAAGCGTGTTGCGTCGCTGTCATATCTGCGACATCATGAAGCGGCCGGTGGTGTGGGGGTCTTTCAATGTCGAACAGGTTTACGCAATACATTCTGGCCGCGATGGTGCTCGGCATCATCATGGGCTCTGCGATCTACAATTTCCTGCCCGACACACGGGGCGACTGGGCCTCCTCCATCAACCTCGTAGCTGTGATCTTCCTGCGCCTGATCAAGATGATCATCGCGCCGCTGGTGTTTGCGACCCTGGTCGGCGGCATCGCCCACATGGGGTCGGGCTCCAAGCTCGGGCGCATTTTCGCCAAGACCATGGGCTGGTTCATCAGCGCATCCTTCGTCTCACTGATGCTCGGCCTCGTGATGGTCAATCTGCTTCAGCCCGGCGCGAACTTCCCCGGTACGCTGCCTGACAAGGCGCAGTCGACCGGCTTGCCGGTCTCGGCCTTCTCGATCGAGAAATTCCTGACCCATCTGATCCCGACGTCGATTGCCGACGCGATGGCGCAGAACGAGATCCTGCAGATCGTGATCTTCGCCGTGTTCTTTTCGGTGGCGATGGGCGCATTGCCCGAGCGTTCCAAGCAGATCCTATCGCTGATCGACGATCTCGGCCACATCATGCTCAAGGTGACGAGCTATGTGATGATGTTCGCGCCGTTCGCTGTCTGGGCTGCCATCACCGCAACGGTTGCCAAGAACGGGTTGCTGGTGCTCTGGAAGCTCATCGTATTCATGGGTGGCTTCTATCTCTCGCTCTTCATCCTCTGGGGCATCCTGGTGGCGGTCGGCTTTATCGTGATCGGGCCGCGTTACAGCCACCTCCTGAGGCTGATCCGCGAGCCGCTGATGATCGCGTTCTCCACCGCGAGCTCGGAAGCGGCCTATCCGAAGACGCTCGAAGGCCTCAACCGCTTCGGCGCCTCATCGCGGATCTCGAGCTTCGTGCTGCCGCTCGGCTATTCCTTCAATCTCGACGGCACGATGATGTACTGCACCTTCGCGAGCATCTTCATCGCGCAGAGCTATCACATCGACATGCCGCTCGGCACGCAGCTCGCGATGCTGGCAACCCTGATGATCACCTCGAAGGGCGTCGCCGGCGTGCCGCGCGCCTCTCTCGTCGTGATCGCCTCGACCCTGTCGCAGTTCAACATTCCCGAAGCCGGGTTGTTGATGATCATGGGCATCGACACCTTCCTCGACATGGGCCGGAGCGCCACCAACGTGATCGGCAACACGCTGGCGACCTCGGTCGTGGCGAAGTGGGAAGGCGAGCTCGGACCCGAGCATGCGATGGGACCGGGTGATGCCGTGCCTGAAGATATGGTGCCGGGCGAAGTGCCCGCGATGGCCGGCCATTGACGGGAGTGCGTCATGCGCCCTTTGACGGCGATTTCGAGCGGCCTGTTGCTGGCGGCGTGCCTGCTGGCAACAAGTGCCTCCGCCCAGACCGGCGGCAGCGAAGGGCTTAGCCCGACGCTGTCAGCCATCAAGAACGCGCACACCGTGCGGCTCGGCTATCGCGAGAGCTCGCCGCCGTTCTCCTTCCTCGACCAGGCTAACAGGCCGATCGGATACAGTCTCGAACTCTGCGAGGCCATCGTCGAGGAGATCGGCGTCGAGGTCGACGACCCCAATCTGAAGATCGAGTACGTCAAAGTCACCTCGGACGACCGCATCGACGCGGTGCTCCAGAACAAGATCGATCTGGAATGCGGCTCGACCACCGCCAATTCCGAGCGCGGCAAGCGCGTCGCCTTCTCGCCGCTGATGTTCGTTGCCGGCACCAAGCTGATGGTGCCGAAGGCCTCCAGCGTCCAACAGCTGGCGGACCTGAAGGGCAAGACCATCGTGGTGACCAAGGGCACCACCAACGAGCAGGCGATCCAGGCGGCCGACAAGAAGCTTTCGCTGGGCTTGAACATCGCCGTCGGCGCCGATCACGAGCAGTCGTACCAGATGCTGGTAGACGGCAAGGCTGACGCGTTTGCGACCGACGACATCCTGCTCTCGGGCCTGATCGTTCGTCACAAGTCGCAGGACAAGTTCCGCGTGACCGGCGATTATCTGTCCTACGATCCCTACGGAATCATGTTCCGCAAGGGCGAGCCGCAACTGGCGGCCGTGGTCGAGCGCACCTTCCGCAAGCTCGGCTCCAACCACGATCTCGTGCCGCTCTACAACAAATGGTTCATCGCGCGCATGCCGACCGGCGAGAAAATGAACGTGCCGATCTCGCTGCAGCTGGAGGAAGCGTTCAAGGCCATGGACGATTCCGCCAGCGCGAATAATTGAGCCAAGGGGTCGGTGCACCCTCTCCCCTTGCGGGAGAGGGTGGCTTCGCGAAAGCGAAGCCGGGTGAGGGGTATCTATCCTCACGAATGATTTCGCGCGTGGAGAGATACCCCTCATCCGGCGCTTCGCGCCACCTTCTCCCACAAGGGGAGAAG
>NZ_CAKZHY010000129.1 GCF_936928535.1 uncultured Bradyrhizobium sp. | reverse complement strand
AATCAACTCCGTGCGACGGAATCAGAGATCGCTAATTAGGTACAGACCCTAGTATCGATCGTTGCGGTGCTATGCGGCGTTCAAGGGCTGTGGTTCTGAACAGATCTTGCCATCCCAGCCTGGCGGCGACTTGATGCAGCGCGAAGGGTACCGCACCAAACTCGGCAATCCCGACGACGTTGCGGCCATGCCGGACGGTTATCCCGTGGACACCAAGCGGCGGACCTGAAAACAACGTCCACAGCGCGGGGCGATGTTCCGACCGGCGCACTCTCCCGATCTGGTGGCTCATGAGAACCGTACTCAGGCTGACACACGCCACCCAAGAGGGTGAACAGCGTGAAGTGTTACATTTTGAACAGAAGATCATGCCGATGAACGATGCCCATCAGCCCGCACTCGAATATTCACGTTGGCCTGGGCTGGCGTGATTGTTTGAAAGCGCTGGATGCCGCGCGACGAAGGCATAATTCGCAGCAGCGAGCTTGAAAGACGCGGCACGGAGCTGGGAGGAAGGCTGCTTATGACAAAAGTTGCGATCGCTTTCTTGATCTTCGCTCGTTTCGGCTCGAGTGCATCGGTTGAGACGTGCAGCCAAGCAGCTGTCCATGGCCGCGAGCGCGCGGCGAAGCAGACTGATAATCGAGAGAAATGCGAAGCGGCGGGCCTGAACTAAGAAGCGAGGAATCCCTTGCGTCCAAGACGGACGCTCAAAAAATTTAATGTAATAGCGTTTGACTCCAAATGACGGAGAGTGTCAACTTCACTGTACGGGCAGGCAGGCTGGTTGCCGATTAGACGAAAACATTTTCAGCCCGAGGGGACGCGCGGTTTGCTCACGCTCGTCCCCTTTTTAATGCGCAGTTTAGGGATGGAGATGCAGCTACCTCACTGGCTTATTTTGGCGGGCAGCATCCTTACTGTCCTTGGTATTGTCGGCGTGATCGTTCGTCGACCAAGCTAACATCTTAAAGTGTCGGCTCGTGGAAGCAACGAGCGCGCGTTGCGATGACCTAAGTTTGGGCCGTCCCCTAGTCCACACCCACGACAAGCTGTGGCTCGGCGCCTTTCCTAACCGCTAGCTCGACATTCGACGCAAGCTAACGCGCACGTTTGTATGGCCGTTATGCGCACTGCCAGAATCATCAGTCCGCCGATGTCCGGCGGACTGCAAACACTACCCCCGTGAGCTGCATAAGGCCGAAGTCGCCATGAGCATGCCGAGCGGAATGCGGCCGAGGCGCGCGATACGACCGACAAGTTACCGGCGACGGCGCGGCGGCTTGTTAAGGTTTCCCGGCAGATCCGTTTCGGCTGACCGATCCTTCGATCGTTCGAGATGTCATCGGACTTCGTCTCTTCCGAACCTCGCCGTCCAGTCATCCCTGGAATTTCGATCGGGCGACTCTCTTTCCACAAGCATATAGACGAACGCGCGAAGCTGGAGCATCAGATCGAGCTTGCCGCAGAGGCAGCCGCCAATATTCGCGATGAGGCTCCGCCACACGGTTGAGACGTTTTGCTGACGAACTGAGGCGGAGGCTATTTCCATTCAGTCGAGACCAACAGATCAAGATGCGAGCGCAAGAGCTCCTCTGGGAGCAAGCCGGACGCCCGGTGGGACGCGATCTGGATTTCTGGCTTAAAGCGAAGCGGGAAATCAGGGGGTGGTCCGAGAAGCCATCCGCTTAGACCCACAATAGCATCTTATCAGTCTAGAGCTCGCCCTGAGGAGTGATCTGCGCTAAGATGTCTGTTCGAGGAGACCGAAGATGCGAGTGACAATTTTCTTGCTTTTATTGATAGCCGCACCAGCTTCAGCCACAACGTGCTCTGAGGCCGTTCAGAATTGCATTTCCGCCGGACACGGTAAGAACATCGCCGCCGGCTGCAGACAGGCAGGGGCCGCCTGCATGAAGACTGCTCGATTCACAGGCCCAGTCACCGGTACGCGATGGGACAATCTTGTGCGGCACTAGCGGCCACCCGGCGACAGACACTCGTGTTCCAGATACGGTGAAAGCACTGCTGCCTGAACTTTGGCAATTCGTGCTGACAGCAGCGAGCACCCACGCGCCATCAAAATTGCCTCCGCCCCTCTCCGGCGAATAGCAAGGCTCCCTTTTCGAAGACTACGTTGGCTTTGCTGAGGGCTCTGACGATGCTGGCGCGCGCTGGTGAGAACCGGAAAGCGACTTCTCGTCATTCCCAATACTGCCGCCTGCGCTAACTCAGCCAATCCGTCACAGCCTTAGAAGCAAAATCGATTGGTCAAGAAATCGGCTTCAGCACGTCCGATAGTGGCGCGGTTTTTCTCCATGCTTTCGTTGCCTCTCTGTACTGGAGTCTCAATAAGGCCCTCTCAATTAATTTGCAGGACTACTCTGGCCGGCAGTGCGCGTAACCTTTGTCGCCTTCATGACGACAAACCGAGAATCGGAGTGAGGTTTTACAAGGAAAAGAACCCAAACGATGAAGGCACAGCATAGCACGCTCACCAAGAGCGTCTTCCTGTATGTGGCCTGGTCGGCGCTGTGGAATGTATGGTTCATCAAAAGCCCATCAGCGCGAGCGCGATGTAGGCCGCAATTCCGACAGGGCCGATCATCAAAACAAACAGCAGGCAATAAAGAAAAGGCTTCATGTGCAGCCTCCGAAATGAAGCCATCATCCATTTTCGGAAATGCTCATCAACAAGGAACCGGCCTTAACCTAACCGGGAAAGGTTATTCCGAATAATTTTAATAGAATTCGATGGTTCGGCGTCAGCCGGAATCGCACGCGCGATTTTTCCGCGCAAGATTCCCCTTACTACCTCACGTCCTAAACTTTCCCCCGAAACGCTATGGCCCTCGACGATGCACGCTGACGTCGGAATACGCATGCTCACCACGCGAGCTGTACCGGCCTCAGGATTTGGACGACGGCAAGTTGCTCAGCAAGGTCTCCCAGGACCCCATGAGCGGGGATGCAGTTAGCCCTGCTCGTTCGCAAGCGATTGCTCAAGCGAGTCTGTCCGAACAGAGATTTTCGAACCAGCTAACGATCATCTCGAACCTATGCATGAATGCGCTACGTGGAACGGTATGCTCAACAAAGAAAAGCCCGCCGACCTGGGAGTCGGCGGGGGAGTTCACTGAGATAGCGATCGGTCAGACCACCGATCGCGGCCCGACTATAGCAGAAGGCCCCTCAGAGTGAACCGGCGGACGGGAGGACCAAAGCGACTAGCGCTTAGTGACCATGCCCGGGCGGTCCATTGCCCCCGGGTCCGTGGCCATTAGCTCCGCCATTGCCGTTGCCTTCCCCGGGCCCTGGAGGTCCGTTTCCGGGTGGCCCGTGACCGGGAGGACCGTTGCCGCCCGACCCATGGCCGCCAGCTGCATTCGCCGCGCCGCCGCCCCCCTTCTTCCCAGGACCGCCGCCGGGCCCCTTGCCCGGAGTGTCGGGCGCATCGGCCACAGAGATCACCGCTGGACCGACCACGGATGACGGAGGCGCCCCACTGCTTCCAGCCCCAGATGCACCGCTTGCGGTGCCTCCGCCATTGCCCGGACTACCTTGGCTCGTCGCGGTCGAAGCAAGCGCGCTCGCTCCGCTTTGCCCGCCGCTCCAGACCGAGGTGTTGTCATGAGCCGCCGATGCTGCTCCCCGGCCGTTGGCGATTGGCGGCGTCGTGCCATGGGCAAGCCCGTTTGTCACCTTGTGGAAGTTGAGCTTGACCTCGCCGAGCGCCGTGCTGATGCGCAAGCCACCCGTCTTCTGCCCGCCGGGCAGATGGGTCGCCACGGCCGCCGTGGGCCTGATTGGGTTTGCCGCCGCGCTCTGTCTTGCGCCTCCAGTTTGGGCGCGTTGCGGCGCCGTCAATCCACCCTTCGGAACCATGATCGGCGATACGCTGGGCGTGCGCGGCTTGCCTTGCTCGATCGGATTAAAGGTGCCCGATCCGCTCAGCACCAGGCCGGGCCTGCCATTCGCCGAGGTCGTGGCTGCCTGGCCAGGCATCACCTGGGCAATCTGGCCAGTCCTGAAGTCGGAGACCTCGACCTGCCCGCGCTTCACGTCAACACTGGTCGACTTGTCGCCGACCGTGACAATGAACTGCGTGCCCTTCACCACCGCGGCGAGATACGGCGTTTCGACTTCGAAGTGCTTGACGCTTTTCTTCTCGACGTCGAGCAGGATCGAACCCGCCTGTTGGAGAATAGTTGTGGCCAGCCCGTCCTTCTTCTCCTGGGGAATACCAATGACGGAGTTCGGCGAGATCAAGATGCTCTCTTCGCCCCGCGCCAGGAGCACGCGGCCGTTGCGGCCAGTCCGGATCGTGTCGCCCGGCTTGAGCGCGTCTTCCCGCTTCAGCGTTGCAGGCTGCGCGCCGGTTGCAGAGATCCAGACCTCTCCGGAGGATTTTCGAACCTGCCAAACGCCATCGTCTCCTGCCAAGGCAGCGCTTGCATCGGTGAGCACCAATGCAAACACCACCGCACCAAGCAGTCCCATTCTGCGTCCCATCCAAGTTCCCTCATTGCCACCTTTGCGACGCTGACGTTGCGACGATTTCCTATTGAGCGATCAGGAAGCTTTAGAAAACGTTAGGACGTCTCACTAGGCCGCGCCGGCTGAAAAATTGAGCCGAGCTCATCTTCAGCATGCCTTGTGTGCACTTTTGAACCGGTGCACAACACGCATGACCATAACAAATGTGAAGGCAATAGCGACCGCCAGTCATAGTTTGAGAATTTCGGCTCGAGCAAATCAAATTCCCACAATTCGTTATTGAAGAAATGGACTAGCAAGAACATGGTTTGCTCAAGGCGTTAGCTACGGAAGGACATCGTCCGGATGTCATCGCACACAGGCTGATGCGCACCGAGGCTGCAGTTCGAGTACGAGCCTGCAACACAGCATTCCGCTGCGTCTTGTCACTCAGAAGAAGAACAATCGAAAGGTATGAGGTGCAACTCTCCCAGAGGGCCGGCGGTAGCCTTGACCCTCCGAGGTGAGTTTGCCAGCTGACGGAGCTATTTGGCGAAGTCGAAGGTGCGCTACCGGAAACTCCAACGAACAGTTCGGAGGCCCGCAGATGTGGACCCGAATTTGTTCGGCCTTGTTGAATTCAAGACTCGCTTTAACGACGCCTGTGCGAGTGACATAGGCAACGACAGTCCCATCATACGTTTGGGTGAAGATCGCTTAAGCTAAGCGCCGAATACTGCCACAATCTATCTGTCCAGTAGGCTCGCAAACCTTCGTTGCCGACGATGGTTTCATGCCATCGCAGCCGCAGTGTACCGCGGCATTCTCGACGTACATTTCCTGCATAGCTTCAAGGTTGCCGGCGCGGAATGCATCGGGCCAAGCCACCGCAGCGGCCATCGGGTCAAAGGACGTTTCCCCACCACAAGCCGTCGAGGCGTGCTTATTAATTCCGCTCTTGTGAACCAGCGGTGAATCCTGGGGAGTATGGTATCCTGTAGTGCTCCGGAGACGAAACGAAGTTCCTGCTGGCTGGCATTTTCTCGACCAACACTCCGTTAACTCGCATTTTCCGGTCGGCCGTCCTATCTTTCAATTATGCGCATCGCTTTCGAGTTTTGCTTGCTAACGAAGGGAGCAAGTTTCCCCCCGTGCCGGATTGGATCCACGAAGTAAAGTACGACGGTTATCGCCTCCGAATCGAGCGCGATCGCAATCGCGTGCGCCTCTTCACTCGGAACGGTCACGACTGGACGAGGCGCTTTCCCTTTATTGAGAAGGCCGCTCGCAAGATCAAGCAGACCCCGATTTGTCCTTGATGGTGAAGCCTGTTGCTCGGTGTCGATGGCGTGTCAGACTTCAACGCGCCCTGCACTCTCGCAATTGCGATTACGAAGTTCAGTTCTGCGCCTTCGATATTTTGGTCGACGACGGTGATGACGTGCGCAAGCTGCCGCTAAGCATGCGCAAGGTGAACCTGGAGCGCGTGCTCAGATGACGGCGGGAGTGATTTTCGTCGATCCCCGCGAGCGCGGCGAGATCGGCCGAGAGCGGTATGTTCGCACCCGCTTGCTCCACAGTGCAAATACGTATTCTAGAAGGTTCGTTAGCGATTTAGGACCGGGTTTATGGAACACCTAACTGCCCAAAGTGTCGAACTGAGTACGCAGTAGGAAAAGTAAACACCCGGAGGCGATCAAAACACGACCTTTGCTGTGAAGTGTGCGGCACCGTCTTGCAGACCTTCGCACCGTGATTTTTTCTCGGTGCGTGACGCTTTCCTCCGCTCTCGCAATCGAGAAGCGAGATGCCGCCAGTACCGAGGAAACGGAAGCGGTGGCCAAGAGCTGGAACATCATTGCAACTCAGGCCCTCAACCGCAGCATTACGACGCACAGTTGTTCAGCGATCTGCCGCAGCTACGGCGGCTCTGGGGCAACATGCCAAACTGACGTGCCTGCGACTTCAAGACCGATGAACGTCTTTCTGGGTGAAATGACGACCGGCATCAGGCTCGCTTGTGGCCTAACTCAGATGGTCCCGACAACTTGCTTGCGAAGCGCGCCGCAACATCTTTGCCGCGTTCGACCAGGACCGTCATCTTCGGCGCTGCGAGCCTAGCCCCGCCGACGGGCGCGATGCTTAGCATCACGAGGACACGCAACCAACACCCGCAAAATCATCCACCAAAGAAGCGAGGTCCACGCCACCGTCAGGTAATGTTGCGCAACTTCTCCATCATCATCGTCCCAACCTCGATTGGACGCCCGATCTTCAAGACCCCCCGAACATTGTGGGGTCTCCGTGCATAAACCCGGCCGCCCCAAACCGTACCCATATCGATTTTTTCTTCCGTACCTGCCTAGACAGCCGTTCGGTGCTCACCGTTGATTTCTCGTAACGTCGAGTTAGGCGGGCTCAGAAACGATCTAATTTTGCGTGTCATTGCCCTTCGGCAAGCGTTCGCCGCGTTCACGCGGGGCGGGGCGTTCGGACGGATCGCGGCCGAGCTTGG
>NZ_CAKZHY010000128.1 GCF_936928535.1 uncultured Bradyrhizobium sp. | reverse complement strand
CGGCCTCTTCGCTTTCCATCTCTTCCAGACTGTTCTGACTCGCCATGTTACCCCTCGCGGTTGCGGTCGCCGCCGCTATCAAAGCGGCGTTTTAAGACACCGGCATCAGGATTCAACTGGTCCGTCGTCAGAAGGGCCGCATTTGATGGGGTAATCACAAACGTCGGCCGATTGAGCGAAGCTTTCGATGAAATGCTTGGGCCGGTCGACAACCGATCTATCGGTCAGATGTCTTGACCGCGGGTATGCCCCAAAGACTTCGTTGATCATCCTTCCCTGGTCGTTTCATGGTCTACGAAGCCATAGCGGCCCGCCAGTCTCGGAAAGGATCAGCGAAATTTAGTGGCTTTGCACCAAAGCAAAATCTCTGTCACTATGTCTGGCGTCTAAGGTCGGTTATTCGGGTGCCGTCCTCCATGTACGGCCTTTCGCCTCGCAAACAGACAAACGGCACTCTCATGCATGCCGATTTTGCAAGGCAGCCTGTTACAATGACGTCACGACGGATAGGAGCCCCACTTCTCCACCTGCTTGTGACTCTACGGCCGGCGAGTCTTCAAATGGTGGATATTGGTTCTGCCAAAACCTATTGGCGCTCGTCAAACGGGAGCGCCTTGTTGCTGCGTCAAGCTGCGCCGGCTTTTCGGTCGAGAGGCTGACGGGATCCTTCAAGATCTGGTTTACCAGCAATCGCTTGATTGGGATTGAAGCCTTTGGTAAATAATCGAGCACCGCTTTTCCGTGGTTCGTGAAGCGGTTCTTTTTCATGAAGTGCTACTTGGGCCACCGCGATCGGCGCATTCCTCGCGGTGGCCTTTTTGTATACATGATAAGCCGGCGGTACGTCGAGGACTTCCGAGCGCCGGTGTCTGTAGCGAGCCGAGCAGGTTTCAACGAGACGGCCGAGATCTAATTGCAGCGCGCTCTCCTGATGTGTTCGCGATTTTGATACCGTTGACGAACAGTGGGCCCTGGGGCGATGGGATCTTGGTTGGAGGCGGTCGGTGACAACGAAGGCTGTTAATCCCGTACTGCGATAAGCCTGCGTGCTTTGTTGCAACACCCTGCTGCGCGCGTGACGCTCATGGCGCTGGCACGGATGGACGGCCGGCATGTTGGTACGGTAGCGAACTCTCGACATCACCCGCAGAAGGTGTACGTTGCTCTCCGGCAAGTGGTTTGAATCCAATTGCCACTGAGATCGCCCTGCAAACCCCAGGCTTCAACCCAGCCCCATCCGTGGGGCGATCTCCTTTAGGTGTGACAGAGCACTTACATTTGCAACCGTGTTAATTGCGCCTCAGCGGCATCTCCAAGACTGCTTCACGCAAACGCCATCTTGCATGCGGGAGCGGGGGCCTCGAGCGACACTCGGAAACCTGCTGCCCGCAATGGAGGTTTTGCGATTGCCAAATCGCACAGGTTTCTTTGAGCCGATCTGGGTGCATGCAAAAAGGTCAGCGCTGAATGCTAACTTGGACGCCGCTGCCATGCCCAGGTCAAAGACGTGGGCACGCTCTTGCATCGACTGAAAGAGCCTGACACCCGATCGTGTCACCAACAATCAGATGCCGATGGCCAGACACACCGAACGTCTGTCGGTTCCGCAGGCCTAAAGGAAAAGCCCGCGCGAGGCCGGCGCGCGGACTTTGCTAGACACTGGCGACGGGTTGTCGAGGCGAGGCAGAGCCGAACGCGTGCGGTTGGGTTTCCCTTCGAAAAAGTCCGAATTCGCGTCTCGGGCGATAAAGCAGTTTTTGCTTGTTCGCAAAGCTGATCATGTCGTGCAGCACATTTGCATCCGCCTTCTCCTCAAAGAGCGGGGCCATGTTCATCATCTTCCTCGCGGTCTTTCTGGACAGCCCGCCCCAGCGGAAACGACCGATGACCTTCCCAAAAAGATTGATCTGCAACAGCGCTACCGAAAGTGCCGGGCGCTCAATCCTGCTAGCTTCCGCCACTTACGCCGCGTCACGTGCCGAGCTCGTCTGATGGCCGTCTGATCGGATGCAGCAAATCAATAAGCGGTTGCAAGGCTTTCTGCAAAGCGCCTATAGACACGAAGCGCTGAAGAAGTCGGACGTTGACCGATGCTTTGCGCCGCAACTGCACGCCCAACAACAAAAATGTCCATGATGCATCCAGATCTGATTGAAAAGTCGAAACTTCTCTCTGCCATGGCCAACCCGGTCCGCCTGAAAATTCTTTCGATCATTTCCAACGAGGAAATCCGAGTAAGTGAACTGGGTGAGCGACTTGAAATCAGCCAGTCAGCCTTATCACAACATTTGTCGATCCTGCGGGAGGGCGGGCTTGTCGTCACCCGCCGTGAGGCGCAGAGCATCTTTTACTCAACTGGCCACCCGGGTGTGTTGAAGCTCTTGCGGTCGCTGAAGGACATCTATGCCGTACCCATGTCAGAATAAGGTGCACAAAAAGTCCGGATGTTCGCGATTCGCCGCCTTGAAGTTGTTATGCGAGATGGCATTCTCACCTGGAAATTTTGGTGGTGGGGATGACGGACAGCTTCGAATTTTCGACGTCGATTACGACCGAGCGCATGCCTGACCCGGGCCTCTTCACCTGGGACCTTTCTAGCGATCTTGTCTATGCCGACAGCGCCGTTGCGTCGCTTTTCGGGCTAGACCCGTCCATGACGGAGAGGGGGCTTCCTATCAGAACCTACCTTGAGCGTGTGCACCCTGACGACCGGGCGTCATTGGCGAAGCAGATCAGCGATGCAATTATCGCGGAGCATCCCACGGAGCAATTTTACCGCACGCTCGGCTTGCTGGGAAAGTACAATGCCGTGCGCGCCTTCGGGCGTTGCTTTCGAGACAAAACCGACAATCCCGTCCACTATGCCGGAGTGGTGATACCCGCACCTTCCACAGGTCAGGTCACCAGCAACTGAAGCCGGGGAGCTTGGTCGAGGATGTGCAGTTGGCCAGAACTCAATTTGCTCCAAATCCCGACGCAATAAGAGCTTCTCTAAGGTCTTCAACCTTGAACGGCTTCGTCAGCCTGGGTAGATCCGGTGCGATCCCCTCGACGTCGGCATATCCAGAGACGATCAGGCAAGGCAGATTAGGCCGCAGCAGCTGAACACGCCTCACAAGTTCGACCCCATCCAGGCCCGGCATCAAGTGATCCGTCACGACGAGCTTTAAATCTGCGATGCTGTCCAGCGATGCCAACGCAGCCTCGCCATTGGAGGCTTCAACGACATCAAAGCCGATCTCCTCAAGCATATCGGCCGCGCTGATGCGAACAAAATCTTCATCGTCGACGAGCAGCACCGTCCCTCGATGGCCGATCGACGTCGTGCCGCCGGGGTCATTGGTCGCAAGACTGACAGGGGCGTCACCGGCCTCTGGTAACCAGAGCTCAATATTCGTGCCAACACCCACCCGGCTAAAGATGCGGATGCCGCCGCCAAGTTGCTGTGCAAGGCCGTGCACCATTGAAAGGCCCAGTCCGGTTCCTTGTCCTAAGCCTTTGGTCGAGAAGAATGGCTCGATTGCACGCGCTCGGACCTCATCACTCATTCCCTCGCCGGTATCGGCAACAGAGATAACGACGTAGCGGCCAGGCTTCAGATCTTCAGGCTTCTGCGGATGGATTTCGCGAGCGCTCGCGCTGATGCGCAGCGTGCCGCCTGTCGGCATGGCGTCCCTGGCGTTCACGGTAAGGTTCAAAAGGGCCATCTCGACCTGATTTTGGTCGGCTCGGGCCGCCGGAAGGTCCTGGCTTGCGTCAATGACAACCTGGATCTGAGGGCCAGTCGTGCTTCGGATTAACTCTCCCATCCCGGCGACAAGCGTCGTCACGTCGATCGGTAGCGGCTGCAGCGGCTGGCGCCGAGCAAACGCCAAAAGTCGCTGGACGAGTATTCTGGCGCGCTCGGCCGACTGTAATGCGCCACCAATCAGCTTGCGCTCGCGATCGGTCCCAATTTGCCTGCGCACCAGCATGTCGAGAGAGCCGATGATCGGGGTCAGCAAGTTGTTGAAGTCATGAGCGACGCCGCCGGTCAACTGACCGAGCGCTTCGACCTTCTGCGCCTGTCGAAGTTGATCTTCCGCCTCCGCCAGGCGCCTTTGCTCCGCCAAGCGCCCTGTGATGTCATACACAATCTGGTAGGCACCGATCTGGCGACCCGCAGTGTTTCGCAGCACGTTGAAATTGAGTTCGAACCAACGCTTGGAATATGCGGTATCTCCGAACTCGTCTACCAGCGTGAACTCCTCGCCGGCGAGCGCCCTCGACCAGGTCCGGCGCACATGCTCGCGATGCTCGGGGAGGTGATCGAGCGCCTCTAGCATAGATGCTCCGATCACCGGGCGCACGCCATAGACCTGCTCGAACGCGGTGCTTGCCGCCCTGTTCATCGCCAGCCAACGGAAGTCCTGGTCCGCCACGAAAATGATTGCTGTCGTGTTCTCAACGACATCAGCCAGAAGCTTGCGTTCGGCCAGCCCCTCAGCGACCCGCGCTTCCAGCGTCTCGTTGAGGTCGCGTAGGGCAAGCTCAGTCTTCTTGCGCTCGGTAATGTCAATCGCGGTTCCGATCACTCGTAGACAGCGCTCCCCTTCAAATACGCCACGCCCTTTCGCCGCGACCCAGCGGACGACTGAATCTTCCTTGCCAATCGTCCGATACTCCACGTCGTAGACGGCGCGCACGGCGGGATCTGCCGCTGCCGCGTAAGCAGCCGAAGTTCGTTCGAGGTCCTCAGGATGAAGGCCGCTGTAGTAATCTTGCATCGAAACGGGGACGTCGGGCGAGATGCCAAACATCGCTTTGACCCTGGGCGGCCAGAACAAGGTGTCGGCAACCACGTCCACATCCCAAAGGCCGATTTCAGCTGCATCGACGGCCAGGCGAAGCTGTTCTTCACTCGCGCGAAGGTTTGCTTCAGAACCCACACGCTCGACATGGGCCCACGATCGCTCCGTGACCTCGCTGATGACCGTCAATTCGTAGTCGGACCATCGATGCGGTGCCTTGTCATGGATTGCCATCAAAGCGGTCAGCCGACCGTTTTTCACCAGCGGCATGCAGATCGTTGCAGTGATCCCGATATCCTGGAAGGTTTTTGCCTCCTCGGGCGCGATCTCGGCAAGATTGTCATTGATGATCAGCGGCCGGCCGGCGGCCAGCTCCTGCACCGCTAGAGTTCCGAAATCGGAGAGACTATAGTGCCCGACGATCGAGGGAGACCCCGGTGCGTGCCAGTTACCACGGATGGTGAAGCCATCCTCATCAGGATCCATATCGGCATAGGCGCAGTTTGAGAGGCTCAAATGTGCGCCTATTAGGCGCGTCGTGACGGCGAGAACTTCATCTGCATCATGCAGGCCCGCAACTGCCTGACCAAGTTCGTCCAGGAAGCGGTATAACTCTTCACTCTGCGCCAGGCGACGCTCGGCGAGCACGCGGTGGGTGATATCAAACACCATCGCCAGGGAGCCGATCGGCTTGCCCGCGGCATCCCGTATCGGCAGATATTCCAGGTCCATCCACACCTGCTCAGCTCTGCCATGTCGCCAGAGTTCGAGCTCTTGGCCATGGAAGCTAAGCGGCTCACCACGCAATCCAGCTGCTATCACATGAGCGTTGAAGTCTGCAGCCTCAGGCCAGACCTCAAGAAGTTTTCCGCCAAGAGCTGCGGGGTGACGAGGGCCGCATACAGCTGCATAACCGTCATTATAGATGAGAATGCCTTCCGGTCCCCACAGAACCACCATCGGAACCGGTGACGCTAGCACGGTCTGGACATTAGCCTTCAATTCCGCTGACCATGCCCGGATTGGTCCGAGCGGCGTCAGTCCCCAATCCATCTGTCGGATGGCATCGCCGGCTTCACCACCACCAACGAATGCGTGGCCTTCAAGATATTGTTTCGTATCATCCATTTGGCGAACCTAGCGCGCATCCTGCCCTATGGACAGCATGCGTGCGAAATTATTCTCGGCTGATTGACTTCAGCCGAGCAGCCTCTGCGACGCGGGCATCCGGCGAGGACCCGGAGAAGTGGCAAAAGCGGAAAAGGCTCCAGAACACCCTCCTCTTTCGTCGGGTGTCGAACGATATCGCACAAAGTACTAAGTCGATCCGAAGCCCTGCTACCCGGGGAGACGCGATTGCCAAAGTCAATCCGCTGAGCTTGCCGATCAGGCCTGTCGAACCGCTAGCCGCGC
>NZ_CAKZHY010000127.1 GCF_936928535.1 uncultured Bradyrhizobium sp. | reverse complement strand
TCAGACTTGAAACCACCGCCCGCCATCGAGGCTCAAGGAGTTTTGCAACGGAATCCCCTTGTGTGCGGACATGATGGCGCGCCCGACGAAGCGACGCGAAGGGCTACTTACGGACTCATGCGTCGCACAATTTTCTATTCATCGCTTTATGTTAAGGCGTCGGCAAGCATGTCCTCGCGACGGCGGTTGCGTTGGAACGTAGCAAGGGCCACTTTCAACGCGCATCGTAGAACAAATTCAGTGATACTCGACCACTCCTTTTAACATCAAAGGTGAAATCGACTCGATGTGGTTTGTTTTCGGAGGCGCGGCGCACATCGTTTTCGGCTATTTTCTTATTGCTCTGTCCAACCGTATTCAGGATAGCGAGCAGGTAATTGGCTTCGGAGAAAAACTCGGCAGGTTCGCCAGTATTCGATAGCGATGCTACTGGTACTAGTCTTTGCTGGGGTGCTCTTCGTGGTATATTTCCTCCACAGTCTTTGGAACGTGCAAGTTCATCTCTAACCACGCGGCCCTAAGCTCACGATGGAGCGGATTTTGACCAATGTCCCCAACGGGTCAACAGCGTCGGTTTGCCCGTGAGGCCATGACTTCCGGGTCTAGCCGGATGAGCGGACGTGGTCAGACCGAGCCGGCAGGTCTCGAACGGGCCAAAACCGCGCATTGGGCTTTCATTCTCCCGTCGGCCGGCCGCGCGAGGGCCGGCGGCCGGAAGGCTTCGGGATAGTGCCTGCGCGTGATGCCAGCAAACCGCTGCTATCGGCCGGCTTCTGCGAGCAGCACCGTGGGATAGACCGGCTTGGTGAGGAACTTCGTTCCAGGCGGCAGGGGACGTGGCAGCGGACGGCCCGAGATCACGATGATCCGAACACCGGAATCATGCTGCCGGGCAAAGTGCGCGAGATCCACACCGTCCATCTTGCCGACCAGATTGATGTCGGTCACCATCAGGGCGGGATGACGTGCTTTCAGTGCCAGCGCCGCGGTCTCGGCATCTTCGCACTGGAGCACCTCGAAATTGCTCTCTTCGAGCAGCAGCGCCAGCATCTTGCGTTGAATGTCATCATCCTCGACGACGATCGCGGTCGGCCTCATCGGCTTTGATTGGCCCATGACGCACCTCACTTTCCAACATATGTGAATTGCGAACGGGACTTTCTGTTCCCGGAGTGGGCTGGGTTCCGTTCTCGCGCGGGGTGGCGTTCTTTTGCGGTTGTGCGGGCAGCTGGCAGAGCAGGCTCTCCGCTTCAGCCAATATGGTGCGGACAAACTTCCGCTCCTCGATCGCCTCGCTGGTGAAGAAGCCGTGCTTGACGGCATTGCTGTTTCCATCAGGCGCGCCGGATCCCCACGCGCCGCCGTGCATGCGGCAGCGCATCTTGCCGCGCAGCGCCGGTGCGCGACAGGTTTCGCCGCTGCGCGTTCGCGCGCCGCAGCGGATGCTCGCCCGCATTGATGCGGTGTTGCGGGCGTGGCTCATGCGGGGAGGACTTCCGCGCGCACGAGGCCAGACTGCGCAGCGATCAGGTTCGCGTGCTGCGAAAAATTGCCGACGACCGCCTTGCCGCCGTCCTGCACCGACAGATTCTGCACCGTGATCGCGCACGCGCCGTTGCTGCGATGGCGATTCAGCGCCTCGATCTGGGCCGCGAAGGTGCGTGACAGCCGCGTCAGCGCGCGCGTCAGGCTCTCCTGTTGTTGCACGTCCTCGGTGCAGGCAAGGCGACAGGCGCAGCGCATCGTCGCGACCTGAATGCTCACCATCTGCGCCGCCAGCATGGATTCGAGCGAATCTCTCGGCGCGATGTTCTTCAGCGTCGAGACCATGAAGGCGAGAGTGCCCTGGTCGGGCTTGCGGGCGACGACGCTGGCCTTCACCAGTTGGCTCAGCAGGCCATGCAGCGCGTCGCGGTCGGCGGCGCCGAGCGCTTCGGCCAACAGCGCTTCGCCGGCTTCCGGGTCGGGATGTTCGATCACGATGTTCCGGCGGCGCAGCTTGACCTTCGGGCTCGGGATGGCCCCGGCGCGATCGCTGGCTGCGATGGCGGTCGTTTCCGGAACTGTGAGGGATGTCGTCATGCGTTGTGTCCTTTGCCGGCGGAGGCGCGCGGGCTCGCGGCGAGCGAAGCGGGTCGCGCGTCTGCTGGCGCGGCGGTTGAGAGTTTTCAGATGTCGGAGAGGCGTTCTCGCGCAAGCCGGTTCAGGCGTCCGGGATCGGACGCGAGGTGGAGACCGGCTGATATCGCGATGATGCCATCATGCACCTGTTTTGCCCGACGGGTCAAAGGATTTTCTGTAAATCCTCAAAACACGCCGCCGCGCAAGGCCGGCGATCCTGATGGCGCCGGCTACTGTGCATGGGGTTGTTTTCGCCGATCTGGTCCGGCACGGGGCCTCAGCTCGAAGACCGCTCGCGCGCCGCCACACGAATGGCGTGGGCCTTCGCCCCTTTGGCAGCACCCTTGGCACGGGCCGCGATCATGCTGCGCGCCTTGCCGTGGGCCGCGCCGCTCTTGCGGAGCAGGGCCACGAGATGCTTGCGGGCGCGATTGGCTGCGAGCCGCGCCGCCAACTGCTCGGCCCTGCGAATGATGGTGGCAGTCGACGGCGTGAGGTTCGCGGACACCCAGGCAACGTCCCTCGTCTTGGACAGGCTGCCGACGCCCTCGCAGGGCGCCTCGCGCGGCAGGTCGATCCGGATCGCCAGCGCATCCGCGCGCTCGATCCAGTCTTCGGCTTTGGTGCCGGTGATAATGCGGACATAGTCGCGCGTCTCGCGAGGCAGGTCGCTTTCCCTGGCGAGCCATTTCTGGATGCGGCCGGGACCGGCATTGTAGGCGGCCGCGGCGAGGCCGAGATTGCCGAAATCGTCACGGAGCTTGCGCAGGAATCTTGCCGATGCGGGCAGCGCCTTCATCGGATCGAAGGGATCGTCGAGCCCCATTTCAGCGGCGGTCTCCGGCATGAACTGCGCAACGCCTTGCGCGCCGGCCTGGCTGACCTCGTCGGATTTGAATCGGCTCTCCTGCCAGAGCAGGCGGGCAAAGAACGGGACGGGAATGCCGCTCTCCTCGGCCGCTTCCTTCAGCGCACGGCAGAATTGCTCAGTCGGGGACGCCGGAGGCTCTGTGGCCACTTCGACTGCGGGCTCCGGCTCGATCGGCTCCTCAAAGGATGCGCGCGCATTGGCCAGCTCGATGGCCTGCACACTCGCGAGGAAGAGTTCGACGATTGGCACCAAAGAGGGCGCGCGGTCGGACTTCGGCGTGGCCTGGTCGAAATGTGAGGTTTGCCATGTCGGCTCCGGGCTGACGTCGCACATCAGAAGCAGGAACGCAGCGCAAGCCGCGACGAGAAATCGCATCTCGGTAAGAGTCCTCGAACTGTGGGGGAACGACCAGCGGGCGCCGGTGACAAGGACTTCTTAACCGTAATTGCGGCGAAGCTGCGATTCCGCGAGACCACCGGTGTTAGTACGGTGTTCCCCTCGCAGGAACGCGGGCAGCCGCGCCCGCGGTTCTACGGGAACCGCGAGGTCGGAGCCTTAGGCCTTGCCGTCTAAGCCTTGGGAAAATCCTTGCGCATCGCGATCTCGGCGGCATCGCCGGGCGACAGCACGGCCTGGTCGAAGGCCGCTTGCGGCTTCGTCATGATGTCGTAGAGCGAGATGCCCTTGACGGGCTTGCCCATGAGTTCCCGGACGCAGTCGGCGAGCGTGCCGTTGTAGACGAGATAGGGCGGACCACGATCCTTCTGCCGCTGGCCCTTCAGCGACGGCCACTTCTTCAGCTCGGCCGGCGCGTCGTAAGCGATCGGCGATCCCTCTTTGAACATGCATGTCCCCGGGCGGCTCGGACTTCACCGGAAGCCTAGAGCCACCGGGTAAACGCACGTTAAAGAATTGCCTCAAATCAGCCGGCGACGAAGGCGAGCAGGGTGCCGTTGGCCTTGGCCGGGGGCACGACGACCGCAGCTCCGCTTCGGATGCCCGCCGGGCCGAGCGCTTTCTCGGTCGCCGTGAGATCGCCGCTGACGAGCACCAGCGCTGCGCCGCCGCGGCTCGAGAGGCCGGCGAGCGGCACGCCAGGATAGCGTTTGCCGAGCTGCTCCAGCGTCAGATAAACGAAGTCGGCGCGGTCGCCGCCCGACGTCACCGTCACCGCGCCGTCGCCCTCTGCCTTCGGCTCGCGATCGATCAGCCGCGCCAGATGCGCGGCTTCCGCTGCGGGCTCGGGCGCTGCGATCAGCACCTGCCTGATCCGCTTCGCGGCGTTGGCGTGCGTCATCAGCTCGGGAATCCAAACCGTCTCGCGGGTCTTATGCTGGCAGGCGAAGATGCGCACGCCGCCGGGCGCTTCCGCGGTCGGCCACATGAAGGTGCGGAATTTTGCCGCCGAGACGGTGCCGTCAGGCAACGTCACCGGCCGCTCGAAATCGGTCGGTCCGATCGGCGTGAAGCCATGCGCGCGGATTTCCTCGGCCCCGGCGGCGGAATCGATCGCGGTGAAGGCGATGCGTTCGATGCCTTCACCCTGTCGCTCGACAAAGGCGCGCGCCGGCGCGTTGTGCTCGGTTGCGACCAGCACGCCGAGCAGCTCCATATAGTCGGGGTCGAACATGATGGTGTAGTTGCCGGTACCCATATGCGCGCTGTGGGTGCCGCGCGGTGAGAGCGTGAAGCCGAGCTGGCGATAGTTCTCGGCAGCCTTGTCGAGGTCCTTCACCATGACCACGGCGTGGTCGATCCCGATGACGTTCTTGAGGGTCACTGTGATTTCCCCGGCAATTGCGAACTGACTCTGGACGGCCTGCAGCCGCCAGCCTTGTCTACGCCGGATAGGCGCTCAAGTCATTTTCAAATCGAGGGGAGACCGGGAATTTCATTTCGCGACATGCAGCATCGGTGATCAGCGATCCTGCTCGCTGATATAGGCGGCGAGGACGGCGCGCTCCTCGCTGGTCATCTCGGTGATATTGCCCGGCGGCATCGCATTGGACCAGGCCGCGACGCGGCCGATCAGGCGGATGTTGCGATGGATGTGCTCGGGTGCGTCGAGCAGAATGCCTTTCGGCGCGGTCACGATGCCGGCCCACACCGGCTCGGCGGCATGGCACATGCTGCAGCGGGACATCACGATCTCCTCGACATTGGCGAGTGTCGGCTGCGCTGACAGCGCGCCGGTCTTGACCTCGCGCGGGCCGGCCGCAGAGAGGAACAGGATCGCGATCGCACCTGCGGCAGCGACGCCCCACACCCACCACGGCGATTTGCGCCCGGCATGGCCCTCGTTGAAGAAATGACGGATCACCGGCCCCAGCGCCAGCACGATCGCGACGATGATCCAGTTGAAGCGCGTGGCGTAGAGCAGGGGATAGTGATTGCTGATCATCAGCACGACGACCGGCAGCGTCAGATAGTTGTTGTGGACCGACCGCTCCTTGCTGGTCTTGCCGAGTTTCGGATCGGGCGCCTGTCCCGCGATCAGCGCCGCGACGATCTTCTTCTGGTTCGGGATGATCACCGCGAAGACGTTGGCGACCATGATGGTGCCGATCAGCGCGCCGATCTGGTTGAAGGCGCCGCGCCCGCTCAGCACATGGGTGAAGGCGTAGGTCAGCGCGACCAGGAACAGATAGCCGCCGATGGCGAAGGGCAGCTCGCGCTGCGCAAGGCCGGTGCGGCAGGCGGCCTCGTAAAGCAACCACGCCAATGCGAGGCTGCAGAAGCTGAACAGTCCGGCCTGGAATGGCGTGAGTTCGAGGATCGACTTGTCGACCAGGAACAGGTCGGCGTCGAGATAGTACACCACCACCATCAACGCGAAGCCGGACAGCCAGGTGGTGTAGGCCTCCCATTTGAACCAGGTCAATTCGTCCGGCATCCGGGTCGGGGCCACCAGATATTTCATGATCCGGTAGAAGCCGCCGCCATGGACCTGCCAGGCCTCGCCTTGCACGCCGTCAGGCAGGTCGCTCCTGGGCTTGAGGCTGAGATCGAGGGCAATGAAATAGAAGGAACTGCCGATCCAGGCGATCGCGGCCACCACGTGCAGCCAGCGCAGCAGCAGGCTCGCCCATTCCGATATGATCGATCCCCACATGATTACCCCATCAATGGCGGCACGGATGCCGCAGCTTTGATGACCGCAACCTGCGGCCGTGCCCTTACAATCTGTTGCACCGATCCGCGCCGTTTTCCAGTACGATGGGTCACACCCTCTGCACATCGTGCGGGCATGAGCTGACGTGGGATTTGGCAGATGAGTCCGGGAGGAAGGTGGCGTGAAGATTCATGTTTCGCACATGATGGTGTCCGCATGGCTGTTGGTCGTTTCTGCAAGCGCGCAAGGAGAGCCCGTGCTGCAGGGCAAGGATGCCTATGGCAGCTGGCAGGCTGACAAGCCCGGTACCGTCAGGCTGATCCGCCCGCAGGATCTGCCAAAGCCCGGCGCCTCGCCCTCGGTGTCCAACTCCACGCGGGTGACGGCTCGCGGCAGTGCGACGCCTGATGTACCTGATGGATTCAAGATCGAGCTTCTGGCTGACGGCCTTTCCGACGCCCGCGTGCTGCGCGTCGCGCCGAACGGCGATATCTTCGTTGCCGAGACCGGACAGGGGCGCATTCGCGTGCTGCGTCTCGGGGAGGGCAGCAAGGTCGCGACCAACGAGGTCTTCGCCAGCGGGCTCACCCATCCTTTCGGCATCGGTTTCTTCCCGACGGGTGAGAACCCGCAATGGGTTTATGTCGCCAATGCCGGCAACGTCGTCCGCTTTCCCTATCATGCCGGCGATCTGAAAGCGTCGGGCAAGGCCGATGTGGTGGTGGCGAATCTCGCGCAGGGATCGGGCCATTCCACCCGCGACATCGTGTTCACGCCGGATGGCAAGCGCATGCTGGTGTCGGTTGGCTCGGCCAGCAATGTCGCCGAAGGCATGGGCAGCCCGCCCGGCGGGCTCGAGGCCTGGGCGCGCGCGCAGGCGCTCGGCGCCTCCTGGGGCTATGAGGCGGAGCGTGCCGCGGTGCTCTCGTTCACCCCCGAGGGTAAAGATCGCAAGCTTTATGCCACCGGCATCCGAAACTGTGTCGGTCTTGCGATCCAGCCGCAAACGAACCTGCCCTGGTGCTCGACCAACGAGCGTGACGGGCTCGGCGACGATCTCGTGCCCGACTACGTCACCAGCGTTAAAGAGGGCGCCTTCTACGGCTGGCCGTGGTTCTACATCGGCAACAACGAAGATCCGCGTCACGCCGGCGCGCGGCCGGACCTCAAGGACAAGGTGACGGTCCCGGACGTGTTGATCCAACCGCATTCGGCCTCGCTCGGCATGACCTTCTACCAGGGCACGCAGTTTCCGTCCGAATATCACGGCGACGCCTTCGCCGCCGAGCACGGCTCCTGGAACCGCTCGAAGCGCACCGGCTACAAGGTGATCCGCATCAGGATGAAGGACGGCAAACCGACCGGGGAGTACGAGGATTTCGTCACGGGCTTTGTCGTGAACGACAGCCAGGTGTGGGGGCGGCCGGTGGGGATCGCGGTGACCAAGGATGGATCGCTGCTGATCTCGGAAGATACGGGCGGGACGATCTGGCGGGTGACTTATTCACGCTGAGCGCGCTCTCCCTCGCCTGTCCCCGCGTGCGGGGCGAGGGAGTAGATCGACCTACCCCCGCCTCACACTCGCTCCGCCATCCACCGGCAGCGTGACGCCGGTGATGAAATTCGCTTCATCCGACGCCAGGAACAGCGCGGCGTTCGCGACGTCCCAGCCGGTGCCCATCTTTTTGCGCAGCGGCACCTTGCTGTCGCGCTCGGCTTCGACTTCGGCGCGGGTCTTGTGCCATTCGCGGGCGCGGGTATCGACGGCCATCGGCGTGTTCATCAGGCCGGGCAGGATGACGTTGGCGCGGATGCCGTATTCGGCGTTCTGATAGGCGAGCTGCTCGGTAAAGGCGATCATCGCCGATTTCGTCGCCTTGTAGGCGACGTAGGGATAGGTGGTGATCGCCGCCATCGACGAGATATTGATGATGGCGCCGCTGTTCTGCGCGCGCATGATCGGGATCACTTCCTTCGCCGCCAGAATGCAGCTCTTCAGATTGATCGCGACGACACGATCGAACGCCTCCTCGGTGATTTGCAGCAGTTCGGCATCGCCCCCGGCGAGACTGACGCCGACATTGTTGTGCAGCACGTCGATGCGGCCCCAGCGCGCCTGTGCCTCCGCCACCATCGCCTTGATGTCCGCAGATTTTGTCACGTCGGCTTTGAAGGCCGCCGCGGTGCCCTGCTTCGCCGCGATCATCGCGACGGTCTCCTGCGCCGATTCCAGATGATGGTCGACGCACAGCACTTTTGCGCCTTCGCGCGCAAAGGTGAGTGCGGTGGCGCGGCCGTTGCCCATGCCTTCGCCGGGGCTCTGGCCGGCGCCAACGACGATCGCAACCTTGTCCTTCAAGCGCATCTCAGTTCACTCCCGGGATCGGGTACTGCTGGAGTACCTCTTTGTAATAAGGCTCGTTGTCGATCTTCATGGTGGCGAGCACGCGCACCACGCCGCAATAGAAGGCGATGGTCAGGACGAGATCGGTCATGTGCTCGTCGGAGAGGTGCTGCTTGATCTCGGCGAAGGTCGCATCCGACATCGCAAGCTCGCGGACCATCTCGCGGGCGCCTTTGAGGATCGCCCTGGCGAGCGGCTCCAGCTTTGACGGTTTGCCTTCGGTCTCCGCCATCAGGCCGGCGATATCCTCGTCGGTGACGCCGAACTCCTTGCCGATCTTCACGTGATGGGTGAACTCGTATTCCGACTTCTCCATCCAACCGACCTGGAGGATAGCAAGTTCGCGCAGGCGAGGGTCGAGCTTGCTTTTGAAACGGATGTAGCCGCCGATGCCGTTGAAGGCACGCGCCATCTCCGGCGAGTTGACCAGCAGCTTATGCAGATTGGTGTTGCGCTTGAGCATGTCGCGATATTCGGGCGCGACCTGGTCGGCATCGAGATAGGGCAGGCGGGCCATTTTGCATGTTTCCTCTAGTGTTCTTGCGACTCGCGTTCGGGGGCCTGCAACGTCACGCCACCGTCCACCACCAGCACCTGGCCGGTGATGTAGCGCGCAAAGTTGCTCAGGAGAAATTTGACGGCATGGCCGACGTCCCAGCCGGTCCCCTCGGTCTTGAGCACGGAGGCCCTGGCGCGCTGGGCGCGGGCCTGCTCGCTCATGCCGCGGGCATAGACCATCGGCGTGTACATCGGTCCGGGGCAGATGCAGTTGACGCGGATATTGTCGCGGCCGTGATCGACTGCCATCGCGCGCGTCAGCCCGATGATGGCCGCCTTTGAAGTCGTGTAGGTCGTCAGCCCGCGCGGCCGCAGCGCCGAAATCGAGGAGATGTTGACGATCGCGCCGCCCTTGGCGGTCCTGATCATGGCGGGGATCGCGTGCTTCGACAGCAGGAACATGGTCTCGACATTGACCTGCATGACGCGGCGATATTGCTCCGGCGCCTCGTCCACCACGCTGCCGCGGCTGCCGATTCCAACATTGTTGTCGAGGAAATCGAGCCGACCCCAGCGGTCGAGGGCGGCCTCGACGAGCGCCTTGCAGTCGTTCTCGCTGGTGACGTCGCCGCCCTGGGCTGCGGCAGTGCCGCTCTCGGCCATGATCATCTCGACGGTGCGTTCGGCGAGCCTGAGGTCGCGATCGGCCACCAGCACTCTCGCGCCGGCGCGCGCGAGCAGAATTGCTGCAGCGCGGCCATTGCCGATGCCATCGCCTGCTGCACCGCCGCCGCTGATCAGCGCAACCTTGCCGGCGAGGCCGGCGTCGTCCTCAGGGCCCTGCATCTCGTTCCATCCCGATATTTTCGTGCAAACTAGCAATCGCGCGCGGAAGAGAGAAGGCCGGCCGTCCCGTGCCGATGTCATTGACATCGCACGGAATTGCATGGCGCGGGACGAGATATGCCGCGGTTGAGCTGCGATGGCCGGGAACCGTCTTCACGCAACTGCGTTTGTGGCGGGGGAGTTTTTGGCGTTACGCTCCCCTTGGGGTTCTCCTGATCGCCAGTGGCTTGCCGATGAATCTGCTCGATCCACAAGGGCCGGTGGCTGCGGCCAACAGCACCATTCTGGTCGATTCCGTCTTCATCATGCTCGCGATCGTGGTGCCGACCATTTTTGCGATCCTGGCTTTTGCGTTCTGGTTCCGCGCCTCCAACACGAAAGCACGCTTCCAGCCCGGCTTCGTCTATTCCGGCCGCGTCGAGATGGTGGTGTGGGCGATCCCGGCGCTGACCGTGATCCTGCTCGGCGGCGTCGCCTGGATCGGTTCGCACCAGCTCGATCCCGCAGCGCCCGTGCCGGGCACGGGAAGTCCCGTCCGCATCCAGGCCGTGTCGCTCGACTGGAAATGGCTGTTCATCTATCCGGACCAGCGCATCGCCACGGTCAACACGCTGACGGTGCCGGCCGGCGCCGAGCTGAATTTTCAGCTGACGTCGTCGAGCGTGATGAACACGTTCTTCATCCCGCAGCTCGGCAGCATGATCTACACCATGAACGGCATGGTGACGCGGCTGAACCTCCGCGCCGACAATGAGGGGAAGCTCAAGGGCATGTCGGCCCATTTCTCCGGCGACGGCTTTCCGGACATGATGTTCGACGTCAATGTGATCTCGCCGCTGTCATTTCCGGATTGGGTGGCGACCACGGCGAAGACCGACGCCGTGCTGAACGAGGAGAGCTACAAGAAGCTCATGCAGCAGGGCATCGAGAAGGGTAAGCCGACCTATCGGCTTGAAGACCCGCGCTTGTTCAACCTGATAGCAACCCAGCACATTCCGCCAGGACCGGGACCGGAGCTCATGTCCGATGCCGGCCGCCCCCACAGTGGAGGCCATGATGCTCGGTAAGCTCGACTGGTCGGCCATCCCGTTCGATCAGCCGATCCCACTGATTGCGGGCGGCGTGGTGCTGGCTGGAATCCTCGCCGTGCTGATCTGGGTCGTCGTGAAAGGCCATTTGCCCTATCTCTGGCACGAATGGATCACCAGCGTCGATCACAAGCGCATTGGCGTCATGTACATCCTGCTCGCTTCGATGATGCTGCTGCGCGGCGGCAGCGACGCCATCATGATGCGGATCCAGCAGGCAATCGCCTATCAGTCCCAGGGCTATCTGCCGCCGGAGCACTACAACCAGATCTTCTCGGCGCACGGCACCATCATGATCTTCTTCGTAGCGATGCCGTTCGTGATCGGGCTGATGAATTTGATCGTGCCGCTGCAGCTTGGCGTGCGAGACGTCGCGTTTCCGACGCTCAATTCCGTCGGCTTCTGGCTGACGGCGACGGGTGCGCTATTGGTCAACCTGTCGTTGGTGATCGGCGAGTTCGCCCGGACCGGCTGGCTTGCCTTTCCGCCACTGTCGGAGCTGTCCTATTCGCCCGGCGTCGGTGTCGACTATTACGCCTGGTCGCTCCAGATCTCCGGCGTCGGCACGCTGGTCGCCGGCATCAATCTCGTCACGACGGTGCTGAAGCTGCGGACCAAAGGCATGAACTATCTGCGCATGCCGATGTTCTGCTGGACCACGCTGGCTTCGAACCTCCTGATCGTCGCGGCGTTTCCGATCCTCACCGCGACGCTCGCGATGCTGCTGCTCGACCGCTATCTCGGCTTCCACTTTTTCACGAATGAGGCCGGCGGCAACGTCATGATGTTCATGAATTTGATCTGGGCCTGGGGGCATCCGGAGGTCTACATCCTGGTGCTGCCGGCGTTCGGGATCTTCTCCGAGGTGGTCTCGACCTTTTCGGGCAAGGCGCTGTTCGGCTATCGCTCCATGGTGCTGGCGACCATGGCGATCTGCGTCATCTCCTTCATGGTCTGGCTGCATCATTTCTTCACGATGGGCGCGGGGCCCGACGTCAATGCCATCTTCGGCATCGCCAGCATGATCATCGCCGTGCCGACGGGCGTGAAGATCTACAATTGGCTGTTCACGATGTATGGCGGCCGCATTCGCTTTGCGACGCCGATGCTGTGGGCGGTGGGCTTCATGGTTACCTTCATCATCGGCGGCTTGACCGGTGTGCTGGTTGCCGTGCCGCCGGCCGACTTCATGCTTCACAACAGCATGTTCCTGGTGGCGCACTTCCACAACGTCATCATCGGGGGCGTGCTGTTCGGCGCCTTCGCCGGTTTCGAATACTGGTTTCCCAAGGCGTTCGGATTCCGCCTCGATGAGCGCTGGGGCAAGCTGGCGTTCTGGTTCACCTTCTCAGGCTTCTACATTACTTTCGTGCCGCTTTATGTCGCCGGCATGCTCGGCATGACGCGACGCATGCAGCACTATGATGTTGCGGAGTGGCGCCCGTGGATGATCGTGGCGGCGATCGGCATGGCCGTGCTGTCGATCGGCGTGATCTGCCAGATCATGCAGCTCGTCGTCAGCATCCGCAACCGCGAGGCGTTGCGCGACCGCACCGGCGATCCCTGGGACGGCCGCTCCCTGGAATGGGCGACCTCGTCGCCGCCGCCGGTGTTCAACTTCGCCTTCCACCCTGACGTCCGCGGCGAGGATGCCTATTGGGACATGAAGATCGCTGCCCAACAGCAATCGCTCGAGCACGAAGAGCCCGAATATCACGACATCGAAATGCCCCGGAACTCGCCGACCGGCTTTGTCTGCGCGTTCTTCGCCACGATCATGGGCTTTGCGCTGATCTGGCACATCTGGTGGTTGGTGATCTTGGGCAGCCTCGGCGCTTTCGCGACCTTCGTCGTGTTCGCGTGGCGCGACCACGACGAATACGTCATTCCGGCCGCGGAGGTCGCTGCGATCGACCGCGTCAATCTGGAGGAGCGGCGGAACCTCGTCAGCATGGCGGGGGCGATCTGATGTCGATGACCGCGACCGTCGGCCGCGCGCATGCCGATCCCCATCACATAGGAGTTGTCGTCGAGCATCCCGGGCCCGCGCCGAAGCGGACCGTGACCGCCTATGGCTTTTGGGTGTTCCTGCTCTCCGACATCGTGATGTTCTCCTGCTTCTTTGCGGCCTACGCCGTGCTGGTCAGCCAGACCGCCGACGGTCCGAAGGGCTCGGAGATTTTCGAGCAGCGCAACGTCGCGATCGAAACCGTCTGCCTGCTGCTGTCGAGTTTCACCTGCGGTATGGCCAGCATCGCCGCCGACGTGCGCAACCGCTTCTGGTTCTATCTCGGCATGACCGTAACTTGCGTGCTCGGGCTGATCTTCCTCGCCATCGAGTTCAGGGAGTTCGCCGACCTCGTCTCCCGCGGCTATGGCCCGTCGCGCAGCGCCTTCCTGAGCGCATTCTTCTCGCTTGTCGGCTGCCACGGCCTGCATGTCTCGGCCGGCGTGCTCTGGCTGCTCACCATGATGGCGCAGGTCTTTGCCAAGGGCTTTCGCGCCGACGTGCTGCGCCGGATGATGTGCTTTGCGCTGTTCTGGCATGCGCTCGACATCATCTGGGTCGGCGTCTTTTCCGTCGTCTATTTGCTTGGGAGTGGCGTATGAGCGATCAGACGCACATGCATGTCGAACATGACATCGCGCCTGGCGATGAAGAGCAACACAGCGTTGGCGAGCGTATCATCGGCTACGTCGTCGGCCTGGGTCTTGCGCTGCTGCTCACCGCGACCTCGTTCTTCATCGCTGGCACCGACCTGGTCTGGCAGCCCTCGATCCCGGTCGCACTGATCGTGCTGGCGATTGCGCAGATGGGCGTGCACCTCGTTTTCTTCCTGCACATCACCACCGGACCCGACAACACCAACAACGTGCTGGCGTTGGCCTTCGGGCTTCTGGTCGTCTTTCTGGTGGTCGGTGGCACCGTCTGGATCATGTCGCATCTCAACCAGAACATGCCGCCGATGGACCAGTTCATTCGGATGCACAGCTAGACCGCACAAAAAAGAAGAGCCGCTTGTGAGTGACAAGCGGCCCAAGTCTAGGGAGGAAACGCCCGAGCAAGGACAATCCGATGAGGATCGTCTGCCAAGGAAACGCCCGCGCAAAGCGCTTGCGTACACATATAAGTGCAGCAACTCCCGTTTCAGTTCAATTCCGGATCATTACTGTCTCGGTCTACCACTCACGGCTGCGTGAACCAAAAGTTCACTTTGGCCGGCGGCAATTGTAGGCCTTGCGGAAGCCCGAGGCCTGCGCGTCGTCCTCAGAGCAGAACCAGCGGTCCGGCTTGGTCGTCGCGGCATAGCTCGGGCAGCCCCTGAGGTGATAGATGCCGATATTACCGGTGACGCGGGCGCGCACCGCGAGCTTGCCCTTGATGGCGCAGTTTGGCGGTGCCGTCATCTCCTCGGGAAACAGCACCGCGCGAATCTCCTTGTCGCGGTCCGGGCGGCAGGCGGCGCCGAGCAGGGCGCCGTCCTTCTTGCCGGTGCGGAATTCTTGCGGTGCAACAAAGCAGCCCTTCCAGATGCCGGCCGAGGCCGCCTTTGCCTCGGCAGCCGCCGGCTTGACGTTGGCCTTGAGCGGCTCGCGCGCGATGGCAAAGCCCAGCCTGACCAGTTGCTCGTTCAACGATACCTTCTCGCCCTCGACCGTGCAGATCGCGCGGTGGCGCTTGCCAAAATTCTTCTCAGGCCCGACGTCGTCACAGCGCACCGGCTTAGTGCCGATCAGCTTGGCGAGCTGGTCGCGGGCCTCGATGCCGCAGGTCCAGGGATCGGCATGGTCGTCGATGCAGACCTGGTCCAGCTCGGGCGCATCGACGCCATCGAGCCGGTAGACGACGTCGCCAAGCTGGATCGAATTGGCGTCCCGGACCGTCGCAGCCGCAGTCAGCGCGGTGGCAGGACTGGAGGTCCCCAAAAATGCGGACAGAGCGAGAAATAAAACAAGGACGAAGGCGCGGGCCAATGAATTTTCGAAGGACATAATTTCTCGCTATCGATTGCTCTTGCTCCTCGTTCCTAGCATTCGGCAGTCGCCAGACCAATGGTCTGCGCTGTGCGAAGTGCGACATTCGCCAGCCAGCCTTTACTCGCCGGCCGGTCTACCCCTATCGTTCGGCGGCCTAGTGAGCCGTGATGGCCGAATCGCCCGAGAAGCGGCGACGGCGGGAGGAAGACTTGTCGATGAAAGACCCCGTGGACGTCCTGATCATCGGCGCCGGCGCTTCTGGCGCGGTGGTGGCGTGGTCGCTGGCCGAGACCAAGATGCACATCGTCTGCCTGGAGCAGGGCGGCTGGATGAATCCGGCGGAATATCCAAGTACGGGCCGGGACTGGGAGGCCAGGTTCTTCGGCGAGTGGTCATCGAGCCCCAATGTCCGCGGCCGGCCCGAGGATTATCCTGTTAACGACGACAATTCGCCGATCAAGGTCGTCAATTACAACGCCGTCGGCGGCTCGACAGTGATGTACACCGCGCATTGGCCGCGGCTGCATCCTTCCGATTTCAAGGTGAAGACGCTGGACGGTGTCGCCGACGACTGGCCGATCGACTATGACGCGCTGACGCCGTTCTTTGAAGAGAACGACCGCATGATGGGCACGTCGGGGCTATCAGGCGATCCGCTCTCGCCGCTGACGCATCCGCCGATGCCGCAGCAACCGATGGGATTGTCCGGCGCCATCATCGCCAAAGCCATGAACAAGCTTGGCTGGCACTGGTGGCCGTCGGACACGACGGTCGCGACCATGGACTATGAGGGCCGTGCCCGCTGCGTCAATCTCGGCCATTGCACGCCGGCCTGCGCACAAGGCGCGAAATCGTCGACCGACATCACCTATTGGCCGCATGCGGTTCGCGCCGGCGTCGAGCTGCGCACGCATTGCCGGGTGCGCGAGATCACCACCGACGAGAACGGCATGGCCACCGGCGTGGTGTATTACGACAAGGACGGCGTCGAGCAGTTCCAGCCAGCGCATGTCGTGATCATCGCCTGCAATGGCGTCGGCACGCCGCGGCTGCTGCTCAACTCCAAGTCCGACCGCTTCCCGAACGGCCTTGCCAATTCATCGGGTCTCGTCGGCAAGAATCTGATGTTCCACCCCTATGCGCAGATCTACGGCTATGTGAAGGAGCCGACCGATAGCAATCGCGCGCCGCCGACCTGCCTGTGGAGCAAGGAGTGGTACGACACGGATTTGTCGCGCGGCTTCGTGCGTGGCTATGGGGTGCAGTTCGTGCGCGGAGCAGGGCCGGTGTTCGAGGCCGTGGTCAGCGAGCAGAAGGGCATTCTGCCGTGGGGCGAGGATCATCACCGCGTCTTCCGCAAGCTCAACGGCCACAGGCTCGGCTTCTCCGCGATCTGCGAGGACCTGCCGGAGGAGCATAATCAAGTCACGCTCGATCCCGTGTTGAAGGACAGCCACGGCATTCCCGCGCCGAAGATCGACTACACGATCTCGGAGAACAGCCGGAAGATGATGGACCATGCGCTCGCCCGCGGCCGCGAGGTTCTCGAGACGGCCGGCGCGACAGACATCTGCGTCAATTCGCCGATCCCTTGGGGCGGCTGGCATCTGCTCGGCACCGCGCGCATGGGCACCGATCCCAAGCGCTCCGTCGTCAACGAATGGGGCCGAACGCACGACGTCAAAAACCTCTTCATCGTCGACGGCAGCATCTTCGTCACCTCGGGCGGTGTGAACCCGACCTCCACCATCCAGGCCCTCGCGCTCTACATCGCCGATCAGATGAAGCAGCGTCTCGCCAACTTGTTCGACTGAGGCCGCTATGACCGCAGACAATCAGCTCACGCGCGCTCAGCGCGACGACCTTCGCACCATCGCCGGGATGATCGTTCCCGCCAGCGACGAGTACAAAGTGCCCGGCGCCGACGATGCTGCGATCCAGGCCGATGTCCTTGCGACCCTCGGCCGCGACACCAGATTGGTGGTGGCGGCGCTGGATCATCTGGCACGGCTCGCAGGCCAACCTTTCGCCGAGCTCGACGCGACGAAGCGCAATGCCGTGGCGCAGGAATTTCGCAAGAACGGCGGTGCGGCCGCGGCAACGCTCGTTCGCGTCGTCCTGCAATGCTACTACCGCGACGACCGCGTGCTGCGCTCGCTTGGCCTCGAGCTGCGCGCACCGTTTCCCAAAGGCTATGTGCTCCCCGATGGCGACTGGTCGCTGCTCGATCCGGTCAGGGCCAGGGGCGGCACGTTGCGGCGCGCGCCCTAGCCACTTGGGTAGTCAACGGGGCAGTCTAGCCTTGCGCTCCGGGCGGGCACCTTGCGCCTGACGGAACAGGCGACCATCTGTGTGGACCTCAAGGACTTTTGCCATGCTGGATTTCACTTCAGATATCGTCGATGACGCAACGTCATCGCGAACGACAGAACCTGGCCCGGTCGATGATCGGGCCCTGCTGGACGCCTATTCCAATGCCGTGATCGACGTGACCGACCGCGTCGGCCCTGCCGTCGTGCGCGTCGAGACCGGGCCAAAGGTGCCTGATAGACGCGAGCGCGGCGGGCTCGGCTCCGGCATCGTGATCTCGCCTGACGGACTCGTCCTCACCAACAGCCATGTGGTCGGCTCGTCCAAGGAGATCCGGCTGCGGGACGTCGAGGGCCATGTCGGTGACGCGCGCGTGCTGGGCGTCGATCCCGATACGGACCTCGCGCTGCTGCGCGCCAATGGCGCGCGGGATTTGCCCTATGCAGCGCTCGGCAACTCCAAGAGCCTGCGGCGCGGACAGCTCGTGATCGCGATCGGCAATCCGCTCGGATTCGAATCGACCGTCACCGCCGGTGTGGTGTCGGCGCTCGGGCGCTCGATCCGCTCGGTCAGTGGTCGCACCATCGAGGACGTGATCCAGACCGACGCCGCGCTCAACCCTGGCAATTCCGGCGGGCCGCTGGTGTCGTCGAATGCCGAGGTGATCGGCATCAACACGGCGATCATCAATGGTGCGCAAGGCATCTGCTTTGCAGTTGCCAGCAACACGGCGCAATTCGTGCTGTCGGAGATCATCCGCCACGGCTATGTCCGCCGCGCCTTTATCGGTGTTGCCGGGCAGACCGCCCCGGTGCCGCGGCGGCACGCGGTGCTGGCCGGCGTCGAGAACAAGATGGGTGCGCTGTTGATGCAGATCGAGCAGGACGGCCCGGCGGCGAAGGCGGGCCTGCTGCCCGGCGACGTCGTGATCAGGCTCGACGGTGTCGAGATCAACGGCGTCGACGATCTGATCCGCGTGCTCGACCGCGACCGCATCGGTCGGCGGCTCGCCATGGACGTGTTGCGGCTCGGTCGCCTGCGGGCAATCGACATCGATCCCGTAGAGCGCAAGCCGCAGCGCTAGCTGCCGGACGGCAGGCGGGGTATGACGGTGTCATGCCTCGCTTCCGGACCCCTGCCGCGTGATGCCGGCGCATGAGACCTACGACGTCATTGTCATCGGCGCTGGCGCCGGCGGCATGACGGCTGCGGCAGTTGCCGCCGCCGAAGGTCTGCGCGTGCTGGTGATCGAGAAGACCGCCTTTGTCGGCGGCACCACCGCGTGGTCGGGCGGCATGGTCTGGATCCCCGCCAATCCCAAGATGAAGGAAGCGGGGCTCTCTGACAGCATCACGGACGCTGTCCAATATTTGTCGGGCACCGTGCCAGAGCCCGCCAACGCGGGATTGCGCGCCGCCTTCCTCGCGCGCGGACCTGAGGCGGTCGCCTATCTCGAAGCCAACACGGAAGTTCGCCTCCAGCCGGTGAAGGTCTATCCGGATTATTACCCGGAGCGGCTGGGCGCAACGTCAGGCGGGCGCGCGCTGGAGCCAGTCGCGTTCGATGGCAGGCGGCTGGGGGCGCATTTCGCGCGGCTGCGCGCGCCATTGCCCGAGTTCACGCTGTTCGGCGGCATGATGGTCAATCGTCTCGACATTCTACATCTGCGCCGAATCGGAAAGTCGTTGCGTTCGACCTTGAGGGCGGCGCGGCTCGTTTCCCAATACGCCTTCCAGCGGCTGCGCAGCCCGCGTGGCACGACGTTGCACCTCGGCAATGCGCTTGCTGGGCGACTGTATGCGTCGCTGCTGGCGCGGCAGGTCGAGATCCTCTTCAGTGCCGACGTCGAGGATTTGTCGATGGAAGGCAATCGCGTCTGCGGCGTGGTCATCCGCCATGGCTCACGCGACCGTTCGATTGCCGCACGCCGCGGCGTGGTCATCGCGACGGGTGGCTTTTCGCACGATGCTGTTTTACGCAAGCGCTTCTTCCCCGCGGCGGCTGGGTCGGTCTCGGCCACCAACACTTCAAGCACGGGCGATGGGCTTCGCCTTGCGGCGACGGCCGGAGCCGCGCTCAATACAGAGGCGACGAGCCCGGCCTATTGGGTCCCAGCCTCGCTGTTCCGACGTGCCGACGGTAGCCGCGGTGTCTTCCCGCACACGGTGACCGATCGTGCCAAGCCCGGCGTCATAGCCGTCAATGCTGCCGGCCGGCGCTTCGTCAACGAGGCGCTGTCGTACCATGAGTTCGTGCTCGCCATGCTGCGCGACGGCAACGGCGAGCCGGACCGGCCGTTCTATTTGATCTGCGATCGCCCGTTCCTGTGGAGCTACGGCCTCGGCCGCGTCAAGCCGTTCACGCGCGGCGTGCGGCGCTACGTGATGAGCGGTGAGTTGATCGAGGCGCCTGACATCGTAGAGCTCGCGGCGAAGCTCGGTATCAAGCCGGCTGTGCTCACAGCGACGATCGCGGCCTACAATGCCGACGCGAGGGAAGGTCGCGATCCCGAATTCGGGCGTGGCAGCACGATCTATCAGCGGCATCTCGGCGATGCCGCGCACAGGGCCAATCCTTGCGTTGCTCCCATCGTCAGCGCGCCGTTCTTTGCGATGCGGATCTATCCGGCCGATCTCGGCACGGCGATCGGCATGAGGGTCGATGCGCAGGCGCGCGTGCTGCGCGAGGACGGCACGCCGATCGCGGGGCTCTACGCCTGCGGCAACGACATGGGCTCGATCATGAACGGGAACTATCCGGGGCCGGGCATCACGCTCGGGCCGGCGTTGACGTTCGCCTATATCGCGGGCCGGCATCTGGCGGAGGGGGCGGCAACAGCGTCGAGTGCTGCGAAGGCGGCTGTCTAATTATCGCCCTCGCTCTATCCCCTCATTGCGAGCGCAGCGAAGCAATCCAGAAATTCCTCAGTGGAGGCATTCTGGATTGCTTCGTCGCTTCGCTCCTCGCGACGATGAGTGGTGAGGGCCTTACGTCCCCTAACGATTACTCCGCCGCCGCGGCAAAGCGGCTGTTCTCCAGCTCCGCCTCCAGCCGCGCCTTCTCGGCTGCCGCCAGCTTGATGTTGGCTTCCTTGACGTGGCCGAATCCGCGGATGCTCTCCGGCACACGCGCGAGCCGCGTCAGCAGCGGGATCTGCTCCGCCTTCAGCCCGGCCACTAGCTGGTCGATCATGCCGAGATAATCCACGACCAGCTTCCGCTCGGTCCGGCGCTCCTCGGTGCGACCGAACGGATCGAACGCGCCGCCGCGCAGGAATTTGAGCTTCGCCAGCACGCGAAAGGCGTGGATCATCCAGCCGCCGAACTCCTGCTTCTGGAGCCGTCCGGTCGTCTTGTCGCGCTTTGCGAAGATCGGCGGCGCCAGATGGTACTTCAGCGTGAAGTCTCCTTCGAACTTCTCCGAGACCTTTCTTGCAAAGCTGCCATCGGTGTAGAGCCGCGCGACTTCGTACTCGTCCTTGTAGGACATCAGCTTGAACAGATTCTTTGCCACGGCTTCGGTCAGATCCGAAGACCCGGGCGAAGCGGCCGTTTCCGCCTTGCGCACCTTGGCGACCGCCGCGAGGTAGCGATCGGCATAGGCCTTGTCCTGGTAGCCTGTCAGGAACTCGGCGCGGGTCGCAACGATGTCGTCGAGCGACTTGGTCGGTGCGGCCGCGGGGCTCTTGAACTGCAGCACGCTGCGCACCCGCGACATGTCGTGAGCGGCGAGACGGCCCCAGGTGAAGGCGAGCTTGTTCATCTCGATCGCGGCACCGTTGATCTCGATGGCGCGCAGCAGCGCCTCCAACGACAGCGGGATCGCGCCCTTCTGGAAGGCGAAGCCGAGCATGAAGGGATTGGTCGCGATGCTGTCGCCCATCAGCGCCGCCGCGATGCCGGTGGCATCGATGATGTCGAGGTTCTTGTCGCCGACGGCGTCGCGCAGCACGGTCTGCATCGTGCCCATCTCGAAATCGATATCGGGGTTCTGCACGAAGCTCGCGGTCGGCTGCAGATCGGCGTTGATGAAGGCTTTGGTCACGCCGCGTTCGGCGCGGCTGAGCGCGGTGGGGCCGGCCGAGACGATCATGTCGCAGCCCAGAATGACGTCGGCGCCGCCCGTGCTGATGCGGACGGCCGAGATATCTTCCGGCTTTGGTGCGATGCGCACATGGCTCATCACCGCGCCGTTCTTCTGCGACAGGCCGGTGAAGTCGAGCGCGGAGCAGCCGCGGCCGTCGACATGGGCGGACATGCCGAGCAGGGCGCCGATGGTGATGACACCGGTGCCGCCGATACCCGTGACGAGGATGTTGTAGGGCCCATCAAGCTCACGCGCGGGCGGCAGCGGCAGATCGGCGAACAGCTGGCCGGAGTCCACCGCCGAGGTCTTCATCCGCTTGAGCGTGCCACCATGCACGGTGACAAAGCTCGGGCAGAAACCTTCGACGCAGGAAAAGTCCTTGTTGCAGTTCGACTGGTCGATCTGGCGCTTGCGGCCGAACTCGGTTTCCAACGGCTGCACCGAGACACAGTTGGAGGCCAGCGAGCAATCGCCGCAGCCTTCGCAGACCAGCTCGTTGATGAAGGCGCGCTTGGCGGGATCGGGATAGAGCCCGCGCTTGCGCCGGCGGCGCTTTTCGGCGGCGCAGGTCTGGTCATATATGACGACGGTGAGGCCCTTGATGTCGCGCAGCTCGCGCTGCACGGCATCGAGCTCGCGGCGGTGATGGATGGTTGCGCCTTGCGGGAAATAATTGCCTTCGGGGTATTTGCCGGGATCGTCGGAGACGATCGCAAGGCGCTTGACGCCCTCGGCCCAGACCTGATGCGCGATCTGTGCGACGTTGAAGGCGCCTTCGGCGGGCTGGCCGCCGGTCATCGCGACAGCGTCGTTGTAGAGGATCTTGTAGGTGATGTTGATGCCGGCAGCAGAAGCCGCGCGCAGCGCCAGCAAGCCGGAATGCGTATAGGTGCCGTCGCCGAGATTCTGAAAGATATGCTTCTCGGTGGTGAAGGGCGACTGGCCGATCCAATTCACGCCCTCGGCGCCCATATGCGAGATCAGATCGGTGCGGCGGGTCGGCATGCTCAGCGCCATGCCATGGCAGCCGATGCCCGCCATGGCGCGGCTGCCCTCCGGCACGCGGGTCGAGGTGTTGTGCGGGCAGCCCGAGCAGAAGAACGGCGTGCGCGCGAGCTTGATCTGGGTGCTTGTGGTGACAGGATTGTCGAAGGCCTCGAGCCGTGCGAGGCGCTGCTCCAGCACCGGGCTGTGATGCCCGAGCTTGCGCAAACGCGCCACCAGCGCACCCGCGACGATGGTCGGCGTCAGCTCGCCTTCGCTCGGCAGCAGCGGCGCGCCGCGCTCGTCGCGCTTGCCTGTTACGGTCGGACGTCTTGAGGCATCAATGTTGTAGAGGATGCGCATCAGCTGGTCTTCGATGAAGCCGCGCTTCTCCTCGACGACAAGCACGTCCTGTAGGCCTTCGGCAAAGCGCTTCGCGCCGCTTTCCTCCAGCGGCCAGGTCAGCGCGACCTTGTAGATGCGCAAGCCGAGATCCTGCGCGTCCTTGTCGGTAATGCCCAAATCGGCAAGCGCCTGGCGCAGATCGAGATAGGCCTTGCCAGTCGCGACGATGCCGAGGCGCGCGGGCTTGGAATCGAGCACGATGCGGTCGAGCTGGTTGGCGCGGGCAAAAGCCTGCACTGCGGCCATCTTCGGGCCGAACAGGCGCTTCTCGGCCTCCAGCGGCGGATCGGGCCAGCGGATGTTGAGGCCGCCGAGCGGCATCTCGAAATCGTCAGGGAGCACGATCTTGACCCGTTCAGGATCACTGTCGATCGAGGCCGAGCTTTCCACTGTCTCGCTGATCGCCTTGAAGCCGACCCAGCAGCCGGAGAACCGCGACAGCGCGAAACCGTAGAGGCCGAGATCGAGATAGTCCTGCAGCGTGGCCGGATTGATCACAGGGATCAGTGCCGCAGCGAACACCTGCTCGCTCTGATGCGCCAGCGTGGAGGACTGGCAGCCATGGTCGTCGCCGGCCAGCGCTAGCACGCCGCCATGGAGCGAGGTGCCGGCCGCGTTGGCATGCTTGAGCGCGTCGACCGAGCGATCGACGCCTGGGCCTTTGCCGTACCATATGCCGAACACGCCATCGACCTTGGCACCGGGAAACAGGCCGACCTGCTGACTGCCCCAGACGGCGGTCGCCGCCAGGTCCTCGTTCAGGCCGGGGACGAAGGCGATGTCATGCTGCTGCAGGTGCGACTTCGCGCGCCACAGCGCGTGGTCATACATGCCGAGCGGGGAACCGCGATAGCCTGAGATGAAGCCGCCAGTGTTGAGTCCCTGGAGCCGGTCGCGTTCGCGCTGCAACATGGGCAGGCGGACCAAAGCCTGGGTGCCGGACAGGAAGATCCGCTTCGATTCGAGCCGGTATTTGTCGTCCAGCTCGACCTGCAACAGCGTCATTTCAGGAGTCCTTGTCGTCGCATCGATTGGGAATTTTGCGCCGCGGAAAGATGGGCGACTTGCGAAGCGGGTGTTGGTACTCAAGAGCATGGCGCACCGAAGTCAATATCGCTGGCCGCATCCGTGGCGCTCCTGCTAGTCATGGCTGCCTGTGGAGGAGCCCATGACTACAAGCGCGTTCCATACCGAGATCACCGAAACCGCAGAGGCCTTGATCGGGCCATGGCGCCAACCCCGCCAGATGCTGCACGCGCAGGTTTACGACGCGCACGCCTCCATCCATGACGACGCGACCGCGCAGAAACTTGGCTTCAAGGGCGGCACCATCGAGGGGCCCACGCATTTCAGTCAGTTCGCGCCGCTGGGCGCGCGGCTGTGGGGACGGGCGTGGTTCGAGAGCGGCTGTCTGTCCGCGCATTATCGCAATGCCTGCTTCGAAGGCGAGGAGGTGCAGGCGATCCTGTCGAAACCTTTGCCCAGAACGAGCCAGTGCCAGGTCCAGATGATGAAACGCGACGGCACCGAGGTGCTGCGCGGGACGGCTTCGATCGGCGATGCCCAGGCCGCGACCGCGCTTGAGACGCGCCTGACCGAGCTCAACCCGCTCGCCGATCCCGTCATCCTGCGTGACGTCAAGGTGGCGCAGACCAGCAAGCGGCAGACGGTGCGGATGGCGCTCGACCAGAACATGGGCGACCTCTATCCGTTCTCGCTCAGACAGAAGCTCGCCGTCATCACCGAAAACTCGCCGTATTATTCGAGCGCCGACAATCCGTGGCGAAAGGCGATCATCCCGATGGAGATGCTGAGCGTGCTGTTCCAGTACCGCTCCAAGGACGATCCGCTGCCGGCGAAGGGCCCCGCCGTCGGCCTGTTTGCCGACCAGGAGATTCGGCTGATCAAGGGACCGCTCTTCGTCGACGAAGAGTATGAGGTCGAGCGAGAAGTGGTCGCACTGTCCGGCAGCCGCCGCACCGAAAGTGCCTGGGTCAAAACGCGGGTGTTCGATAAGGCTGGCGCGATCATCGCGACCATGCTGCTGAACATGGCGACGCTGAAGGACTCTTATGCGCCGTATGAGGAGGAGTATCGACGGCTGTATGGGGCGGGGCGATAGGTCGCCCCCGCTCATCCTTTGAGCAAGTGCACGTCGCAAAGCCGTCGCACAGGGAATAAGCAGACATTGATCTCTGCCGTAACCTTCTGAGCGCGCAACGATTTCCCTTGCCGCCCTGACGCCTGCGCAATTGTACACAATGGCATGGCGCTTGCAGAACTCCTGGCAAAGAGAGTTCTCGCGAGGGCGTCATGTTGAACTCAACCAAGCCGACACTGGGCGTCATCAGCGCCGAGCCCGAGCCGATCAAGCTCGATTGGTCCTCGACCGCCCTTGTGATCATCGACATGCAGCGCGACTTCATGGAGCCGGGCGGCTTCGGCGAGACACTCGGCAATGACGTCAGCCAGCTCGCGCGCGCGGTGAAGCCGATTGGCGCGGTGCTGAAGGCCGCACGCGACACCGGCATGCTGGTGATCCATACCCGCGAAGGCCATCTGCCTGATCTGTCCGATGCGCCGCCGGCGAAAGTCGAGCGCGGCGCGCCGTCGTTGCGCATCGGCGATCCCGGGCCGATGGGCCGCATCCTTATTCGCGGCGAGGCCGGCCACGACATCATCCCCGAGCTCTATCCGCTCGACAGCGAGGTCGTGATCGACAAGCCCGGAAAGGGCGCGTTCTACGCCACCGAGCTCACGGACGTGCTCGAGAAATACGGCATCGAGAATCTGCTCGTGTGCGGCGTCACCACCGAAGTGTGCGTCAACACGACTGTGCGCGAGGCCAATGACCGCGGCTATCGCTGCGTCGTCATCTCGGATGGCTGCGCGTCTTACTTCCCCGAGTTTCACGAGATGGGCCTGAAGATGATCAAGGCCCAGGGCGGCATCTTCGGCTGGGTCGCGGACTCCGCCGCAGTACTGGAGGCGATGAAGGTTTCGACCACATAGGGGTATTCTCATGAGCACATTGACGGGGACGGCCGGCAAGCCCGAGTTTAAACCGGCGCTATGGACATCGGGCGACTGGAACGCGTTTTTCGGCTTCGGCACCAACATCCTCGTCAACATGCTGGTGCTCACGGGCCTGCTGCGCTTCGTGTTGAAGATGCCTGACAGCCTCGTGTTCGGCCGCATCCTGCCCGCGCTCGGGCTGATGATGTGCCTCTCCACCTTCTACTACGCTTTCCTCGCCTATCGGCTCGCGCAGAAGACCGGCCGCAGCGATGTCTGCGCGCTGCCCTCGGGCGTCAGCGTCCCGCACATGTTCATCGTCACCTTCGTGATCATGCTGCCGATTACGCTCAAGACCGGCGATCCGCTCAAGGGCTGGTCGGCGGGCCTGGTCTGGGTGTTCTTCCAGAGCTTCATCCTGATGATCGGCGGCTTCATCGCGCCGTTCATCCGCAAGATCACCCCGCGCGCGGCGCTGCTCGGCACCCTTGCCGGCGTCTCCATCACCTTCATCTCGATGCGGCCGGCGCTCGAGATGTACATGACGCCGCAGATTGGTCTCGTCTGCTTCGCCATCATCCTGGTGAGCTGGTTCGGCGGCGTGAAATATCCGAAGGGCATTCCTGCGGGACTTGTTGCGATTGCAGCGGGCATGATCATCGCCTGGGGTTCGAATCTGTTCGGGCTCGGCCTTGGCGGGTTGAGCATCGCGGGCGTGAGCGCGGCTTTCGCAAACTTCGGCTTCTCGGTGCCGCTTCCAGCCGTGGGCTACGTCTTCTCCGGCTTCGAATATCTTGGCGTCATCCTGGTTACCGCCATTCCGTTCGGCATCTACGACCTCGTCGAGGCCATGGACAATGTGGAGAGCGCGGAAGCTGCCGGCGACGAATACCCGACCACGCGCGTTTTGACCGCCGACGGCGTTGTCAGCCTGATCGGCTGCCTGATGGGCAATCCCTTCATCAACGCCGTCTATATCGGCCATCCCGGCTGGAAAGCGATGGGCGGCCGTATCGGTTACTCCGCCGCGACCGGCATCATGGTGGTGGTGCTGGCCTGGTTCGGCATCATCTCGGTGCTGCTGGCGCTGGTGCCCGTGGTCGCGATCTCGCCGATCCTGCTTTATATCGGCATGCTCATCGGCGCGCAGGCGTTCCAGACCACGCCGGTCAAACACGCACCGGCGATCGTGCTGGCGCTGACCCCGCATCTCGCCGCCTGGGCCAAGCTGCAGATCGACACGATGCTGGGCTCGACGATGAATGCGGCGGCCACCGTCGGTGGCATGGCGGCCGACAAGGCCGACGCGGTCAAGCTAGCGGCAATCGCCGCGCTGCCGCAGCAGGGCGTGTTCTATCACGGCCTCGAGGTCATGGGTGGTGGCTCCATCCTCGGCGGCCTGATCCTGGGCGCGATCGGCGTCTTCATCATCGAGCGCGACTTCGAAAAGGCGTCGGCCTTCGCACTTGTCGGTGCAGTCCTCACCTATTTCGGCTTCATGCACGGCGAAGCCGTCGGCATCGGCGGCGGTTTTGGTGTCACGCCCGCGGTGGCGTTCGCCTATGCCGTCATGGCAGCCGGGCTGTTTGCAGCGAGCAAGCTCGGCACCACCGAGCATTATGCCGCGCATCCGGAGATGCACGCCGCGCCGGCGGAGTAGGGCAAAGAAACCATGAAAACCAGCCGGGCGACGTCGTTTCGGCCGGCCGCTTTTATTGGCCAAAGCGCGCTGTAACGACCGATCAATCGCCCAACCTGTTCCTGGTCGCGCGAAGAATGTCGTCCGACAGTTTGGGATCGTTGACGGCCCGGGCAAGTACCAGTGCCCCGACCATGGAGGCGGCCATCGCGAGCGCTTCCTCTTCGCGCTGTCGCGGCTTGAGCGCCGAGGCCATTCGGCCACTCAGCAGCCCGATCATCCCCCGGAATCCGGCAGTAAACCGTTCTCTCACGTCGCCGCTTTGGCGCGACATCTCACAGGCCAACGCCGCGAAAGGGCAGCCGCTTCCGGGCTCGTCGCGATGCCTCTCCGAGAGGTATTCGGACACGTACTCTCCAAGTGCCAACCCCTCGGGCACTTCGCGCCTTTTGGCGGCGATGGCATGGGCGACGGCTTCTTCGACAAGCCGCTCCTTGGAGCCAAACTGGCTGTACATGCTGCCATGGGTCATCCCGGCGGCGTCGGCCAATGCATCGACACCCATCCCGGAGATACCGCGCTCTCGCATGAGGCGGGAGGCGGCCTCGAGAATACGCTCGCGATTTTTGGCCGCCTGTTCCTTTGAAACGCGCATGTCGCAGATCCTTGAGTCCCGCTCTTGACAATTATAGTGACGATCGTCATCTATATCAATAATTACGATCGTAATCTAAAATGTTTGGGACTGGCACCCTTTTAGGAGAGAGCTCGTGAATTCGACCGACATGAAGATTGCCCTCGTTACCGGCGCCTCATCAGGCATCGGCGAGGCCACTGCGGAGCGGCTGGCGAGAGCCGGCTACAAGGTGTACGGCACCAGCAGACGGGGAGCCCAGGGCAAGCGGTCGTTCGAGATGGTTGCCCTCGACGTGACCAGTGACGAATCCGTCGAAGCTGCCGTGAGCGAAGTGATGCGGCGCGACGGCCGCATCGATCTGCTCGTGAACAATGCCGGTTTCGGCGTTGCCCCCGCGGGCGCGGAAGAGAGCTCGATCGAACAGGCCCGATCGATTTTCGAAACGAACTTCTTCGGACTGATCCGGATGACGCGCGCCGTCGTGCCTCACATGCGACGCCGGGGAAGTGGTCGCATTGTCAACATCGGCTCCGTGCTCGGTTTTCTGCCGATGCCCTACGGAGCGCTCTACGCCGCCACCAAGCACGCGGTGGAAGGCTATTCGGAATCGCTCGACCACGAGCTGCGCATGAGGGGCATCCGGGTCACCGTCATCGAGCCTGCCTACACGAAGACTCCATTCGACGCGAATTTCATGGAGCCCGATGCCAAGCTCGATGAATACCGCGCGACTCGTACGCATGTCAGCAAGCGGGTGAACGAGGTGATGACAACGGCCGAGGGACCTGGCGTCGTGGCCGAGACCGTTCTGAAGGCGGCCAGCGCGGCACATCCGAAAGTCCGCTACACGGCGGGCAAGCTCGCGCACCGCCTGCGGTTGCTTCGCAGGTTTGCGCCCTCTGGTCTGGTCGACGCCGGGCTTCGAAAGGACCTGCGGCTCGACGCGGAGGCCGCATCGCAACCACACCGCACCGCGCGTACGTTCTGACCGCGCGCGGTCGGTGCAAACGCCTCCTATCCACAGCGACGACCCACCAACCGGACATAGGCAAACATGAGAGCTCTCGTCTTCAAGCGTTATGGCAGACCGGACCAGATCGCGTTCGTTGATCTCCCTCGGCCAGTGCCGAAGCCGAACGAGATTCTCGTCCAGGTCCAAGCAGCCGGCTTGAATCCCGTCGACAACATGATTCCGAGAGGAAATGTTCAAGCCTATCCTTCGCTTTCAGCTTCCGGCCACGCTGGGCAGCGATCTCGCCGGTGTCGTGGTGGAGGTCGGAAGTCGGGTCACTCGCTTCAAGCCGGGCGATGCCGTCTTCGCCAGCGTCTTCGACGTGAGCGGCACGGGCGCACTCGCTGAGTTCGCAACGGTGCCTGAGGCAGCCGCTGCGCTCAAGCCGGAAAATCTGGGCTTCGTGCAGGCGGCTTCGATCCCGATGGTTGGACTGACTGCGTGGCAAGCACTCAGGGTGCGCGCACGGCTCCAGCCCGGTCAGAAGGTGTTCATTCCCGCGGGTGCGGGCGGTATCGGTACTTTCGCGATCCAGCTCGCGAAATACCTCGGCGCGAAGGTGGGAACGACGACGAGTACCGGAAATGTAGGCTTGGTCCGGAGCCTTGGAGCCGACGAGGTGATCGACTACAAGAAGCAGCAGTTTGAGGATGTGTTGCGCAGCTACGATGCCGTGCTGGGGACAATCAGAGGCGATGCAATCGAGAAGTCGCTTCAAATATTGAAGCCTGGGAGCGCGATTGTCTCGCTCGTTGGTCCACCTGACGGTCCATTCGCTCGCGCCCGAGGCATGAACGCGTTAATGGTGCTGGTGTTCGGCTTGCTGAGCTGGAAGATCGTTCGCCGCGCCAAGACGCGCGGCGTCGCCTACTCCTTCCTGTTCGTCCAACCGGACGGCGGTCAGCTCGCAGAGATCGGTGAGCTTCTCGAGGCAGCGAGCATCCGGCCGGTGATCGACAAGGTCTTTCCGTTCGAGCAGGCCAAAGAGGCGCTTGCATATCTGGAGACCGGGCGAGCGAAGGGGAAGGTCGTCGTCCAGATCAAATAAATGCCGAGAGAGGGAGCTGTCGATCGTGCCATTGAGAGTGCTGGGAGCAGTTTCGCGGACGAAGTGCGATCATCCGCCCTTGACCGCTCCCGCCGTGAGGCCGGCCACGATCTGCCGCTGTGCGAACACCGTGAGCAGCAGCACCGGGAGGGTGACGATCAGGGCGGCCGCGGCGAGGGGGCCCCAGCTCAGCTGGTCGAACGAGATCATGTTGTAGACGGCGACGGGCAGGGTGCGGGTCTCGCGTCCCGCCAGCACGATGCCGAACACGAAATTGTTCCAGGAGAAGATCACCGCGAGAATGAAGGCGACCGCGATGCCGGGCTTTGCGATCGGCAGCGCGACGTGCCGGAACACCTGCCAGCGGCCGGCGCCGTCGATCAGGGCGGCTTCTTCCAGCTCCAGCGGCGTCGTCTCGAAATAGCCGATCATGATCCAGATCACGATCGGCACCGTCACCACGAGATGGATGATGATCTGCGGCACCAGCGTACCGAGCAGGCCGAGCCATTGGAACATCAGGAACAGCGGGATCAGATAGGACAAGCCGGGCGTGATACGAGCGATCAGGATTACGATTGCAGATTTATGCGCGGCCATCCGCGCAATGCCGTAGCCGGCGGGGACGCCGACCATCAGCGCCAGTACCGTGGCGCTGCCGGTGACGATCAGGCTGTTGAAGAAATAAGTCACGAAGCGATTGGAGGCGAGCACGTCGGTATAGTTCTTCCAGGCGAAATGCTCCGGAATGAACACCGGCGGGTAGGCGGCGTTGTCGATCTCGAATTTGAGCGAGAGCGACAGCATCCAGAGGAAGAACAAAATGGCCGGCGACACGATGACGAGCACCGCGAACCACAGGCTGATCTTGCCGATGATTTGACGCATGTTGAAGCGGCTTGGAGTCATGCGTCGCTCGCGATCTCGGTCCACAGCATGCGCTGGCGGGCATAGAGCATCACCGCCGCAAGCAGGACAATCAGCAGGAAAAACACGACCGCGATCGCCGAGCCGTAACCGAGGTCGTAATAGGTGAAGGCGACGCTGTAGAGATAAATGTTGATCGTCTCCGACGCCGAGCCCGGTCCGCCCTGCGTGATCGCAAAGATGACGTCGAAGCTCTTTACGGCATCGATCATGCGGATCATGCCGGCGATGAACAGGAACGGCATGATCAGCGGCAGCGTGATGAAGCGGAACACCTGCCAGAGGCTGGCGCCGTCGATCTGTGCGCTCTCGTAAGGCTCGGTCGGGATCGCAGCGAGGCCGCCGAGCACGATCAGCATCACCAGCGGCGTCCACTGCCAGGTCTCAACCAGCACCAGCGAGGGGATCACCGTCGCCGGATGAAACACCCAGAGCTGCGCGGGAATCCCGACCAGCGACAGCAGATAGTTGAGCACGCCGAGCTGCGGGTGGAACATCATGGTCCAGACCAGCGCGATCGCCACCGGCGTCGCCATCATCGGCATGATGAAGATGCCGCGCAGGAAGCCGCGGCCGGCGAATTTCTGGTGGAACACCACGGCCGCGAACGTCCCGAACACGAGCGGCAGCAGCACGGACAGCACGGTGTAGACCAGCGTATGTCCGATCGCCTCGATGAAGCGCGGATCGCCGGTCAGTCGCAGATAGTTGGAGACCCCGACGAAGGTGGTCGGCGAACCGACCTTCCATTCGTTCAGGCTCATCCAGATGGTGAAGACCCATGGGAAGATGATGATCGCGAGCACGACGACCAGCGCCGGTATCACGAACGGCCAATAGGACGGCGGCCGCAATTCCTTCTCCGGCGCGGCATCAGACTGTGCCGCGGCCGGAGTTGATTGTGTCAACGCACTCACGCCTTTTCGCTACGCTCCAGAATCGGACGAAATTGATCGTTCGCTTTCTTCAGCTCCGCTGCGGGATCGGCGCCGGACAAGGTCGCAGTGAGCGCCGCGCCGACGATGTCGCGGAATTCGGCAACCGGGATCACGACCGGTAGGCCGAGCTTGCTGATCTTGCCGGAATCGATCACGGACTGCAGCCATTCCTTCGGCATTTTGACACCGCTCTGGACCTCCGCATCGTTCAGGATGGAGTTGCGGAATGGCACGCCGCCACCGGCTTGCAAGAGCCGCGCGCCCTGCTTCTTCGAGACGATCCACTGGCAAAGCAGATAGGCGGCTTCCTTGTTCTTGCTCGCCGCGGCAATGCCGATGCCGTCGCCATAGGTTGCCGAATATTGCCCCTTCGGTCCGGCGGGCACGACGGTGTAGCCGACCTTGCCGACCACACGCGAGGCGGCCGGATCTTCCAGCGGCGGCGCCCAGCCGACGCCGTCGATCCACATGGCCGAACGTCCCTGCGTGAACGAGGCCATCGACTCCATCCAGTTGAAACCGGCGACGCCGGGCGGAGCGACTTTCGTCAGCAGCGTTTGATAAAGTTTTGTCGCAGCGATCGCTTCGGGACCGTCGGTCAGGATGTTGCCTTTGGCGTCGAGGAATTCCCCGCCATAGTCGAGGAAGAAATTGGTCCACAACGTCATGTTGGCATTGCGCAGACCGCGTCCGACGAAGCCGTAGATGCCTTCCTTGGGATCGGTCAGCTTCTCCGCGGCCGCGACCATCTCATCGAGGGTTTTGGGGACGGCGACGCCCTTCTTCTGGAACAGCTCCTTGTTGTAGTAGAGAATGAAATAATCGACCGACCAGGGCAGCGACAGCATCTGGCCCTTGTCGTTCTTGGCGTATTGCAGACCAGCGGCCGAGAAATCGCTTTCGACGAGATCGGGTGCGGTCAGCGTCGGGTCTTTCATGTAGGGCGTGAGGTCGGCGAGCCAGCCGGCCTTTTCGAACTGCCGCTTCTGCACATGATAGCTGAGATGGACAACGTCGAAGCTCGGCCGGCCCGAGGTGAGCTCGATGACGCATTTCTGCCGCTGCTGCTGCTCGGGAATTTGCTCCGATTCGACCTCGATGCCGGTGAGTTCGGTGAATTCCTTGACGTATTTTTGCAGGTTGTCGCCGCGCGGGCCCTTGGCGAGGATCACCTCCAGCTTGGTGCCGGCATATTTCTTCCAATTCACCTCGGCGCGCGCCGGAAAGCCGGTGAGGCTGAGCGCGCCAGCCGCAGCGGTGCCCGTCAACAGCGTACGGCGCGAGATCTTATGGTCAGCCACTTTAGTCCCTCCCTCTGATTCAATTCTTTGGGGGGATACTAGCGACCGTTCCACGCCTGCCTAGCCCTAATTTCTGCGTCACGGTCGCACCGCTGGCGTTTCCATCGGCATTCCGCGGGCCCGCGACATCAGATAGAGCTCGAGCGCGACCAATTCGGGCGCGCCGTAATCATAGGCTTGGGCGCGGACGCCGGTCATGCAACTCCGCAAGCGCCGCTCCAGGGACCCCAGCGTCTGCCATTCCAGCCGATAGATCGGATAGCCGGTCGGCTGGGCCTGCGTGATCGGCGAGCCCGCGAGGTGCTTGTCAAAGTTGTCGTCATGGCAATTGGTGCATGCCAGGTTGAGCTGGCCCTCGCGCTGCATGAAGAGGCTGCGCCCCTGTGCGACGAAAGCACTAAGTTGTGGATCATCGCCTGCGGTGATCGGAAAGCCGCGCGACTGATGAGCAACGAAGGCGGACAACGCCAGGATGTCGCGGCTCTCGTAAGGCAGCGGGCTCGCCTGCTGATGATTGGCGCGGCAGAGCTTGATGCGCTGGTCGAGAGTGATGGGGCGCCCCAGAGCCTTTTCGAAGGCGGGATAGCGCGCCGCGACGCCCTTCATGCTGCTTCGCGCATCGCCGTGACAGTCCGCGCAGGCCTTGTCGGCGCTGCCGACCTTCTTGCCCCACAGCGCCTCGCCATCGAGCACGAACAGCATTCCCGGATTGGAGGTGTCGTCATCCTGCATGGCGCGCGTATCAGGACTCACGAAGGAATAGCCGGAGCGGCGTGCATCCGGCGGGATTTCGCCGGCCAGCAGGGCTGGGGTCGTGGCGACGAGCGCCGCCACCGCTATCGCGCGCCACCAGATCATTCGACCGTGATCGATGCCGATGCCGTGGACGCGTAGCCGTTGTCGCCGATCCATTCGAACTCGAGCTTGCCGCTCTCCCTGGCAATCGTGAAGAAGGACAGATACGGGTTGGCGGCGATTGCCGGAAATAGATCCGCGCGAAAAATTTCGGTGCCGTTGTAGCTGCAGGTGAAGCTCGTGATGATATCGCGCGGCACCAGCGCACCATCCATGGTGTGGCGAAAGCCGGTTTCCATGATGTGCGAGGTCAGCGTGCGGATCTCGATGATGTCGCCGCGTTTGGCCTTGCTGGGAACGTTGATGAGGGCGGCCATCAGTTCACCTCCTCGGTGCAGGCGGCCAGCGTCACGACAATGTCCGCCGAAACCTGCCAGAAGCTGTCGTCGGAGAGGCGGGCGATCGCGACCACTCTCTGGGTGTCGGCGAGCCGGATCCGCGTCGAGACCTGCGCGCGGCCGGAGGACGGGTTCAGGTAGAAATTCCCGATGTTGGGTTGGGGGTTCTTCTCGTTGAAGACGTGGATGCTCTTGACGTAGTCGTCCGCCGTCATCGGGCTTGTAACGCTGACTGTCATCGGCACCGTGTTGCCGTTCTCGACCAGCGGCGGAATGTCGAGCTTGACCTTGCCGGTGCGGATGGGGGCTTCACCGACGATGTTGCGGATCGCGGTGTTGAGCATCGCGGGCGTTGCTTCGAGCGCACGCGGCGTGACGATCGGAATGACCGTGACGCTGGCAGCCAGGTACAAGAATTGTCGTCGCGTCGTTGGCATGAGCAGTCCTAGTCCCGAAGCGTTGCGAGATAAGCCACGATGTCCTCGATCTCTGCAGCCGACAATATCGGATTGCCGGCGTAATTTCGCCCGACGCGGACGAAGCCCTTGTTACGATAATAGGACGGCATGATGGTATCAGGATTGAAGCGCGAAGCGTCCACCAGTCGAAGCCGTAACTGGCTCACCGTCCAGCGGTTCCCCGCGCCGGTGAGATCCGGTGCAAGATCACCCTGGAACCGCGTTTCCGGGAATGGGCCGGAATGGCAGAGGATGCAGGTCGTCGTGCGCGCCAGCACCAGCGTGCGTCCGCGCGCGACATCGCCCGGCGCGCCGGTGAGCGATGTCGTAATGCCGTCGCCGGTGATCTCATAGGGCACGAGTTCGTCCGCGCCGGCGTTGGCGACGTGAATGACGCTGGCAAGCAGCACTGCGATGTAGACCTTCGACCTAGCCAAAAGTGTCCGCCGTGATGGTTTGAAACCAGCGCTCCGCTTCGGCCGCTTCGCGGCTGCGCAGTTCACGCGGCGCATCGACCGGGCTCGTGGTACCGCCTTCGACCTCGGCAAAGATGTCGCCCTTGGGCTGGTAATTGCCCGCGAGCGAGAAGCCATAGCCGGGTGCGACCGTGTTGTAGCAGATGCCGGTGAGCCGCGGTGTTTGCGGCGTGCGGCCGGCGAGCAGGCCGACGATGGCGGCTGCGCACGCCTTGCCTTGCGCGCTTGCGGCGGATGCGGATTTGGGAATGGCGCCGCCAAGGCAGGCGTCGCCGATGACGTGAATATTTTCGACGAGCTTTGACTCGAAAGTGACAGGGTCGATCGGGCACCAGCCGGTGGCATCAGTTGCACCCGCAATCTCGGCAATGTGGCCGGCGCGCTGCGGCGGGATGACGTTGGCGATATCGGGGGTGTAGTTGCCGAATTCGGTGACGATGGTCTTGGTGGCGGGATCGACCGAGGTGACGCGGCCGCCTTGCGACAGGCCGATCCGTTCGATCATGTCGCCGTACAGTTCTTTCCACGCCTTCTCGAACAGCCGTTGCTGTGAGAAATTGTCCTTGGCATCGAGGATCAGCACTTTCGAGCGGGGCTTCTTCGTCTTCAGATAATGTGCGATCAGGCTGGCGCGCTCGTAAGGCGCGGGCGGACAGCGCGAAGGATTGGCGGGGATCGCGAGGGCGACCGTGCCACCATCGTCCATCGCCTCCAACTGTCTGCGCAGCAGCAGCGTCTGCGCGCCGGCCTTCCACGCGTGCGGCATCTTATCCGATGCGGCCTCATCATAGCCGGGGAGGGCTTCATAGTGGAAGTCGATGCCGGGCGAGAGCACGAGACGATCATAGGGCAGCGCGACGCCGTCGGCGGTCATGACGCTGCGCTGCGCAGGCGCGATGGTGGTCACGGTCTGGCCGATCACGGTGACGCCCTCGGCAGCGAGCCGGTCATGGCCAAACTGCTGCGCCTCGATGTCGCGCAAATCCGCGATCACCTCGTTGCTGAACGGACAGGCGGTGAAGACCGAATTGGGATCGATCAGGATGACCTGCAGGTCCGCTTGCATGCGCTTGAGCGCGCGGGCGCAGGCCGCTCCCCCGAAGCCGCCGCCGACCACGACGATACGGGCTGTCGATTGCGCACGGAGGAGAGACGGCCGCGCCAATGTCGCAGCTGCGGCGGTGATGCCGAGCACGGCAGTCCGCCGTGTCATCGGTCGCGTGGTCATCGGGGATCATCCAGTCAAAAATGCCGCGGCGGCCATGATAGCCGCCGCGGTGCTTCCTTAAGCGAAGGTGATGTTCTGATCGCGCAGCGGTACGGAACGGATTCGTTTGCCGGTCGCCGCGAAATAGGCGTTGAGGACCGCTGGTCCCGCAACGCCGATCGTCGGCTCGCCGACACCGCCCCAGAAACCGCCACTCGGCATCACGATCGATTCCACCTTCGGCATCGCCGCGATACGCATCGAATCGTAGGTATCGAAGTTTGTCTGTTCGACCGCGCCGTCCTTGATCGTGATGCCGCCATAGAATAGGCCGCTCAGGCCGTAGACGAACGAGCCGGCAATCTGCCGATCGATCTGGGCCGGGTTCACGGCATAGCCGGGATCCGTCGCCGCGACGATGCGATGCACCTTGATCTTGGTGCCGTCGGTCACGGAGATTTCCGCGGCTGCCGCGACGTAGCTGCCGTAGGAGGCGAAGTGCGCAAGCCCCCGGTAGATGCCCTGCGGCGGCGCGGTGCTCCAGCCGATCTTCTCAGCCACCGCCTCCAGCACCGCGAGATGCTTCGGGTGGTCCTTCATCAACTTGCGCCGGAACTCCAGCGGGTCCTGGCCTGCCGCATGCGCCAACTCGTCCATGAAGCATTCGACATAGATGGCGTTCTGGTTCACGTTCACCCCGCGCCAGAAGCCCGGGATGATGTGCGGGTTGCGCATCGAATGCTCGATCAGGAGATTGGGCACCGAGTATCCAAACGGCGCATCGCCCTTTGCGTTGAGGCCGGCGAACGTCGCCGGGTCCATGCCCTTCACGAGTGCGTCCGGCCGCAAGCTCGCAAGGATCGACTGCCCGGAGATCCGCATGTGGAATGCCGTCAGATTGTTGTCGGCATCGAAGCCCGCGGTGAGCTTGCATTGCGTGATCGGATGGTACCGGCCGTGCGTCATGTCCTCTTCGCGCGTCCACAGCAACTTGATCGGCGTACCCGGCATCTGCTTGGCGATCAGCACGGCCTGCCGCACATAGTCGGTCTGGCCGCGCCGGCCGAAGCCGCCGCCGAGCAGCAGCTTGTTGACGTCGCATTTCTCGGCGGGAAGTTCTGATGCTTCCAGCACGGCAGCGAAGGCGGCTTCGCCATTCTGCGTGCCGCACCAGACCTCGCATTTGTCGGCCGTGTAGAGCGCGGTGGCGTTCATCGGCTCCATCGTCGCGTGGTTCTGGTAGGGATAGTTGTAGACGGCTTCGATCGTCTTGGCGGCACCGGCAAGTGCAGCCTTCGTGTCGCCGTTGGAATTGCCGACATAGGCCTGGCCGCCATCGAGGCCTTCGGCCAGCCACTTTGCGATCGAGGCGCTGGAGACCTTGGCGTTCTCACCTTCGTCCCAGACGATCGGCAGCGCATCGAGCGCGGTCTTGGCGTGCCAGAACGTGTCGGCCACGACCGCAACTGCGGTGTCGCCGACCTTCAGCACCTTCTTCACTCCTTTCATGCCCGCGATCTTGGCTTCGTCATAGCTCTTCAGCTTGCCGCCGGTAACCGGGCAATCCTTGATCGCAGCGTTGAGCATGCCGGGCAGCTTGACGTCGATGCCATAGACGGTGGTGCCGGTGACCTTGTCCGGGGTGTCGAGCCGCTTCACGCCCTTGCCGACCAGCCGCCAATCCTTGGGGTCCTTCAGCTTGACGTCAGCCGGCGGCGTCAGTTTGGCCGCGGCGTCGGCGACCTTGCCGTAGGTCGTGGTCTTGCCCGACGGCGTGTGGGTGATGATGCTGTTGGCGGCCGTGCATTCCGAGGCCGGCACCTTCCATTCATTGGCCGCGGCCTGGATCAGCATCACGCGCGCGGTGGCTCCGCCCTTGCGTACGTAGTCCTGCGACGCGCGGATGCCGCGGCTGCCACCGGTCGAGTAATCGCCCCAGACGCGCTTGCGAGCGACGTTCTGGCCGGGCGAGGGGAATTCGGTGGTGACCTTGGTCCAGTCGCATTCGAGCTCCTCGGCGACGAGTTGGGCAAGGCCGGTCAGCGAGCCCTGGCCCATCTCGGAGCGGGCGATGCGGATCACCACGGTGTCGTCGGGCCGGATCGCAACCCAGGCATTGACCTCGGGCGAGCCGTCAGCCGCCCGAGCCACGGCGGGACCGCCAAACACAGGGTCGAAGCTGATGGCGAGGCCAGTGCCGACCGCGGCGGTGCCGATCACGAAGGCGCGGCGGTTCATCTTGGGAGAGACGTGCTTGTTCATATGCCGGCTCCTTACGCGCTTGCGATCGTGTGGATCGCTTCGCGCACCTGCTGGAAGGTGCCGCAGCGGCAGATATTGGTGATGGCCTCATCGATATCGGCATCGGTCGGCTTCGGCTTGTCGTTGAGCAACGCCGCCACCGCCATGATCATGCCGCTCTGGCAATAGCCGCATTGCGGAACGTCCTGGGCGATCCAGGCTTCCTGCACCTTGTGCAGCGTCGTGCCGGAGGCGAGTCCTTCGATCGTGGTGATCTTTTTGCCCGCGGCCTCGGCAACCGAAATCCCGCAGGAGCGGGTGGCGACACCGTCCATGTGCACGGTGCAGGCGCCGCATTGTGCGATCCCGCAACCATATTTGGTGCCGGTCAGGCCGGCATTCTCGCGGATCGCCCAGAGCAGCGGCGTATCCGGCTCGACATCGAGCGTGAAGGTTTTTCCGTTGATTGTTAGGTTTGCCATCGCAAGTCCCCTGATTGGCCCATCCACCGATGGACTCAGCGGCGCAATGTGTCCGGCAAATTGCAACCTTTCAAATCAATAGTCTGAGGGGTGGCCACGAAGATTTTCGCGGTCGTGGGAAGATTATCGATCGGATGGTGTTGTGGGCGCTTTGAGATGGCACGCGAACGTCCAGGTTCCGTCGCTGCCGCCGGCGCGACATCAGGCCTGACGTCCCCGAAATTCAGGGCTGCGACTGTGCCGCTCGCTTGACAGCGCCACAACCTGGGGCTGATCATTGCCCCGGAATAATAACACCCGCGCCATCCGTTGCGCCGAGGCAACGGATTTTCCACGCCTGTCGGCGATCACGGTCGGCATTGCGACGAGAATAGTTTTGCAGGGGGGCGCCATGTCGAGGAAGGTGATCGGCTGTTCGGTCCTGGCGATCGTCGTGATTGTCCTTGTCTTCAACTATCTGCCCTCATTGATCGCCGATTCCCTCTATAAGAACGTCGACGACATCACCGACGGGGAGATGCCCGCCACGGTCACCTCCTTTGAAGCGGGACCGGATGTCGTCAGCGCGATCGGTGGCAGCGGGGAGGGGCTGAATTGCAGTCTTCCTGCTCTGACCAACGTCTTCTTCGATGGAAGCAGGGATTCCAGGGGCAGGCGTCATCTGGTCCTGCAGCGCTTCCGGCAGGCCTGCGTGTTTCATGACCTCTGCTACCGCCACGGCCTCGCCACTTACGGCTATAACCAGAACGATTGCGACCGCATCCTGCAAAATGCGGCGTTCCGGCTGTGCACCTATATTCGCAACGGCAGTGGGACCGGTAGCGCGACGCGTTGCCAAACCGATTCAAAGATGGTTCTCGCGGGCGTCAGCCTGGGTGGCTACAACGCCTTTCGCGGCTGGGATCGATCGACCTATTTCGAGTTCGAATCCGATCCGTTCCGCTCGGATGGTTTCCAGGCGAGCCGCGTCGTGGATCATCCGTTCAAGGCGATCGATCCCGTCAAGTATCGCGACGACCCGGATCAGGTCATCCTGTCGTTCGAGAACGTTCGATCCGACATCGCCGTAACCTGCATGACTTGCGGACAACTGCCGGTGTTCGAATACACGCAGGATCCGAACCAAGTCGATGCCGAGCTGCGCTTGGTCGGCGTGACGAAGCTGCCCGAGACATTGCTCAAGCGCGAGCCAATGCTGTCGGAGACCGTGCCGATCTGGCTGCCGCCGCGTCGTCGTCATGCCGCGCCGCATTTGCTGGTCGACAGTGCGGGCAGGAATCATCTGATCTGGATGAGCCGGAACAATCCGCAGGACACGATGTCCTGCATCGTTGGCGCGGATGCCGCGCGGCTTCTCACCAATACGCTGCCACGGCGGGATCTCTGCTCGAGAGATGCCGGTTCGTCGTTGAGCATGGTGGAGGTCGACATGTTCGCGACGTCTCCGCTGCCGATGGAGGTTCCTGGCGCGAGCGACCCGATCTACGCGGTCGCCATCAGCCCGCAGAAGACGGTCGACCATGATCTCAGCTTCTGCTCGCGTTCGGCATCGAGGCCGGTCGATCAATCCGGTCATGATGACCAGTCCAAATGCATCAACTTCTCCGGGGCCGACGTCAGCAAGGGCGCAGCACTCGGCGCATTCCAGGACTTTTCGGTCATTCGTCCCGGACAGGAGATCATCTTCGCGCGGGATGTCGACCAGCGGACCAACTCGCCGCTGACGGCGATCTGGCAGCGTGTGTTCGGCGATACCTATTCACCTGATGGTGCGATGCTCGTGATCGACGTCGCGCCGCCGGCCACGCCCAACGGACCTGCATTGGCCAAGCTGAAGAAGATCGTCCGGTTCAACATCGACGATCGATTCGATCCGATGATGCCGATCACCCGCAAGATCGACGATCTGCGCTTTCTCAGCCTGGAGGCATCGAAGGACACCGTCCGCCTGCGGACGGTCGATTTCGCCAAGGACAATCCCGGCGTCGGGACCATCCGGCTGACGATGAATGGCAGGGACCTGGATCTGGATCGCTCCTGGGCCGCAAGGCCCATGATGGTGCTGGAGAGCCGGGAAGCTCAGCCCAAGACGAAGCTGGTGTTCTCGCGCGGTGAAATCGCAATCGATCCGGACAAGCCGGTCTCGCCGGATGCGACGACGGAAGCGCTGACATTGCAGACGCTGGTGTTCGAACGCGACGCCGCCGCGCCTTCGGATGCGCCATTCGTGAAATCGGCGGGGGCGGCCTGCAGGATCACCTATGAGTTCGCGCCTGGTCACACCGACTGGCCGTGCTATCGCGCCTTCGATCCCGATCGTTCGATGCGGGCCTCGCCGGCTGCGCGGATACAGGCGTCGCAGATGCTGATCGGGCATTTCTCGAAGAGCGCGGGCCACGCCCTCGCGTTTCCCGATGCCTGCCTGAAGTCGGAGCCGATCATTCTCGCTCCGCAAGGGGACACGTTCGCACCTGTGAGCGACACTGCGGGCTGGGCAGGTCCACCGAAGCTGCGGCGCACGATCACATGCGAGCCGCTCGATACGGCAACCACCGTCAGCCGGCCGATCGCGCAGAAGGCACCGTGAAGAGACGGCCTACTTCACCGCCAGCCGCAGAAAGCTCATCACGCTGCCGAGCGCGGCAAAGCCTGCACCGAGCGCTAATGCGACGGTGGCGCCGTTGTGACCGGCGAGCGCGAAGCACGCCGCGGCAAGGGCAGCTCCGGTCGTCTGTCCCGTCAGCCGCGCGGTGGCGACGATGCCCGAGGCGCTGCCGCCGCGATGTGGCGGGGCGCTTCCCATGATCGCCTTCATGTTCGGCGCCTGGAAGAAGCCGAATCCCATGCCGCAGATCATGATCCGCCAGACGATGTCAGGAATGCTCGGGCCTGCCGGAAGCAGTGCCAGCAGGGCCATCCCAAGGCCGAGCAGAATGAGGCCGATGCCGCCGAGCAGGCCGACCGGATGGCGGTCGGAGAGGCGACCGGCGATCGGCGCCATGATGCCGACCACCAGCGGCCACGGCGTCATGAAGAAACCGGTCTCGACCTGCGAGCGGCCGAGCACGTCCTCGAAATAGAACGGCAGCGAGACGAAGGCGAGGCCCTGCACGGCGAAGGAGCAGACCGCCGTTGCTGCCGACAGCGCGAACATCGGCCGCGCGAACAGATCGATCGGCAGCATCGGCGCGGGATGATCGGCGTGGCGGCGGGTCAGGATGAAGCCGAGTGTGAGCGCCGCGACCAGCTCGATGCCGACGGCGATCGGTGAGAGATTATGCGCGGCACTGCCGATGCCGGTGATGAACAGGCCCAGGCACATCGAGGCGAGCAGCGCGCCGAGGAAATCAAAGCCGTGATCGGCGCGCGGCGTCTTCGGCAGCATCGCAAAGCCGATGCCGGTCGCGACGAGACCGAACGGGATGTTGACGGCGAACAGCCACGGCCACGGGCCGACCGCGAGGACGGCGGAGGCAATCGAGGGCCCGAACGTGAAGGCGGTGGCGACGACCAGCGCGTTGTGGCCAAAGCCGCGGCCCTGCATCCGCCCGGGATAGACGAAGCGCACCAGCGCGGTGTTGACGCTCATGATGCCGCTGGCCCCCAAGCCTTGCAGCGTGCGTGCGACGAGCAGGCTGTCCAGCGACCACGCGACCGCGCAGAGCAGGGAGGCGATGGTGAACAGGATCAGCCCGCCGAGATAGATGCGCTGGTGTCCGACGATCTCGCCGAGCGCCCCGAGCGGCAGCAGGGTCGCCACCAGCGCGATCTGGTAGACATTGACCACCCAGACCGATTGCTCCGGGCTGACATGCAGATCGGCGGCAATCGCGGGCAGCGCGATGTTGGCAATCGCGGTGTCGAGCGAAGCCATTGCCAGCGCGGTGAAGATCGCGGCAATCGCCCAGCGTCGCCGCTCGGGCGGCAGGCCATCGGCTTTTTTGGAATGATCGGGCTCGCGCGCAGCGGCAGGTAACGTTGATGTCATTGCCTCAGCGCTTTGCTCCGGCGGTCTGGCTTCGATGATCTCCGCCATGTACTACGCTTGTGGCGGCTTCCACAGGCATATGGTTGCATGCATTGTATGCGCGAAGGTCAGTCGCCGTTCTCGAAAAAGAGGGGATCACCATGCACATCGTCGTTCTGCCGGGAGATGGCATCGGACCCGAGATCACGGCCGCGACATCGGGCGTGCTGCGCGCGGCCTCGGAGCGCTTCCAGCTCAATTTGCGGCTGGAGGAGCACGCGGTTGGGCATGCGAGCCTGAAGCTGTCAGGCACCACGGTGCGTCCTGAATTGCTCGACATCGTCCGCGGCGCCGACGGCCTGATCCTGGGGCCGACCGCGACCTTCGACTTCAAGGACGAGGCGCATGGCGAGATCAACCCGTCCAGGCACTTCCGCAAGAACCTCGACCTCTACGCCAACATCAGGCCCGCGCGCACCTATGCGGGTAGGCCGGGCCGCGTCGGTGATTTCGACCTCGTCGTGGTGCGCGAGAACACGGAAGGATTTTATGCCGACCGCAACATGGAGCAGGGCAATGGCGAGATGCTGGTCACGCCTGACGTCGTGATCTCGCTGCGCCGGATCACGCGCCTGTGCTGCGAGCGCATCGCGCACGCGGCCTGCCGGCTGGCGATGAAACGACGAAAGCATCTCACCATCGTGCACAAGGCCAACGTGCTCAAGATCGGCGACGGCATGTTCCTCGAGATCTGCCGCGCGGCGGCGAAGGACTATCCCGGCCTCGACATCGACGACATCCTGGTCGACGCCATGATGGCGCATGTGGTGCGGAGCCCCGATCGCTTCGACGTGATCGTCGCCACCAACATGTTCGGCGACATCCTGTCCGATCTCACCGCCGAGCTCTCCGGCAGTCTCGGCCTCGGCGGCTCGCTCAATGTCGGCGACCGCTATGCCATGGCGCAGGCCGCGCATGGCTCGGCACCTGACATCGCCGGGCAGGACATTGCCAACCCGGTCTCGCTGATCCTCTCGACCGCGCTGCTGCTGGCCTGGCATGGCGAGCGGAGCGGCACGGTCCGCTACGAGGAAGCGGCGCGCGCGATCGAGGCGGCGGTGGCCAAGGCGCTTCGCGAGGGCAGGGCGACACGTGATGTCGGCGGCAGGCTCGGCACGATCGCCGCGGGCGCTGCGATCGCGGAGATATTGCAGGCGATGTGAACTTGTTCAGCGTTGCTGAACAATCGGCGCGAAAACAACCCCATGCACAGTAGGAGCCTCCCTGATGGACAAGGAGTTTTTCGGTTAGCTCCGCCGCGACCTCCGACACTCCGGTCAAGTTGACGCGTCGGGCAAAACACCGGCAATATACCATCATGCGGCGTTGGGCGGACCGCTGCACCGGCTCTCGCATTTCCCTCTTTGAGTTCGCCGCGCCTGCTGCATCCTGACGAAGGCTAGACCGGCACTGACACCTTGACAGCCGTCGTTCTCTCCTCCTTGGGCCCCGCCGAGCGGACGAAGTGACGCAGGCGATCCTTGAGGTCGAAAAGCTCGTCCAAAGGCATATTCAGGAAGCAATAGAACTCGCCGAGCATTTGTTCGGTTCTCTGGCGAAGCGACACTCCCTTCGGCGTAAGGCCGACAAGGACCCGCCGTTCATCGTCTGGCTGCCGTCGCCGCGTCACTAGTCCCTTGGCCTCGAGGCGCTTCAGCATCGGAGAGAGTGAGCCGAGATCCATCTGGAGCGCCGATGCCAGGTCCCCGACTCCCCGCGCGCCGCGTTCCCAGAGCACGACCAGAACCAGATATTGCGGATAGGTCACGCCGAGCTTCTTGAGGAACGGTACGAACAGGCGCGTCATGTGATTGCTTGCGGAATAGAGCGCAAAGCAAAGGTGATTATCGAGCCCGGGCATCTCGACCGGCGCGATGGAGTGCTGACCGTCTTGATTCCTGGTGTCCCGTCGCGTGTTTGTTGTTCGTGTCTTCATTCTCGCCTGGCCGCCTGCAGAACAGATCATTCCTTCAGCCAAATCCTAGCGTTAGCCGCTGCGCCAGCCAAGCTGTTCGATCGCAATTTTCTGTTGTTACATTGTATCGTACCTCGTTAATTTGACTCATAGTATTTTGTGTGCAAACTATTTGCACCTCGTTTAAACGAGGGGAGCTGGCCGCGGAGCGTCCGGCTGCCGGCCTTGCAAATGAAAACAAAACAGAGGGGAGGAATTGCCATGTCGGACATGGACCGCCGTGCATTCGTGGGAGCCACCGCCATCGGCGGTATGGCAGCTGCAGTTTTCTCCGCGTCATCGGCGGTGGCCGCGGGGCAGAGCGGCTACTTCGTGATCGCGGAAATTGTATCCAAGAAGGACAAGGCGGATGACCTCCGCGCGCTTCTTGTTCCTTTCGCCGTAGCGTCGGCGAAAGAGCCCGGATGTCTGGTCTATACGCTGATGGAAGTCATCGGGGAGCCAGGCCGCTTCCTGACCTTCGAGCGCTGGAAGGACAAGGCGGCGCTCGATGCGCATATGGTCACCCCCGACATCAAGGCCATCGTGCCGAAGCTCGAGCCAGTTCTGGCAAAGCCGTTCACACAACTGTTCCTGGACGCGCGCACCGGCGGTTGAGCCGTGAGCCGCTGCACGCAGCCGACGGGTCGCTGTCTGGCAGCGGCCCGGAGCAGTGTGTTCGACCTTTGATTTGAAACCAGAGCAGATGAATCGGGAGGAAGAGATGCGTGGTCTCGTTTATGCCGCGGCGTCGCTGATTGCGGTCGTCGTCACCGCTCCAGCACGCGCCGGTGAAATTTATGTCATCGAGAATGGTCAGGGAAACAAGGTGATCGCCGCCAAGAAGGACGTCGCCGCACTCGCCGCTGTGCCGGTCATGCCCGACGGCAAGCCCAACCAGGGTTTCAACTATGCGAAGCTCTACGAGCTGCCGGGTGCAAATACCCATGTGATGCGCGGACACGTCGACGCCAAAGGCTCGATCGCCGTTCACGAAGGTCCTCTGCCTTACATTCTCTACGTCATCAGCGGCAGCGGGAAGCTGTCCCTGAACGACAAGGGCGGCGCGCAGATCGGGGAGGTCACTTACAAGCCGGATGATGTGATCGTCTTCCAGCCCAACACGTTGCACGGTTGGACCAATGGCGACTCTGCGTTCGAGTTTCTCGGCGTCGAGCTACCCGCACCCCAGAAATAATCCAATCAGGTGAAATCCAGGAGAGAACGCATGTCGGAGATCATTCTGCATCACTACCAGCTGTCGCCTTACTCCGAGAAGATTCGGCTGGCGCTCGGCTTGAAGGGCCAGAGCTGGCGCTCGGTCGAGATCCCGGTCTGGACGCCGCGTCCCAAACTCACCCCGATGACAGGCGGCTACCGGCGCACGCCGATCCTCCAGATCGGGGCAGAGTTCTATTGCGATACGCTTCTCATTCTCCGCGTGATCGACACGTTGGGAGGCGCGGGCGCGCTCTATCCTGCCGGACAGGAAGGACTCGCCAAGGCGTTCGGATGGTGGATCGAGAAGGGCTCCTTCATGAATGCTGTCTGTCTGGCCATTGGCAACATGGACGGAAAAATCCCCCAGGAACTGGTCGAAGAGCGCCGTCCTCTCTTTCGCGTCAACCTGGACCCGCAGGTCTTGCTTCCGAGGCGCGCGATCTACCTGCAACGGCTCAAGGCGCATCTCACATGGCTCACCGAAGTTCTCTCTGACGGCCGCAGCTTCGTCCTGGGACAGAACCCTTCCGCGGCCGATCTGTCGGCCTATCACCCGATCTGGTTTGCACGACAGAATGGCGGGCCGGAGATCGTCGACCTCATCGCCTTTGAGGGAGTGGTTGACGCCTGGTACGCGCGAGTTGCGGCCCTTGGGCACGGCAAACACACGGACATGACACCTGATGAGGCGATCGAGGTTGCCCGGGTGACTTCACCGAGCGAGCCCGACCGCATATCGTCGGCGGCACAGAATGCCGGCATTCGACGCGGCGACTGGGTCAGCGTGACTCCCGACGATTACGGCAATCCCGTCCATGGAAGTCTGCTTGCCTGGACAGCCGATGAGATCGTGATCCGGCACGAAGACCCTTCGGTCGGCAAAGTGAATCTTCACTTTCCAACAGTCGGCTTCGATTTGGTTCCCGCTCAAAGGGAAGCGGCCTAGACAGCCCGGATGTGTAACTTGGGACGCGCCTGGTCGTCGGGCGCGTCCCCTAGCCGCAACCAATTCATCCACCGCTCGCGATGGCCGCGCAAATGTTCCCGCAGATCTTGAGCGCACGACCGACGCAATCTTCGTCACGCTCTTGATAAGTTCATCGAGCAAATGCCGCCGCATTCGCATCACGATTGTCGTCAGCTGAAACCGTTCGAGCATCCGTTCAAAATTTCGGTGAGAGACAACGATTGCTTGACAGGCATTCTGAACTCCAGCAGTTTTAGGTTGAATAGCCGTCGCATGATTTTTGCTTTGCTGGTTTGATTTTCTGGGAACCAAACGCGGAGCATTCATATGACGGTTATTCCTCCCGCCAGTGGAGTGACGCTCCACGATGGTGACACGATGGACGTCAGTGGCGGCGTTTCCGTCGATCGCACGTGGATCTTGACGGGCGGTTCGCAGACAGTCGGCGGATCCTCCACGACGAGTACGGCAACCAACACCAATATCTTTGGCGGCGAGCAGGACGTCGTTTCCAATGGCCTCGCCAGCTATACGACCATCTTCCAGGGCGTCCAGCGCGTCACCGGCTCCTATGTCCATGAGGGACCATCCCCCGGCAAGGCTGATCATACCGCCATCGATGGCGGCGAGCAGGACGTCGACACCGGCATCGCAACAGCGACGAGGGTCAATTCCGGCGGCACCCAGAACGTGACCAATGGTGGCAGCGCCAACGGAACCGTTGTCGAATCCGGTGGCGTTCTCAAAGTTTCGGGTGAAACCGTGGAAACGGCACCCGTGTATCCGCCGCCGGTGATCCAAAGCGTAGCGACCGCTGCGACCATCAACTACCAGGGCGAATTCGACGTCACCGGCGGCGGGACTGCGGTGAATGCCGTGGTCAAAGGCGGCGTCATGACGGTGTCGGGATCGATACCGGATCCGTTCGCCAACGTTCCCGGTCAGCCTTCCGTCGACGCCAGCATGGCCACCGGCACTATCGTTGAAAATGGTGGAACCTTGACGGTGTCGGACGGCGCGTTGGCATCGGGAACCATCGTCCAAATCTTCGGCAGTCTGAACGTGGACGCCGGTGGCACAGTGACCGGCACGACGCTCGATTTGGGAACGATGCAGCTATCCGCCGGCGCGACTGCGACCGACACAATCGTCAATCAAGGTGGCGCTCTTGTCGTGCTTGGCAATGCAGAGTTTTCGGGCACGGTGTTCAACGTCGGCAGCACCCTGGAGATCGGAGACGGCACGAGCGAAACTGGTTTCGTTGTTGCGAACGGCGTCACGCTCGACGTTCTCGACGGAGGTGTCCTCAATGGCGGCATTGTCTCGGCCGGCGGAACGCTGATTCTCGAAGCCGGCGCAACGTTCTCCGACACGACGTTCCAGAGCGGCGCGACGTTCGTCGTCGAGTATGGCTATGCAGAAAGCGACTTCACCGTATCTGATGGCATAACCTTCAAGGTGCTCGGCACTGCCACGAACACGACGATATCGGCGGGTGGCAAGCAAATCGTCGGTAACTTCGGCGAGGGAGGCTCCGCGACCAACACTGTCATCAATGGCGGCGAACAGGATGTCGAGCTTCTCGCCACCGCGAGCTACACAACGATCAACAAGGGCGGCATTCAGCATATCGCGGGTCTTTACATTCACGATGAGCCCGGACCGGGACGGGCCGATCACACCACCGTCAACAATGGCGGCGAACAGGTTGTCGATACCGGCATCGTCACGGCAACCACCGTCAACGCTGGCGGCGTCCAAACGCTCACCAACGGAGGCATTGCCAGCGACACCATCGTCGGATCGGGCGGGATCATCAATGCGTCGGGAGAGACCGTCTATTATTCTCCAGGGGGCCAATTCGCTACCGTCATCAGAAGTGAGTTCGATTCGGCTGATGTCGGCAACGGCGGCGAATTGCACCTCTCCGGCGCGGGGATCGCCAAGAATGCCACCATCGATGGTGGCGTGATGACGGTCTCGGGGTCGATACCGGATCCCGTGACCAATGATCCGAATGCACCGGCGGTCGACGCCAGCGAGGCGAGCGGAACCATCCTCAATTCAGGCAGCATCTCCGTCTCGGACGGCGGCATCGTCACCGCCACGACCCTGAACGGCGGCACGCTTGACGTGCTCGATCAGGGGACCGCGAACGCTTCGACGATTTATCATGGCGCCACGGAATTCGTCGAAGCGGGTGGCATTGTCGGCGCGACCACGATCGCCGGCGGCATGCTCGATCTCAGGGCGGGCGCAATCGCCGACGACGCGATCATTTTCTCCGGCCTGGGCACGCTCAAGATTGAGGAGGAGCTGGTTGCCGGCTCGTCGACCTTTGCAAGCCAGATCAAGGGCATTGCGCTCGGCGACGAGATCGACCTTTCCGGGCTCTCCTACACAGATGGTGCAACGGCGACTGTATCCGGCTCGACGCTCACGGTGAGCAACGGCACAGCGAGCGAGACGTTCACACTGGCGGATACGTCGATCACGCATTTCGGCATCACGCAAGACAGCACCGGTGGCATCTTGCTGACAGCCGCGGCCGGTCCTACGACGATCAATGGTCCGGCATCCGGTCACGCGATCATTAAGGGTACGACGGGCGACGACATCATCCACGCCTATGGCATGTTCAACATCATCCACGGCAACGGTGGGAATGATGCGATCTACGCCGGACTGTACGGCACGGTTGATGTGCCGAGCGGCGACAGCACCATCCATCTGGAGGGGTTCGACAACCGCGTTACCGGTGGTGACGGCAATACTGCGGTAACGGGCTCGACGGGCGCCACGACGATAACGCTCGGCAACGGCAACAATACCATCGACGCCGGCGGATACGGAAACATCATCACGCTCGGCAACGGCAAAGATGTCGTCCATCCGGGTGACGGCGCGAGCACGACGATGGCGGGCAATGGCAACCACCAGGTGACGCTCTCAGGATTTGGCAACAAGGTCGTGCTTGGAAACGGCAATGACGTTGTCACGGGTGGAGGTGGCGCCAACAGCGTCACTCTCGGCGATGGCAACAACACCGTGAAGCTCGACGGGATGGTCAACCAGATCACCGTCGGTTCCGGAACAAACACGATCGCGGCAGGCAATGGATTAGACACCGTCGTCGCCGGCGCGGGCCACGATACGATCATACTTGGCGGAGTCGCCAATCACGTGGTGCTCAACGGCTCCACGGCAGACGTGACAAACCAGATCGGACAGGACGTCGTTACGGCCAATGGTGGATCGGATCAGTTCAACTTCGTCGGGTTCGGCAACCAGGCGGTCATCAATGGTCCGGCCCATGTCGACATCATTGATCACAGCACGGGCCTGACCGTCTCCGTCAATTCCGGCAACCAATTCGATATGATTTCCGGATTCGGCAATGACGCGCTCGGCGTCGTCCAACTTGCAAATGGCGTCGGCAATTACCACGCCGTCGCCGATATCATGAGCGCGCTCAGGAGCGATGGGCATGGCGGGACCCTGCTTGCCCTGGGCAGTGCGCCTCACGCGGGGTCGATCGATTTCGTCGACGCCGCGATCAGCCAATTGCACGCATCGAACTTTGTGATCGTGTAGAACGCGGCTTTGCTTTGCCGCCGGTTTCCTTGCTTGCGAAATCCATGGCGATTGCGGATCAAGCGGGATTGGGGCGCGAACTCATTCATTCATGAGCTCGCGCCCCAGTTCCGTCAGGCTCAGTAGTCCCAGAACACCGGTACCCAGCGGAAGGCATCGCCGGCGGCTGCGACGTGCCCGACCGACGGGAATGGCATATGCGTGGCCACCAGCAGTTCGCCACTCTTGGCGAGCTCGCGCAGGAGGCGGATGCGAACGCGCGCGGCTTCTTCCGGGTCGTGCTCGAAGCCGTTGTGCCATTCAGGCTGGTCGAATCCGACGGCGAACACGGCGTCGCCGGCGAATGTCAGCGCCTCGCCGCCGGACGCCACGCGGACCACGCTGTGTCCGGGCGTGTGGCCGCCGGTGCGGCGGACAACGACGCCGGGGGCCACCTCATGCTGCTCGTCGAACTGGCGTATCTGACTGCCATACATTTTCACGAACTGCCTGGCGGCGGCGCGAAGCGCATCCGGGAAGCCCTGTGGCATGTTGGTGTGGGTGAAATCGGGCGACTCCCAGAACTTGACCTCGGCGGCCGCCACATGAATGCGCAGGTCCTTGCGCAGCCGCTCCTTCACGCCGTCGACGAGCAGCCCGCCGACATGGTCCATGTGCATGTGGGTCAGCACCAGGTCGGTCACGGACGCAAGGTCGATGCCGGCGGCTTCCAATCGCTTGATCAACTGACCGGCCCGCGGCAAGTGCAGATTGGGATCGGACCCGAGGCCAGCGTCGATCAGGATGGTCTTGTCGCCGCTTCGCACGACCACCGCATTGAGCGCCCAGTCGAATGCGTCTTGAGGCAGGAACATGTCCTTCAGCCAGTTGCCCCGGACGGCAGGATCGGCGTTGTGCGCCAGCATGGTCGTCGGCAGCGGCAGCACGCCGTCGCTGACCACCAGCACGTCGATCTCGCCGATACGCACCGCGTAACGCGAGGGGACCAGCTCTTCGGGTTTCGACGCCAGGGAAGCATTGTGCAGATTCATGTTGGTTTCCTTTCTCCGGGCGATGTTTGCTCGACCGATAGACCGAGGTCGAAGGTCATCCCCGGACCTCCGGTGCAGCTGATGGGCGCCTTTTAGGCGGCGCGAAAATCCGCGTCTTTCCCGATGCTGCCCCGCGTTGTCCGATTCTGCTCCGCGGACGCCGCATGCGAGCACCTTGCGTGCGTTTGTGAAAAGTCGTGATCGCCCCGTTGCAGCCCGCCGCCACCCTCAGATCGTCGAGGCTACCCGGAACGTCCTGAAATGATTGGAAAATTCTGACGCGGAGCGGTCAGTCGCGCGCGGGCGGGCGCGGTCCGGTGCGACCCCGTCGGTCGTGGACAGCGATGGGGGAATACCCGATACACGGCCCTCGAAATGGCAGGTTGCTGTGGCCTGCGCTCGAACCTTCACAGAAGAGACATATGATGACCAAAGGCGCTTACGGTGAACGGCTCGGAGAATTCCTGCGTCTCGAGCAGGTGCCGCCGATGCTGATGACCAGATCGCTGCGCAGCACCGAGATCGCCGTCACGGAAACCCGCAACGACAATCCGGTGCCGGGTCTTTCCGGTTCGTTCGCGGCGGAAGATGCCTATCTCGTCAGCCTGAAGCTGCGCGACTATCCGGAGTGCGAGATCTGGGAGCAGGGGCGTCACCTCAAGAAGACCGACGTCCATGCCGGCACGACCTATTTGTACGACCTCAAGGCCGATCCGCGTTACGTGATCGACAAGCCGCTTCACTCCCTGCATTTCTACGTGCCGCGTTCGGCGCTCGATGGTCTCATCGACCAGTCGGGGGCGCGGCGCATCGGTGCGCTCGATTGCAGCCCTGTCGGGCATGACGACGAGGTCGTCCGCCATATCGGCGCGTCCTTGCGCGAGGGGCTGCGCCGGCCTGATGAGGCCAACCAGCTCTTCATCGATCACATGATGCTGGCGCTCACCGCCCACGTCGCGCAGACCTATGGAGGCTTTCGGCACAAAGCCGAGACGAGCCGCGGTGCGCTTGCGCCATGGCAGCTGGCGCGCGCCTGTGACAAGCTCGAGGCGGATCTCGCCGGCAAACTGCCGTTAAAGGCCATCGCGGCCGAGCTCGGCATTTCGGTCAGTCATTTCTCGCGCGCGTTTCGCGCCTCGACCGGCTTGCCGCCACATCGTTGGCTTCTCCATCATCGCGTGAGTACCGCCAAGCGCTTGATGAGCGTGTGCGGCCTGCCGCTGTCGGAGATTGCGATGTCGGCCGGCTTTGCCAACCAGAGCCACTTCACGCGGGTTTTTTCCGCGCTGACAGGCACCAGTCCGGGGGCCTGGCGGCGCGATGCACTGGGCGCATCGAGCCGCGAGGATTAGGTCAACGTAGCCTGTTCAGCCCGCGCTTTAGAATTGATACCGTCGCAGCCCGCCATCCACCGGGATCACCGTGCCGGTGATGTAGCGCGCCACCGGCGAGGCCAGGAAAACCGCGAGCGCGGCGAGGTCTTCCGGCTCGCCCCAATAGCCGACCGGAATTTCTTCCTCGGCAAAGCGCTCGCGATACTCGGGCGCGTAATTGCGGCGGATCTGCTCGCTCATGATGCGGCCAGGCGGGATGCAGTTGATGGTGATGCCGTGCTCGCCGATCTCGCGTGACAGGCCCTTGGCCCAGGCGTGTACGGCGGCTTTCGCCGCGAATGCCGCATTGAGCCCTTCCGGCTCGGACTTGCCGGTGATGTTGACGATGCGGCCCCATTTGCGCGCGATCATCTGTGGCAACAGCGCATGCGCGATGCGGCGGTAGCTGGTGAAGTTCAGCGCGATCGCCTCGTCCCATTTGCTGTCGGGCGCGTCGACCGGCAGCGGCCGGCTACCCCCGGCATTGTTGATGAGAATATCGACATGGCCGAGCTCCTTCAGCGCGAAGGCGGCGATCCTCTCGGCCGCGTCCTTGGCCATCACGTCCTGCTCGAACGGCGTGATCAGGCCGCCGCCGACCTCCTTCACCAGCTCGGCGAGCAAGTCGGTCCGTCGCGCCACGCCCACCACACGCACGCCTTCGGCGGCGAGACCCTTGGCGATGGCGCGGCCGATGCCGATGCTGGCTCCGGTGACGACAGCGGTTTTCGATTTCAGCCCGAGGTCCATGGTCACACGCTCTCTTGTTCGCTTTTCGCGCTTTGGTTTTCGTTTGGCTTTCGTTTTGCTGCCCTGTGCCGGGTGCGGCGATTTGCCCGACCGGGACGAGGAGTGGTAACCAAGAGGCCACGCGAAGGAAACACCAAAAAGAAAAGGCTCGACCAATGGTATGGGATCCGCAGCAATATCTGAAATTCTCCGGTCACCGGCTCCGGCCTGCGGTCGACCTGCTGATGCGGATTCCCGATGTCGGCCCGCGCACGGTCGCCGATCTCGGCGCCGGCGCCGGCAACGTGACAAAGCTGATCAAGGAGCGCTGGCCATCGGCCGCGGTGACAGGCGTCGAGGGCTCGGCCGAAATGGTTGCCGCCGGGCGCAAGGCCGCGCCTGACGTGGAGTGGTCCCATGAAGACCTCGGCAACTGGCATCCTGCGAAGCAATATGACGTCGTCTATTCCAATGCCGCACTGCACTGGCTGCCCAATCATGCGGCACTCTTTCCCTCAGTGATGGAGAAGGTCGCGCCGGGCGGAATACTTGCAGTGCAGATGCCGCGCAACTTTCTGGCGCCATCGCATGTGCTGATCGGCGAGACCGCCCTGAACGGGCCGTGGCGGTCCAAGGTCGAGCACCTCGTTACGCCGCCGCCGGTCGAAGGGCCGGCCTTCTATCACGACCTTCTTGCCCCGCTCGCGCAGAACATCGACATCTGGGAGACCGAATATCTCCAGGTTCTCGAGGGCGAAAATCCCGTGAAGGAATGGACCAAGGGCACCTGGCTGACGCGCTATCTCGACGTGCTCCAGGGCGACGAGAAGGCCGCGTTCGAGGCGGCCTATGGGATGCGTGTCGCCAAGGCCTACCCGAAGAATGCGGCGGGGCAGACGTTATTCCCGTTCCGGCGGCTGTTCATGGTCGCCCAACGCAAGGGTTAACGCCCCCTTCTGCGATGCGACATAAGCGCTCGCTCCCGGTGACCGGAGCGGGCGCCGGGTTGCGCATGCGACCGCGAGCAAGATAGCTTGCCTGCGGCATTGGTTCGCTGCGGCAAATTGGGCTTAGGTCTAGTTGTTCGGGGTGCGGATTGCTGCCACTACTGAAACCGCAAAACAAAAAAGAATCCCGGTTTCCGAGGTTGTTGGGGAGGTTTTTCATGCGCAAACTGCTCTTTGCGGTCGCCGCGGCCGCGCTTGCTTTGGCTCCGGCCATTGCTCAGGCTCAGAGCCCGATCATCATCAAGTTCAGCCACGTCGTCGCCAACGATACGCCGAAGGGCAAGGGCGCGCTGAAGTTCAAGGAGCTTGCCGAGAAGTACACCGACGGCAAGGTCAAGATCGAAGTCTATCCGAACTCCTCGCTCTACAAGGACAAGGAGGAGATCGAGGCGCTCCAGCTCGGCTCCGTGCAGATGCTGGCGCCCTCGACCGCGAAATTCGCCCCGCTCGGCATCAAGGAATTCGAGGCGCTGGACCTGCCCTGGCTGTTCAAGGACGACGCGACCTATTCCGCCGCGATGAAGGGCACGGTCGGCAAATGGCTGTTCCAGAAACTTGAAACGAAAGGCATCACCGGCCTCGCTTACTGGGACAACGGTTTCCACATGGTGTCGTCGAATCGTCCGCTGATGAAGCCGGAGGATTTCAAGGGACTGAAGTTCCGCATCTCCGGATCCAAGATCGCCGACCAGTATTTCCGCCTGATGGGTTCGATCCCGCAGATCATGGCGTTTTCGGAAGTGTACCAGGCGCTCCAGACCGGGGTCGTCGACGGCTGCGAGAACACGGCTTCGAACTATCTGACGCAGAAGTTCTACGAGGTGCAAAAGGACATCACCGTGTCCTATCACGCGCATCTGCAATACGCCGTGATCGTCAACTCGAAATTCTGGTCCGGCCTGCCCCCCGATATCCGCGCCCAGCTCGAGAAGGCGATGGCGGAGGCGACCGACTACACCAACCAGATCGCGCATCAGGAGAACGAGGACGCGCTGGCCGAGATCAAGAAGTCGGGCAAGACCACGCTGCATTATCTCAGCGACGCCGACCGCAAGGCATGGCAGGAGGCGATGCGGCCGACCTATACTTGGGCCAAGGGCCGGGTCGGGCAGGAGGTCCTCGATCTCGTCGCCAAGGAACTCGACGTCAAGATGAACTGACGCGTTTTCCAGGAGAATAATACCAACGGTCGGGAGTGAGGGCACTCCCGACCGTTTCGTATCGACAGGGGGGCTTTGATTTGCTGCGCGCGCTCAACCAGTTGCTCAATCATCTCGAAGAATGGTTGATCGCGACGCTCATTGCCGCTGCAACCGGACTGATCTTCATCGCCGTCGTGCACCGTTACGGTGCGGGCGAATCGATCAACCTGTCGCGATGGGCTGCCGCGCACGGGATGACCTGGCTGGCATCCGCGTCGATGGCGGTGTTCACCTTCCTGTCCGAGCTGGACCTGTCCTGGGCGCAGGAGCTCTGCATCTACATGTTCATCTGGATGGCGAAGTTCGGCGCGGCCTATGGCGTGCGCACGGGCATCCATGTCGGCGTCGACCTGCTCGTCAACCGCCTGCCGGAACATTCGCGCAAGCACGTCATCCTGTTCTCGCTGCTGTGCGGCGCGCTGTTCACCGGCATGATCGCCACCTTCGGCGCGTCCTTTGTCGGCGAGATGTTCAAGACCGGGCAGCAGTCCAACGACCTGGAAGCGCCGATGTGGTTCGTGTATCTCGCGATCCCGCTCGGCTCCGGCCTGATGTGCTTCCGCTTCCTGCAGGTCTCCTGGTTCTATTTCTGGACCGGCGAGCTGCCGCATCATGACGAGACCCATGTCGAGGGCGTCGAGGCCGACGCCTCGCCGGCGCTGCATCCGCAGCCTGCCGGCGCCGCCACCAGGGCCGCGTCGCGAAAGGTCTCGCCGCTCGGCGTCATCCTGATCATGGCGCCGATCCTGATCTTCGCACTCTGCCTCGGCGAGAAGACCGGTTTCATCGTGCTGCCGCATTGGCTGCGGGCCGTCACCGTGTTCGCGCTGCTGATCGCGCTGATGCTGACAGGCATCCCGGTCTCGATCGCGCTCGGCCTCACCGTGATGACGTTCCTCTTCACGCTGACCGCGGTGCCGATCGAAGCCGTCTCGATGAAGCTCTTCACCGGCATAGAGGGCTTCGAGATCATGGCGATCCCGTTCTTCATCCTCGCCGGCAACTTCCTCACCCATGGCGGCGTCGCGCGCCGCATGATCAACTTCGCGACCTCGCTGATCGGTCACTGGCACGGCGGCCTCGGCCTTGCCGGCATCGTCGCCTGCGCGATGTTCGCGCTGGTGTGCGGCTCGAGCGTCGCGACCGTCGCCGCGATCGGCGCCATCGTGCTGCCCGAGATGGTCCGTCACGGCTACCCCATGCGCTTCGGCGCCGGCATTATCACGGTTGCGGGTTCGCTCGGCATCCTGATGCTGCCGTCGATCCCGAAGATCGTCTACGCGGTCTCGACCAACACCTCGATCGGCGCGCTGTTCGTCGCGGGTCTCTTGCCCGGCATCCTGCTGACGACGATGCTCTGCATCGTCACCTGGTGGCTGGCGCGCAGCCGCGATTATCCGCGGCTGCCGAAGGCGACCTGGGGCGAGACCGTCCACGCCTTCCGCGAGAGCGTCTGGGGTCTGATGCTGGTCGTCATCATCATCGGCGGCATCTATAGCGGCCTTTTCACCGCCACCGAGGCGGCGGCGATGGCTGCGGTCTATTCCTTCATCATCGCGGTGTTCGTCTACAAGGCGATCAAGATGTCGGACGTGCCGCGCGTGCTGCTGCGCGCCGCCAACACCAGCGCGATGCTGCTCTACATCGTCACCAACGCGGTGCTGTTCTCCTTCGTGCTCTCCAACGAGAACTTGCCGGCGACGCTTGCCGACTGGATCACGGCGCAGAACCTCGGCTGGGTCGGCTTCCTGCTGGTCGTCAACGTGCTGCTGCTGCTCGCCGGCAACTTCATGGAGCCGAACTCGATCATTCTGATCATGGCGCCGATCCTGGCGCCGGCGGCCAAGAAGCTTGGCATCGACCTCGTCCATTTCGGCATCGTCATGGACGTCAACATGGAGGTCGGCCTCTGCCATCCGCCTGTCGGCCTGAACCTCTACGTCGCATCGATGATAGCCCGAATGCGCATCACCGACCTCGCGGGCGCGGTGATGCCGTGGCTGCTGACCATGCTCGGCTTCCTCGTCATCGTGACCTATTGGCCCGACCTGACGCTCTGGCTGCCAAGGATGCTGGGGATGCACTAGCCGGCTCGCAGGCCGGACATGGCTAACGCGCGGTAAAGCCGCGCGTTCAAATGCCGTCGTGGTGCAGCGCAGGCATTTTTACGGATCTGCGGTAAGACCATGCCAGCGAGATGGGTGCGGGCATGTTGTTCAACAGAATGGAATCCGGACGGGCGTCGATTTCGGATGCCGTCTACCTGGAAGTCATCACGGGCCTTCACGGCACGACGATGCCGAACATTCTTGCGGCCGCTTGCCTTGCGATGGTCGGCGCCATCACGACCTACGAGACCGGCGACATGATCGCGGCGGCCCTCACGGTCGCGGGCGTCGTGGTGGCCATTGTCCGTCTGTTCGAAATCGTGTCCTTCCGTCGCCGCCTTGCGCGATCGCCACGGCTCGACCGGTCCGAGGCCGTGCGCTGGGAGCGGATCTATGTGGCCGGCACCGTCGCAACGGCCTTCGTGCTCGGCATGTTTGCCGCGCGCAGCATCGTGCTGGGCGATGCGCTGTGCTCGGTGATGGCGATCGGCATCGGCTTCGGCTTCGGCGCCGGCGTGGTGGCGCGCCTGGCGCTGCGTCCGGTCGCCGCGCTGCTCGATCTCGTGGCGATCGCAGCGCCCGCCGCGATCGTGACCTTCATGCAGCCGGATCTGCGCCATGTCGGGCTCGGGCTCCTCATCCTGATGTATGTGGTCGCGAGCTTCGAGATGGTGCGGCTGAGCTTCAACGCCTCGATCAACCAGATCACGCTCAAGCGGCAGTTCGAGCAGCTCTCGCGCATCGATCCGATGACCGGCGTGGCCAACCGTTCGGTGCTGGCGACGGACTTGCCCGCCATGCTTGCGGCCGGGATGGTTGCCGTCCATACGCTCGATCTCGACCGCTTCAAGGAAGCGAACGACCGGTTCGGCCACCCCGTTGGCGATGCGCTGCTCAAGCAGGTTGCCGGGCGGCTCAAGCTGCTCGCCGCGGCCGATGACCTCGTCATCCGCATGGGCGGCGACGAATTCGTCCTTGTTCAGCGCGCAGCGACGGACGCGGAAGCGATGGCGATGCGCATCGTGCAATCGCTCAGTGTACCCTATGACGTCGATGGACAGATCGTCGAGCTCGGCGTGAGCGTTGGCATTGCCGTTGCGCCGGATGATGGGCGAACCGCTGAGGCATTGTTGTCGCGCTCCGACCGTGCACTTTACCGCGCCAAGGAGAGCCGCGGCGGCTACGTGCTGGCGCGGGAGATGCGGATGACGAGGGCGTCGGGCCAGACTGTATCCGAAGGGCTGGCCGCGTAAGGAGCGGTTGGAACCGCAATCGAGATGCGGTTAGATGCCTTCCCAGACAAGACGCCGGGGAGGAGCCTATGACCAGCACCGAAGCAGCCAACACGCCGAAGGACGCAACGCCGTCCGTGATTGCGCAGCATCAGGCGATGCTGAACGCGCTGCCGTTTTCCGACACGCGGGATTTCGACGACGCTGCGCGCGGCTTCCTCGGCACGATCGAGCACGCCAAGATCGCGAACCTGCAAGGACGGACCGTCTGGAGCTTGGAGCCCTATGGCTTTCTGTCCAGCGAGCAGGCTCCGCCGACGGTCAATCCCAGCCTGTGGCGGCAGTCGCGGCTGAACATGCAGCACGGCCTGTTCGAGGTTGTGCCGGGCGTCTACCAGGTGCGCGGCCTCGACATCGCCAACATGACGCTGATCGAGGGCGACAGCGGTGTCATCGTCGTGGATACTCTGACCTCGATCGAGGGGGCACGCGCCGCGCTCGATCTCTATTTCAGGCATCGCGGCCTCAAGCCGGTCGCTGCAGTGATCTTCACCCATACCCACACCGATCACTGGGGTGGCGCGCGCGGCGTGCTGGAGGAGGATGCGCTGGCGACCGGGCGCGTGCCGATCATCGCGCCTGATCTGTTCATGGAGCACGCCGTCTCCGAGAACATCATCGCCGGGCCGGCGATGCTGCGCCGGGCGCAGTATCAGTTCGGGCCGTTCCTCGCGAAGGGCGTGCGCGGCCAGGTCGATTGCGGCCTCGGCAAGACCATGGCGGCCGGCGCGGTCGCGCTGCTGCGGCCGACCGATTTGATCATGGCGACCGGCGACAAGCGCATCATCGACGGCGTCGAATTCGAATTCCAGATGGCGCCGAACAGCGAAGCGCCGGCGGAGATGCATTTCTTCCTGCCGCGCTACAAGCTTCTGAACCTCGCCGAAAACTGCACGCACAATTTCCACAATCTGCTGCCGTTCCGCGGCGCTGACGTGCGCGATGCGCTGGCGTGGTCGAAATATCTGGGCGAAGCGCTGCAGCTGTGGGGCGGCAAGGCCGAGGCGATGTGCGGCCAGCACCATTGGCCGGTGTGGGGTCGTGAACGCATCGACAGCATGATCCGCGAGCAGCGCGACCTCTACAAGTTCGCGCATGACCAGACCATCCGCCTGATGAATCACGGTCTCAACGCGGCCGAGATCGCCGAGACGATCCAGTTGCCGAGGAGCCTGGAAGGTGCCTGGCACGGCCGCGGCTATTATGGTCACATCCGTCATAACGTGAAGGCGATCTACCAGAAATATCTCGGCTGGTACGACGCCAACCCGGTCAATCTCGATCCGCTGCCTCCGGTGGCATCTGGCAAGAAATACGTCGAGTACATGGGCGGCGCCGACGCGATCCTGACGCGGGCGGCTGCGGATTTTGAAAAGGGCGAATTCCGCTTCGTGGCGCAGGCGCTCGGCCATCTCGTCTTCGCCGAGCCCGACAATCAAGCGGCGCGCGCGTTGCTCGCCGACACGTTGGAGCAGCTCGGCTATGCCGCCGAGAGCTCGACATGGCGCAACGCCTATCTGTTCGGCGCGCAGGAACTTCGGCAAGGCATGCCGAAGACTCCGCCGCGTGCGCCGATGCCGCGCGAGACCCTGGCCGCGCTGCGCACGGAGCAGCTCTGGGACGTGCTTGGCATCCGTCTCAACGGCCCCAAGGCGGAAGGCAAGCGCATCGTGCTCAACTGGAGCTTTTCGGATACCGGCGAGACGTTCGTGCTCAATCTGGAGAACTGCGCGCTGACCTACACCGAAGGCGTGCAGGCCGAGAAGGCCGACGCCAGCTTCACGCTGGCGCGCGCAACGCTGGACGAGGTGATCGGTAAGCTGACGAGCTTTCCGGAGGCGGTGGCGGCCGGCAAGGTCAAGCTGTCGGGCAATCCGATGAAGCTTGCCGAGCTAATGGGCCTGATGGACGAGTTTCCGCGGATGTTCGAGATTGTCGAGCCGAAGCGGGTGGTGGTGGTGTAGCCGCCGCAATTGCCGCGGGCTCCGTCATTGCGAGGAGCCCTTGCGACGAAGCAATCCGGAGTCCCTCGACAGAGACAGTCTGGATTGCTTCGCTACGCTCCCAGTGACGTGGGGATGGAGGAGGGCGCCACACACTCAGTTGTTGTCCCGGGGCGCGCGAAGCGCGAACCCGGGACCCATAGCCGAGGGAGAAGTCTGGGGCGAGACAGGTCACTGCGAGTCTTCGCCAGACAATTGCTGCGGCGTATGGGTCCCGGATCGGCGCGCGCTTTAGGCGCGCTCGT
>NZ_CAKZHY010000126.1 GCF_936928535.1 uncultured Bradyrhizobium sp. | reverse complement strand
TGCGCCGCCAGATATTCGGCGACGAGCTGACCGGTGAAACCGGTCGCGCCGTAGACGACGATGTCGAATTTCGTAGAGCTCATGACGGGCCTTTACTTCTTGGCGTAACTCACGCCCATGCCGGCGCGGACGTCGCTTTGAATTCCATAGGGCGGGATCGGATAGCGCAGGCCGTTTTTGGCCAGAGCCTTCATGCCTTCGATGGCCTTGGCGAGATGATGCGGCTTCAGCGCCATCAGCATCTCCTCGTCGGGCACGCCGCCATAGCGCCGTTCGGCATAGCATGGCAAGGACAGGCTGGGCTCGCCTGATTTGAGCGCCCGCCCCCAGGAATCCGCGCACGCGGTCTCCCCGACCACACCCCACTCGAACTTCTTGTAGCCGGTATATTGCAGCCCGTTGATCAGGATGATCATCTGGCCGGGCGTCGCATAGACGAGGCAGATGTCGGGCGGATTGAGCCGCCCGCTTGCAAGCGGGCTGACCGCGAGCGCCTGATACTGCCCGAACGGAACCACGTCCAGCGCCTCCTGGCGCTTGCGCGCATCCTCGGCTGTGCCGTGCCAGACGCCGACGTAGTTCTCGCCGGCAAGCCATTTCTCGTCCTGCGGCGCAAGGCCAATCACCGCGCGACACTGGGCGCCGACGAGATCGTCGCCGGTGATGCCCACGGTCCAGCCGAGCCTTGAAGCCATGCTGACGATCTGGTCGGTGGTGTGGACCGCATTCGGCCGCCGGATTTTCGGGATCGCCTCCATGTCGGCGGCGTGCGCGAACAGCTTCATGCCAATCACCGTCGTCTTCAGCCGCAACAGGCTGTTGAGATCGGCCACCAGGCCGGCAAGGTCGATCGTATCAGCGGCTTGCTGCTGCATGGCGTGCTCCCGGCGCGGATCGTTTGCGTTTCTGCGCTCTGTTCTAGACGAACGATTCCATGAAACTGATCATATGCGAACTGCCCGTTCGGTCGAATATTCTAGCTGCTTTCGGAGATCTCATATGATTCGAACTTTGGAAGCGCTTGTCTAGTCCTTGGCAGGTCCTGGAAGCAACTCGCCGGTCCTGCCCATCAGGCGATAGGCCAGAAGGCCGATCCACTCGCGCACGGCGACATCGGTGCGGCCGAGACCGTCCGCGCTCATATTGGTGAAAGAGAGCAAATCCTCGCGCCCGCCCATTCGCCAGTCGACGGGATAGGCCTCGACGTCAAATCCGGCCTTGCGGAAAATGCCGATCGAACGCGGCATGTGAAAGGCCGAGGTGACCAGCAGCCAGCGCTGGCCCGGCTTCGGCGCCACAAGACGCTTGGTGAAAATCGCATTCTCGTAGGTGTTGCGCGAGTCCCGCTCCACGACGAGGCGCTCTTTCGGGACGCCGACGCTTTCCAGGATTGGCACGGAATAGTCGGCCTCCCTGGCGTCGGTCGAGACCAGGTTGGCTGAGCCTCCCGTGAAGACGATACGGGCATTCGGATAGCGGCGCGCAAGCTCGGCCGGCGCCAACAAGCGATCGGCCGCATGCGGGACCACCGGTGTGTGATGGGCCGCCGACAGATCGGTATCGACGGAGCCGCCCAGCACGATGATGCCGTCGGGCGCGCCGCGCGACGGATCCCACGGAGGAAAGCGCGATTCCAGGGGATAGAGCAGCAGATTGCCGAGCGGCGAAAATGCCGCCAGCGCGAGCAGGACCAGCGTGGCCACGGCCAGCTTGCGGCCGAACCCGGCAAAGCGCGTTGCCATCAGCGCGACCGAGATGATCCCGAGCTCGACCAGAAGATTGAGCGGCAGCACCGCGGCGCCAAGTGTCTTGGAAAGAACGAAGAACAGGAGAAACCTCGCTGAAATTGATCGTCGCTGTGGCACGCGGGCTTGACCCGCCCGCTGATCTTCAGAAATCTTCTTGGAAGAGGATCGATCGCCGGGTCAAGCCCGGCGAATGCAAGTTCTCGAGCGCTTTCAGATGAAACCGACTGGACACCGCGAATGACCCATCACCACCTGCATGCGAGCGCCGAAACCTGCCATTGGGGCTTCTTCGAAGCCAGGCTCAAGCCTGTCCTCAGGGTCGCGAGCGGAGACGAGGTCACAATCGACACCATCAGCGGCGGGCCTGAGGTGATCCCCGACCGCGGCCGGTTTCACGTTCCGCCCGAGATGTCCGAGGTGCATGCGAAGCCCGATCGGATGGTGCCGGGTCACATCCTCACCGGGCCGATCGCCGTCGATGGGACCGAACCCGGCGACGTCCTCCAGATCGATATTCTCGACATCCAGCTTCGGCAGGATTGGGGCTGGAACTTGATCAAGCCGTTGGCCGGCACCCTGCCCGACGATTTTCACGAGACGCGACTTCTCAACATTCCGCTGGACCGGGAACGAATGGTCGGCCGCATGCCCTGGGGCCTCGACCTGCCGTTGAAGCCGTTTTTTGGCGTGATGGGCGTTTCGCCGCCCCCTGGCTGGGGCCGCATCTCTTCGCTCGTCCCACGCGCCATGGGTGGCAACCTCGACAACAAGGAGCTTGGCAGCGGCGCGACGCTCTATCTGCCGGTGTTCGTCCCGGGCGCGATGTTCTCCTGTGGCGACGGCCATGGCGTACAGGGCGACGGCGAGGTCTGCGTCACCGCGATCGAGACCGCGTTGCAGGGCCGCTTCCGGCTGACGCTGCGCAAGGATTTGCAGTTCACCTATCCCCGCGCCGAGACGCCGACGCACTACATCACCATGGCGATGGACCCGGATCTCGACCAATGCGCGGTGCGAGCACTGCGCGACATGATCGTGCTGCTCGGCGAGACACGAAACCTCTCGCGCGAAGACGCCTATACGCTGTGCAGCTTAGCTGCCGATCTGCGGGTGACCCAGACCGTCAACGGCTCCAAGGGCATCCATTGCATGATCGAAAAGGCCATCGTGCACGGCTGAGCCCGGCCCGCTCGTCCTGACCTGCTGACGCCGCGCCACCGTCCGGGATTCCGCGCGCTACGCCCGCGCACGTCCATTTTTCTGAGCGATTCCAACGTGCTGCACCACCGCTAAAACCCGGATTTGACTTCCACCCCTGAACCTAAATAGAGTCTTAATCGTTACTTTTATGTACCTGCGTAAGAGGCTAGCGTTTAGGCATGGCCACCGAAAAAGCCGAGACTGACCGCATTCCCGTAACCTTGGCGCTCTCGACCATCACCTACCTGGAAAAACTGGTGAGACAGGGCACCCACGGCACCAGCGTTCCCGGCGTCGCACGGACATTGATCGAGGAAGGTATCCGTCTCGCCATCAAGGACGGGCTTTTGTCGATTCGCGACAACGGCAGAACGTGAGCGCGCGACAGGCGTGAAGCGGACGGATCTCGAGCTGCGATGGCCAAATGTCGCAACCTGGGATCGTTACAAATGCCTGTTCTCTCTCCGACCTGGACCAACGAACGAATTGAACTGCTGAAGCAACATTTCGAGGCCGGCTTGTCCTGCCGCGAGATCGCCGCCGACATCGGCGTCAGCCGCAACGCCGTGATCGGCAAGCTGTCACGCCTCAATCTCACCCGCGGCCGCCCGGTCGCCGAGCGCAGGCTGCACGACAGGACTTCCGCGCCGCGCCCGCCAAAAGCGGTGCCTCGCCTGCAATTTGAAATGCTCGCCACGATCTACGGCGAAGCAGACGCGACAGTCTTGACCGGGTCGATCGACGACGCCAACCGTTGCTCACTGATGGAGCTCGACGAGACCCGCTGCCGCTGGCCGATCTCGACGCCTGGCGCGGAGGATTTCTGCTTCTGCGGCAACGCCGCGCACGACGGCCAGCCTTATTGCACCGGCCACATCCGCCTCGCCTACCGGCCGAACTCCCGCGCGCGCGTCATGCGCGGCTGAGCCGAACCGAGCCTTCTTCCCCACAACGAAAAACCTCCGGCAGGGCACTACCGGAGGTTTCTGGAGGCTTAGCGTGAAGCTAAGAGCCGTGACTTTCGAAACCGGCTGAGAACTATATAGCTGAGCAACTCAGGTAAGTAAATAAAATTGGTAGCGATCGAATCGCATAGCTCGTCTTCGTCGGCCGCGCAGGAGATTTCTGATTTTCAAAATCAACCTTGATCAAGAAAAAGCCCCGGCGGTTGCCCGCCGAGGCTCGTCGATCGATCGACGCGATCGATGATCAGAAGTTGCGCTGGGCGCGCAGCATCATGGTGACCGAGTTCTGGTCCTTCAGCTCGTACACAGCGGCCGGTTTGGCTGCGCTGGCAATCGCCGGAGCGTTGATGAAACCAGAATACTTCTGGTCCAGACGCGACCAGCTCACGTCAGCCGTGAACGCCAGGTTCTTGACCGGAGTCCAGACAGTGTTGACACCGACAACGCCGAAGTTGAAGTCCGGATTACAAGTCGCACCGGCAACGGCGAACGTGGCGAAGTTGGCGCAGATCAAGCCCTTGCCCGTCGAGCCGTAGCTCGCCGAAGCATAGCCACCATAGATGGCGCTCGCCCAGTTCGGGCTCCAGTTGTGGGTGTAACCACCGCGGACGCCCCAGGTCTTGACGGTATCGATGCCGGTACCGGTCCCGAAGACGCCGTCAGCAAGACCGGCGAAGCCGATGCTCTGATACGCCGCGCTGCTGCCGCCGAACATGAAGAACGCCTGCGGGAACAGGCTCTGGAAGTTGTAACGGGTCGCACCGTCGGTATAGACGGCTTGCAGGTTGATCGCGTCACCCGCACCGGTCGGGATGTTCTTGATCGACAACGAGCCCTGAACCGCCCAGCCCCACTTGTCGCCGGGATGACCGCTGGGTTCCGTCGCGCCGTAGTAGCCGGCATGGATGTCATGTCCGACAACCGACAGCTGGGCCAGACCCCAAGCCTGGTCAACACGCACCGCACCAATGATATCGGGTGAACGCGTTCCACCCCAGGAGTTGGCACCATAGACGCCCGTCACGAACTGAGCGGCCGTGCCTGACGACACGTTCCAGAGATTCGACTGGCCGTTCGATGCCGACGTCTCATCCTCCAACGCGATCGAACCGGTGATGCCCTGGCCGAAGTCAGCCGTGTAGGCAACCTGGTTCACACCGTTGACGTGGTTGGAGCCGCCCGGAATGCTATCGGGACCACCAGCCGGATAGCTCTGCCACGGGGCATCGAAGATCGAGACGGTGCGACCGAAGGTAAAGCCGGCGAACTGGATGAACGCGTGGTAGAGACCGAGCGAAGCCGAGCTCGCCGAGCTCGTCGACGGGTTGCTGCCGGTGACGTTGGACGAGTCATAGGTGAAAACCATATCCGCGTAGGTGCGGACAACGCCGTATTCGGTCGCCGTGCGGGTATCGACGTTGAAGTCCATACGCGCGCGGCTGTAATAGTAGTTGGTCAAACGGTTGTTCGACCCACCATTCGCAGAGCTGGTGCTGTTGTTGAAACCGTAGTCGCCAGCGCCACCGAGAATCATGTCGGCGCGCAGGTAGCCGCCGAACTTGATGCAGGTGTCGGTGCCCGGCATGTAGTAGAAACCCGCACCGTACAGCGAGCAGATCTTCACGTATTCGACGGCCTTGGCCTTCAACGGAAGATCAGCCGCCTGAGCTCCACCGACGGCGATCAGACCCGCCGCAGTGCCGAGCAAAAGGCTCTTCACCACTTTCATTTAAAACCTCCAAGTTGCTCATTTTTACGGAGATCGGACCGCAAGGCCCCCCAGATCCCCGTCTCTTCATCAAATCCGCTCGGCCGCTTCGCGCTTCGGACGCACCTGCTTGAGACGCGAGGGACGTGAGCGAACCACCTGCAACGGGACGATCGAGAACCCCCCACCGTCAGGGAGCAATATGCCTGCGCTGTTCCGTTAATCAAAATAGTTTATTAGATCAGCTTACTGGTTTCGCTAACCCTGTGTCTGCTGCGCAACACCGGAGCTTGCCCAAAATGCTGACCGGCTCATATTTGTAATTTCCGTGACACAATTACCCTGCTCTGCACTTGCGTCAGGGCAGACTTGCGTGGACTATGTCCGCCGCGAAAACTGACGAGAATGAATCAGCTTGCGGGAGTGACGCTTTGTCAGCGACGAGGAAAGAAGGGGCGCGCCTCCGCTCCGCCGGCAATCTGGATATCATCAGGCGATTCACCTGGGAGATATCCTCGATCAACATGTACCTGGAGGAGCTGCGTCAGTTCTGGGCCAGGACGCTCGGCATCAGCGGACCGCAATGGCTGATCCTGATGGCGATTTCCGACCTCGACAAGGACGATGGCGTCCCCATCAACGTGGTCTCCAAGCTGCTTCACGTCGACCCGTCCTTCGTCACCACCCAGTCCAAGCTGCTGGAGAAGAAGGGCCTGTTACGCCGCCGCCCTTCACCGACTGACGCCCGCGTGGTGCGGCTGTCGCTGGTCGAGAAGACCCAGAAGCACATCGCGAGCCTCAACGAGCAGTACAAGACGATTCGCGAATTCGTCTTCCAGGAGTTCGACGAGAACGAACTGACGGAATTCACCACCAAGCTCGCGACGCTGAAGGGTCGGCTCGAGAAAGCCTGCGTCAGACTCTCCCTGGATTTCTGAGGCGCCCCTTCCGCTCGAAGGCCGCGCTCAGATCCGCTTGCCAGCGGCGCCGAGTTGGGATTCGAGCCAGTCGAAGATGTATTCGTTGGCAAGGCTCGGATTGTCGGCATGTGCCTGCGCCGCGCCGGTCTCCGCTGCGGTGAACACTTTCAGCACGATGTCGGAGCTGCCGAGCCGGGATTTCTGCACGATCTGCTGCGCCCGGTCGGCTTCGAGCCAACCATCCTCGCCCAGCGTGATCAGCACCGGGCATTCGGCGCCTGACGCCATCAGCGGCGCATGCGGTACCGGAACGATGCTGAGATCGCTCATGGCAAAGCGGCTGGCAAAGAACGACCGCTCGTGCAGGTCCCACAGACCGCCATCGCAGACGGCCGCGGCAAACCGCGGCTCCTGCAACACGGCGCGCGCAACGAACGATGAGCCCCACCCGTCGGCCACGATCGCAACGCGATCGAAATCGACGTCGCTGCGCAGCTCCAGGTAATCCATCGCGCTGGCGATCGAGCTCTCGATGTCCCGACGCTGCAGCAGCACGTCAACGTAGTCGTCGCGCTCGTCGCCGAGCAGATCGAGCGCCAACATCGAGAATCCGCGCTCGCGCGCATGCGGCGCAAGCTTGACCAGGAATTCTTCCTTGCGATGCCCGGGCTCGCCGATGCAGATCACGGTCGGAGCGCGACCGCTGGTCGCGGGCGCAGGCAGGAAATAGCCCTGCAACGAATGCCCTTCGATCCACGGAATTGTCACGACTTCGCCGGCAGGGCCGCGGGCCGTGAGGAAACGGCGGGCGCATTCCTGCATCGCGAGCACCGCCACCCAGCGGCGCTCGTCGGCGGGATCGAGCGGCATCGCGGCCGCGCCGTAATAGTTCATCGCGCGCAGCCAATTGCGCTGCGCGGTGACCATGTGGCCTTCCGCGAAGGCTGCCTCGGCACGATGCCGGTTGGCCTGCGCCAGCTTCTTCCACTCGCGATGCCAGGACTGCTCGTCGCCGCGCTTGAGCTGCCGCGCGATCATCAGGCATTCGGCGATGGTGGCGCCACCCTCTTGTGCCGCGGTCAGCAGCCGGGTGAACTCGGCGGAGATATCCTCTCTCTCCGGGCAGAGGATGAAGTCGTCGGAGAGGCAAGCGGGTATCATCGGAGCGACGCTCTATCGTGGCATTACCCCCGATTCACTAAACTATTTTAGTTCACCGACCAAGCAGCGCTGCCCCGAATGAGACCCGTTCAAGATCACCATCGCTTGAACGCGGGAATATCATTGCATGCGTCACATTCCGTTTCGTCATAAGGGCGTCAGGACAGGCAGGGGCGGCCGCAAATACATCAGTAAAATGTCGTGCACGCCCTTGCGATGACGATGATCATACCTACTTACGCGCGCGGTAATTGACCGCCTCCGCCGAACGGAGTCAGCCAAGCTGCCAGCCGACCTCCTGGGTAAAGCTTTCGTAGAAGGCACGGTCATAGGCCTGCTCGGGCGTCGCGCGGACACGCTCGTCCAGACGCTTTGCGTCATCTCCCACCAGAATACGCCACCGCTCTGCCTTCACGCCATCCAGGATGATCTTGGCGGCTTGCGCCGCGGTCGTCGGTGCATCCTCGAGGAAGCTGCGGGCGCGCTCGGCGAACACCGCCTGGATGTCCTCGTCCGACATTTTGTCAGCATCTGGCACGGCGGCCGCGACCATGCGTTTGCGGGTCAGCGCAACCTCGTCGGCGTTGAGCCGCTCCGAACCGTCGCCACTCTGCACCTTGCGTGAATTGGAGACGATCGAGGTGCCGATATGGCCGGGCATCACGACGGAGCATTTGACATGCGGCGCGTGCAGACGGAGATCATTGATCAGCGCTTCAGTAAAACCCTTCACCGCGAACTTCGCCGAGCTGTAGGCGGTGTGGGCCTGGCCCATGCCGATCGAGGCCCAGAAGCCGTTGACGCTGGCAGTGTTGATGATGTGGGCTTCGTCCGCCGCAACCAGCATCGGCAGAAAGGTGCGGACGCCGAGATAGACGCCACCCCAGCAGATGTTGAAGGTGCGCTCCCACTGCTCGCGCGTGTTGGTGAACAGGCTGCCGCCACCGCCGATGCCGGCATTGTTGAACAGCAGATGGATCTTGTCCGTCTTCTGCTGCTCGGCGAGCTCATCGCGAAAACGCTTGAGATGATCCTCGATCGAGACGTCGGCGACATGCGTCGTCACGCGCAGGCCCTGCGGCAGCTTCTCCACCTCGCACAGCCGCTTGGTCTCGGCCATCGCGGCTTCCGAGACGTCGCACATCGCGACGTTGCAGCCCTCGGCCACGAGCTGCCGCGCGAGCTCCCGTCCCATGCCCGTGCCGCCACCGGTGATAACAGCGATCTTTCCAGCAAATTCCTTCATGGGACTTTCGGCCCTCCGCTTGTCGGTGTGTTTCTTGTCGCTGCGCCGCCGACGCGGTCGCGCGCAAAATGTAGCAGCGCCGCATCCGCAGGTAAAAGCGGATCGGCGCTGCCATTCGAGATCAGTTATTTCGGCGTGCGGACTATTCGGCTGCCTCGGTGTGCCGCCCGCCCAGCGCTCCCAACGCCTCCAACGCCTTGCGGGTCGCCGCCTGCTGCGCGGGTGACGCCTCCGGCATCGGCGCACGCGGAAAGGTCCTGGGCAGGCCTTGGAGTGTCTGCGCGTAGCGCGTACAGGCAGGCAGGTTGTCGGCAATGATCGCGTTCCACAGCGTCAGCAGCTTCTTGTGCAGCTCGAGTGCACGCGGATGGTCACCTGCCTTCACGGCGTCCCACAGCGCGACGGAGGCATGCGGTGCAGCGGTCAGGATCGCAGCGATCGAGCCGTGGGCGCCGAGCGTATAGGACGGATACATCAGGGCATCGACCGCGCTGTAGATCAGCTTGTCCGGCGCCATCATCATGAGATCCGCGAACAGCTTGAGATCGCCCGCGCTCTGCTTGACGCCGACGACCAGCGGCACCTCGGTCATGATCCGCGTCAGCAGCGCCGGCGACAGATACGACCACGGCACCACGTTGTAGATGATGATGGGCATGCCGGTCTCATCGGCCATGGCGCGGAAATGCGCCACCATCGCCTCGTCATCGGGCTTGAACAGATAGTGCACCGGCGTGACCTGGAGAGCGGCGACATTCATGTCGCGCACCAGCTTGCCGCGGCGGATCGCATCGCGCGTGGAATCGACGATGATGCCGGCGATGACAGGGATGCGTCCCTTCACCGCCTCCACGGTCGCCGCCATCAAGTCGCGATATTCCTCGTGGTCGAGCGTGTGCCCTTCGCCGGTCGAGCCACCGGCCGCAACGCCATGGGCGCCGGCACCGATCATCCAATCGACCTGCGGCGCCACTAGCTTGTAGTCGATCTCGCCGTCTTTCCGGAATGGCGTTGTCATCGGCGGAATAACGCCGGTCGGTCGCACCTTCATGGTCTGCCCTCGCGGTTCCATAACCCTTGTGGCGGCCCCGCTCTTTTGACGAGTACCCGCACGTCTGAAGCGTATCGGCTACGCCAACCTTGTGAAGCGCTGATCGCGCGGCACTGCCCCCACAATCGCTCATCCCTGCCAATTATTCGGTGGGTTCCCCGTATTTGTCCGGCTTCGGTTTATGGGCAATTTTTTTACAATCCGAATCGTCAAATGGGGCACTGGGGCGAGCAGACCCAGCTGGCGTGTCGTTTCCGACACAGGCTGTGGCACTCGGCTTGCATCCTCCTCGTGGTCGAAACTACCGATGAGGTGACTGGAATGTTCATAACCGTCGTTGCCGTGCTCTGCCGGCTTGGCGCTGCTGCTTCGGGCGGCTGTGTCGAGGAAATCGTGACCGACAGCAACATGACGCCCGACATGTCGATGATGGCATGCGCAGTCGGTGCGCAGGCCCCGCTCGCAAAATGGATGGACGAGCATCCGATCTACCACAACAATTGGCGCCTCGAGCGCTACAAATGCGTGCCGGGCCATTACGAGATCAAGGGACACGCCTAAGGCCCCGCAAAATTACTGACATCGAGGAGACGCCCCAGGGGCCGCATCGTCCCTTTCATGAGGGCACCACAGCGGCAAGGTCTCAACCGAGGCCACGCGCAGCGTGACATCAGTCACGCACTTTCTTCAAGCCACCGCCCCCAAAATCATCGAACGTGCCCGCCGGCCCTCCGGTGTCGGCATCAATGCGTAATTGTGCGGCTGGTCACGCCACAGATACAGCTCGACCGATACACCCGCGGCCCGCGCTCGCGCGGCGAGATCGACGCTATCGGGGTAGAGCAGATCGCGCGTCCCCGAAAAGATCGTCATCGGCGCGAGCGATCTGAACGCGCCGTTGAGCGGGCTGACGAAGGGATGGCCGACATCGAGCTCGCCGGCATAGAGCCGCGCGGCCTCGATGATGCCGGGAATATCCTGGATCGGATCGCGCGCGGCGATCTCGATTTGCTCGGGGCGGCTGACAGACGCATCGGCTCCCGGCGAGATCAGCATCAGGCGGCTTGGCTGGCAGTGACCGCGGTCGCGCAGCCATTGGCACGCCGCAAGGGCAAGGCCCGCTCCGGCCGAATTGCCGACCACCGTGACCTTCGCCTGCCCCGCATCCTCCAGCAGCATCCGCAATAGCTCGGCCGTAGCAGGCACGACATCCTTTGCGGTGGCGCGCGGCGCCAGCGGGTAGATCGGCACGACGCAGACGACGCCTGCCTTGCGCGTCATCTGGCCGACAAAGCGCCAATGCGCCGGCACGATCTCGTTGATGTAGCCGCCGCCATGCAGGAACATGACGAAGTTGCAGCCCTCATGGCCCGACGACGGTGCGGTGTAATAGACCGGCCATCCGCCCATCTTGGTCAGCGTCGCCTCGACACCGCGGCCCAAACCCGTTGGCTCGAACGTTACAGGCTCCAGCGCGAGCTTCTGCACATGAGCCCGCACCGCTTCGGCGGAAGCGAGCTGGCGCTTGTACGGGAGCTGCCGCAGCAGCAAGTTGAACAGGCGGCTCTGCACGCTCGGCGCGGGATCGCGCCGGTCCGGCGGACTGAACACGCAACCCTCAGGGCAAAACTGCAGGGCTGATACGATCCTGGCAACGCTCATGGCCGCATCCCCATCTGGCTCGTTCGAGGCGGCGACGAAGAGGCTTGCTAACCGGCCGCCACTTGCCGATATAATGCGAGTATTCACTCGCTTTTCCTACTCGCATTCGGATCACAAGGCCGTGGCCCGCAAGCCGCCGACAAAACCCCGAAAAAGCGCCTCGCAGGAGCGATCCCGCGCCACGGTCGACGCCCTGGTCGAGGCGACCGCTCGCATTCTGGTCAAGGACGGTTTCGAGAAGACCAGCACCAACCGGATCGCCGAGGTCGCAGGCGTCAGCGTCGGCTCGTTGTATCAATATTTCCCGAGCAAGGAGGCGCTCGTCGCCGCCGTGATCGATCGCCACAACGAGGAGATCATGGCGATCGTTCGTGCGACACTCTGCGAAGTCGCCGACATGCCGCTCGAGAAAGCCGTGCGCCGCCTCGTCACCGTCGCGATCGACGCGCACCGTATCAACCCCAAGCTGCATCGCGTCCTTGCCGAGCAGATCCCGCGCGCAGGCAAGCTCGACGTCGAAGCCTTCAGCCGCGAGGTCCATACCCTCGTGCGTGCCTATCTCGACAGCCGCCGCAAGGAGATGCGCAGGATCGACCTCGACGTCGCCACCTTCATCTGCGTCAGCGCCATCGAAGCCGTCGCGCACAACACGGTGCTGAACCAGGCCGAGACGCTGCCGGACAAGCTCGTACGGACGCTGGTGGATGAGACGACGCGGATGGTGGTGGGATATCTGCGGCCATCCGCCTAGCATTCGTTCTGGACCAGCCTCGGCGCCCGAGGTCGTGGTATCAAAAGCCGCGATCGATTCGCGGGCGATCAGGCCGACACGCCTCGCCCCGCTATCGAACCGTCACACCTCAAAAACGCCTGCCCGAGCCAAGCAAGGGGTTGAAACTTGCCCGGCGATAATTACGTGATTAGGTAAGATGATTGAGTCACCAGAATGGAAGGCGATCGCCATCGCAGGATCGGTTGCTTGCCTCGCGATGTCCCTTTTGGCCGTCGACGCAGCCGTAGACCTCGATGTCGGCGGGCTGACCAAACGCCTGCAGAGCGCGGAAGCCTCCTTCGTGGACACGATGGGGCAATATCAACTTGCGTTCGCCGTTCCGACCTGGGCACGCAGCAAGGCCGACGCGGAGCGGCAGTGTGCGCCCGACGGGTGCTGATCGCCAGCGACTGATATCGGATTGTTCGGAGGACCGCAGATCGCTTGCCGATCCCGTGATCGGGCAAACATTTTGGCCCTTCGCTGAAGAAAATGGTCGGAGCGAGAGGATTTGAACCTCCGACCCCTAGTCTCCCAGACTAGTGCGCTAACCGGGCTGCGCCACGCTCCGAACGTCGTTCCATTAGCTAGGATCGCCGCTTTGCGCAAGGCGAGCGGCACCATTTTGGTGTGTTCGCTCAAAGCCCGCCGGAACTGCCCGCAAGGCCAAATGACAAGGCCCAAAGCAAAAGCGCCGTCAGGCGTCCTTCAGCGCCTGATCCAGCATCTCCCGGCAGGCGACCAGATCGGCAAGTGCCCGCCCCAGCCGTTCCCGGTCCAGCGCGCTGGGGCCGGCAGGCGCGGCGGACGTGCCGCCCTTGCGGAAGGTGGTCAGGATGTCCTCGTCATCGACCTCGGTGAAGCGGAAGTCGATGCCTTCCGCCTCATCGCCCTGGTAGTCGTCGTCATCGGCATCCGCGACGCCCTTGATGGGCGGCTCGTCGTCCGGCTCCATCAGGCTCGCCCCGATGGCGTCCTCGATGGCTCCGAACGAGACCGCAGCCGATCCGTCGGCCAGGCCCTGCACCGATTTGACGCCGTGCTCCTTCAGGATCCGCTGCACCCCGCGGATGGTGTAGCCCTCGCCATAGAGCAGCCGGCGGATGCCCTTGAGCAGGTCGACGTCATCGGGGCGGTAATAGCGGCGGCCGCCGCTGCGCTTCATCGGCTTGATCTGGGAGAAGCGGGTTTCCCAGAACCGCAGCACGTGCTGCGGAATGTCGAGTTCCTGCGCTACTTCGCTGATGGTTCGGAACGCATCCGGCGCCTTGTCCAAATGCCAGTCCTTATCCGTTGGGCGATTACGCCTCGGGTTGAGCCTTGCTGGCATCGCCATTGGTGCGGTGCTGGGCGTTGATCCGCTGCTTCAGGATCGCCGACGGCTTGAACACCATGACGCGGCGCGGCGAGATCGGCACCTCGGTGCCGGTCTTCGGATTGCGGCCGATGCGCTGGCCCTTCTTGCGGACCATGAAGGAGCCGAAGGAGGACAGCTTCACCGTCTCGCCCTTCTCCAGGCAATCGGTGATCTCCTTGAGCACGAGTTCCACGAACGCAGACGATTCCGTCCGCGACAACCCCACCTTCTGGTAGACGGCCTCGCAGAGATCCACACGCGTTACGGTTTTACTTTGATCGGTCATCGCCCTGCCCCACATCACGGCGAACAATTGTTGTCTGAAATTATGAGCTTACGATACGGCGGTCAACACCGCTCATCAATGCAGACGCATCGATATCGGCGCTGATTCCGGCAAAATTTTATCTGATGTGGCTTTACCAGCGCACCAGCGCGGAGCCCCAGGTGAAGCCACCACCCATGGCTTCCAGCAGAACCATGTCGCCGCGCTTGATGCGGCCGTCCTTGCGCGCCACCGCCAGCGCCAGCGGAATCGAGGCCGCCGAGGTGTTGCCGTGGCGATCCACCGTCAGCACCACCTTCTCCGGCGCGATATGCAGCTTGTGGGCGGAGGCGTCGATGATTCGCTTGTTGGCCTGGTGCGGCACGAACCAGTCGATGCTGTCGGCATTGAGCCCGGTCGCCTGGAAGGCGTCGACGATCACGTCGGTGATCATGCCGACCGCATGCTTGAAGACCTCGCGGCCCTCCATGCGCAGGTGACCGACCGTCTGGGTCGAGGACGGGCCGCCGTCGACGAACAACTTTGCCTTGTGCCGGCCGTCGGAGCGCAAATGGGTCGTCACCACGCCACGGTCGGTGGCAGCCTTGCCCGGTTGCTCCTGCGCCTCGAGCACCACCGCGCCGGCGCCATCGCCGAACAGCACGCAGGTGCCGCGGTCGTTCCAGTCGAGGATGCGCGAGAAGGTCTCGGCCCCGATCACCAGCGCGCGCTTGTAGGCGCCGGTACGCAAGAAATTATCGGCCGTGGCAAGCGCGAACACAAAGCCCGAGCACACCGCCTGAAGATCGAACGCCGCACCATGGTTGATGCCGAGGCCGTGCTGCACGGAGACCGCGGTCGCAGGAAACGTGTTGTCAGGCGTCGAGGTCGCGAGCACGATCAGCTCGATCGATTGCGCATCGACGCCGGCATCGGTGAGCGCGGCCTGCGCCGCCCTGATCGCCAGATGCGAGGTGAACTCGCCCTCGGCGGCAATGTGTCGTTCGCGAATGCCGGTGCGCTGCACGATCCATTCGTCGGACGTGTCAATACGCGCCGCCAACTGGGCGTTGGTCACCACCTGCTCCGGCAGATAAGAGCCGCAGCCGAGCACGACCGAACGAATTTGAGTCACGAAACAGCCTCCTGCGCGGTCTGCACGGAATTGAGTGCACCACCCTCGCGGTTGAGCATCTGATTGATCTTGTTCAGGAGATCGTAGTGAGCCATCTCATAGCCAACATCGATCGCATAGGCAAAGCCTTCGGCGTTGATTCCGCCATGGCTCTTGACCACCAGTCCATTGAGACCCAGCAGCACGCCGCCATTCGACTTGTTCGGGTCCATCTTGTCGCGCAGCGCCTGGAAGGCATTGCGGGCAAAGAGATAGCCGAGCTTGGATAGCCAGCTCCGCTGAATCTCGTTGCGGAGTAATTCCGCCATCTGGCGCGCGGTTCCTTCGGCGGCCTTGAGCGCGATGTTGCCGCTGTAGCCTTCGGTCACGATCACATCGGCAACCCCCTTGCCGATGCCGTCGCCTTCGACGAAGCCGATATATTCGAGTTCCGGCAGGTTCATCGCGCGCAGCATTTCGGCGGCCTCGCGGATCTCTTCGTGCCCCTTGATCTCCTCGGTGCCGATGTTGAGCAGGCCGACCGTAGGGCGCTTCTTGTCGAACACCACGCTCACCATGGCCGCGCCCATCACCGCAAGCGCCACCAGATGGCGCGCATCGCCGCCGATGGTCGCGCCGAGATCGAGCACCACGGACTGGCCGCGCATGGTCGGCCAAATCGCTGAAATGGCCGGGCGGTCGATGCCAGGCAGCGTGCGCAGATGGAACCGGGCCATCGCCATCAGCGCGCCGGTATTGCCGGCGGAGACCGCGACGTCGGCCTCCCCCTTCTTCACCGCATCGATCGCAAGCCACATCGAGGAGGTTTTGCGGCCACGACGCAGGGCCTGGCTCGGCTTGTCCGAGCCGCTGACGGCGACATCGGTGTGAATGACCTTCGCAGCGGCCTTCAGCTGGGGATGCCGGTCGAGCTCGGGCTCGATCCTGGCACGGTCTCCGACCAGCAGGAATTCAGTGTCCCGATGCCTCGCGAGGGAAATTGCTGCGCCTGGAATGACCACGGCAGCGCCGTCGTCGCCCCCCATGGCGTCCAGCGCGATGCGAACCTTGCTTGGCATAGAATCCCGGAAACCTGGTCTGGTGCGGTCTTGAACGAGCGGGCCGCAAAATGGGTTCGCCATGGACATGGCGACCGGCCAAGCGCCACGCCGCACCCGGACCGGGCGCGACAATAGCGTTTTGTTATCCCGAAACAACCTCTTGCCCCCAGCCTTTTGGCCTAGGAGCAATCTGGCAGCCCGCACTCAAATCCATGAAAATGGCATAAGAATCAATTGGATAAGACAGCCTTTCAAACCAGTCCGGCAAGGACCTCACACCCCCAGGACGGCGGTCTTACGGGGTATGCCCGCTATTTGCCCTTCTTCTTGCCCCGCTGGTTGTCCTGAAGCGCCTTGAGCGCCGCGAATGGATGGTCCTGGGGATCGGGTGCGGTGATATCAGCCGCGAATATGGCACCCTGCTTGCGGGGATAAGGATCGATCGCCAGGAACAGCGCATCGGTCGCAATGCGGCCGAGGTCGATGATTCCCTTGACGATCGCCTCGGGTGGATCGGCGACTTCCGGCGCCACCTCGTCGTCCTGCCCTTCCTCGATCAGATCCTCCAGCCGCCGCGCCTCGGCCTCCGGCGCAAAGGTCAGATCGACCTCCTCGTCGATCTCGCTCTCGATCGGATCGAGCGTGACGACGCAGGTCTGGCCGACCCTAGCCCGGACCCGGCCCGTGACCTGGACCCGGCCGCCACTCTTTGGCTCGACGTCGAAATCGGCATGGGCCGACAGGATGTCGCGCAGGCCCGCGAGATCGGCCATGGCCCGACGCTCGGCCTCCGAGGCTTCGAGTTCACGGTGAAGCCCGGTATCGGGAATTTGCGCTACTGTTACAGGTGAACGCCAGGGATCCGGCGCGGACCCGGTGATCGATCGGTTCATGACGTCTCATCCTCCCGAAGCGGCACGGGAAACCTGAAAGAGCCTTGCAACAGGGCGGAATCGCCGGCCTGGCCGAGATCGGCATCAGCCGCTGCCGCGTAGGCGGCGAGCCGCCGCGCCTGATCAAGCCCTGAACCATTCAAGATATTCTTGCAGATCGCCTGCGCCAGCGCCTCAATACCCGCCTCGATCGCCTGGTCGTAGGCCTGGACGCGGCCGTAGAAGGCCTCGCCGAACGCTCGCATCCGCTTCGGGACGCTCTGGTCGCCCACACCCATCTCGCGCAGATTGTCGTCCATGTCCTCGCAGAAGCGGTCGAATACCGCCTGAGACAGCTCTGCATGGCCCTGGGCGACAGTCCGCAGCCGCCGTAGCAGCAGCCACAGGTGCAGCAGCAACAGGTCGAAACGGCCATCAACCGTATCGGGCACGCCCAAGTCCCGGTAAAATATGGGTTCTCGCGCCTGCGTCACGATCATGCCATAGATGGCTTCAATGGTGCCGGCCGGGGCTAGCCGGGGTTTCCTGAAGTGATTGAACGGCCAAAGCATTGTGGTTTCCGCAAGCGGGCGCGCGCGAGTTGCATTAAGACGCCCCGCCCGGTACTTCAGCGCCTCGCGCGACGCAAGGGGACGGAATCAGTTCCACTATGACGATAACGAACCAGACCAGCCTGCGCGCAACTCCGCGGCGCGGCCTTCATGCACGTTGGCACCGCTTGAACTCGCGTTGGCGCGGCCTGCGCATGCTTGCGGCCGTGACGCTGGTCGGCGCCGCGCTTGCGGGCTGCACCGGCGAGCAATTCCAGAAGGGCTACATCCTGCCGGCCGGTGCGCTCGAGCAGATACCGATCGGCGCGAGCCAGGACCAGGTGCTGATCGTGATGGGCACGCCCTCCACCGTCGCGACCCTGGACGGCGAGGTGTTCTATTACATTTCGCAGCGCTCGGAGCGCATGATCGCCTTCATGAACCAGAAGGTGGTCGACCAGCGCGTGATCGCGATCTATTTCGACAAGAACCGGCGGGTACGTCGGCTTGCGAATTACGGCCTCCAGGATGGCAAGATCTTCGACTCCATCAGTCGCACCACGCCGACGTCGGGTCAGGAGATGAGCTACCTTGCGCCGCTGTTCAAGCTGCTCAGCTTCAACTGAGATCGTGAGCTGACACGGCCTGCCTGCGGCGTCGTGACGCTGTTCGCACGAGCTGTGCTGTTGCTCGCGACTTGCCGTTATGCGCCCGCTTCCCTACGCTCTCTGCAAAACAAAAAGCAGGGAGTGGATTCGTGCCCAACAAGCTTCGGACGAGATTGCTGTCCCGCCGTCGCGTGCTCGCCGGTGCCGCTGGCCTGACCGCCGCAGCGATCCTGCCGCGATCGAGTCTTGCCGATTGGAAGCCGACCGAGAACGTTCGCATCATCGTGCCGGCTGCGGCCGGCGGGTCCACTGATGTGATGGGCCGATTGCTCGCCGCCCATCTCCAATCCGCATGGGGCCAGACCGCAGTCGTGGAAAACCGCTCCGGCGGCGGCGGCACGATCGGGACCGCCGAGGTCGTCCGTTCCAAAGCCGACGGCCACACCATCCTGATCGGCAATCCCGGTCCGAACGCGATCGCCTACAGCATCTTCAAGAACCTCACCTACAAGCCGGAGCAGCTCCAGCCTGTCTCCAACATGATCCGGATCCCCAACATCGTGTCGGCGCATCCGAAGACCGGCATCAAGTCGGTCGCCGAGCTCATCGCCTATCTGAAGGCCAATCCGGACAAGCTCAGCTACGCCTCGTCAGGCGTCGGCCAGAGCCCTCACCTCACCGGCGCCTGGTTCCTCCAGCTCACCGGGCTGAAGATGACACACATCCCGTTCCGCGGCGCCGGGCCTGCGCTCCAGGCCGCGCTCGCCGGCGACATCCAGATCCTGTTCGACAATCTCTATCCGAGCCTGCCGCAGGTGCAGAGCGGCACCCTCAACGGCCTTTGCGTCACCACGACAGAGCGCAGCGAGCTCGCGCCCAACCTGCCGACGATGCGCGAGAGTGCGCCGGAGCTTGCCAATTTCGACGTGTCGTCGTGGTTCTCGGTGTTTCTGCCAAAGGGCGTCCCCGCGCCCGTGCTTGAGGCGCTCAATCTGCAGGTCAAGACGATGCTGGAGCGCGACGACATCAGGAAGCAGATCACCGCCATGGGCGCCCGCGCCGACTACGGCACACCGCAGCAATTCTCTGACTTCGTGGATGCCGAGACGAAGAAGTTCGCCGGCATCATCCAGAAGGAAGGGCTGCAAATGGACGTGCAGTAGGTTGCCGGGTCCGGCGCAGCTGATGACGCTGTGCCACATCCCCGACCCGCTTCCCGCGCCTGGTTTCAGGCAGGTTCGGCCGACGGCTGCTGCACCAGCCCGGCGATTGCCGAGATCGAGTCCAGGCGCGTCAGGTCGAAACCGATATCGGAGAAATTGATCCCGTAATCGGTCTCGATACTCATGATCAGCTCCACCGCGTCGAGTGAATCGAGACGCCCGCTGGTGAACAGCAGATCGTCGTCGCTCAGTGGCGAGCTGTCGCCCTTCATGATGAGCCGCTGCGTGATGTAGTGCCTCATGCGCGATCTGACTTCAGGGCGCTCTGTGGTGGTCATGTCGTTACTCCCAGGAGATAGAACAGGAATTCTGCGCGCTGCCAGAGCGAGTGCTCACGGTCCAACGGCGCATCAAAGATGTGAATGAGACAGAAGAATCCGGCGACCCACAGGCAAGGCAGCAAGCGGCCGCGCAGCCATCCTCGCTGCGCTGGCTGCGGCGCGCGCCGCATCTGCGAGAGCCCCACGCTGATCGCCAGCACGAACGTGTAGAACGCGTGGGATTGCTCGCCGACCACGGCCCGCCAAAGCCCCATTTCGCCGACGAAGTGAATGTCGCGGATGAAATGGAACAGCAAGTTGCCGACACAGGCAGCGGCAAAGGTCGCGAAGAACATGCGAAGCCGCCGCTGACCGCGGAAATAGCGAACGAAGGTCGGGTAGAAGAAGTGATCGACCAGGAGCTCCTTGTAGTAGAAGTAATAGCGGTTCCAGAACTCGGCGAGCGTCGCCGACTCCATTGGACGATAGGTGTTGCGCAACAGCCGGAAGCCGGCGAGCCGCGCCGTTGCGACGATGACGCCGCCGAACACTGTCATGCCGAGCAAATCGTCGACAAAGAAGACCACAACGCTCGCCCACCCCACCAGGCGCGGCTGGGGATGACCTGCGAGATATTGCAGCAAATTGTCGTCGAACAGCGGAAGCCGCAACTGACCGTGGACGATTTCATCAAGACAGATCTTGCCGATCGCCAGGACCAGGATCCAGGCCGCAAGCTTGATGCCCTTGAGTTGCGTGACCGCGAGCTCTTCGGGGGTCTTGGCCTCGAAGCGGCGGAGATAGGACAGCCCCTTCCCGAATGGGGTCAGCGTTGCTCCCCAGAAGGGATGAAAAACGCTCAAATGCTGCCACACCGGAGATCGCTCCTTGGCCGCGTCCATCAGACCGTAAGCGAGGAACCACAGATAGGGCTGGAACGTCATCAGGAACGACCAGAGCAGAACACGCGGTGTGCCGGCCATGAAACTGGCTTGCGTGAGGACAACCAGCGCCAGGAATGCAAGCAACAGGCTGAGCGTCGGGCGGCGAAGCGCGATGGCTCCCGATCCCTGCATCGCCAGCAATCCCGAGAACAACGCAAACGTCACGACCAGCATGGCCGCCGACACCGATGTCTGGTCGATCCGGTCCGCGACGCCTTCGTTGAGCGCCAGCTGCCCGAGAAACGCATGGTCAATCAGGAAGCCGTTGCGGCACAGCAGGAGCAAGGTCGCGAGAAAAATCAGGATGCGCCGGTATCGCGGCGCGTAGGCGCAGGCCAGCGCGAGGCCCGCCGCGGAGAAGTCGATACCGATCTGCCAGAACAGCATCGCAAGCAGCCCGACCGCGCAGCAAAGTAGCAGGCGGCCATGGGCTTGCTGGACATCCGCCACAAGTTTCGGGTCGCGATCGATCTGAGGAATCAACCGCCACGACGGCTTCAGGCGCAAACGCGCGGCGGCGTTATCGTAGAGCTGGCTCTCTGCGCTCATCGGAGAACGCAGCCGGACACTGCAGGCTTTGGCATTTACGAGGCCCTTGCGACGGCTTGACCAAGCAGTGACGCCACCGAACGCCTGTCTGCCTTACCATTGGCGTTGACGGGGATGTCTTCCAGCCAGATGAACCGGCTCGGCACCATGTAGGCGGGAAGATGCGCGGCGCAGTGTTGGCGCAGCTCGTCTTCCGCCAACTTCGCACCCGCATAGGCAGCCAGCAGCCGGCTAGCACCGCCGGCATCGTGAAGCACCACGGCGAGCGCGCGCGTCACTCCCTTGCAAGCGACCAGCGCGTGGTCGATCTCCTCGAGCTCGACGCGGTAGCCCCGAAGCTTGACCTGATTGTCCGCACGGCCGCGAAAACGGAGCACACCGGTTCCGGCCTCGGCCTCGACGAGATCACCGCTGCGATAAAGGATCGAACGATAGCCGTCGATCAGCGGATCCTGACGGAAACGGCGGGCCGTCTCTTGTGGATTGTTGATGTAGCCCAGAGCGACGCCCGGGCCTCCCAGCCACAGCTCGCCCGCCGTGCCCGCGGGGACCGGCTTCATGTCCTCGTCCAGGATGCGGTAACTGAAATTGGGATTGAGCTTGCCGAGGGGCGCGAGCCCGTCGGTGGTGTCAAAGGTGGATTCGACGATCTCGAAACCACTGCAGATGCAGCTAGTTTCCGTCGGGCCGTAACAATTGATCAGCTTCGCCTTGCCGGCAAACGCGTCATAAAACCGGCGAAGCCGTGCCAGCGGAAATCCCTCGCCGCCGAACATGAACCGGCTCACGCTGGGCAGCCAATTGGGACCCAACAGATGCATGGAGTCCAGAAACATGAAGAGCGTCGGCACGGCGAAGAAGAACGTGCACTGATGCTTCGTAATCTCCGACACCAGCTCCGCAGGCGGCCGCCCCTTCAGCGCGTCCAGCGCGACGATCGCGGCCCCGTTCAACAATCCCGCATAGATGTCGAAGACCGAATTGTCGAAGTAGATCGGATTGACATTCGTCAAGCGGTCGCCGGGTCCGATGCCAAGATCCTGCTTTGCCCAAGCGATCAGATGAAGCACGCCCTGGTGCGGGATGACCACGCCTTTCGGCTCGCCCGTCGATCCCGACGTGAACATCACATAGGCCGGGTCAACCCCGGTGATCAGGGCGGTTTGCGGCAGGTTCGCATCGTCGAGGCGCGACACGGCATCCTGCAAGGCCGCGCGGGCGGCGTCATCGCCGATCAATGCCCGCGGACCAAATCCCTCGCGCACGCTGACAACGAGCGCGGGACGGCATCGCTCCAGCATCAGCCGGGCACGTTCGGCGGGGGCGGCCGGATCGAGGAACGCATACGGCGCTCCGATCTTGATGCAAGCCACGGCCAGAGCATAGGCCTCGGCCATCTTCGGCAGCTCGAGACAGACGACGGCGCCCTTGTCCACGCCTTGCGATATCAGCCAACGTGCAAGCCGGTTTGCCGAGCCGTTGAGCTCGGAAAAAGTGAAGCTCTCGCCTTCGCAGATCAGGGCGATGGCGTCCGGCGAGACCGCGACGACCTCTTCGAAATGCAGCGCCAGATTATGAGCAGTCATCTTATGCCTCGACCTGCTCAATGCGCGCAGTCGTACGGGTGAGCCAATCGATCATCTCGGATTCGGGAATTGGCTTGTTGGTGAAGTTGCCGGTCCAGCCCACGAATGACGGCGCGAGACTGTTCGGGCCACGGCGGTACACCTGATCGAACGCGGGTGTACGCATCCGAACCTCCTCTCATAGCCGGCCGCCGGAGCAGCAAGCGCCTGAACATGTGAGCGCGCATCGCGCCGCAGACGGGATGAGAAGGACTCAAACGCGTACTACGGAACTTGGTTAGAATGCTGCCAAGGCCTCGCGCAACTTTAGAGTGCAGCGGGTTAAACAACCTTAAAGACGACGGCTCTGGAACCGCGCTCAGACGGGCGGATGCATGCCGATCGCCCCAAAGTAAAACCCCCGCGGCCTGCGCCGCGGGGGTTCCGTCTCACGCCGTATCGCGGTTCAGTGCGCCAGGATCGCCAGCAGCAAGAGCGCCACGATGTTGGTGATCTTGATCATCGGATTCACCGCGGGACCCGCCGTGTCCTTGTAGGGATCGCCGACGGTGTCGCCAGTTACGGCCGCCTTGTGGGCATCCGAACCCTTGCCGCCGAAATGGCCGTCCTCGATGTACTTCTTGGCGTTGTCCCAGGCGCCGCCGCCCGAGGTCATCGAGATCGCGACGAACAGGCCGGTCACGATCACGCCGAGCAGCATCGCGCCGACGGCCGAGAACGCGGCCGACTTGCCGGCCGCGCCGCCGCCCGCGATCGCATAGATCACGAAGTAGACGACGATCGGCGACAGCACCGGAAGCAGCGAGGGGATGATCATTTCCTTGATCGCCGCCTTCGTGAGCAGGTCGACCGCCTTGCCGTAATCAGGCTTGTCGGTGCCCTGCATGATCCCCGGCTTCTCGCGGAACTGGCGCCGCACCTCCTCGACGATCGCACCGGCTGCACGGCCCACGGCCGTCATGCCCATGGCGCCGAACAGATACGGCAGCAGGCCGCCAAACAGCAGGCCCACCACGACGTAAGGATTGTTCAGCGAGAAGTCCGGATTGACGCCGGCGAAGTAGGCGTGATGCGCGCTGTCCGCAACGAAGAACTTGAGGTCCTGGTTGTAGGCCGCGAACAGCACGAGGGCACCGAGACCGGCTGAGCCGATCGCGTAACCCTTCGTCACCGCCTTGGTGGTGTTGCCGACCGCGTCGAGCGCGTCGGTCGATTTGCGCACCTCCTTGGGCAGGCCCGCCATCTCGGCGATGCCGCCGGCGTTGTCGGTCACCGGGCCGAACGCGTCGAGCGCAACGACCATGCCGGCCAGCGCCAGCATGGTGGCGGTCGCGATCGCGATGCCAAACAGGCCGGCAAGGCTGTAGGTGACCAGGATGCCGGCGATGATCACGATCGCGGGCAGCGCGGTCGCTTCCATCGAAACGGCGAGGCCCTGGATCACGTTGGTACCGTGACCGGTCACCGAGGCCTGGGCAATCGACTTCACCGGGCGATAGTCCGTCCCGGTGTAGTACTCGGTGATCCAGATGATCAGCGCGGTGACGATGAGGCCGACCACGCCACATTCAAACAGCGACATGCCGGTATAGTCGACGCCGTCGAGCTTGCCGAAGCCGATCAGGTAATAGATCACGCCGGCGATGCCGATCAGCGACAGGACGCCGGTTGCAATCAGGCCCTTGTAGAGCGCACCCATGATCGACTGGCTCGGCCCGAGCTTCACGAAGAAGGTGCCGATGATCGAGGTGATGATGCAGACACCGCCAATGGCGAGCGGCAGCGTCATCATGTTGGACAGGATCGGCGTCTTGGCGAAGAAGATCGCAGCCAGCACCATGGTTGCGACCGCGGTCACCGCATAGGTCTCGAACAGGTCGGCGGCCATGCCGGCGCAATCGCCCACGTTGTCACCGACGTTGTCGGCGATGGTGGCCGGGTTGCGCGGATCATCTTCCGGGATGCCTGCTTCGACCTTGCCGACGAGATCGCCACCGACGTCCGCACCTTTGGTGAAGATGCCGCCGCCGAGACGGGCGAAGATCGAGATCAACGAAGCGCCGAAGCCGAGCGCCACCATTGCGTCGATGACGGTGCGGCTGTCAGGTGCAAGCCCCAGGGAATGAACCAGGAAGCCGAAATAGAGCGTCACCCCGAGCAGCGCGAGGCCGGCCACCAGCATGCCGGTGATCGCGCCCGCCTTGAAGGCGAGCTCGAGCCCGCCGGCGAGCGACGTCGTCGCAGCCTGGGCGGTGCGCACGTTGGCACGGACCGAGACGTTCATGCCGATGAAGCCGGCGGCTCCCGACAGGATCGCGCCGATCAAGAAACCGATCGCGACATAGAGCCCAAGGAAATAGGCAAGCAGCACGAAGATGACGATGCCGACGATGCCGATCGTGGTGTACTGGCGCCGGAGATAGGCCTGTGCGCCTTCACGCACAGCTCCCGCGATCTCCTGCATGCGCGGCGACCCCGCATCCGCACTCAACACCGAAGACGTCGCCCAAATCGCGTAGACGACGGAAAGCACTCCGCAGAGCACTATCAACCATAATGCTGTCATTTGATTTTTGCCTCAGATCCTTGATGTACGTACCCCCGGCGCCTGTTGTTTTTCCGTCATGCGGAGCGGCGCCCTTATGTGAACAGGGCCGCCCCTGCCCGAAGGGGCGGCCCTAGTCGGTCGCGAGCTTGCCAAAATCAAATTGAGGGTGCAACGCCAGATAGGTGCGAAAAAGCCGATCTCGGCAGGTATTTAGCCTAATCCCGAGCGCTGCCGTCAGCCTTCAGGCCGCCGACCTCAAGGGATGACGGGAGGCCGACGCCAATTCCAGGGTCTGCCCGCTAGCCGTTGCGCGCCGGGCGAAGATCTTGACCTCGTAGGCGCCACCGCCGGGGCCCGGCTCCAGCATCACCGAAACGACCTGATCGAGCGTGAGGGCCCCGAGCGGCACATCCTGGTCTGGCAGGATCAGGGTCGCCAATTCGCCAACGAACACGATCACAAGATGGCCTTTCGCCATGTTGCTCTTCGCCAGCACCCGCAACTGGCTGTGATAAGGCTGCCGCGTCCAGGCCGATGGCAAATCGGGATCAACCACGACCTGGATGTTGTTGGTATTCGGGTGCACCGTCAGCACCATCTTCGCCTGATCGGGCTTCCAGTGCATGGGCAGTGCCGGCGTGGTTTTCCAGAGACAATCGAACGCCGCGCATTCGCTTGGCCTGTTGGCGTGGATCGTACAGCCAAGGCTCGGCTCGCAATGTGAACACCAGGTGCCGGCGGGCTTGCCGAACGCGACCACGTTGTAGACCTTGCAACAGAGCGTGCAGCTTCCGCACGCGCGGTGCTGGGCAACCGGTGCCTCGCCCGCCCCCGAAATGACTGCCGTCATCCCACCACACCCATCAGCTGCCAACCCTGTTGGCGCTGATACGTCCGCAGGCTTTCGCGGGGATTGCGCGAGAATTGCGAGAGGCCGGCCTTAAGCCGCCGACCTCACGGGATAGCGGGACGTGGACCCGACTTCGATGGTTTGACCGTCCGGCATGGTCCGCGTGGTCGAAACCTTGACCTCATAGACGCCGCCGTTCGGACCGGGCTCCACCCGCACCGCGATGGTCTGTTCGGGTGTCAGAGGCCCGAGCGGCACGTCCTGGTCCGGCAGCACGAGAGTGGCCTGATCATTGACGAAGACCACGACGTAAATGCCTTTCGGCATGTTCTTCTTGGACCACTGCCGCAGGTGATCGTGATAGGGCTGCCGGCTCCACGCCGACGGCAAGCCCGGGTCGACCTGGATCTGGATGTTGCGGGTGATCGGCTGGATGGAGGCCACCATCTTGGCCTGGTCGGGCTTCCACTGCGCCGGCATCGCCGCGTCGGTCCGCCAAAGGCAGTTAAACTCCGCGCACTGGTTCGGCAAATTGTCGTGGATCTTGCAGCCGCGACCGGGCTTGCACTGCCCGCACCATTTGCCTGCGGCCTTGCCGATCTCGACAATGTCGTAGACCTTGCAGCACAGTGAACAGCTTCCGCATTCCCTACCGGGAACAATCTGCAGCGTGTTCGCGGTTGAAGCTGCCGTCATCCGAATCAAGCCCGTCGTTGCGATTGCCGATATTACCCTGACATCGCGAGAAAACGGAGACCCTGGGCCTCGCATCCCGGCGAACCACGGGTCTGACCTGACCTAGAAATGACTGTAGGACAATCGCCGCAGCGTGACCTCGTGGCCCTGCGCGTCGATCCATTGCGGCGCCCCTTGGCCGGCAATGATGGTACCGATCATCGTGACCTCTACCCCGGCCTGCTCGGCCTCTCGCACGAAGGCCTCGCTGCGTCCTTCCGGAACCGCGCACAGGATCTCATAGTCGTCACCACCCGAAACCAGCTTCTCGAGCCCGACGGCGGAGACCGCGCTGGCGGCAGCGGGTGACGCCGGGACGTGGTGGGCGTTGATCACGGCACTGACGCCAGAGGCGGTGCAGAGCTTGGCGAGATCACCCGCCAGGCCGTCGGACACATCCATCGCGGCGCTCGCGTGGTCGCGCACGACGATCGCCAGCGTATTGCGCGGCCTTGGAACGCGATAGCGGTCGATGAGAAAGTCCCGCGCAGCCGGGTCCGTCAGTGCGGACGCGGTCGCACCGCCCGTGAGCACATCGAGACCCAGCGCGGCATCGCCGATCGTTCCCGTCACAAAGACAAAGTCACCCGGCCTTGCGCCGGTGCGGCCGACCATCCGCCCTTTCGGCACGCGCCCGAAGGCCGTGATCGAGATCATCTGCGGTCCCGGTGTCGACACCGTGTCGCCGCCGAGCAGCGGGCACGCAAAGGCCTTGGCGTCTTCGCCGAGTGCATCGGCGAACGGTCGCAGCCAGGCATCCTCCTTGCTGCGCAGCGCCAGCGTCAGCACGAAGCCGGCAGGTAGAGCGCCCTTGGCGGCAAGATCAGACAGGTTCACCCGCAGCGCCTTGCGCGCGATGGTATCAGGAGGATCAGTGGCAAGATAATGCACGCCCTCGACCACCGCGTCGGTGGTGACCACGATGTCTTCGCCCGACGAGGACAGGATCGCGGCATCATCGACCAGAGCGAATGCGCCGGGATCCGTCGCCAGCGGCTTGAAATAGCGCGCGATGAGGGAGTCTTCGGCGGAGCCTCGATCGTCGTTCTGCGTCACGATAGCAGACCCGTCATCCTGAGGTGCGAGCCCTTGCGAGCCTCGAAAGATGCACGGCCGAGGTGCGACCTCAGCGGCACGCCGTCGTCCTTCGAGGCCTCCGCTTCGCTCCGGCACCTCAGGATGACGGCTACGGCGGACGTCATCGTCTCAACTACCCCCGCCCGAACTCGTCACCGCGAAACTGGCGGCCGATCTGGTCGAGCACGGCGTTGACCATGCCGGTCTCCTCACGGTCGACGAAGGCATTGGCGACGTCGACATATTCGGAGATCACGACGCGGCCCGGCACGTCCTTGCGATGCTCCAATTCGTAGGCCCCTGCCCGGAGCACCGCGCGCAGTATCGCCTCGATGCGCTTGAGCGGCCAGCCCTTCGACAGCGCCTCATCGATCAGCGGATCGAGCTTCTTCTGGTCGCGCACGACGCCGGAGACGACGTCGCGGAAGAACGCGGCTTCCGCCGGCAGATAAGTGTCGCCCTCGACCTCATTGCCGAGCCAGTGGCTTTCAAATTCGGCAAAGATGTCGTTGATGCCGGCACCGGCGATGTCCATCTGGTACAGCGCCTGGACGGCGGCGAGCCGCGCCGCACCGCGCCGGTTGGCTTTCTTCTCCGCAGTCGCAGCCGGTTTCCTGTGGTCAGCCATGGCTCAGGCCCGCGCCAGGCGGCGCTTGATGCGCAGCATCGCAAGCGCCGCGCGTGCGGCATCACCGCCCTTGTTGAGCTCGCTGGCACGCGCCCGCGCCCAGGCCTGGTCCTCGTTGTTGACGGTGAGGATGCCGTTGCCGAGCGGCAGTTTTCGCGCGACCGCAAGGTCCATCAGCGCGCGCGAGGATTCCTGCGAGACGATCTCGAAATGGATCGTATCGCCGCGGATGACGCAGCCAAGCGCGATCACCGCGTCATAGGGCTTGCCGTTCGCGGCAGCCGCGTCGACCGCGATGGCTACCGCGGCCGGGATCTCCAGCGCGCCGGGGACCGTGATGACGTCATGGGACAGGCCCGCGGCCTTCAGTTCAGTGACCGCGCCGTCCAGAAGCGCATCCTGGAGATCGTCATAGAACCGCGCCTCGACGACAAGCGCACGTGCGCCTGAAATGTCGGTCTGGTCCTTCAGGGGTGCGCGCCGCGCGTCTGCCATCGTTCAAAATCCGTCTATTCTGGGTCGGGCCGTTATGTAGTCGCCGCGAGCCGGCAAGCCAAGTTCAAAAGGGTACAGTCATTCCGGGGCGCGAAGCGAACCCGGAATGACGGCTACGCCGTCATTTCCGTGAGCCGCGCCGCATAGCGGGCCATCAGATCGACCTCGATATTAACCTCACTGCCCGCCTTCCAGCCGCCGATCGTCGTGACTTCCAGCGTATGCGGAATGATCAGCACCGAAAAGGTCACGTCCTTGACCGTATTGACCGTCAGCGAGACGCCGTCGAGCGTAATCGAGCCCTTGGTGGCGATGAAGCGCGCCAGCTCCCGCGTCGTGGAGAGCTCGAACCGCGCCATGTCGGGCAGGTCCTCGCGGCTGACGATGGTCGCAATCCCGTCGGCATGGCCGGCGACGATGTGGCCGCCGAGCTCGTCACCGATCTTGAGCGCGCGTTCAAGATTGAGCTTGGTGCCCAACTTCCAGTGCTTTGCCGTCGTCAACGCCAGCGTCTCGGCGGCGGCATCGACATCATACCAGGTTCTTTGCTTAGAATCCTTGCCATCAGCGACGCCGGAAGCAACCACGGTGAGGCACACGCCATTGCTGGCAATCGAGGCGCCATCGGCGATGGTGGCCTGATCGTAGCTGCAAGCGATGCGCAGACGGTGCAATTGCCCCTGCGCCACAGGCTTGAAGCTGACGATCTCGCCGATATCGGTGACAATGCCGGTGAACATGCTAGGCGCGCTCGTAGACGGTGAGAGTATCGGGGCCGAATGTCTCGCTAGCATGAACCTTGTAGGCCTGCGACTGCGTGATTTTCGACAGGGGCAATGCATCGAGCGCATCGACCCCACCGGCGCCCACCTCTTCCGCTCCGCGGAACAGCCAGATCTCGTCGACGAGGTCGGCGGACACGAAGGAGGCCGCAACACGGCTACCGCCCTCGACCATCAGCCGCGTGATGCCTTTGTCGGCGAGTGCGCGCAGCGTGGCCGCAAGGTCGAGCCTGGATGCACCGTTCGGCGGCATGCGCAGGATTTGCGCACCGGCTGCGCCAAGGCGGGTCGCGGCCGCAGCTTCAGCCAGCTCGGAAGCTATCACCCAAAGCGGCGTCTCGCGCGCGGTGCGCGCCAACTGGCTCGCGGCCGGAATGCGCAGGCTCTGGTCGAGCACCACCCGCACCGGCGAGCGCGCCGCCATGCCCGGCAGGCGGCAATTGAGCTGCGGATCATCAGCCAGCACGGTGCCGATGCCGACCAGGATGGCGTCGCTCGAGGCGCGGAGCAGATGCACGCGATCGCGCACCGCCTCGCCCGTGATCGCGAGCGGCTTACCGCCTTCAGCGCCGATCTTGCCGTCGGGCGAGATCGCAAGCTTCAGGATCACATGCGGACGCTTGTCCCTGATACGGCGAAAATGGCCGGCGTGGTCGAACGCAGCCTCCGCCGCGCACAGGCCCACATCCACGGTGATGCCGGCGGCGCGCAGACGCGCATGGCCCTGCCCTGCAACGTCCGGATTGGGATCCTCGATCGCCGCCACCACGCGCGTGATGCCGGCCGCGATCACCGCGTCGGCGCAGGGCGGCGACTTGCCGAAATGCGAGCAGGGTTCGAGCGTGACATAGAGCGTGGCGCCGCGCGCTGCCTCGCCTGCCCGCCGGAGCGCTTCAACCTCAGCATGCGGCCGTCCACCTGCTTGCGTCCAGCCGCGGCCGACGATGACGCCGTCCTTGACGATAACAGCGCCCACCGCCGGATTGGGCCAGGTACACCCCTGCCCGCGCCGACCGAGCGCGAGTGCAAGCTGCATGAAGCGGCGATCGGCGTCCTTGGAGTCGCGGATCTTCTGGGCGAACTGATCCTCCAGGATGCGGAAGATCATTTGCGGATCGCGGCGAGCCGCGCTTCCTCCTCACCGGAGAGCTCGCCGAGCACGTCGGCGAAATCCTTGGCCTCGCGGAAATTGCGATAGACGGAGGCGAAGCGCACATAGGCGACGTCGTCGAGCGTGCGCAGATGCTCCATCACGGTCTCGCCGATCACCTCGGATGAGATCTCGGCCTCGCCCCCGGTCTCGAGCTCGCGCACGATGGTGGAGACCATCTTCTCCACCCTTTCAGGCTCGACCGGCCGCTTGCGCAAGGAGATCGAGACCGAACGCATCAGTTTGTCGCGATCGAATGGCACCCGACGGCCGTTGCGCTTGATCACTGTGAGCTCGCGCAGCTGCACGCGCTCGAAGGTGGTGAAACGGAATTCGCAGGCGACGCACACGCGCCGCCTGCGAATAACGGAAGAATCCTCGGTCGGACGCGAGTCCTTTACCTGCGTATCGAGACTGTTGCAGTTCGGGCAGCGCATCCGTTGACCTTAACCAGTTTTCCTTGGCCTTACTGATAGATCGGGAAGCGATCGGTGAGCGCCTTGACCCGCTCCTTGATCGCGGCCTCGACCAGCGGCGCCTTGCCGTCGTCGGACTGCGCGATCGCGTTGAGGACCTCGGCAATCATGCCGCCGACCTGCTGGAATTCGGCGACGCCGAAGCCTCGGGTCGTCGCCGCCGGCGTGCCCAGCCGAATTCCGGAGGTGACGAACGGCGACTGGGGGTCGAAGGGAATACCGTTCTTGTTGCAGGTAATAGCGGCGCGAACCAGCGCCTTCTCCGAGACGTTACCCTTCAGGCCCTTCGGCCGGAGGTCGACCAGCATGAGATGGTTATCGGTACCGCCGGAGACAATATCGAAGCCGTGGCTCTTCATCGCCTCGGCGAGAGCCTTGGCGTTCTCGACGACGTTCTTCGCATAGACCTTGAAGTCCGGACGCAGCGCCTCGCCGAAGGCAACCGCCTTCGCCGCGATCACGTGCATCAGCGGGCCGCCCTGCAGGCCCGGGAAGATCGCCGAGTTGAACTTCTTGGTCAGCGCCTCGTCGTTCCACAGCATCAGACCGCCGCGCGGGCCGCGCAGCGACTTGTGCGTGGTCGTGGTGGTCACGTGGGCATAAGGCACGGGCGAAGCATGCACGCCGCCGGCGACGAGACCCGCGAAATGCGCCATGTCGACCAGCAGGTACGCGCCGACGCTGTCCGCGATCTCGCGGAAACGCTTGAAGTCCCAGGCGCGCGAATAGGCCGAGCCGCCGGCGACGATCAGCTTCGGCTTGACCTCTTCGGCCTGCTTCTGGACCGCGTCCATGTCGATGATCTGATCCTCGCGGCGCACGGTGTAGTGCGAGGCCTTGAACCACTTGCCGCTCATGTTGACGGGCGAGCCGTGGGTGAGATGGCCGCCCGCCGCAAGATCGAGACCCATGAAGGTGTCGCCGGGCTGGAGCAGCGCCAGAAACACCGCCTGGTTCATCTGGCTGCCGGAGTTCGGCTGCACGTTGGCGAAGCCAGCGCCAAACAGCTTCTTGGCACGATCAATCGCGAGGTTCTCGGCGACGTCGACCCACTCACAACCGCCATAGTACCGCGCGCCCGGATAACCCTCCGCATATTTGTTGGTCATCACCGAACCCTGCGCTTCCAGCACGGCCCGGCTCACGATGTTCTCGGAGGCGATCAGCTCGACTTCATGGCGCTGCCGGCCGAGCTCACCCTTGATGGCGGCGGCGATTTCCGGGTCGGCCTGCTCGAGCGAGGCGGTGAAAAACGAATCGGGCGCGTTGGCGGTCTTGGCTGCGGTCATCGTGCGAATATCTCCACCGCCGCAGCCTTTTGGCGGGCTACGGGGGTCTGGTGTGGCGATCGGAAGCGGCGAGCGCGATCTACCACATCGCCCCGCCCCGGCCAAGCATTTGCGGGTCGGGCTCAGCAATTATGCCAGATATGGTGGAGATGTCAGGACTTCGAGGCCCGCAAGCTTACGGGACTGTCCGGCATCGAGAGGCGGATTCGCCGGTTTGGCCGTCCAATTCCAGGAGCTTCCCCGAGGGGGGCAAAAGGGCCCGGGTGCTTGTCGCCACCCAGGCCGTCCCGTGTCTACAGCCCGGTATACCCGGCCTTCACGGGGTCCACACTGCCATCGAGCTGGCGCAGATAGGTCAGGCCGCAAACCGTCAACCTGTGGGTGTCCTTCTCGCCGGCTTCCATCAGGGTATTGAGGTAGTTTGTCACCTTTTCCCGCGCCTCTGCGCTCGCCGCGGACGTGCGGTTGGCGAGCAGGTCATAGGTTTGCATGATGCGGTCGATGGCGGCTTCCATGGCACCCTCTGGTTCTCTGGGATTTTGGGAGTCTTGATCAGGCCGCTCTGACGCCGGACTGCGCTTCGAACCGCGCAATGGCGGCGTTGGCGAGCCTGATCTTGTTGAATTCGCCGTGCTGGAGCAGCTTGACGATGATCTCAAGCAGGCGCTCGTTGGTGACGAGCGTGTCGGGAATGGCACCGGAGCGGCGGAGGTAATTCGCGGCGATGGCGTAGGCATCACTCACGAGTTCGACGTTCATTGCCTGCAACCCGCGCTCGACCAGCATCGCATCCTCCGATCCGGAGAGACAACTGCTACGCGAGCACCTGGTTCCCGCCTATCAGGCGATTTTTCGCAAGTGCAAAAAACGTCAAAACGCACCGGTCCGGGATAAGCCGGGCCGGCGCGCTTGGGGAAGTCAGGCACGTTGGGAGGGCCTGCCGGTCTTGTTTGGGGCCGGCTTGGCCTTGATCCCTTTTAAAACTCAGAGGCGATACAGGATCTGGTCGGTCCAGAAGCGCTCGAGGCGGTGCAGCGACTTGTTGAGGGTCGAGAACTCCTCGCCCGAGATGCCACCGACCTGCTCCACCGTCTTGACATGCTTCTGGTAGAGGCTGTCGACGATGCGGCGGACTTCCTGGCCCTGCGGCGTCAGGCGGATGCGCACCGAGCGGCGATCAACGCGCGAGCGCTGATGATCGAGGAAGCCGAGCTCGACGAGCTTCTTCAGATTATAGGAGACGTTGGAGCCGAGATAGTAACCGCGCGTGCGCAGCTCGCCCGCGGTCAGCTCCTTGTCGCCGATGTTGTAGAGCAGGAGCGCCTGCACGGAATTGATGTCGGCGCGGCCACGACGATCGAACTCGTCCTTGATCACGTCGAGGAGCCGGCGATGCAGCCGCTCCACCAGAGTCAAAGCTTCCAGATAGAGCGACTGAACCGAACCCTGCGGGCCGGAAACGCGCTCTGCGGTATCTGCCGCAGTTGCGACGGCTTTCATCATGACACTTCCCCTGTTGTCGTTTTTATCGACACTTATTCGACGAAACTTGTGTCCCGTCTGATAGGTGCAACTTAAGGGGGGCGTTTGAAGATCGGCTTAAATAAGAGAATAAAGAGATCATGAATTTAAGACAGTGAATTGCTGATTAAGCCTGTGCCACAAGCACTTTTCGCAACCCTCTGTTGACCGTGGCAAGGTCCTGTTCACCCTCCGTCCGGCCCTTCTGTCACATTCCAGAACAGCCCCGCCTCGTTTCGAAACGCACGCGTAAGAGCTGTGGCTGAAAACGCTAGGTCAATGAAAAGTTACCTCGAATTTGAGGCAACCAGCGATCAACCAAGTCACCACGACTTCGCGTAGCTCGCGCACGTGTCCCGCACAAGCGCAGCCCAGATCCGGGACCCAGAAGGCCAAAACATAGGTCGTAGAAGCAATGGGCCCCGGCTCAGCAGCGCATCACTGCGTGCTGCGCTGCGTCCGGGGCACAAGCATGTGCATGTTGAAACCGCCCCTGCCCTACGGCGGCCGTTCGCGCGCGGCCATCCAGGCGAGCGCGAGATAGGCGGCGAGCATGAAGGCCTCGACGCCGACGACGATCAGACTGCCGCCGTAAATGCCGGGGAACATCAGCTCGATCACCGCCATCGAGACCACGGTCGTCAGCCACACCACCGCGCCCCAGGGCGTGGCCAACCAAAGCCCGACGGCAGCGACGAGCTCGATCACGGCGAAGTAGATGGTCGAGGCCTGCCAGGCCATCGACTGGTTCTCGAACGCCTCGTCCTCGCCGCCGACGAAGCCCGTCACCTGCGCCCAGTGATAGAGACCTTTGAGGATCGACAGCAGCGCCATCACCCGCAGAAACAACACCAGCCGTCGCGTCCAGACATTGTCATCGGACTCAGGTCTCTCCGACGAGATCGCAGCGACCGACATCGCGCTGTCTCGGGCGCTGTCCCTGACGGCATCCCTGGCATTGGCACTATCGCGGGTGGAGATCTCGGACATGCCCCCTTCTGGCTGTTTCGCCCCGCAAAATCAATCGGCTGCCATCACCTTGCGGGAGGTCAAGCCGCGGTGACGGGAACCATGCGAGCTGGTATAAGAATAATTCCAGCCGGGAGAACAGTAATGGCGATCAAATACGGACGTCCGATCGAACTGCGCGAGGTCGCGCGCGGGACGGGTGCCGCGGTGCCCCATGCCCTCGATCTGACCGTCCGCCCGCGCCGCAACCGCAAGGCCGAGTGGGCCAGGCGCATGGTGCGCGAGAACGTGCTCAATACCGACGATCTGATCTGGCCGCTGTTCCTGATCGACGGCAGCAACAAGCGCGAGGGTATCGCCTCGATGCCTGGCGTCGAGCGCCTCAGCGTCGATCAGGCCGTGCGCGAGGCCGAGCGCGCCATGAAGCTCACGATCCCCTGCCTTGCGTTGTTTCCCTACACCGAGCCGTCCCTGCGCGACGAGGAAGGCTCGGAAGCGACCAATCCGAACAACCTGGTCTGCCAGGCGGTGCGCGCAATCAAGAAGGAGTTTCCCGAGATCGGCGTGCTCTGCGACGTCGCGCTCGATCCCTTCACCAGCCACGGCCATGACGGCCTGATCTCCGACGGCAAGATCCTGAATGACGAGACGGTCGCCGTGCTGGTGCGCCAAGCGCTGGTGCAGGCCGAAGCCGGCTGCGACATCATCGCGCCCTCGGACATGATGGACGGCCGCGTCGCCGCGATCCGCGAGGGGCTGGACCGCTCAGGCCTGCTCGACGTGCAGATCATGGCCTATGCGGCAAAGTACGCCTCCGCCTTTTACGGCCCGTTCCGCGACGCCATCGGCTCGGCCAAGACACTCACCGGCGACAAGCGCACCTACCAGATGGACAGCGCCAACACCGACGAAGCGCTGCGCGAGGTCGAGCTCGACATCTCCGAAGGTGCCGACATGGTGATGGTGAAGCCCGGCATGCCCTATCTCGACGTGGTTCGCCGCGTGAAGGACACGTTCGCGATGCCGACCTTCGCCTACCAGGTCTCGGGCGAATACGCGATGATCGCAGCCGCCGCGAACAACGGCTGGCTCGACGGCGAACGCGCGATGATGGAGAGCCTGCTCGCCTTCAAGCGCGCCGGCGCCGATGGCGTGCTCAGCTATTTTGCGCCCAAGGCGGCAGAGAAGCTGCGGGCACAAGGATGAGCTGCCGTAGGGTGGGCAAAGCGAAAGCGTGCCCACCATCTGGTAGTGATCGCGACACATCGTGGGCACGGCGCAAGCGCGCCTTTGCCCACCCTACGGCACCGTTTGCTCGTTCGGCCGAGGCCCGCATAACGGACGTAGTGCATCGCGTTGTTCGCGCGACAGCACGGTGATCGGATAGATCGGCTGCTGCGCTTCCCGCTTGAAGAACGGATGCGGCCATGTCTTCCCACGCACCTTCCATGAAAGCACCTTGCCGATAGCGCGCAGGATGAGAGGGAGATTAAGTCCCGTCGAACCCGGTGGCGGCTCGCCTACTGCATACTTGCCGAGAATGGCGCCGACTGGCGCTCCGGCGACCTCGTCAACGGCCGACGCGCCCCCCGCGAACGCCTGTGCGATGATGCCCACAAAGGGAATGGTTGGCGTCAGCGTATTGCCGATCGGCGCGTTGCAGCAGCTTGCATACCACCGGTACAGGCCTTTCGGGCTCAGTCGTATCCCCGCGATCCGGTCCTGCCCCTGCACAAACGCGAGCGTCGACGGCGCGACCTGGACAATGTCGCTGCCGCCTTTCGCGTTCAACAGATCGGCGCGGCCGAGCTGATGCAGGAAAGCCTGGCAGTCGTCGCAGTAGCAGACCACACGATTGACCGTTTGCGGTGACACACCCGCGACCACGGCGCGGACACTGCCGCAGCGGCAACGCAATTCGACCTGACCACCCATGAAGATCATCCTGTCGGGCGCCGGAATTGCACCCTCGCCCCACGCAGCATGATGCAAATCATGAACCGCGCAAGCGCCGGCGGCCGCCGAATCGCCCGAATATTTTGCAGTGTTGACCGGCCGACAGCCTTGGCGTGTGGCCGGATGGTTCCCATGTGCTGCGGGGTGAGAGATCCGAAAGCGGAAGGGAAGCTCATGTCCACCTCGGGTTCGCCAAACGACAGCGGTGTCTGGCGCAATGACGGCGGCGCGCAGGCGCATGCCTACGATCCCTATCGGCATCCGGAACTGTTCCGCGGCGTTGCGACGCGGCGCGTATTCGCATTCCTGATCGACATGGTCGTGATCTCCGTCCCCGTCATCCTCGGCTACATCTTCATCGCGGTGTTCGGCGTGGTGACGCTCGGCCTCGGCTGGGCGCTGTTCTGGCTGGCCTGGCCGGCCTCCGTGATCTGGGCCATCGTCTATTACGGCGCCTGCATTGGTGGCCCCTCGTCGGCGACCGTCGGGATGCGGATCATGGACCTCGAGTTGCGCACCTGGTACGGCGCGCCCGGCTACTTTGTCCTCGGCGCCACCCACGCCGTGCTGTTCTGGGTGTCGGTTTCGTTCCTCTCGCCCTTCGTGGTTCTCGTCGGCCTCTTCAACGGCCGCCGGCGCCTGCTGCACGATTTCGTGCTGGGAACGGTCGTGATCAACAATTCGGTCCGCGCGCCGGTGCCCCAGGCCGCAAGGACCTATTGAGAGCCTGGTGATCAAGGACCTACTAACCCGGATCCGCTAGACTGGATGATCTGACCAGCCTAGCGGACCGATTGACCGGGAGCTTTCGTAGCGCGATGCTGATACCCATTTCGGAGGCCCACGACGTCCCTTGACCCAGCACTCGCGCGACACCCCCCAATTTTACCTCACGGCGCCGTCCCCCTGCCCGTATCTGCCGGGCCGGCATGAGCGCAAGGTGTTCACGCACCTCGTGGGGGAGCGCGCCGGCGACCTCAACGACCTCCTGACCCATGGTGGGTTCCGCCGCAGCCAGTCGATCGCGTACCGGCCGGCCTGCGACCAGTGCCGGGCCTGCGTCTCGGTCCGGGTCGTCGCCAACGAGTTTCGCCCGTCCCGCAATTTCCGCAAGGTGATGGCGCGCAATGCCGACATCATCGGCGAGCAGCGCAGCGCGGTGCCGACGTCAGAGCAATATTCGGTGTTTCGCGCCTATCTGGACGCCCGCCATCGCCATGGCGGCATGGCCGACATGACGGTGCTCGACTACGCCATGATGGTCGAGGACAGCCATGTCGAGACCCGCATCATCGAGTATCGCAGGCGGGGTCCCGACAGCGGCCTCACCGGCCGCGGCGAGGAGCTGATCGCGGTCGCACTCACCGACGTGCTCAGCGACGGCCTGTCGATGGTCTATTCGTTCTTCGAGCCGAGCCAGGTCTCGCGCTCGATGGGCACCTTCATGATCCTCGACCATATCGCGCGCGCACGCCGGCAAGGCCTGCCTTACGTCTATCTCGGCTACTGGATCGAAGGCTCCAAGAAGATGGACTACAAGGCCCGCTTCCTGCCGCAGCAGCGCCTCGCGCCCTCGGGCTGGCTGCGCATCGACGCGCAAGGCGATGCGACGTCAGAGCCGCAGGACTGACGCGTTCAGCCGGACAACGTATCCACCAGCAGCTTCACGTTCAAAACCACGATCACGCCCGCGACGATCCAGGCGAGCGCGGCGACGTATGGTGCAATCGCGAACTGGCCCATCTTGCGGCGATCCGACACGAACCGCACCAGCGGGATCACGGCGAAGGGCAGCTGCATCGACAGCACGACCTGGCTGAACACCAGCAGATCCGCCGTGCCGCGCTCGCCATAGATCGCGGTGACGACGATCACCGGAATGATGGCGATGCCGCGCGTGACGAGGCGGCGCGCCCAGCTCGGCAGGCGCAGGTCGAGAAAACCTTCCATCACGATCTGGCCGGCGAGCGTCGCGGTGACCGTTGAATTCAGACCCGAGGCCAGCAGCGCCACCGCGAACAACGTCGAGGCGATACCGAGGCCAAGCAGCGGCGACAGCAGCTCGAAAGCTTGGCCGATCTCGGCGACGTCGGCATGGCCGCTTCTGTGGAACGTCGCGGCCGCCACCACCAGGATCGCGGCATTGATGAACAGCGCCAGCATCAGCGCGATGGTGGAATCCGTCGTCGCCCATTTGATAGCGTCGCGCCGGCCCTCGTCGTCGCGCGCATAGGCGCGCGTCTGCACGATCGAGGAGTGCAGATAGAGATTGTGCGGCATCACGGTCGCTCCGATGATGCCGATCGCGATGTAGAGCATCTCGGAATTGGTGAAGATCTCGGTCTTCGGCGCAAAGCCGCGCAGCACCTCGGCCACCGGCGGCGCCGCGGCCACGATCTGCACCGCAAAGCAGACCGCGATCACCGCCAGCAGCGCCATGACGAACGCTTCAAGGAAGCGGAAGCCGCGGTTCATCAGGATGAGCAGCAGGAACGCATCAAGCGCTGCGATCAGCGCACCGCCGACCAGGGGAATGCCGAACAGGAGTTTCAGTGCGATCGCAGTGCCGATCACCTCGGCGAGATCGCAGGCGATGATCGCCGCCTCGCACGCGAGCCAGAGCAGCATATTCACCGCGGGCGAATAGGAGGCGCGGCAGGCCTGCGCGAGGTCGCGGTCGGTGACGATGCCGAGCCGAGCCGCCAGCGACTGCAGCAGGATCGCCATCAGGCTCGAGAGCAGAATGACCGAGAGCAGCGTGTAGCCGAATTTCGACCCGCCGGCGAGGTCGGTCGCCCAATTGCCGGGGTCCATGTAGCCGACCGAGACCATGTAGCCCGGGCCGACGAAGGCGAGCAGCCGCCGCCACCACGCCCCGGCCGTAGGGATGGCCACAGTGGCATTCACCTCGGCCAGGCTCTTGGTCGCGGGCGCACCATTGCGCCAGCCGGCGGCGGTGTCGGGGATCAAATCGGGCGATCTTGCATCCATGGGGCGAGAATACCGAAGTCGGCTCTTATTGCAACTCATTTGCAACTGCATCTAGCCCCTTTGGTTCCCGCTTCCGACCTCGCGCCCAACCCTGTCGGGAAGCGGGTGGGTTTGGCCGCTCCCGGGAGCGAATAGTGGGGGCATCACGAGTTTGCAGGAAATGCGCCATGTCAAATGCCACTCGCCTTCCCGACACCTTCAACCGCCTCGCCTGGTCCAACCTCGCAGCGCAATCGGCCGAGCAGATTGCGCTCGCCGCCGCCCCCATCGTCGCCGTGCTGACGCTGGGCGTCGCCGAGGGCCAGACCGGTATGCTCCAGACCGCGCTCACCCTGCCCTTCGTCCTGTTCGCGATTCCCGCGGGCCTGCTTGCCGACCGCATCTCCCGCCGCGTGCTGATGGCAGGGGCCGAGGCACTGCGGGCGGTGGCGCTGGGGACAATCGTTCTGCTGCTCACCCTCGGCGCGCTCACTTTGCCGCTGCTGGCGCTGCTCGGCTTTGCCGCCGTCTGTGGCACCGTCGTCTACAGTGTCGCTGCGCCGGCGCTGGTGCCCTCGTTGGTGAGCGCGGAGCTGCTACCGGCGGCGAATGCCCGCATCGAGCTCGCGCGCACCATCGCCTTTGCAAGCGGTCCCGCGCTTGGCGGCGCGCTGGTGGGATGGTGGGGCGCGAGCCCGGCCTTCGGCTTTGCCGCGGCGCTCTCGGCGATCGCCGTGGTGCTGCTCTCCGGCCTTTACGAGCCCGTGCGTGCGCCGACCCCGCGACGCCATCCGTTCCAGGACATTCGTGAGGGCGCCGGTTTCGTCTTCCACCATCCGCTGTTGCGACCGGTGTTCATCACGCAATTCATCTTCAACACCGGCTGGTTTTTGCAGATCGCGGTGTTCGTGCCCTACGCTGTGCGCCATCTCGGCCTCACCGCGACCGGCGTCGGCACCGTGCTGACGATGTACGGCGTCGGCATGGTGATCGGCGCGCTGTTCGCAACGCGCGTGATGAAGCGTATCGCCTTCGGCACCGTGGTCGGCCTCGGCCCTGTCACCGGCTTCGTCGCCGCTGTGGTGATGGCGTTGACCGTGCTGGTACCCTCGCCCTGGCTCGCGGCGTTGAGCTTCTTCCTGCTCGGCGTCGGCCCGATCCTGTGGGTGATCTCGACCACGACCTTGCGCCAGTCGGTGACGCCGCCGCGTCTCTTGGGCCGCGTCTCCGCCATCAACATCATGAGCTACGGCGCCCGTCCGCTCGGCTCGGCACTGGGTGCGATCGTCGGCGGTCTCTGGAGCGCGGAAGCGTGCCTTTATCTCGCCGCCGCCGTCTTCGGTGTGCAGGCGCTGGTGATCTGGCTGTCACCCGCGGTGGCGCTGGATCGGCAGCCGGCGATGGTGGGGGACGAAGCTGCGGCGCGGTGCTAGTTCGCCAGGTACCGCTCGTAGCTACCCGTCACCGGCTCGCTCGCGTCGACTTCGGGGTCGAGCGTATAGAGATCCTGCGCGCGGCCGATGCCGCGAAGCGCGTAGCGGCCGGTGGAGACGAGATAGCGGCGGCCGGCGGCATCGAGGCCCTTGTAGAACTCGGCTGACGCCAGCAGCTCGCGATCGACCGAGCGGCTCATCGAGGCGATGCGGCTGACCTCGTTGACGGTTGGGCCGACCACGGTGAAATCGAGCCGGTCCTCGCTGCCGATATTGCCGTAAAAAACCTCGCCGACATGCAGCCCGATATAGGCCGACGTGGTCGGACGTCCCTCCGCCGCCCGGCGTGCGTTCAGCGCCGTGACATTCTGGCGGAACAGGTGCTCGGCCCGCAGCGCGGCGCGCCGCGCATCCGCCATGTCCTCACCCCAGAACATCGCAAGCACGCCATCGCCGATCAGCTTCAGCACGTCGCCACCGGCCTCGTGGATCGCGTCGATCACGGCCTGGGCATAATCGTTGAGGAACGGGATGATCTCGTCCGGCCCGATGCTCTCGCTGATTCCTGTCGAGCCGCGCAAATCCGAATACCAGAGCACGGCCTTGATGCGCTCGGTGACGCCGCGCGAGATGCGCCCGCGCAGGACCTGCTCGGAGGCATCGCGCCCGAGATAGACCCGCCCCAGCGTCCGCACGATGTCGACCTGCTGCGCCGATTTGATCGCAAGTCCCAGCACCGGCACGAGATCACGCAGTGCTTCGAGCTCGCCTTCGGTAAAGCCCTCGTCCCGCCGCGTCGTCCAGCAGGAGTAGAGGCAGTCCATCTGCCCGAGCGCTCCGCTCTCGCCGAAGCGGTGCACGAAAGCCAGGAAATGGCGATGACCATTTTCGGCGAGCTCGCCGATCTGCGAGAAATCGAGCGAGGGCGCGTCGGCAAGATCCAGCAACATCTCGTCGTGGCCGTGCTCGAGCAGATGATAGAACACCGAGCGGCGCCAGTTCTTGGCCGCATCGCCCTCCGCCGTCGAGCCATATTCGAGGACGTCGCTCTCGTTGGTCGGGACATCGCTCCAGCGAAAGGCACGACCCTCGTAGATCGGGTGCAACGTATCGATGACCACGAGCCCGCGCGAGAGATCCAGCCCTTCGGCGCGGCAGCGCTCGCAGAAGCCGCGTAACAATTCAGGTTCGGGAAGGCCGGTGAGCCCCTGGCCGGCCAGCCAGTTCATCAGCGCAAGGCGGGAGGTGAGTTGCATGCGCCATTATGGCGTGCATTCGTGACGAGCGAAAGGCCGAGCACGTCAGAGGCTCCCGCCCGCGGCAGATCGAATATGTCGCGGACGCGGTTGACGCGCTCTCGCCCCAGGCCGCAAATGCAAATGATGACACAGACGGCCAGAAATTCGGGCATATGAGCCAGCGCCAGCTTCCAATCATCCTCGCGCTCGGCACGACACAGACCCTCGCCTGGGCCTCCAGCTATTATTTGCCGGCCCTGCTTGCCGATCCCATGGCGAACGACCTCGGCATCTCCACCAATTGGATCTTTGGCGCGTTCTCGGCCTCGCTCGTGATCTCCGCCATGCTGGGGCCGCGCATCGGCCGGCAGATCGATCTGGTCGGCGGCCGTCAGGTCTTGTCGGCCTCGAACCTGACCATCGCCGCCGGCCTCGTCCTGCTCGGCTTCTCGCAATCCGTTGCGGTGATGGCGTTCGCCTGGCTCGTGCTCGGCATCGGCATGGCGATGGGACTCTACGACGCCGCCTTCGCCGCGCTCGGCCGCATCTATGGCACCGAGGCGCGCGGCTCGATCACCGGCATCACGCTGATGGCGGGCTTTGCCTCGACCGTCGGCTGGCCCCTGACGGCCTGGGGGCTCGCGCATATCGGCTGGCGGGAAACGTGTTTCGCCTGGGCCGCCGCCAACATCCTGATCGGCCTGCCCCTCAATTTCTTCATGTTGCCTTCGATCAAGGGCGCCAAACAGGCCGCAGCGACCGTGGAGAAGCCGCACATCCCGCTCGACCGCACCATGATCCTGCTCGCCTTCGTCTTCGCGGCCGTCTGGACCGTCACCGGCGCCATGGCCGTGCATTTCCCGCGCATCCTCGAGGCCACGGGCGCAAGCCATGTCGAGGCGATTGCGGCCGGCGCGTTGATCGGTCCGGCCCAGGTGATCGCGCGCATTCTGGAGGCGAGCGTCCTGTCCCGCTTTCATCCCTTGTGGTCGACCCGCCTGGCCTGCCTGACCCACCCGATTGGAGCCGCCGTCGTCGCCATTTTCGGCGCGCCGGCGGCGAGCGCCTTTGCGCTGCTGCACGGTTCCGGCAACGGCATCTTGACGATCGCGCGCGGGACGCTGCCGCTTTCGATCTTCGGCCCGAAGGATTTTGGCTACCGCCTCGGCATCATCGGCGCGCCGGCACGCATGGCGCAGGCGATCGCGCCGCTCGCTTTCGGCCTCTTGATCGACGTGATGGGCGCCAAGGTGCTGATGGTCTCGTCTGCGCTCAGCCTGTCAGCGCTGGCCGCGCTGGTCCTGATCCGCGCCGACAAGCGGCCGGATTGACCGGGCGCGCGGTTTCGCGCACAAGCGCCGGATGACCGAAGACAATCGCCCGCCCCGCACCTTCCTAGGCTTCATCCGCTGGGCCATGACGCCGCGGCAGGCCTGGGGCGTCTATCTCCTCGCCGTGCTGCTGGTGTGGTTGGTCTCCTTCTATGCCGGCAGCTTGAAGCCGAAGAAAACGCCGGAAGGCGGTCCGCCTGCGATCACCGCGCCGCGGAGCTAGTCGGCTTCGCCTCGCTCGTCGCGATCCAGATGCCGGCGAACACGGCAACGAGGCCAATCAAGAGATTTGGCGTGATCGGCTCGCCGATCAGCAGCGCCGCCAGCGACGAGATAGCGGGTGATCGCGACCCCGAGCCACTCTCCCACGCTTCGCCTCCCGTGCCGGAGCGTTTGGCCGCGCCTAGCACATCCCTGCTGCCACGGTGACGGCAACAGGATTACAGCAGGCTAATCATAAAACTCCGGCGACATCTTCTGGCCGTCGCGCTGGGCCTTGTCATGGTTGATCCAGAGCTGCGCCTTTTCCTTCGAAAGGGTGTCGGCGATCTTCTGCATCGACGCCAGCGACTGCTCCTTGTTGGCATTGATCACGGGAACACGGCGGTTGTCGTAATTATCCTTGAAGTGAGCGGCATCGCCCGAGAGCACCACCACGCCTGTTTTCGGCAGCCTCACCATCAGCGATTGGTGCCCCGGCGTGTGGCCGGGGGTCGAGAGGATGGTGATGCTGCCGTCACCGAACACATCCCTGTCGCCCGCAAGCAATTCGACCGGATGCGAGGGCTTGAAGCGCGGCTCGTTGTTAGCGCCAGGCCAGTCATATTCGGCCTTCTGCACGTAGAGCGTCGCCTGCGGGAACATCTCGACATTGCCGATGTGATCGGGATGGGTGTGCGAGACGCCCATCGCCTTGATGTCGGCGGGCTTGACCCCGATCTGCTCGAGCTGGGAAGCGAGCGTCTTCGGGCGCCGCCAGGTCACGGCCTTCGGATCAGCAGGCGCAAGCCCGTTCGGCATCACCGCGACGGCGTCGGGAATGCCGGTGTCCCACAGGAACCAGCCCTGGCTGTGCTTGATGAGATAGCAGGTGTCGACGAAATCCATCGACTTGCCTTCGTTCACCCCCGGCGACCAGCGCCCGATGTCGCCGGCGACGCCTTCTCCGCAATTCATGATGTAGAGCTTCTCGACACCCTTGATCTGCGCGAACGCAGCCTGTGCTGACAGCGCGAATGCGGCAATGGCGAGAGCGAGCGTGATCTTGCGGGTCATCCTTGGTCCCTCCTGGCAGCGCCATGTTGCAGCGGCTCGTTGCAGTGCCCTGGCTCGGCCGAGGATCAACCCCGCCCCGGTCGCAGAATTCCGCTTCCGCACAATTATAGGCCGCCTCACATGCCCTGCTAACGCCCAATGCCCATGCAGCAGGCGATTGACAGCGTGGCGCGGTTTCGCTGTAATCGGCGCCATGGGGATTGAGCGATCTCCCCACGAGGCGACATGCCCAAGTATCGCGTCCCCAGGTTTTTGCGAGGACGCAACACCATGCCTACATTCACGACCATATCATCCGACAAATTGGCGCGCCTGATCGGCACTGCCAATGCCCCTGCCCTGATCGATGTCCGCACCGAGGAGGATTTTGCCGCCGACCGGAGGCTGATTCCCGGCTCGATCAGGCGCAGCCACGAGACCGTTGCCGAATGGGGCGGCGAATTTGCCGGCCGCTCCGCCATCGTCTCCTGCCTGCGCGGCGCCAAGCTCGCGCAGGGCACGGCCGCCTGGCTCAGGCAACTGGGCGCTGACGCGGAGACTCTCGAAGACGGGTTCGAAGGTTGGAAGGCAGCAAAACTGCCGCTGCTCGACACGCGAAAACTTCCGCCGCGCGACGCCAAGGGACGCACCGTCTGGGTCACGCGGGCGCGGCCGAAGGTCGATCGCATCGCCTGCCCCTGGCTGATCCGCCGCTTCGTCGATCCCGCTGCGGTATTCTTGTTTGTCACGCCGCCCGAGGTGATCGCCGTCGGCGAGCGTTTCAAGGCAGCGCCCTTCGACATCGAGAACGTGTTATGGAGCCACCGCGGTGAGCTCTGCACCTTCGACGTGATGATCGAGGAGTTCGGCATTGCGACGCCGGCGCTGCTGCGGCTCGCCACGCTGGTGCGCGGCGCCGACACCGCACGGCCGGATCTCGCGCCGGAGGCACCGGGCCTGCTCGCGGCCTCGCTCGGGCTGTCGCGCATGTACGACGACGACCTCGAACAACTCGAGGCGGGCATGCTGCTTTACGACGCCTTCTATCGCTGGTGCCGCGACGCCACCGCCGAGACCCACAACTGGCCGACCAACAAGGTGAAGGCTTAGAGAGTCGCCGCAACGTTCAAGCAGGAGCTGATGCCGGTCACGGCATCAGCTCCGCTGAAGCGTTTGATTCAAATCAATGGTGATCCAAATGCTGGGGATCAACTGGGATGATGTCGCTCATCATCACAGGAGACGAGCATGCGGTCGTTGATATTTGCAGCCGTCCTGAGCCTGATGCCGGTTTCGGCGTTCGCCGTCTCCGATTGCCGGGTCACGGGTCAGCCGTCGGTGTTCGGCGTCGACATGACGGCCTACTTTGCGATCAGGTCCGGGCATACCTGCAATTTCCCGATGCGAATTCCCGGAGCGATGCATAAGTCGGGTGTTTCTCAGCCGCCCTCACACGGGTCGCTCAGGCAGCTCAATGTCACGACTTTCAGATATACTGCCGCATCCGGATACAAGGGCGCCGATACGTTTGCGATCTACGGCGAAGGACAAGGTCCATATGGCTCAGGCCGATCGGTCATGACAGTGAATGCAACGATCGAGTAGCCGGCGGCCCGATCACGGCGCGGTTTCGCTCGCTGAGCGAACTGGAGGAAGCTCTCATGTACAAATTGGCTTTGACGGTTTTGACAATGAGCATCGCCCTAACCGCGGGGCACGCCCGGGCTCAAAGATATGATCCCGCCTTTCCCGTTTGCCTGTACGTCGTCTCTTTGGGAATCAGCCCATACTACAGATGTAGCTATACGACGATGGACCAATGCAGGGCGTCGGCGAACGGCCAGATGTGCGTTCTCAATCCGTATTACAAGGGTGCGACGGCCAAAGAGAACCATCGGCGTAATTCGCGCCAAACATACACGCGGCCAAAGCCTTCGAGCCACTACCGGGCTGCACCCTCCAATCCATATGATGAACCTTACTATGGAGCATCCCAAGGTTACGCACCGGGCGAGAAAGAACGATTTCTCCAGAGTTTGAGGCAATCTCTGTGAAGACCATGGACCGACCGTGTTCGCGCGTGCCTGGTCACATCAGGCGGTGACGCGCATTTTGCCCGGCAAGGCGCGCGCGGCCTCGCCTGCCCTACCTACCGCATCATCATCCGCGCGATCGCCTCTCCGATCACCACCGTCGTGAAGTGGGTGTTGGCACGGCAGTCGGACGGCATGATCGAGGCGTCGGCGACGCGCAGGCCCGAGATGCCTTTCACCGTGCCATCGGGATTGACGACGCCGTCGGCATCATTGACACCGCTCATGCGGCAGCTGCCGGCAGCATGCTGGATGTCGCCGGTCTCCCGGCGCAACAGCGCGTCGAGCTCGTGATCGGGCAGGCTGGCGGCCTGCGGCAATGTCAGATCAGTGTCGGCCAGCCTGATCCAGTCGGCGATGCCTGATAGCGCTGGCTGCGAGGTGATGACGGCGAGCCGCTTGACCGCGTCCATCATCCGCAGCATGTCGCGGGGATCGGCCAGCATGTTCTCCTCGACGATGGGATCGATATCAGGATCGGTCGAGGCCAGCTTGAGGGTGCCGCGCGAATAGGCGTTGAACAGACCGGCGCCAATCGCCCCGGGCATGCCGATGCCGCGGTGATTGAACGCAATCAGGATCATGTCGCGCTTGCCGCCATCGGCCAGGCCCGACGAATAGGTCACGCAGCAATTGGTGTGGCGGGTATCCGGATCAGTCGGCCGCAGGTTTTCGTGGAGCTGGATGGTGGCGCGAAACAGCGGGTGGTCGAAGAAGTACTTTCCGACCGGAAGGTCGCGCTCAACCGCGATGCCCATCGCCTTCAGCTCCTCCGCAGGTCCAACGCCCGAGCGCAGCAGGATCGCCGGGCTGTGGATCGCACCGGCGCAGAGCACGATCTGGCGTGCGCTGATCTCGCCGGTGCCCTGCCCCTCGGTGTGAACGCGAAGGCCTGTCGCCCTGCCGTCGCTGATCAGCACGCGATCGACCAGCGTACGCCCACGGATCTCCAGATTGGCGCGGCCGCGCGCAGGCTCGAGATAGCCCTCATTTGTGCTGATGCGGCGACTGTCGCGGCTGTTGATGGGATAGCAGGCGACGCCCTCGCCGTCAGGGCCGTTGAGATCGGCGCACCAGGGATAGCCGCTCGCCAGCGCCGCATCGTGCAAGCCGCGATCGATCGGGCCCCATTTCTCCGGTGGCGCGCGATAGACCGGCAACGGCCCGCCGCGACCGTGTCCCACGGCATCGCCGAATTCAAGATCGTCCTCGATCACTGAGAATAGGGGCATCACCTCCCGGGCCGACCAGCCGGTGCAGCCATTGGCCGCCCATTCGTCGAAGGCATCGGCAACGCCGCGAATGGCAATCTGGCCATTCATCATCGAGGATCCGCCGAGCCCCTTGCCGCGCCAGTAGAAGCGCGGCTCCTGTCCGGCGACGCGGCGCGTCAAGAGATCAGGCCACTGCCATTTCTCCTGGTACTGGCGCTGGTGGATGATCGGAATCGGGTTCGGCGTCTTCACTTCCCAGGGCGCTTCGTCAGCGCGCCAGTCGAGACCCGCCTCCAGCAGCAGGACGCGCCGCGCCGGATCCTCGGAGAGCCGTGCCGCAACCGCAGCGCCGGCCGAGCCGCCGCCGACAACAATGACATCGTACATCGCGTGAATTCTCGACATTCCAGAACACCAGGATGGCGGACGGTATCAGACCGCGCAACGTGGCGGAACGTGAATTGGGGAGCGATGACGTCGCCTCTCGTCATTGCGAGCGCAGCGAAGCAATCCAGGAAGCCCTCCGCGGAGGCAGTCTGGATTGCTTCGTCGCAAGAGCTCCTCGCAATGACAATGGGGAGGCAGTTGCACGCTACCCCTCTCTCGTGCCCCGGACGCAGCGCAGCGTCACTTCGACGGTGCGCTGCTGAGCCGGGGCCCGTGTCTCCGAGCAATCAATGCAGCGTGGGTCCCGGCTCAGCGTTCTCGCTGCAGCGCGTCCGGGACAAGAGCCACTACCCGATCACCTTGCCGAACCTGTTCGACTTCGGGAAACCCTTCGGCGGCAGGCGGCCGGCATCGGCGCGGGTGCCTTGCCACTCCGCGAGCTCCTTCATGGTCGCGGAGAATTCGCGCCCCGCAGAGTCCTTCCAGGTGAGTCCCGCCTTGGCTTCGAACACCGCGACGTCGGAGAGGCCGCCGTCCTTGTACTTCTGCAAGCGCACGCCGCGACCGCGGGCCATCTCCGGCACCTGGTCGAGCGGGAAGATCAGCATCTTGCGATTGTCGCCAATAACAGCGACGGTGTCGCCGAGCACTTCGGTGACCGTGCGCGCCTCGTTCGGCATTTCGACGTTGAGGACCTGCTTGCCCTTCTTGGTGGTGCCGACGCAATCGTCCTCGTTGACGACAAAGCCCTGACCCTCGGTGCTGGCAACCAGGAATTTGCGGCCGCCCTTGTGCACGAACAGCGCGACTGGGGCCGCCTCCTCGAGGTCGATGAACAGGCGGATCGGCTCGCCATGGCCGCGCCCGCCCGGAAGCTTCGCAACATCGAGCGAGTAGAACTTGCCGTTGGTCGCGAACAACAGCAGCTTCGAGGTCGTCTCCGCGAAGAACGCGAAGCCGAGCTTGTCGTCCTGCTTGAAGGCGAGGCCCGAGAGATCCTCGACGTGGCCCTTCAAGGTGCGGATCCAGCCCTTGTCGGAGACGACGACCGTCACCGGCTCGCGCTCGACGAGGGCTTCCTCCATCGCGGCGAGGTCGTGCTCGGGCGCATCGGCGAAGGTGGTGCGGCGCTTGCCGAGCGGCGTCTTCGGTCCGAACATGTCGCGGACCTTGCCGACCTGCTCGCCGACCTTCTTCCACTGCTCGGATTCGGATGCGAGCAGGCCTTCGATGCCCTTCAGCTCCTTGCGCAGATCGCGATCTTCATCGCGGATCTGCATTTCCTCGAGCCTGCGCAAATTACGCAGACGCATATTGAGGATGGCCTCAGCCTGGATCTCGGTGAGCTTGAACGCCTTGATCAAGGCCGGCTTCGGCTCGTCCTCGGTGCGGATGATCTTGATCACCTTGTCGAGGTTCAGATAGGCGACCAGATGGCCGCCCAGGACTTCGAGCCGGTGCTCGATCTGGCCCTTACGGAAGTTCGAGCGGCGGATCAGCACGTCGCGCAGATGGTCGAGCCATTCGCGCAGGCACTCCGCGAGCCCCACCACCTTTGGGATGCGGCCCTTGATCAGCACGTTGAGGTTCAGCGGAATCTTGTTTTCGAGCTCGGTCAGTCGGAACAGCGATTCCATCATCAGCGCCGGATCGACGTTCTTAGACTTCGGCTCGATGACGATGCGGACATCTTCGGCCGACTCGTCCCTGATGTCGCCGACCAGCGGCAGCTTCTTTTGGTCCAGCAGCTCGGCGACCTTCTCGATCAGCCGCGATTTCTGCACCAGATAAGGAATCTCGGTGACGACGACGACCCAGGTGCCACGGGCGCCCTCTTCGTGCTGCCACCTGGCGCGGACGCGGAACGAACCACGGCCGGTCGTGTAGGCTTCGGCAATGGACTGCTTGGAATCGACGCAGATGCCGCCGGTCGGGAAATCGGGTCCCTTGACCCATTTCATCAGTGCCTTGGACTTCGCGTCGGGCTTCTCGATCAGGTGCAGAGCGGCCTCGCACAGCTCGGCGGCGTTGTGCGGCGGGATCGAGGTCGCCATGCCGACCGCGATTCCCTGTGCGCCGTTGGCGAGCAGGTTCGGGAAGCCGCCGGGCAGCACGACCGGCTCTTTCGACTGACCGTCGTAATTGGCGCGGAACTCGACGCCGTCCTCGTCGATGCCCTCGAGCAGAAGCCGCGCGACATCGGTCATGCGCGCTTCGGTGTAGCGGTAGGCAGCCGGGTTATCGCCGTCGATATTGCCGAAATTTCCCTGGCCGTCGACCAGCGGGTAACGCGACGAGAAATCCTGCGCGAGGCGCACCATGGCGTCGTAGATCGCCTGGTCGCCATGCGGATGGAACGAGCCCATCACGTCGCCGACGATCTTGGCGGATTTCTTGAAGGGCGTACCGGGATCGAGCCTGAGCAGGCGCATCCCGTAAAGGATGCGCCGGTGCACCGGCTTCAGGCCGTCGCGCGCGTCGGGCAGCGCGCGGTGCATGATGGTGGAGAGCGCATAGGCGAGATAGCGCTCTTCCAGCGCGTCACGCAGCGGCACCTCGTGAATTTCGGCCGGTTCTTCCGGCGGAACGATTCGTTTTCCCATGCCGCCCGGTTAAACCGTGGAAGCGAATCGGGCAAGGATGGAGTGGTTCCCTGTGGGCTGCTACTGCCCTGCCCAGCCCGCCGTCACGGTCGGCTGGACCTTGGCCGGCGAGGTCGCCGGCATGTTGGCGACGCACCGGCGCGCCGCCTCGATCTCGGCTTCGGTTGCGCCATGGGATCGGGCCCATGTCTCTGCGGCCGCAGCGGAATATTTCGCCACATAGTACCGGACGACGGTGCAGGAGGCCCGGCGAAACACGCCAGGTTGCGGCTCGCCGGCGATCGCGTCGGGCGCAAAAGCGAACAGCGCCGCGGTCAGCGCAAAACCCCTGATCAACATTTGGGCTGTCCCCGTTGTGGAACCAGCCCGGCCAACGCGGATGGACGAATTTCGTTCCGGGAGAACCCCATCTCATGAGGCAATGCAGCAGCGCGATCTGCTCATGGCGCCGGGAGCGCCGCTTTTGCCTGCTGCCGGGTCAGGGCGTTGATGAAGCCTGCACGCGCATCGGAATGGCCCTGTCCGCGCGGCTCCAGCACATGGCGCAGCAGGAACAGGCCGGTCAACCGAAAGCCGTCCTGCAGATCCTCGTCGGTGAGTTCATAGGCGGATTCGCCGTGACGCAGGAACGGCGGCAACCGCAGCAGCCGGTCGCGCCACGGCTCGCCCGCGCCGCGCGACACCGCGCCGCCTGACTTCGGCGACACATAGATCAGATCAGTGGTCTCCCCCGTCACCGCGCAGTTTTCGAGGGCCAGCCCGAAGCCGAGCTCGGACAGCATGGCCAGCTCAAAATGGATGAGATGCACGGCCGCGCTGCCGATGTCGTCGAAATCATCGAGCGAATGTTCGAGCAGCCCAAAGATGTCCTCGTGCGGATCGCGCTCGGGCAGCAGCCGCGCAATCGAGGCCAGATGGGTGACGCCATAGACCCCGTGGGACGATCCCAGCAGCGTCGCGGCGCGCAGCTTCAGGCCTTCGATCGCGTAGGTGCCGAGATGCTCATCGAGCCTGGCCCGCCACACCGCGCTGACGCTGTTGCCGGGCTGCAGGAGCGGCCGCAGCCGCGAGCTGGCGCCGCCACGCACGAGACCGAGATGCCGGCCGTGCTGACGCGTCAGCAGTTCGACAATGGCGCTGCTCTCGCCATGCCGCCGCACGCCCAGCACGATGCCTTCGTCGGTCCATTCCATGGGGTGAAGTGTAGCGGATTTCGCCCTACAACGTCACGCGTTGAACCAGCCCTGCGCGTCGCCGGTGAAAGAGTAATACAGCCCGAACGCCGTCAGCGCGCAGGAGACGATCTCGATGGCGCTGTCGAGTTCGAGGCCTCGCTCGCCGAGGATCTGGGCGAGCGAGATCACCGACAAGACCAGCGCCGCCGCCAGCACCCAGCGCGGCCAGTTCTTGCGCCAGCGCGCGGCCAGCCAGACGAAATAGACCAGCAGCAGGATCATCCCGCCCGCGAGCAGCGTCCCGGTCATGATCATCTGCTCGGTCATTTCGATGCTGGGCGTGCGGTCCTGTACCGCGACCGACAGGGAGTCCAGCATCAACGAGGCATAGAGCAGCGCTTCGAAACGCTGGACGTTGCGGGGCACACTCATAAAAGACCGATCTGTTCTTGCTTATTCTTTGGGGAATTCCAGACCCATTTCGCGGTAGCGATCGGGGTCGTCACCCCAATTCTCGCGCACCTTGACGAACAGGAACAGATGTACCGGCACGTCGAGGATCTGCATCAGTTCCTTGCGCGAGTCGGCACCGATCGACTTGATGGTGGCGCCGCCCTTGCCGAGCACGATCTTGCGCTGGCTTTCGCGCTCCACGAAGATCGTCTGCTCGATCCGCACCGACTTGTCCTTGCGCTCCTCCCATTTGTCGGTCTCGACCGTGGACTGGTAGGGCAATTCCTGGTGCAGCTTCTGATAGATCTTCTCGCGCGTGATCTCGGCCGCAAGCTGCCGCATCGGCGCGTCCGACATCTGGTCCTCGGGGTAGAGGTACGGCCCCGGCGGCACCATCTCGGCGAGCGTGGTGCGGATGTCGTCGACGCCATCGCCCGAGATCGCCGCGATCATGAAGGTTCGCACGAACTTCACGCGCTCGTTGGCGGCCTGCGCCAGCGCCAGCAGCTTCTCGCGCTGGACCAGATCGACCTTGTTGATGACCAGGATCTTGTCATGATTGACGCTGGCGGCCTTGGAGAGGATCGCCTCGGCCTCCTCGTCGATGCCGGTCTTGGCATCGAGCAGCACGCAGACGAGATCCGCGTCATGGGCCCCGCTCCAGGCGGTCGAGACCATGGCGCGGTCGAGCCGGCGCTTGGGCAGGAAGATGCCTGGCGTGTCGACCAGGATGATCTGCGCGTTGTTCTCGATCACGATGCCGCGGATCAGCGCGCGCGTGGTCTGGACCTTGCGCGAGACGATGGTGACCTTGGCTCCGACCAGCGCATTGACCAGCGTGGACTTGCCGACATTCGGCGCGCCGATCAGCGCAACGAAGCCGCAGCGCGTCGCGGTAGGCGCCTCACCGCTTGTTTCAGCCGTCATTGCCGCCGCCAACGCCTTCACGTTCGATCATGACTGAAGCTGCCACCTTCTCCGCCGCGCGTTTGCTGCCGCCGATGCCTTCGGCAGGCGCCAGCCCCGGCAGGTCGACGGCGACGCGGAACTGCGGATCGTGATGCGGACCGGTGCGCTCGACCTCGCGATAAACGGGCGTCGGCAATCCCTTGCCCTGCGCCCATTCCTGCAGCACGGTCTTGGGGTCGCGCAAGGGACGCCGCGGCTTGTGCATGCGCTCGGTCCAGTTGCGCTTGACGAACTCGTCCGCCGCCGCGTGGCCGCCGTCGAGGAAGATCGCCCCGATCACGGCCTCGCAGATGTCGCCGAGGATGGATTTGCGCAGGCGGCCATCGGCGCTGGAGCCGACCGAGCCGAGCTTGATGTCGTCGAGCAGACCGAGCGACTTGGCGACGTCGGCGCAGCTTTCTTTGCGCACGAGTTCGGCAAGCCGCTTGGACAACTCGCCCTCATCGGCATTCGGGAAGGCATGATAGAGCATGTCGGAGACGACGAGCCCGAGCACGTGGTCGCCGAGGAACTCCAGCCGCTGATAGCTGTCACCGCGCTTGCGCCCGGACTTCAGCGCCGACACATGCGTGATCGCCTGCATCAGCAGGTTCGGATCAGCGAAGTGATGGCCGATGCGGGCCTCGAGCGCCGCGCTCGCATCGGCCGCCGCCTTGGCCTTGGCCTTGCTGCTCCGCGTCCGCTTCTTCTTCGCAGGCGTCTTGCTTTCAGGCGTCTTGCTTTCAGGCGCCTTGCCGTCCGAAGCCTTGGCGTCGGAAGCCTTGCCATCCGGAGCCCTGCTCGCAACCGTCTTGGTTGCAGCTTCGCCGTCGGGAGCGGCTTGCGCCTCGATCGATTGGGTCGCGACGTCCTTGGCTTCGTCTTTCATCGGACGATTTTGAAGAAGCGATTCCAGCGCACCGACCACGGCCAGCGCCAGAACATCCAGGCATGCTCGCCTTCGCCTATCGAGAAGAAGATCATCTGGGCGCGGCCGATCAGATTTTCCGCCGGCACATAACCGACCTGGCCGAGGAAGCGGCTATCGGTCGAGTTGTCGCGGTTGTCGCCCATCATGAAGAAATGGCCTGGAGGCACCGTGTAGACATTGGTGTTGTCCATGTAGCCGTTGTCGGCGCAATCGAGCGTCTCGTAGGAGACGCCGTTCGGCAGCGTTTCCTTCCAGCGCTTCACCCGCGAGATGCCGCCGCCTTCGGAGCCGCACGGATCCTCGCCGACAAATTCGCTCATGCGTTGGCGCTCGACCGGGGTATCGTTGATGTAGAGCAGACCGTCCTTCATCTGGATGTGGTCGCCGGGCAGGCCGATCACGCGTTTGATGTAGTCGGTGGTGTCGTCCTTCGGCAGGCGAAACACGACGATGTCGCCGCGGTTCGGCTCCGAGCCCCAGATCCGTCCCGAGAACAGCGGCGGCGAGAACGGGATCGAATAATGGCTGTAGCCGTACGAATATTTCGAGACGAACAGATAGTCGCCGACCAGCAGCGTCGCCTTCATCGAGCCAGACGGGATGTTGAACGGCTGAAACAGGAAGGTGCGGATCACCAGCGCGATCAGGAGAGCATGGATCACGACCCGGATCGTTTCGCCGACGCCGCTCTCAGTTTTCGTTCCTGAAGTCACGCTCATTGCTCTCTCAATTCCGGCCGGCGATCACAGAACGCCCTCCCCCCGCGAACAGCCCACCGGTTCGCGGTCCAAGGAGATTGTCCTGATTCTGATAGTGAGGGCCAATTCCGGCGTAAAGCCGAATTCGCCCAGCCTGATTTGCGTCCGCAAACTTTTAGACGGTTGTCGCAGGCCACGCAATCAAGGATCGCATCAAAAACTCACAAACCATTGATTTTTCATACGAATTATAAAATTGGCCGCCCGGGTTTCAGGGCTTGGCCAGCGGCGTGGCGGAAATGATCACGAAGGCCTGCGCCAGCGGCCAGTCATCCGTGATCGACAGATCGATCTGGGCCTCGAAGCCATCCGGCGTCAGGGCCTGAAGCCGGGCCAGCGCTCCCCCGGTCAGCCGCATCGACGGCCGTCCTCCAGGCAGATTGACCACCCCCATGTCGCGCCACCAGACACCCTGCCGGATGCCGGTGCCGAGCGCCTTGGAGCAGGCCTCCTTGGCGGCAAAGCGCTTGGCGTAGGTCGCCACGACCATCTTCTCGTTCTTGGCCCGCCGCTCCGCCTTGGCGCGCTCGGCCGCGGTGAAGATGCGATCGAGGAAACGCTCGCCATGGCGCTCGATCACCTTGGCGACGCGCGTGATGTCGATCAGGTCGGAGCCGATGCCGATGATCATGCCCGGCTCCGGCCACGATCCATCGCCGCGCGCATCTTGCGCACCGTCTCGGCAAGACCGACGAACAGGGCTTCGCCGATCATGTAGTAGCCGATATTGAGCTCCATGATCTCGGGCAGCGCTGCAATCTTCTCCGCGGTCGCGTAGTCAAGCCCGTGCCCGGCATGGACCTCGAGGCCTGCGTCCTTCGCGACCTTCACGCCCGCCACGATTCGCTGCCATTCAGCCTCCGCCTTGTCGGCGTGGCCGTCGGTGACGGCATCGCACCAGGCGCCGGTGTGGATCTCGATCACGGGCGCGCGCAGCCGGGCCGCCATCGCGATCTGCGCGGGATCGGCGGCGATGAACAGCGAGACGCGGATGCCGGCATCGTTCAGCCGCGCGATATAGGGCGCGAGCGCATTGTGCTGACCGACCACGTCGAGCCCGCCCTCCGTCGTCACCTCCTGGCGACGCTCCGGCACCAGACACACCGCGTGCGGCTTGGTGGCGAGCGATATCCGCATCATGTCGTCGGTCGCCGCCATCTCGAAGTTCAGCGGCTTGGAGATCTCGGCCTTCAGCCGCGCCATGTCCTCGTCGCGGATGTGCCGGCGGTCCTCGCGCAAATGCGCCGTGATGCCGTCGGCGCCGGCCTCGATCGCCAGCAGCGCGGCGCGGACCGGATCGGGATGGCGGCCGCCGCGCGCATTACGGACGGTCGCGACATGGTCGATATTGACGCCGAGGCGGAGCGGAGATGCAGGCATTTCAGGACTCGCAAGATCGGAGCAACAGGCGATGACGAAGCTCGCCTATCCATTGACACGTTCGACTTTGGCGACGACCGCCTTGGCGCGCAGCTGGGCCAGGATCGCGCTCAAATGCTTGAGATCGTAGACTTCGAGATCGATCGTCGTCTCCGTGAAGTCGGGCGAGCGGCGCTGCATGCTGATATTGTCGATATTGCCGTCGTGCTCGGCGATCACGGTGGCGATCTGCGCCAGCGCGCCGGGCTCGTTGACGTTCTCGACCTTGATGCGCGCAGGGAAGCGCTGCGGCGCGGAGTCCTCGATGTCCCAGCGGACGTCGAGCCAGCGCTCCGGCTCCTCCTCGAAATCCTTCAGCGCCGGCGACTGGATCGGATAGATCGTGATCCCCTCGCCCGGCGTGACGATACCGACGATGCGATCGCCCGGCACGGCGCCGCCATTCGGCGCGAACTTCACCGGCAGGGAAGAGTTGTTGCCACCGATCGGAATCGCGACCGGGCTGCGTGACGGCTCAGGCGACTTCTCCTTGAGCTTGGCGGCGAGCCCCTGCCCCTTCTTGACGCCATAGCGCGCGACGCGCTCCTCCTTGTAATCAGGATACATCGCGCGCGCGACGTGGGAGGCCTTGATCTCGCCGCGTCCCACCGCCGCCATCACGTCCTCGATCGAGGTGCGCGCGAGCCGCGGCAGCGCGCCCTTGAGCTTGTCGTCGGCGTATTCGATCTTGGCGCGCTCGAACAGGCGCTCGACGATGCGCCGGCCAAGGCCGGCATATTGATCGCGCACAGCAGTCCGCGTGGCGCGCCGGATCGCGGCGCGGGCCTTGCCGGTGACCGCGAGCGTTTCCCAGGCCGAGGGCGGCGCCGATTGCGCTTCCGAAGTCAGCACCTCGACCTCGTCGCCATTCTGGAGCTCCGAGGACAGCGGCGCGAACTGGCCGTTGATCTTGCAGCCCACCGCGCTGTTGCCGACGTCGGTATGTACGGCATAGGCGAAGTCGATCACATTGGCGTGGCGCGGCAGCGCGATCAGCTTGCCCTTCGGGGTGAAGCAGAACACCTGGTCGTGGAACAGCTCCAGCTTGGTATGCTCGAGGAACTCTTCCGGGTTGGCGCTCTCGGAGAGGATGCCGATGGTGTGGCGCAGCCAGGCGAACGCGTTGGACTCGCGCTTGAGGAATTCGGTCGGCGAGCCCACGCCTTCCTTGTAGAAGACGTGCGCCGCGATGCCGCGCTCGGCGATCTGGTCCATCGCCTCGGTGCGGATCTGGAGCTCGACGCGCTGGTTGCCGGGCCCGATGACCGTCGTGTGTATCGAACGATAATCGTTCTGCTTCGGCGTCGAGATGTAGTCCTTGAACCGCCCCGGCACGACCGGCCAGGTGGTGTGGACGATGCCGAGCGCGCGATAGCAGGCCTCGATGTCGTTGACGACGACACGGAAGCCGAAGATGTCCGACAGCTGCTCGAAGCCGACCGACTTGCGCTCCATCTTGGTCCAGATCGAAAACGGCTTCTTGCGGCGGCCATAGACCCGTGCGCCGAGGCCGCGGTGACGCAGATTGTTGGAGAGCTGGTCCTCGATCTCGCCGATCAGGTTGCGGTTGCGCTCGGCGAGCGCATCGAGCCGCTGCATCACGACCGAATAGGCTTCGGGGTCGAGGGTACGGAAGGACAGATCCTCCAGCTCCTCGCGCATCTCCTGCATGCCCATGCGCCCGGCCAGCGGCGCGTAGATGTCGAGCGTCTCCTCAGCAATGCGCCGGCGCGATTCCGTCGGCACGAAATCGAGCGTGCGCATGTTGTGCAGGCGGTCGGCGAGCTTGACCAGGAGCACGCGGACATCGTCGGCGATCGCCAGCAACAATTTGCGCAGGTTCTCGGCCTGCTTGGCCTCGCGCGAGACCAGCTCGAGCCGCTTCAGCTTGGTCAGGCCTTCCACCAGCGCCCCGATCTCGGGGCCGAAGATCTGGTCGATCTCGGCGCGCGTCGCCTCCGTGTCCTCGATCGTATCGTGCAGCAGCGCCGCGACGATGGTGGCATCGTCGAGCTTCAGATCGGTGAGAATCGCCGCCACTTCGAGCGGGTGTGAGAAATAGGGGTCGCCCGAGGCTCGGGTCTGCGACCCGTGCGCCTTCATGGCATAGACATAGGCGCGGTTCAGCAGGTCTTCGTTGGTGTTCGGATTGTAGGACCGGACGCGCTCGACAAGGTCATACTGCCGCATCATCCGCGCGCGCGGCTTCGCCGGCCGTGCCACCGGCGCAGTCGGGGCCACGGCAACCGATTCGGTTGCGGCCTGCATCTGCGTGGGTCTGCGGCGTCGATACACCATACCGTCCTGCCTTCAAACGGACCGGGAAACGGCCCGTTGTATACATCCTAAGCTCCGATCGCGGACACGGCCGATCAATTCACTGACAGGCGCGCGACACGAACCGGCAACGCTATGGTAACCACGAAAACGCCAACAAAAGCAAAGGCCCGAACGCGGGTTCGGGCCTTTGATAAGATCACAAGAAGTCGACGATCGCGAGCAAGACGATTACTCGTCCTCCTCGGGCTGCTCTTCCGGCGGCGCGAGGCCTTCGAGGCCCTTCAGGAGCTCCTCTTCGGTCATGCGCTCCACAGCCACTTCGGTATCGTCCGCATCGACGCTGGCACCGGCGGAGCCGATCAGCGGAACCGTGTCCGGCTCGGGCTCGTCCACCTCGACAAACTTCTGGAGGGAGTGGACCAGCTCCTCGCGGAGGTCCTCCGGCGAGATGGTCGTGTCGGCAATTTCGCGCAAAGATACAACAGGGTTCTTGTCGTTATCGCGGTCAACCGTTAGTTGTGAACCGGACGAAATCATGCGGGCACGGTGGGCGGCCAGCAGGACCAGGTCAAACCGGTTGTCGACCTTGTCGATACAATCTTCTACGGTGACGCGAGCCATAGACTGTCGCTCCGTTGTGGGTGGGACGAAATATGTGGATGATCCGGGCTAGTTATAGGGACCGGGCCGATTTCGCAAGGCCAATTTGTGATTTGGCCTCGCCAAAAGGCTCTGATACCCCCACATTGGGGCTGGGATCGGTGGTTTCCCGGGCTGCCATGGTGGGCGGCACCGGGAGTAAACAGGACCGCCATAACTATACCTTGATTGCCCCGACTTCTCCGGATTTGCGGTTTCGACGGGTTTCGGCAGCACTTTGAACTGCGCGGCATGCTGCCGCTGCGCCAACAATAAAACGATCAATCACGAACACACTACGCGAGCAAACTGAATGTCACCTTCCCCTACCAACAAGATCGCGCTCTTCATCGACGGGGCCAATCTTTACGCGACGGCGAAAACTCTCGGCTTCGACATCGACTACAAGC
>NZ_CAKZHY010000125.1 GCF_936928535.1 uncultured Bradyrhizobium sp. | reverse complement strand
CGCCGAATGCAGGATACCGACCGTCACCTCGGTATCAGTGACCGCAAGGCCGGTGGTGTTGACCGCCGAGGTGGCCGGGGCCTGCGCAAACGACGTCCGCGGTAACATGGTGATGGCAGGGACGGCCGCCATTCCCATCAATAGTTTGCGCCGGAGCGGCGACAACAAGCCCTTGTTGGTTTCGTCTGACATGAGCACCCCACTGTTTGTTCGAGAACACGCGATTGGTGTCGTGAGGATGGCTCGAATTTGTGCACCGCAAGCATACGCAAGATCGCGTATACTGCACCGCAAAATACCGACGTAGGCTTTTGGTACGGGATTTGCGAGGGCTCCGGGTCCGTATCGGGAGTGGGGTAAAGCGTGGCAGGGCGGCAGCGAATAGACCGCGTCAGGCGCCAGTACAATCAATGGGTCGCCAACCAGACGCTGGAAGACTACGCGCTGCGCTTCACCGCCAAGAGCGCGCGGCGCTGGTCCGCGGCCCGCGTCGCCAATACCGCGATCGGCGCAATCTCCTTCCTGGTGCTGGAGGCGATCGGCGGCACCATTACGCTCAACTACGGCGTGACCAATGCCGCCACAGCGATCCTCGTCGTCTCCACCATCATCTTCTGCTGCGGCGTGCCGATTGCCTATTATGCCGCCAAATGCGGCATCGACATTGACCTGCTCACCCGCGGCGCCGGCTTCGGCTATATCGGCTCGACCGTCACCTCGCTGATCTACGCCTCCTTCACCTTCATCTTTTTTGCCATCGAGGCGGTGATTTTGGCGACGGCGCTGGAGATGTGCCTCGGGATTCCGCGCCCGATCGGCTATCTCATCAGCGCAATCGCGATCATCCCGCTGGTGACCTACGGCATCACGCTGATCAGCCGCTTCCAACTCTGGACCCAACCGCTCTGGGTCGTGCTCCACCTCCTACCCTTTGCCGCGATCGCCTGGGCCAGCCCGCATTCCTTCGCCGAATGGCACAAATTCGCCGGCGAGCACGGCGATCCCGGAGGCCATTTCGATCTGTTGCTGTTCGGCGTTGCTTCTTCCGTCGTGTTCTCGCTGGTGGCGCAGATCGGCGAGCAGGTCGACTTCCTGCGATTTCTGCCGCGCGACCGCCGCACGTCCAAGACGTCGTGGTGGATCGCTCTGATGTCGGCAGGGCCGGGCTGGATCGTGCTCGGTGCGCTGAAACTGCTGGCCGGATCGTTCCTCGCCTTCTTTGCGCTGAGCCACGGCGTGCCGCCCGAGGAAGCGGCCGAGCCCGCGCACATGTATCTCGTAGCGTTTCGCTACGTGCTGTCGGACCCGGACCTCGCGCTGGCGCTGACCGGATTCTTCGTGGTGCTGTCGCAGATCAAGATCAACGTCACCAACGCCTATGCCGGCTCGATCGCCTGGTCGAATTTCTTTTCCCGTCTGACGCACAGCCATCCCGGCCGCGTGGTCTGGCTGGTGTTCAACGTGATGGTGGCGCTGCTGCTGATGGAGATCGGCGTCTACAAGGCGCTGGAGCAGACGCTCGCGCTCTATTCCAACGTCGCGATCGCCTGGGTCGGCGCGCTGGTGTCCGATCTCGTCGTCAACAAGCCTCTTGGCCTGCGACCGCCGCAAATGGAGTTCAAGCGGGCGCATCTCTACGACATCAATCCGGTCGGTGTCGGCGCGATGATGCTCGCGATCATCGTCTCGATCGCGGCGTTCTACGGCCTGTTCGGCCCGACCATGAAGGCGCTCGCCGCCTTCGTCGCCCTGATAGTTGCCTTCGTCACCGCGCCCGTCATCGCCTGGCTGACCGACGGAAAGTTCTACATCGCGCGCAAGCCGAAGCGGAGCTGGGCCAATATCGAATCGATCCAGTGCTGCATCTGCGAGCACAGCTTCGAGCCCGAGGACACCACCTCGTGCCCTGCCTATGCCGGCCCGATCTGCTCGCTGTGCTGCTCGCTCGATGCCCGCTGCCACGATCTCTGCAAGCCGCATGGGCGCGCGCAGGTGCAGTTCTCCGAGGCGCTCAGCAAGATCCTGCCGCAGCCGATCTATCAGCGCATCAATTCGCAGTTCGGGCACTATATCGGCGTGTTCGTGGTCTCCGCCGGCCTCGTCGCACTGGTGCTCGGGCTGATCTATCTGCAGACCTCCGCAAGCGTGCATGGCGAGAACGGGCTCGTTTCCAACGTGCTGTGGAAGGTGTTCTTCTCGCTCAGCATCATCATCGGCGTGGTTGCCTGGCTGTTCGTGCTGGCGCAGCAGAGCCGCCGCGCCGCGGAGGCCGAAACACGGCGGCAGACCGCGCTGCTGATCCAGGAGATCGACGCGCACAAGCGCACCGACGCCGAGCTGCAGCGCGCCAAGGAGGTCGCCGAATCCGCCAACCTCGCCAAGAGCCGCTATGTGGTGGGATTGAGCCACGAGCTGCGCTCGCCGCTAAATGCGATCAGCGGCTATGCCCAGCTGCTGGAGCAGGATTCGACGCTCAACACCAAGCCGCGCGACCAGGTCCGCGTCGTCCGCCGCAGCGCCGACCACCTTTCCGGCCTGATCGACGGCATTCTGGACATTTCCAAGATCGAGGCCGGCAGGCTTTACCTCTCCCGCGACGAGGTGCGATTGAGCGAGTTCCTCGATCAGCTCGTCGGCATGTTCCGCCTCCAGGCCAGCGCCAAGGGCATCGATTTCGTGTTCCGGCGTCCCGCGACCTTGCCGACGGTGGTCTATGCCGACGAGAAGCGCCTGCGGCAGGTGTTGATCAACCTGCTCTCCAACGCCATCAAGTTCACCCAGACCGGCAGCGTGCAGTTCGTCGTGCATTACCGCAGCCCGGTCGCCGAGTTCGAGGTGATCGACACCGGTCCCGGCATCCAGGGCGACGATCTCGAACGCATCTTTGCGCCGTTCGAGCGCGGTGCGCTCGGCGTTTCGCAACCTCAGACGGGCACGGGGCTGGGCCTCACCATCAGCCGCCTGCTCGCCGGCGTGATGGGCGGCGATATCAAGGTCGCCAGCACGGTCGGGCGCGGTAGCACCTTCAAGGTGAAGATGCTGCTGTCGGAAGTGACAAATCCCAGACGCACCGCACCGGTGGAGGCGCCGGTCTCCGGCTATCACGGCGCACGCAAAACGATCCTCATCACCGACGACGACCCTGTTCATCGCGACCTTTTGCGCGAAGTGCTGACGCCGCTCGGCTTCATCCTGCTGAGCGCGACCGACGGCCCGGGCTGTCTGGCGCTGGCGCAGCACTGCCGGCCCGATCTGTTCCTGCTCGATATCTCGATGCCGGGCATGGACGGCTGGACCGTCGCGGAACAGCTGCGCGCCGATGGCCATCATCAGGCCCGCATCCTGATGGTATCGGCGAGCGCTCTGGAGGCGCACGGCGCTCCGCTCGCACAGCCGTTCCACGACGGTTATCTCATGAAGCCGATCGACATCCCGCGATTGCTGGAGACCATCAGGCAATTGCTCAAGATCGAATGGCAATATGGCTCCGACGAAATAGCAGTGCCGCTGTGGAGGCCGGAGAGCGGCTCGCGGCCGCCAACCAGGCACATCGAGGCGCTGATCGGGCTCGGCCAGATCGGTTATGTCAAAGCCATCCAGTTAAAGCTCGACGAGATCGGCAGCGAGCATCCGGAACATGCCGACTTCGTCGCCGAAATGCGATCGCTGGTCGATCGCTTCGATCTCGATCAATACATGACAACATTGAAAACATTGCATGCTTATGAGCATTGAGCCGAAAAAGCGCGACGTCGCGCTCGTTGTCGACGACTCGCCGGAGACGCTGCGGCTGCTGACCGACGCGCTCGACGGCGCCGGGATGACCGTGATGGTGGCGCTGGACGGCGCCAGCGCGATGCGCATCGTCGACCAGATCACGCCCGACATCGTGCTGCTCGATGCGGTGATGCCCGGAATGGACGGCTTCGAGACCTGCCGACGACTCAAGCGCGACGCGGGCCTCGCCAATGTCCCTGTGATCTTCATGACCGGCCTTGCCGAGACCGAACACATCGTGCGCGGCCTCGAAGCCGGCGGCGTCGACTACGTGACGAAGCCGATCGTGATCGAGGAGATGCTGGCCCGGATCCGCGTCCATCTCGGCAACGCCCGACTGACGCAGAGCGCACGCGCAGCGCTCGATGTCTCCGGCCGCTTCCTGTTCGCGGTCAACCGCCAAGGCCATATCCTCTGGGCGACGCCGCAGGCGCAAAAGCTGCTGGCCGATCACCATGGCGCACAGGCCGACGACTTCGTCCTGCCGCCGTCGCTGCTGCAATGGCTGGAGCAGGCGAAGAGCAAGGGCAGCGCGAAGGCGCAAGCGGCGTCCCTGCCCGACAATCCGAAGCTCCGCTTCTACTACATGGGCGAAACCGCGCCGAACGAGTTTCTGTTGCGGTTGTCGAAGGAAGCCGGCACCGCGCTGCCGCCGGAGTTTACGAGCGAGCTCGGCCTCACCACGCGCGAGGGCGAGGTGCTGGCCTGGCTCAGCAAGGGCAAGACCAACCGCGACATCGCGCAGATCCTGGGCCTCAGCCCCCGCACCGTCGACAAGCATCTGGAGCAGATCTACGCCAAGCTCGGCGTCGAGAACCGGACCGCGGCGGCCGCGATTGCGACGAATGCGACGAGAAGGAATTCGTAGGCGCAGTGCGGGTCAGTTGCGTTCCCGCGAGCGACAACAACGGTGTCGTCCCGGCGCAGGCCGAGACCCATACCGCGTGATCTGTCGGTTTTGGTAGGCAGCAGCACCGAATGACGAGTCTTCGCCAAACGGCTCCCCGTGGTTATGGGTCCTGGCCTTCGCCGGGACGACAGTGGAGAGTTTGGCGGCGACTCAGCGCCCCCTCACCCATACACAAACGCCTTGTCATCCAGATCCGTCTTCGGGATCTCGTCCTTCTCGGTCCAGTAATCCTGGCTGTGCTGCCACTCCGGCTTGTCGCCGCGCTTGGGCAGCAGGTTCATGTTGCGCGTGATGTAGCCGGGGTTGAAGTTTTCCGGATCGATCCAGGGCATGATCGGCATGTTGTGGTCTTCGGGACGCAGCTTGACCTCGACCTTCTTCGCCCCTTTCGCCTTCATGTGACCGAGCAGGCGACAAACAAAATCGGCGACGAGATCGACGCGCAAGGTCCAGCTCGCGCGGAAATAGCCGAACACCCAGACCATGTTCGGCACGCCCGTGAACATCATGCCCCGATAGGTGACGGTATCGCCGAAGGCGAGCGGCTTGCCGTCGATCTCGAAGGCGATGTCGCCGAGCGCGGAAAGATTGAAGCCGGTCGCAGTGACGACGACGTCGGCCTCGAGCAGCTTGCCGGACTTGAGCTGGATACCGTTCTCGACGAAGCAATCGATCTCGTCGGTCACGACCGAGGCCTTGCCGCTGGCGATGCCCTTGAACAGATCCGCATCCGGCACGAAGGCGATGCGCTGCCGCCATGGCCGATAGCTCGGCGTGAAATGCGTCTCGACGTCATAGTCCGGCCCGAGCACCGCGCTGATCTGGCCGATCAGCTCCTTCTTCACCTGTTCCGGCTTGGCGAGGCAGAGCTTTGTGAACGCATCCTGCTCGAACAGGATTTTTCGCCGCACGATCTCATGGATCCAAGCCTCGTCGACCTGGAGCCGCCGCAACTCTTCCGCGATCTCAATCGCGTTGCGCCCCAGGCGGAAATAGGTCGGCGAGCGCTGCAGCATGGTGACATGCGCGCATTCGTCCGCGATGTTAGGCACCAATGTCGCGGCAGTCGCGCCCGAGCCGATCACGACGACCTTCTTGCCCTTGAGATCGATATCGTCAGGCCAGGTCTGCGGATGGACGATCTGGCCCTTGAAGCGATCCATGCCGTTCCATTCCGGCGTGTAGCCTTCCGAATGCCGGTAGTAGCCCTGGCACATCCAGAGGAAATTCGCGGTGAAGATCTTCGTCTCACCGGTGTCGGTCGTGATAACCTCGATGGTCCAGAGATTCTGCTCGCTCGACCAGCTCGCCGAGGCGATCTTGTGCTTGTAGCGGATGTGGCGGGCGATATCGTTGTCGTCGATGACCTCGTTCATGTAGGCGAGGATCTCATCAGCGGTCGCGATCGGCGGCCCGACCCACGGCTTGAAGCTGTAGCCGAAGGTGTGGAGATCGCTGTCCGAGCGAATGCCGGGATAGCGATGCGTAGACCACGTGCCGCCGAACGTCGCCTGCGTTTCCAGGATGACGTAGCTCGTGCCGGGCAATTGCTTTTCGATGTGATAGGCACTGCCGATGCCGGAGATGCCGGCGCCGACGATCAGCACGTCGAAATGTTCTGAGGCCTGTTGAGTGGCGGCGTGAGTGCGAACAGCGACATTCATTGTTGCTTCTATGCCTTGTCTTTTTCAGGCCGCCTTGATGGCGACGCGTTTCCCCTGCGACGGAAATAGTCGCCCATCGCGCTTGCCTTGCAAAATGACATAGATCAAGTCGCGATCAAACTACAACGCCGCGCCCCAGCTCCGCGCGGTCTGCAGGATCCAGTCGCGATAGAGCGTGAGCGGCGTGACGCCGGTCAATCCGCCGCAGCCCGCGGCGTTGTTCGGCCCGGTCGACCAGCTGATGAGGCCGACGAGCACAGCGCCACTAGGCCTGTCCTCGAACACGGGACCACCGGAATCGCCGGTGCAGGCACCGATTCCGTCGCGAACACCGTTGGTTACGGGGTCAACCAGTCGGATCTGGAACGTGCCGGGTTGGCCTGTGACAACGAGACCGGCAACGCGAATCGTGCCGCCGCTCTTGCCGTCGCCGCGCACCGTGACGCCGATACCGGCAATGGTGAAGCGACTACCGACCCGGATTGGAATATTTGGCGCGCCGACCGGCACGGTCGATTTTCCCTTGAGTGGAATTTCTAGTTGCAGCAATGCCACGTCGGCCGTGGCGCGATGCGCCAGCATCGCCTGCATGTTGAAGCTCGGATGGATCGCGACAGTGCGCACGTTCAACAGTTGCGGCCGGCCGTCAGCACCACGATCGACAATCTTGTAGTCCGCGCCAGGCTGCACGCAGTGCGCGACCGTCAGCACGAGGTTCGGCGCGATCAGGCTGCCCGAGCAAAAGTTACCGCGCGAGCCGACGATGGTGACGACCGCACGCGCGACGCCATCTGTCTGCGGGGTGCCGCCATTGACGATGGCATAGGCCGGCGTCGCGAGCAGCAGGGCGGCTGCAATGAGAGTGGCAAGCTTCTTCATGGAACACGCTCTCGCGTCGGCAGGACTGGCCCTTGCCGATAGCGCATGCTAGCCCTCTTGGAAAGGAATTGAGGGTGGGACTTTGGCAATCGAAGCTGTGATCTTTGATTTTGGCGGCGTGCTGACGAGCTCACCGTTCGAGGCGTTTTCCAGGTTCGAGACCGAGCGCGGCCTGCCCGCCGACATTATCCGGCGCACCAACGCCGCCAACCATCTGGAAAATGCCTGGGCCAAGTTCGAGCGGGCCGAGGTCGACATCGAGACATTCGATCAATTGTTTGCCGCAGAATCGCTCGCGCTCGGGGCCGAAGTGCGCGGCCGGGACGTGCTGCCACTGCTCCAGGGCGATCTCCGCCCGGAGATGGTCGTGGCGCTGAAGCGGATCAAGAGCGAATTCAAGACGGGGTGCATCACCAACAACCTCCCGGCCAACGCCATCGGCAGCATGACCGGACGCTCCCTCTATGTCGCCGAGGTGATGGTGCTGTTCGACCACGTCATCGAATCCGCCAAGATCGGCCTGCGCAAGCCGGACCCGCGGATTTATCAACTGATGGTCGAGACGCTAAAGGTCGATCCGAAGAATTGTGTCTATCTCGACGACCTCGGCGTCAATCTGAAGCCCGCGCGCGAGATGGGTATGACCACGATCAAGGTCGCGAGTGGAGCACAAGCGATTGCGGAGCTTGAGGCGGCGACGGGGTTGAACCTGACATAGTCCGCCAATGCCGTAGCCGTAGGGTGGGCAAAGCGAAGCGTGCCCACCACCTCTCTCGAAATCGCATAAAGATCGTGGGCACGGCGCGTTGCGCCTTTGCCCACCCAACGACAGCTTACTCCGCCGCGGCGGCGATGCGCTCCGGAAACGCAGCCGCCAGCGAAGCGCGATCCGGCTTCAGCACACCGCGCTCGGTGATCAGGCCGGTCACGAGGCGCGCCGGGGTTACATCAAAGGCGTAATTCGCGACGGGCGAGCCCTCAGGCACGATGCGCACCGTCTCCAGCCGGCCATCAGCCGTGCGGCCTGTCATGTCGGTGACCTCAACGCCACTGCGCTGCTCGATCGGAATGTCCCTGATGCCGTCATTAACCGCGAAATCGATCGTCGGCGACGGCAGCGCGACATAGAACGGCACACCGTTGTCGTGAGCGGCGAGCGCCTTCAGATAGGTGCCGATCTTGTTGCAGACATCGCCATTGGCGGCGACGCGGTCGGTGCCGACGATAGCGAGATCGACCATGCCGTGCTGCATCAGATGCCCGCCGGTGTTATCGGGAATCACAGTGTGCGGAACGCCGTGATGGCCGAGCTCCCAGGCGGTGAGCGAGGCGCCCTGGTTGCGCGGACGCGTCTCATCGACCCAGACATGGATCTTGATGCCGCGCTCATGCGCGAGGTAGATCGGCGCCGTCGCCGTGCCCCAATCGACGGTCGCGAGCCAGCCGGCGTTGCAATGAGTCAACACGTTGACGGTCTCGCCCGGCTTCTTCCTGGCCACGATCGCCTCGATCAGCTTCAGGCCGTTGCCGGCGATGCCGCGGTTGATCTCGACGTCCTGCTCGACGATCTCGTCGGCGCGCGCATAGGCCGCTTCCGCCCGCTCGACCGGATCGATCGGCGCGAGCGTCGCACGCATCTCATCGAGTGCCCATTTCAGATTGATCGCGGTCGGCCGCGCCACGACCAGCGTATCATAGGCGCGCTTCAATCCAGCATCCGAGGCATCCTCGCGCATCGCCAGCGCCATGCCGTAGGCGGCGGTGGCGCCGATCAGCGGCGCACCGCGCACGAGCATGTCGCGGATCGCGACCGCTGCGTCTTCGCATGAGGTCAGGCGCGCAACGACGAACTCATGCGGCAGCCGCCGCTGGTCGATCGCACCGACCGACCAGCCGTCGCGCTCGCGCCAGATGCTGCGGAAATGCTTGCCGTCAACCCTCATGGCGTTCTGCCTTTTTGTCTTTCTTGCGTCTCAATTGCGCAGGATGCGGCCGGCCACCGCATCGAGCTTCTTCAACAGCTCGGGATCGCGCGCCTCGGGTGCGGTGATCAGCGCGGTGTCGAGCGCACGGTCCGAGCCGATCGGACACGGCTCGTGCTCGCGCGGAAACTCCCTGGCGAGCCGCGCCACCAGCGCCTTGGCCTTGTCGGCGTTGGACGTCAGCACGCGAATGATGTCCTGCACGGTGACGGCGTCGTGATCGGGATGCCAGCAATCGAAATCCGTCACCATCGCGACCGTCGCGTAGCAAATCTCGGCCTCGCGAGCGAGCTTCGCCTCGGGCATGTTGGTCATGCCGATCACGGAATAGCCCAGCGTCTTGTAGGTCATGCTCTCCGCATAGGTGGAGAATTGCGGGCCTTCCATGCAGACATAGGTGCCGCCACGCGCGATCGCGATGCCCTCGGCCTCGGCGGCCGCGGCGAGATGAATCCGCAGCCGCGGCGAGACCGGATGCGCCATCGAGACATGCGCAACGCAACCCTTGCCGAAGAACGAGCTCTCGCGCTTGTGGGTACGGTCGACGAACTGGTCGACGAGAACGAAGGTACCGGGCGGCATCTCCTCCTTGAAAGAACCGCAGGCCGAGAGCGAGATCAGATCGGTGACACCGGCGCGCTTCAGCACGTCGATATTGGCGCGGTAGTTGATGTCGGAGGGCGACAGCCGATGCCCCTTGTCGTGGCGCGGTAGGAACACGATCGGCAGGCCTGCGATGGTCCCACGCCGCACCGGCGCCGACGGCTCGCCCCAGGGGCTTTCGATCACCTCTTCGTGCGCGCCCTCGAGGCCCGGCAGATCGTAGATGCCGGAACCGCCGATGATGCCTAATACCGCCTGTGTCATTCCCGCTCCACCCTGTCCGCCACGTGCGACATGGTTAAGCTATGCCAGTTTTACGGCGGTTTTGGAACGGGGTGGGTGGGTCGGGAGGGAGTTGGGGAGGCGCCTGGCGAGCGACACATTCGGTGTCGTCCTGGCGAAAGCCAGGATCCATACCGCGAGGTCTATCGATTGCGAATGGTACCAGTCCCAAACGAACAGCCTTCGCCAAACTGCTCCCTGGGGTGATGGGTCCTGGCTTTCGCCAGGACGACCCTGAGATTAAGCCGCTTTCGCCAGCTTCAGCTGGGTCGCGACCATCCGCTCGAGCGTCTCGACGGACTGGAAATTCTCCGGCGTGATCTCGGTCTGCGGAATCGTGAAGTCGAACTCGGCTTCGACGCCCAGCATCAAATTGACCATGTCCATCGAGGTCAGGCCGGCGTCGACGAGCTTGGTCGACGGCGCGACGTCAGCGGTAAGCGCATTCTGCTCGAGGATACCCTTCACCAGCTTGATGATGCGGTTACGCACGTCGGTGTCGAAGGCCTGCATGGTTAAATTCCCATTCTGTCCATAATCGGTCGAACCCGTCGCTCGGTACGATGGGCGCGACGAGCCGATCTCACAATGGGCGTCACCATTACTTCGCGTTTCTTAGTAAACGATGACTCAGATTGTCTGGATTCCGCCCTTCTTCCAGAACCCTAACGCGATCATCGAAATCAGGACGATGCAAACAACCGGACCTTAACTGTTCGTCCCGAATTGCGGTTTGTTTACCCTCTATTTCATCGACGAATTTGAATTAAATCCGTAGCCTCATGTCACAAGCAAAGATGGTCGGAGGATCTCTTTCAGCGGCATCGCGAATGATGCCGGCGATCCCGAACGACGAAGCGGAGGCGGACGACTATGAACGTGCGTGAAGCTGTCCAGACTTTCGACGAAACCCAACCGAGCCTTCTCGAGCACGGCCCGTCCTTGATCGAGCGCGCGGCGCGCACCGCAAGCGTGGCCGCGGCCAACGCCGACAGCGTCGATCGCGACGCGCGCTTCCCGCACGAGGCATTCGACACCGCGCGTGAGCAAAAACTGCTCGGCGTCATGATCCCGGTCGAGTTCGGCGGCTTCGGCGCCTCGATCCACGACGTCACCGACATCTGCTATACGCTCGGGCGCGCCTGCGCCTCGACCGCGATGATCTACGCAATGCATCAGACCAAGGTCGCCTGCATCGTCAGGCATGGCCATGGCATTCCCTGGATGGAAACCATGATGCGCCGGGTCGCACGCGACCAGTGGCTGCTCGCCTCCTCCACCACCGAAGGGCAGAATGGCGGCAACATCCGCGCCAGCGCCGCCGCGGTCGATCACGCCGGCGACACCGTCTCGCTGATGCGCGACGCCACCGTGATCTCGTACGGCGCCCAGGCCGACGGCCTCGTCACCATCGCCCGCCGCGCCACCGAGGCGGCGGCTTCCGATCAGGTGCTGCTGGCGCTCGCCAAGGACGACTACTCGCTGAAGCAGACGCAGGGCTGGGAAACGCTAGGCATGCGCGGCACCTGCTCGACCGGCTTCGAGCTGAGGGTCGACTGTCCCGCCGACCGTGTCTTCCCGGAGGCCTATGACAAGATTCACGCGCAGACCATGACGCCGTTTGCGCATCTGTGCTGGTCGTCGACCTGGGCCGGCATTGCTGCTGCCTCGGTTACGCGCGCGCAGGCCTTCGTCCGCAAGGCCGCCCGCAACTCTGGTGGCCAGATGCCGCCGGCCGCCGCGCACTTCACCGCCGCGAAGATGTCGCTGGCCAAGCTGCGCGCGCTGATATCAGCCAATCTCGATGCCTTCGCCCGGGCCGAACATGACGAACGCGCGCTCGGCTCGCTCGACTTTCAATCCTCGATCACGCTGTTAAAGGTGCAGGCGTCCGAGCTCGCGGTCGAGACCGTGATGCATGCGATGCGGACCGCCGGCCTCGCCGGCTACCGCAACGATGGCGAGTTCACAATGGGCCGCCACCTGCGCGACGTGCTGTCGTCGCCGATCATGATCAACAACGATCGAATCCTCGCCAATGCCGCCACCTCCACGCTGATGAGCGGCATCCCGACAAGCCTTCGTGACTAAATCAACAAGAACAATTTTCAGATAGCAGGACACCGAAGATGAACATTGCCGTCCTCCCCGACTCGCCCGAGACCGCGCCTGAGATCGTCGATCCGCTCGATCATCTCGCCGACAAGCTGTTCCACCGCATGGGTTCCGACGGCGTCTATGCGCGCACAGCGCTCTACGAGGGCATTGTCGAGAAGCTCGCCGCACTGATCACCAGCAATCGCGAAGCCGGCACCGAGGTGATGCGCTTTCCGCCGGTGATGAGCCGCGCGCAGCTCGAAAAATCCGGCTATCTCAAGAGCTTTCCGAATCTGCTCGGCTGCGTCTGCGGCCTGCACGGCACCGAGCGCGAGATCAACGCCGCGGTGAGCCGCTTCGACGCCGGTGGCGACTGGACCACTTCGCTCTCGCCCGCCGACCTCGTGCTATCGCCCGCCGCCTGCTATCCCGTCTATCCGATCGCCGCGAGCCGCGGACCGCTGCCCAAGGGCGGCCTGCGCTTCGACGTCGCCGCCGATTGCTTCCGCCGCGAGCCTTCAAAGCATCTCGATCGGCTGCAATCGTTCCGGATGCGCGAATATGTCTGCATCGGCACGCCCGATGACGTCGCCGATTTCCGCGAGCGCTGGATGGTACGCGCGCAAAAGATCGCGACCGATCTCGGCCTCTCCTTCCGCGTCGACTATGCCAGCGACCCTTTCTTCGGCCGCGTCGGCCAGATGAAGGCGGTCAGCCAGAAGCAGCAGCAGCTCAAGTTCGAGCTCCTGATCCCGTTGCGTTCGGAAGAACAGCCGACCGCCTGCATGAGCTTCAACTATCACCGCGAACATTTCGGCACGACATGGGACATCCAGGATGCCAACGGCGAGCCGGCCCACACCGGTTGCGTCGCCTTCGGGATGGATCGCCTGGCGGTCGCCATGTTCCACACCCACGGCACCGATCTTTCCGCCTGGCCCGCCTCGGTGCGGGACATCCTTGGCGTGCAGCCGCAGGTCGCGGCCGACGCTCACGGCGAAGGCTGGCGCTAATGTCAAGAGGCCGAGCATTTCTACGGGCAAGACGAGCGTGATCCACACCAAGGTCCGATGCCGCGAGATTACCGAAGCCGACGTCGATGCGGTCGCGGACCTGTTGACGCGCGGCTTCGCCGGCCGCTCGCGCAATTACTGGATCCAGGGCCTGCGCCGGCAGGCCTTCCGGCCTGTGCCGGAGGGCTATCCGCGCTTCGGCTACATGCTCGACAATGACGGCGAACCGGTCGGCGTGCTGCTGCTGATCTACACCGCGCGCAATGACGGCGAGGAAACCGCCATCCAGTGCAACCTCTCGAGCTGGTATGTCGAGCCGGCCTATCGCAATTACGCGCCGCTATTGACCAAGATCGCGCAGCGGTACAAGCACGTCACCTATCTTAACATCAGCCCGGCGCCGTGGACCTGGCCGATCATCGAGACGCAGGGCTTTCGCGCTTATTGCCGCGGTCTGTTCGTCTCGGTTCCGGCGCTGTCGCGCGCGCCGCGCTGGAGCAAGATCGAGGTGATCTCGCAGCACGCCAAGACCATCGAGGGACTTTCCGAGGCCGAGACCGAGCTGCTGACACGGCATGCGCGCTACAACTGCCTCAGCCTGGTCTGCCGTACGCCGAAGGGCGTGTTTCCCTTCATCCTGCAACCGGTCCGCATCCGCCGTGGTTTCATCGCACCGCCGGTGATGCAGTTGATCTACTGCCGCAACGCGGCCGAATACGCCGCCTGCGCCGGCCGCATCGGCCGGCTGTTGCTACGGCTTGGCAAGGTCTCCGTGCTCGTCGATTCCAACGAGTCCATTCCCGGGCTTGTCGGTATTTATACCGAGCGCCGCGGCCGCAAATATTTCAAGGGCCCGCATCGCCCGCGGCTGGCCGATCTTACTGACACGGAACTCGTGCTGTACGGGCCGTAGACACGGACGTGCCACGGATTTGTCGCGCGGTCTGAGACCCATACTCTCTGCATCAACAGTCACCCTCCGTAAACTACGGCGCTTAAGGGAATTTTCCCGCCTCCTCGCTACGGTCAGCGGCTGAACTACGTTGCGTTAAGTCTCTTGCCACCGAGATTCCGCTGATCACATGACGTCCACGCGCGACAACGAGCTCGGTGCACGGCGCAATCAGGGCCAGGAGGCTCTGCTGTCGCTGAGCCAGCTCGCGCTCGATAACATGGAACAGGGCGTCTGCGTCTACGACGCCGACAACCGGATCGTGCTGGTCAATCGCCGATATATCGAGCTGTTCGAAATGTCGGCCGACATCGTCCGGATCGGAACGCGCTACCGCGACGTGCTTGGCCACAGCGTGTCGCTCGGCAATATCCCGGCAGATGAGGTTGATGCGCTCTACGCCTCGCGGATCGCGTTGATCGCGGCCGGCAAGCCGTTCCGGACCCGGCAGACGCTCGCAAGCGGAATCGTCATCACGCTCGAGCTGAAGCCGCTTCCCGCCGGCGGGTGGATGACGATCTGCGACGACGTCAGCCGCCTCGCCCGCCTCGAGACGGAGCTGCAACTGCAGACCGAGCGCAGCCAGCACGCGCTCGCCCACATGTCGCACGGCCTCATCATGTATGACGCCGACGGACGCGTCGTCGTCTGCAACGAGCGCTTCCTGCAATTCTACGATCTCGACCCCAATGTCGTGAAACCGGGTGTCGCGCACAGTGTCGCCATCGACCATTGGCTGGCGCGCGGCAACAGGGCGGACATCAGCGGGGAGGAGTTCCGCGAGGCCCGGATCAACGACGTCCGGACCAGGAGCCCGAAGACCGTTCTCGTGACGCGCTATGACGGTCGCAGGGTGCAGGCGGTATCCCGCTTCATGCCCGACGGCGGCTGGGTCACGGTGCATGAGGACGTCACCGAACGACTGCAGCACGAAGAGACGCTCAAGCAGCAGAACCTCATGCTGGATGCCGCGCTCGAGAACATGGCGCATGGGCTCGCCTTCTACGACAGCGACATGCGACTCCGCGTCTGCAACTCGACCTATCAAAAGATCTACCGGCTGTCGCCGGAGGAGAGCAAACCGGGCACGCACCTCGCCGAGCTGATCGAGCGATCGATGGTGAACGGCGCCTTTGCGTCCGAATACAGCCCGCAGCAGATCCTTGAAGCCGCGCGCGCCCGCATCGCGAATCGCGACTCCTCGCCGATGCGGCGGAGCATGACCAATAGCACCGTGATCTCGGTGCGCTATTGCGCGTTGCCCGAGGGCGGCTTCGTCGCCACCTATGAGGACATCACCGAGCGCGAACACGCGGTCGAGGAGTTGAGCGAGCAATACCGTCGCTTCGACGCCGCGCTGAACAACATGAGCCAGGGCCTGTGCATGCTCGATGCGAGCCTGCACGTGATCGTCTGCAATCGCCGCTACATCGAGATGTACGGCCTGTCTCCGGACATCGTGAAGCCCGGCATCTCGATGCGCGAGATCATGGAGCACAGCTGCGATCTGGGCATCCATCCGAACACGACGGCCGCAAAACTCTATGCCGACTATGTCGAGCGGCTGCGCGAGGGCGAGCACACGTTGCACCGCCACTTGAGCGACGGCCGCATCATCAAGCTCAACCACAAGCGGATGGAGCATGGCGGCTGGGTCGTCACCTATGAGGACGTCACCGAACGCCACAAGGCGCAGGCGCGGGTCGCGCACATGGCGCGGCACGACTCCCTGACCGATCTGCCCAATCGCACGCTGTTCCGCGAGAAGATGGGCGAGGGACTGAACCAGGTCGCGATCGCCGGCGGCGCCATGGCCGTGCTGTGCTTCGACCTCGACAATTTCAAGACCGTCAACGACCGGCTCGGCCACGCTGCCGGCGACCGGCTGCTGCGCTGGGTCGCGGCGCGGCTGAAGGAGAATGTCGGCGAGCACGACACCGTCGCCCGCCTCGGCGGCGACGAGTTCGCCGTGCTCCAGCGCGGACCGCAGCCGCAATCGGCCGAGCAGCTGGCGCGACGCCTGGTCGAGATCATCGGCCACCCGCCGCCGCTGGAAAGCCAGTCGATCCATGTCGGCGTATCCGTCGGCATCGCGATCGCGCCCGATCACGGCCTGGATGCCGACGAGCTGATGAAATGCGCCGATCTCGCGCTGTACCAGGCCAAGGCCAAGGGGCGCGGCGCCTATCAGCTGTTCGAGCCCCGGATGGAAGAAGAGGCGCGCAGCCGCCATGCGCTCGAGCACGATCTGCGCGGCGCGCTGGAAGGCAACCAATTCCATCTGGTGTTCCAGCCGCAGGTGCGGCTCGACACCACCGAGCTCACCGGCTTCGAGGCGCTGCTGCGCTGGAAGCATCCGACGCGTGGATTCGTTTCGCCGGCCGAGTTCATTCCGATCGCCGAGGAGAACGGCCTGATCGTTCCGATCGGCGAATGGGTGCTGCGCACCGCCTGTGCCTCGGCGGCCTCATGGCCTGACGTCACGGTCGCGGTGAACCTGTCGCCGGTGCAGTTCCACTCCCGCGGACTGGTGGCGATGGTGACGAGCGCGCTTGCGGAAGCCGGCCTGCCGCCGCAGCGGCTCGAGCTCGAGGTCACCGAGACGGCGCTGCTCGACGACAGCGAGGCCACGATCGAGATGCTGCACCAGCTTCGCGCGCTCGGGGTGCGCGTCAGTCTAGATGATTTCGGCGTCGGCTATTCCTCGCTCAGTTACCTGCGCAAATTTCCGTTCGACCGCATCAAGATCGACCGCTCCTTCGTCGGCACGCTCGGCGAGAGCCCGGAAAGCATCGCCATCGTCCGCACCATCGCCAGCCTCGGCTCCGTGCTCGGCGTCGAGACCACGGCGGAGGGCGTCGAGACGGTCGAGCAGCTCGACTTCGTCAGGGAATGCGGCTGCACCGCGGTGCAGGGATATTATTTCGGCAAGCCATGCCCGGCGGCCGAAGTGGGGCTGACCATCGAGACGCTGAACGCAGTCCGCCGCGTGGCGTGAGGTTCGGCCCGCGTGAACCTCCGGCGAAAACAACCCCATGCACAGTAGAAGGGGCATTGATTTCAAAGGAGAAATCCGTCGCGCTCGCCGCAAGATGGTGGGCACGACGCGAGAGCGCCTCTTGCCCACCCGGCGAGAGCTCAGCTCGCCGCGGGCAGCACGCTGTCCGGCGGCGGACACCACGGGCGGTCGGCTGAGGCGAGGCCGATCAGGCGGCCCTGGATGTAATCGCAACCCCAGTCGCGCAGCATGGTGGCAGCCTCCTCGTCCTGCACCCATTCGGCAACGGTCTTGATGTCGAGGCGGCGGGCAAGGTCGATCAGGGTCTGCACGAAGGCGCGGTCGTCGGCCGAGTGGATGATGTTCTGCACGAAGGCGCCGTCGATCTTGACGATGTCGACGCCGAGCTTGCGCAAATTCCGGAACGAGGTGTAGCCGGCGCCGAAATCGTCGATGGCGATGCGGCTGCCGAAATTCTTGAGCCGGCTGACGAAGGCGCGGACATCGTCGATATCCTGGATCGCGACGGTTTCGGTGATCTCCACGATCAGTCGCTCGGCGACACCGGGATGGGCGCGCATCAGCGATTCGATGCCGGCCCACCAGTCCGGGTCCATCGTGGTATCGGGCGAGATGTTCAGGCTGAGGCGGATGTCGGGCGCGGCCGCGAGCTCGGCGACCACGAGCTCGAGCACGCGATGGTCGACCAGCCTGATGAGGCCGAGCCGCTCGGCGACCGGCACGATGTCGGGTGCGAGCAGCACCTGGCCGTCGCCCTGGTCCATCCGCACCAGGCATTCGTGGAATGCGCCCTCGCGCGTGGCTGCCGACACCACCGGCTCGTAAGCGAGCCTGATACGACGGTCGTTGAGCGCGGTGACGATCTCGTCGGTGACGCGGATGTTGACGCGGCGCTGCGCATCACGCGTCGCATCCGGCCGCCAGGCCGCGAACGCACCGGCGCGGCGGCGCTTGGCGGCGTCGAGCGTCTCATGGGCGCGGTTGATCGCCTCGTCGGTGTTGCGCGCATAACGCGGCAGGCTGACGGCGCCGATCGAGACAGTGACCGAGACCGGGCCGGATTTGGTCGGCACCACCTCGTCGCGGACGCCGGCGAGGAAGCGCTCGGCGGCGACGTTCATGTCGTCGACGGTGCAGTTCTTCAGGATCAGGCCGAACTTGTTGCCCGAGAAACGGCCGAGCACGTCGCCGCCGCGCAAGCGCGTACGGATTCGCCTGGCGACGTCGAGGATCACGGCATCGGCCACATCGAAGCCGAAGGCGTCGTTGACGCGGGCCAGATGATCGATGCCGACCAGCATGAAGGCGGCGGTCGAGCGGAAGCGGCTCGTCTCCTCGATGGCTTCGGCCAACGCCGCGATCAGATGCGAGCGGTTGAGCTCGCCGGTCAGCGGATCGAGCCGGGCGAGCCTGGTCAACTCCTCGTCGCGGGCGTGCCGCTCATTGTTGATCCTGATGGAGCCGATCGCGCGCGTCGGACGGCCGTCGGCACCGGCGAACCAGCGGCCGGTCTCCTCGATCCAGACCACGGGATCGGAGGCGCTCATGCGCACGCCATATTCGACCCGGTAGGGCGTGCCGTCGGCGCCGTGTACGGCAGACGTCTGGGCCAGCGCCGCGGTCCGCAGCGTTTGCGCGGGCTCGATCAGCTTGGCGAACTCGGCGCCGGTCGCAAGGCGCTCGGCCGGGATCCCGGGGAAGATGGCGCCGGCCTGCTCGCCCCAGACGATCGCGTCGCTGGCGAGATCCCAGACGAACAGGGCCTCGCCGAGAGCGGCGAGGATTTCGGAGGCTTGCGGCAATGCAGGGGTCAAAAGCGCCTCGTTTCGGGACAGCGGGGAGTCCTGAGCCGGCACAGGATACGGCCAGATTCGCCTCCGACCCTAGGTAAAGTTCATAAACAATTTGGAAACCACGTTCCCGAGGCCAGTGGAACGGAATAGGCTCGGCCGGCATAGGCCTTGCGAGACCATCACATGCACCGGCGCCTGCGTCCCAAAACGCGCCAGTTCAGCCGGATTAGCGGTGTTGCGATGGTGAATGCGGATCAGATCGAGCAAACAACGCGGCAAGCGAGTACCGCGCTGGTCCCGCTCGCGCCGATTTTACAGCTGGTCCGCAAGATCAAGCTGACGCGCCCCGATCCGAGCTTTGTCACCCAGTTGATCGCCAACGCCGAGCACCTGCCCCAGACCAGCCGGCTGCGCCGCGGCACGTCCGAGGACGCCCGCATGGCCTATGGCAGCAAGCTCGCGCTTCCCAGCGTCAGCTCTCGCACGCGCCAGGTGGCTTAACGCCGATCAACGCGGCTCCCTCTCTTCACCTCGCCCCGCTTGCGGGGAGAGGTCGGAATGCGCGCGTAGCGCGGATTCCGGGTGAGGGGGTACAGGTCTATCGACTATCTCATTCGCGCAGAGAGGCCCCTCACCCCAACCCTCTCCCCCGTAAGAACGGGGCGAGGGAGCGCACCGGCGCTGTGGCGGCAGACCCAAGCTTCGTAAGATCAGCGCGGCTCTTCGGGCGAGGACGGCGTGCCGTTGCCCGGCTGCAGATGCGGCGAGGGAATTTCCGGCGACGGCGCGATGCCCGGCTTCGGCGCGGGATGATCCATCAAGACGGATTCGGCCACCGATTGCGCCGAGGGCGCGGGCGGCTCAGGCTGCGGTACCGTCACGGGATCGAGCTTCGGCTCGAACGCCGTAGCAGGCGGCGGCGCCTCGGCCTGGCGCTTGGCCTTGCGCGGCACCGTCACCGTCTCCGTCGCCACATAGGCAATGCGGCGGCGTGTGCGTTGCGCGACGCCGCCGAGGAAATCGGCCATCGAAAGCAGCACCAGCAGAAAATAGGTCGAGTTGCCGAATTTGGGCCACATCACGAATTCGGCCGCCGCCGCGCCGAAGATGATCAGCGACAGCAGATGATCCATGAGGAATTTAGCGCCGGGCCGCGCGCCCTTGACCACTTCGAGCAGCAGCAGCACCACACCGAGCGCCAGCAGCAGGTCGGCCAGCGTGACCGGCCAAGCCTGCCCCGTGATCATCGGCACCTTGAACAGCACGTCCGAAAAGGACACGCTGGGCATCAGGAAGGCGATGATGTTGTAGACCGCGAGCGGAATCAGAAGCAGCGGGAAACCGACCATCGGCAAAGCGCCTTCTCGATCAAGATGTCCGGGCAGGACAACGCGGCGGCGAAGCATTCGCTCCGCCGCCGTCACTGTCATATCTCATGGATCGGCCGAAATCAGGCGGGCGCAATCAACCCGCCCAAGGAAAAGTCCTGAGATCAGGACTCTTTCTTCTTCAGGACCTGACGGCCCTTGTACATGCCGGTCTTGAGGTCGAGATGGTGCGGACGACGGAGCTCACCGGAGTCCTTGTCTTCCACATAGGTCGGCTTCTTGATGGCATCGGCCGAGCGGCGCATGCCACGGCGCGACGGCGAAGTTTTACGTCTCGGAACGGCCATTTCGATATCCTCTAGGGATTGGTGTTCATCCGGGCATCGTCCACGAGGGGACGGCTCAGCACCCGCAAAACGAGGCGAGCTGAATGCCGACAAGGCCGGGCTTATAGAGGAAGGCTGACCGTAAAGCTAGGGTGATGGAGCTGAAAATACGCCCGAAAAGGGCCCGGAATCAGCGATTTTCCCGCCAGCAGGTCAAAAGCGAGGTGGCCTGCCCCCGCGCCACGTAGGTTCCGGCCAGCCGCCGGACGCCCGGCCCCGGGGTCCTGGCGCTACGTTTGACCGGATTTGGCAGGATCGAGGCCAAAAGCGCCGCCTCCCGGGGGGAAAGATTGGCGGCCGACTTGCCGAAGGCATATGCGCTGGCTGTCTCCACCCCAAACTGGCCCTGCGGGCCAAGCTCGGCGATGTTGAGGTAAATTTCCAGGATCCGTTGCTTGGGCAGGACGAAATCGATCCAGAGCGCCAGCGGAAACTCCAGCGCCTTGCGGACGAAATCCCGCCCCTGCCAGAGGAACAGGTTCTTCGCCACCTGCTGGGTGATGGTGGAGGCGCCGCGGAAGGCGGTGCCGTCCTCCTGCGCATCGTTGATCGCCTCGCGCAGCGCGCCCCAGTCGATCCCGTGATGCTTGCAGAAATGGGCGTCCTCGGCCGCCACCACGGAGCGCGGCAGGTAAGGCGACATCTCGGCCAGATCGATCCATTCCCGATGCATTGGCGCACCCGTCAGCGAGCGCCAGGCCATCAGCGTCGAAACCGGGTGACCCGTGCGGTAGAACGGCGCGATCACGTAAGGCGTGAGAGCGACGACCAGCAGCGCTACCAGCAGGATTTTGACGATGCGCAAATCGACCTTTCCGGCGGGAAATGAAACGCGACCACGGATCCCGGCATTAAGTCTGTGATAATTCGGGCCTTTTCCAGCACTTTTTAGGCCTTCCAAACGATTGACTGAGGCCGGCGCATAAAGGATTGTCCCGCCGAATTTTAGTTCTGGAGCCTTTCTTGATGACCGGCACGTCCCCGTCCGATTTCGCCAAGCGTCTGGACAAGACCGCTGATGACACCGAAGCCTTGCTCGGGCGTTTGCTGTCGGACGACATCCTGCACGATGAGATCGCCCGCCCCAAGCGGCTGATGGACGCCATGCGCTATTCGAGTCTCAATGGCGGCAAGCGCCTGCGGCCGTTCCTGGTGGTCGAAAGTGCGGCGGTGTTCGGCGTTCCCCGCGAGGCCGCGCTGCTCGTGGGCGCCGCGCTCGAATGCATCCACTGCTATTCGCTGATCCATGACGATCTGCCGGCGATGGACAATTCGGACCTGCGCCGCGGTCGGCCCACCCTGCACAAGCAGACCGACGATGCCACCGCGATCCTCGCCGGCGACGGTCTTCTGACCATCGCCTTCGACATCATCACCCGCGACGAGGTCCATCGCGACGCCAATGTGCGCTTGCTGCTGACGCGCGCGCTGGCGCGCTGCGCCGGCATCGGCGGCATGGTCGGCGGCCAGATCCTCGATCTCGCCGGCGAAGGCCGCTTCGGCGGCAACGAGCCGATCGACGTCGCCCGCATTCAGCAGATGAAGACCGGTGCGCTGCTGCGCTATGGCTGCATCGCCGGCGCGCTGCTCGGCCAGGCCTCTCGACAAGAATATCAGGCGCTCGACGATTACGGCCGCGCGCTCGGCGAAGCCTTCCAGATCGCCGACGATCTGCTCGACGTCGAAGGCGATGCGGCCGCGCTCGGCAAGCCGGCCGGCGCCGATGCCGCGCTCGGCAAGACCACCTTCGTCACCCAGCTCGGCATCGACGGCGCCAAGCAGCGCGTGCGCGATCTCCTGGCGCGCGCCGACAGCGCCGTCTCGATCTTCGGCGACCGCGCCGCCGTGCTGCAAGCCGCCGCGCGGTTTGTGGCTGAACGGAAGAACTAGTAGCTCCGGGCTCCCACCTCTCCCGCTTGCGGGAGAGGTCGCGCCGAAGGCGCGGGTGAGGGTTCTCTCCTCTGGGGGAGTGTCCCTAGCGGAGACACCCTCTCCCCCGCCCTTCCCCGCAAGCGGGGAGGGAGCGCTCCTGCGATGCAGCTCACGCTTCACCGGACGATCCGCATGGAAAAAGAAGATCCCGTCCTCGCCCGTTTCCGCCAGATGTCGCGGCCGATGCGGCTGATCTACGCGCGGCCGCGGACGTTCATCTCGCTTGCCATCGGCATCCTCGTCTGCCTGCTCATTCCTGGTTCGTACCGGCCAGTGACGCGGTTGCTGTTCGGCTGGGATGCGCTGATCGCAGCCTATCTCGTGCTGGTCTACACCATGATGCTGTGCAACGACCACCAGCACATCCGCCGTGCGGCGGCGATGCAGGACGACGGCCGCTTCGTCATCCTGCTGGTGACGGCGACCGGCGCCTTCGCCAGCATTGCCGCGATCGTCTATGAGCTCGGCACGCCGCACCGCGGCGCTATGGAGCTCACCATCGCGATCAGCACCATCGCGCTGTCCTGGGCCGCCGTGCACACCACTTTCGCGCTGCATTACGCCCATGATTATTACCGCCATCCGACCGGCGGATTGCAGTTTCCGAGCGGTGACAAGGAAGACCATGCCGACTATTGGGACTTCGTCTATTTCTCGTTCGTGATCGGCATGACGGCGCAGGTCTCGGACGTCGGCATCACCGACAAGACCATCCGCCGCACCGCCACCGCGCACGGCATCGTGTCCTTCATCTACAACACGGCCCTGCTGGCGCTGACGGTGAACATCGCGGCGAGCGCGATCTCGACATAGCCGTCACGCTCGCCGGAGATCAGTTACAGACCTCGGCATTGGCATCATTGTGAGGGCCGCCGCCGCCGCGATAGACGAGGTGGCAGCCGGGCCTGACGGGACGGCAGAGCAGATCGTTGCAAAAGATCTGACCACCTCCGCCCGACGCACGACCCGCGCCAGCAGCAGCAACGCCGGCCGCAGCTCCCGCGGCCGCACCGCCGGGCTGACGACGCTGCCGTGCGGGACGGTCATCGCTGTCGTCGCGCGTGGCGGTGGCGGGCTTGGCTGTTGCAGGTTTGGCCGGCTTGGCGGCACGTTGCTTCTCGCACTGATTGTCGTCATTCAGCACATAGCCGTCGTCGCAGACGATCTTGGTGCAGACGTCGCCATCGGCCTTGAAACCGTGCTCGCAGACCAGCGGACAGACGCGCGACGGCTTCGACTTGACCGTATCGAGCGCATCGGTGCTCGCCACCTTCACGTCGAGCTTGGTGCCGGCATAGCGGTTGAACTGCGACAGCGACCGCTGCGAGGACGTGTTCCAAACGCCGTCAGCCTGACCTGAGAAACAGCCGACGCGGTTGAGCTCCGTCTGCACCGAGCGGCTGAGATCGGCCGGTGTGCCAGTCGGCGTCAGCGAGGCGACATTGGTACCGGCGGGGTTGGCCGCGCTGGCCGGCGCCGCGCCCGGTGCCGCAGCGGCGAGATTGACGCGCTGCTGCTCGGCGGCGGCCGCCTGCTGCTGGGCCTGCTCCTTGGCCTTCTGCGCGACAAGCTGGGCCTGTTCGGCGGCCTTCGCGTTGGCAGCGGCCTTGGCCTGGGCATCCGTCTGCGCGCCGAGCGAAGCGAGACGGTCGCGCTCGGCCTCGGCCTGCTTCGCCTTCTCGGTTGCGGCAGCATGAACCTGCTCGGCCTGGATCTTGTCGAGCTGGAGCTTGGCAAGGTTGGCGTAGAAACCGTCCGGGTGCTGGGCCAGGAAGGCTTCCCATGCCGGCTTGTTGCCGACCTGGAGCGCGAGCTCATAGTCGCGGCGCATGTCGGCTTGCGGATTGACCGCGGGCGCCGATGCGGCCGCCGGCGCGGCCTTGACCGGCACCAGAGGCACGTCCTCGCCGCCGAGCGAACCGTAGACGAACGGCTCCTGCTTGTTACTGGTCGCCTTGAGCACGTCGTCGCGCACGAAGCCGAAGGCGCGACGGACGTCGAGGCCCGGCGTCGTCAGATGCTTCGACAATGCGATGGTGAAGGGGCTGTTGGCGCCGTCGCCATCCTGCGCGGTGAAGCCGGCCTTGGCCGAATAGGCGATCAACGTGTTGGTGTTGGCCGGCTCGACCTGGGCGAGACCGCGGCCGATGCCGCGCGAGGCCAAGGTGCGCTTCATGGTCTTGCCGAACGGGTTGTCGCGGCAGGCATCGAGGATCACCAAACGCAGCTGCTTCGCCGGCTCGACGGCGACCAGCACGCGATCGAGCGAGAGCGCCTCGTCATAGACGTCGGTGTCGCGCTCGAGCTTGGCATCGACAGGGATCAGATAGTTGGAGCCGTCGACCTCGATGCCATGGCCGGCATAATAGACCACGGCGATGTCGGCATCGCGGGTCGCATCGGCGAAATCGCGCAGCACGCGCCGCGTATCGAGCGCGGTCAGATCGTGGCGGGAATTGACGACATCGAAGCCGGCATCCTTCAGCGTCTTTGCCATCACTGCACCGTCGTTGACGGGATTGGCAAGCGAGGGCGCGTTCTGATAGGCCGAGTTAGCCAGCACCAGCGCGACGCGTTTGCCGGCAAAGGCGGGATCGGCGCCTGATATCAGCACGACGGCGAGGAGCAATGGGCAAAGCCTGAACAAATTGCGCATGACACCATTTCCAAAATTCGGGACAGTTCACACCCTCGGGGACAGCCTTAGCAAGATCCGCCGCCTGCGCTTGTGATGGAGGTCACCAAGACGGCGCGAGCAATCGGCCCGGAAGTCCCTTTTGTTAGTCGCGCCAGTGCGTTGGCGGTTCGCCGCCATATCCGCACGCGCCGGCTTTCCCTAGCCATCCCCGACGTACCCCCGATACTGCGGCAGATTGTCCGTGATCTCGTGCCAGGGCGCCTTGGAGCCCACGAAAATATGGGCACTGGGGCGGATCGTGGGGGCATCGACCAGGGTTCCCATGGCGACATGGGCCCATTTGCCTTCGCGGACGCGGGAATAAAGCAGCGAGCCGCAGCGGATACAGTGCGCGTCATGGGTGACGTCGTCGCCGTAGATGACCTTGTTGTCCTCGCCCCTGACGAGGCGGAGCTGGCCGTATTCGATGCCGGCGAACGGCTTGAAGGCGGAACCGGTGGTGCGGCGACAGTTCGAGCAGTGACAGTTCAGCGCATAGGAGAACGCGTCCATGACCTCGTAACGCACCGCGCGGCAATAGCATTCGCCGGCAAGGATCCGAGCGTTCTGATGCCGTGAACCCGTCATTATGGTGGCCTCCCGCAAATGGCGGAAGACAGCCATAGCGCAATTTGACCTGTACGACTAAGTTCCCGCCAAGCCATCATGCAAAGGGATGACCCATGAGCCCCAATTGGTCCAGCGTCGAAGCCGTCGTGCAAGCCTACTTTGACGCGCTTTACGAGGGCGACGCCGACAAGCTCGGCGACGTGTTCCATCCGTCAGCCGATCTGCGCTGGGTGGAAAAGGGCGAGCTGAAGATCCTGACCGTGCCGGACTGGCTCGCCTGGGTGCGCAAGCGTCCCTCCGCCAAGGCGGAAGGCAAGCCGCGCGAGGATTTCATCATCACGATCGACCGCTCGGACGACAAGACCGCCTTCATCAAGGTCAAATGCCAGCTGCCGCCGCGGTTCTTCACCGACTATTTGGTGGCGATGAAGCTCGCCGACGGCTGGCAGATCGTGTCGAAATCGTACAGGTACGATTTGAAGGAGTGAGGGGGCTTTTCGCCGGCGTGCCCGAAATCGGGCACACTCGCTCTCCATTTTCCGTCATTGCGAGCCCAACTCTCGCCACACGTCATTGCGAGGAGCCCTCGCGACGAAGCAATCCAGAATCCCACAATGGATAGAGTCTGGATTGCTTCGCTGCGCTCGCAATGACGGCGTCGATAGAGCGTACGTTACAAAGTCGCCTCTCGAAAGTCGCCCCATGCATCTCGACCGCCGCTCCCTGCTCGCCTCGCTCGCCTGGATGGCCGCCTCTCCCGCGCTGGCTGCGGAGGCCCCGCCGGAACTCCAATCCTATGAACGCGAGAGCGGCGGAATGATCGGGGTCTATGCGGAAAACCTCGCAACGGGCACGAAGCTCGCCTGGCGGGCGGACGAGCGCTTCGTGATGTGCTCGACATTCAAGGCTTCGCTGGCGGCCTGCGTGCTGGCGCGGGTCGATCGTAGCGAGGAGAAGCTCGCCGCCACGATTCCGTACGGCAAGGCCGATCTCTTGGACTACGCGCCGGTCGCAAAACAGAACCTCTCGGCCGGCGCGATGTCGGTCGCCGACATGTGCAAGGCGGCCGTCGAGCTCAGCGACAACACCTGCGCCAATCTGCTGCTCGCGCGTATCGGCGGACCCGCCGCGCTCACGGCCTTCTGGCGCTCGATCGGCGACACCACCTCGCGGCTCGACCACAATGAGCCCGAGCTCAACCGCTCGCCGCCCGGCGATGTCAGGGACACCACGACGCCGGCGGCGATGGCGGGCAATCTCAAGCGGCTGGTCGCGGGCGAGGCCCTGTCGCCGGCCTCAAAGGCCCAACTCACCGAATGGATGGTCGCTTGCAAGACCGGCGCGAACCGCCTGCGCGGCGGCCTGCCGGCAACCTGGAAGATCGGCGACAAGACCGGCAACAATGGCAAGGACGCATCGGGCGATATCGCCGTCGCCTGGCCGAAAGCCGACGCACCGATCCTGATCGCGGCCTATACCCAGGGCGGCACGCCGAATGCGGCCCAGCTCGAAACGGTGTTCGCACAGATCGGGCGCATGGTGGCCAAGCAGCTGGCGTAAGCATCCTGCATTGACCACTCTGCATTGACCTCTTGATTGACCTGTTGGCCGCTTCCGGGCCAAGACAGGTCATGATCGCAGCGAAATTCCAGACCTTTCTCATCCTGCTCGCGGTGCTGGCCGGCACCGCGCTGGTCGCACGGCGCTTCAATCTGGCGCCCGCCATCCTGTTGATGCTCTCGGGCGTCGGCCTTGCTTTCGTGCCGGGCATGCCACCGGTGGAGCTGCCGCCGGAACTGGTGCTGCTGATGGTGCTGCCGCCGCTGATCTACTCGGCGAGCGTCGCCATGAGCTGGCGCGAGTTCAGGAAAAATCTGCGGCCGATCGTGCTGCTCGCGGTCGGCGCCGTGATCTTCACCGCGGCGCTTGTCGCGGCCGCCACCCATTACGTGATCGGCCTGCCCTGGAGCATCGGCTTCCTGCTGGGAGCCATCGTTGCGCCGCCCGACGTGGTGGCGCCGCTCGCGATCGCCCGGCGCCTCAACATGCCGCGTCGGCTGCTGGTCATCCTGGAAGGCGAAGGGCTCGCCAACGACGCCACCGCGCTGATCCTCTACCGCTTCGCGCTGGCTGCGATCATGGTCGGGCATTTCTCGCTGCCGCTGGCAACAGGCGAATTTGCCCTGATCGTCGCCGGCGAAATCGCCTTCGGCATCGGCGTCGGCTGGCTTTCGCTGCGCTTCCGCAAATGGTCTTGCGATCCGCAGGTCGAGCTGACGCTGTCGCTGATCACGCCCTACGTCTCCTATTGGCTGCCGGAGCATGTCGGCGGCTCCGGCGTGATCGCCACCGTCGCCTGCGGCCTCTATGTCAGCTGGAACGGACCGCTGCTGATCTCGGCGTCGACGCGCCTGCAAGGCATCTTCTTCTGGGACCTCATCATCTACCTGATCGAGGGGCTCTTGTTCCTGCTCACCGGGTTCCAGATGCGCGCGCTCTACGAGAAGTCGAAAGCGTTCCCGCTCGACGACATCGTGATCGCGACAGCCGTTGTCATGACCATCATCGTTCTCGCCCGCTTTGCCTGGCTCTATCCTGCGACCTATCTGCCGCGGATGCTGAGCAAATCGCTGCGCACGCGCGATCCGTCGCCACCCTGGCAATGGCCGTTCGCGCTCGCCTTCACCGGCGTGCGCGGCGCGGTGTCGCTGGCCGCCGCGCTCGCACTTCCGTTCACGCTGCCCGGCGGCGAGGCCTTCCCCTATCGCGACCTGATCCTGTTCGTCGCCTTCGGCGTCATCTTCATCACGCTGATCGGCGTCGGCCTGACACTGCCGCCGGTGGTGCGCTGGCTCGGCATCGCCGAGGCCGGACGCAACGAACACGTCGCCGAACACGAGGCCGAGATCACGGCGCGGCGGCAGGCGCTCGATGCCGCGTTGAAATCCCTGGATGCGTTGACCGAGGAGAAAGAGGTGTCGGACGAGGTGATGCGGCTGCTGCGCGCCCGCCACGAGATCCGCGTCAACCAGCTGCCTGACTCGCTCAATCCCGCCCATCACGACGTCTCGGCCGCCGGCACCGCGCTGACGCGCGACCTGATCGCGGCCGAGCGCAAATTCATCCATGATCTCCTCCGCGACGGGCAGATCACCGATGAGACGCGGCGGAGGATCGAACGGGACCTGGATCTGGAAGAGGCGAGCCTGGCGAACCGGGAATATCGCGGGGCGCCGCTGTAGGATTCCGGCGGCCTATCGCTTTTCGCAATATGTCCGCATCGCCTTCGTCACGGCCGCTGCAATCAGCTCCCGTCGCTCCGGGGAGTTCATCGCCATCTCCTCGTCGCGGTTGATGATGGAGCCGGCTTCCAGCAGGACCGCTGCGCTTCGGGTCTGCGAGAGCACGACGAGCCCATCATAGCGGTAGATGCCGACATCCTTGTCGAGCAACGGATGCTGGTAACGCCCCATCAGCGGCAGGGTGTATTGGGTGGCGTAATGCAGGCCTTCGTCCTTCAGCTCGCGGCCCAGCAGCCTGGCGAAGGCGAGGCTGGCGGCGAAGCGCGGGTTGCGCTCGGACACGAACAGCGAATGGCCGCTGAAGCGATCACTGAAGTAACTCTTCGCACCGTCGAATTCCCACGCTTCGAGCATCTTGTCCGGCACGGAATCGTGGTGGATCGAGAGGAAGAAATCCGCATGCGCGTCGTTGGCGGTGCCGACGCGCTTGAGCAGGCTCGCTCTCGCCTTGCCGTCGGTCACGAGCACGCGGGTTGCGGCGAAGCCCGCCGATTTCAAACGCTCTCCGACCATCCGTGCCAGATACAGGTTGAAGCCGAATTCAACGTCGTTGCGTGCACTGGTGGCGCCTTGCGATTCCGAGGTGTGGCCGACATCGAGGATGATCCTGAACTTGCGTGGATCGCATGTCTCTGGCTTCGTCGGCTTGATTGCAGCTCGCGTCAGCTTTCGGGCCGCAGCCGCGTCGCCATGCTCGGCTGGCAAAGCCAGAAGCGGGATCAGCGACGCGGCAACAGCGGCGGTGATGCGCCTCGATATTCTCACACCGGCCGCTCCCCCTTCACCGTCACCCGCGTGCCGGAGCGGGTGTGCGGCCAGTAATCCCACATCGCGCGGTGCTGGGTGCAGCGATTGTCCCAGAACGCGATGGCGTTCTCGGTCCAGCGGAAGCGGCACTGGAACAGCGGGTTCTCGGCGTGCTGATAGAGATAGGCGAGCATCGCGTCGCTCTCGTCGCGAGGGACGCCGTTGATGTGGCGGGTGAAGCCGCGGTTGACGTAGAGCGCCTTCCGGCCAGTGACGGGATGGGTGCGCACCACGGGATGCTCGGCGTTTGGATAGGACGGGCGGTCGGCGACGCCGTAATTCGCATAGAGGCCGCGATAGATCGGCTCGCCGTCATGCAGAGCGGTCAGGCCGTCGAGATAGGCCTTCATGCGATCCGACAGCGCCTCATAGGCCGCATACATGTTGGCGAACAGCGTGTCGCCGCCGCGCGGCGGGCACTGCTTGATATAGAGGATCGAGCCCATCGGCGGCTCGAGATCGCAGGAGACGTCGGAATGCCAGCCCTCGCCATTGGCGCGCGGCGAATTCTTGTCGGCGTAGATCCTCATCAGCGCCGGGTCTTCATCCTCATGGGGCGCTGCCGGATGGAAATGCAGCTCGCCGAACTTGCGGCCGAAGGCGAGATGCTGCTTTGGCGTGATGGTCTGGTCGCGGAAAAAGATGACGAGGTTTTCGGCGAGCGCGCGATGGATCTCGTCGATCTGCTGGTTGGATCGGGCGTCATCGGACACCAGCTTGCCGATATCGACGCCGGAGATTTCCGCGCCGATGATGGGCGTGAGCTTCTCGACCGCGATGGTCTCGTAAGGCGCGCCGTCTTCGGCCGTGTGGCGGTAGCGCGGGCCATGCTTGCCGGCGAGTGAGCTCATGGCGGTTCTCCCGATCGTCTTGATTGGGAGGTATCGTAGCGCGCCGTGATGGATGCGATCCGGGAATGGTCGCGCAAAAGAACAGGGCGGGCCGCGCTTCGCGTACCCGCCCTGCAATTCCAATATTTGGAAGACGCCTACTCCGCCGCCGTCTCCGCCACCTTGGCGCCCTGGCCGTAGCGCTGGTCGATGTAGTCGATCACCAGCGCCTTGAAGTCGGCGGAGATGGTCGGGCCGCGCAGGGTGCGGAACTTCTTGCCGTCGACGAAGACGGGCGCAGCCGGCGCCTCGCCGGTGCCGGGCAAGGAGATGCCGATATTGGCGTGCTTGGATTCGCCGGGGCCGTTGACGATGCAGCCCATCACCGCGACGTTGAGCTCCTCGACGCCAGGATATTTGCTCTTCCAGGCCGGCATCTCGTCGCGGATGAAATCCTGGATCGAGCGCGCCAGCTCCTGGAACGTGGTCGAGGTGGTGCGGCCGCAGCCGGGGCATGCCGCAACCAGCGGCACGAAGGTGCGGAAGCCCATGGTCTGCAGCAGCTCCTGGCCGACCTGCACCTCGCGGGTGCGGTCGCCGCCGGGCTCCGGCGTCAGCGAGATGCGGATGGTGTCGCCGATGCCCTGCTGCAGGAGGATGCCGAGCGCGGCGGACGAGGCCACGATGCCCTTCGAGCCCATGCCGGCTTCAGTCAGGCCGAGATGGATGGCGTAGTCGGAACGGCTGGCGAGATCCTGATAGACCGCGATCAGGTCCTGCACCGCCGAAACCTTGGCCGAAAGGATGATGCGGTCCTTGGGCATGCCGAGCTCTTCGGCACGCGCGGCCGAGAGCAGCGCGGACTGCACCATCGCCTCGCGTGTCACCGCGCGGACGTCGCGCGGATTGGCGGAGGCGGCGTTCTCGTCCATCAGCTTGGTCAGCAGTTCCTGATCGAGCGAGCCCCAATTGGCGCCGATGCGCACCGGCTTGTTGTTCTTGTTCGCGATCTCGATGATGTCGGCGAACTGGGTGTCGCGCTTGTCCTTGAAGCCGACATTGCCGGGATTGATGCGGTACTTCGCCAGCGCCTCGGCGCAGGCCGGATAGGCCGCGAGCAGCTTGTGGCCGATGTAATGGAAGTCGCCGATCAAGGGCGTGGTGATGCCACGCTTGGCGAGACCGTCGCGGATGTGCGGGACGGCGGCAGCAGCCTCCTCGCGGTCCACGGTGATGCGGACCATTTCGGAGCCGGCGCGCGCGAGCGCTGCGACCTGGGCGATGGTACCGTCGATGTCGGCGGTGTCGGTGTTGGTCATCGACTGCACGACGATCGGTGCACCGCCGCCGACTGCGACGTCGCCCACCTTCACCTGGGTGGTCTTGTGCCGGGGCGCGGGGCCCGCGAGGTCGGAATCGATGGTGTTTTCGAGCTTGTTCATGGGGTCCAAATATCAGGTTTTGGTGACGTTCAGCAATGCATCTGCCGGCGCCGCAGCCGTTTGGCTCGGACGGTTAACCAGAAAAAGCCCAGCGATTACAAGGACGGCAGCCGCCCCAAAGGCCAGACTCAGGGTGTCGTGCATGATGAAATAGCTACCCACCACGCCAAACAAAGGGGTGATGAAGGTAAAAGCCGACAATTTGCTGGCCGAATAGGTCTTCACCAGCGCGAACCAAAGCGTGAACGTGGTTCCCACCACCCAGATCGCCTGGAAGGCCAGCAAGCCGAATGAGAGCGGCGAAGGGGTATGGGTGATGGATTCCCCTGACAGCCAGGCGGCCGCGCCCAGGATCGGGACCGAGGTCGCGACCTGGTAGCCCAGCGCCTTCTCCGGCGCAGCAAAGCGCAGCCGCGTGCCCTTGGCGAGCAGCGTGGTCGCGGCCCAGAGCGAGGCGCCGCCGACGATCAGGAGATCTCCGAGCAGGACATGCGCATCCACATTAGCCTGCGGCACGCCGATCGCGAGCGCGACGCCGGCAAAGCTGATCGCCAATCCCAACCATTGCGATCCGCCCAGCCGCTCGCCGAGCATCTGGTAGGACCCGAGCGCGACGAAGAAGGGCGTGGTGTAGAGAAACACGACCGCGCGGGACGCCGTGGTCAGGCGCAGGCCCTGGAAGATCAGCACGAATTCGATGCCGAACATCAGGCCTGCGATCAGGCCGGGCTTCCACGTGTCGTCATTCTCGAAGAATTTGACGCCGCGATACGTACCGATCAGGAACAGCACCGGCAATGCGCCCATCGAACGGATCATGGCCTGCAGCATCGGCGGCACATCCGGCAGCACCAGCTTCACCGCGATCTGGTTGAACCCCCAGGTCAGGCACAGCATGAGCATCAGGGCGATGGCACCGGCACTAAGGGGGCGCGCGGCGGACGGAATGGCTTGAGGTGAGGACATGTCTTCCCGATATCCGGCTTTGCGCCGTTGTTGCTTTACGATTTTTTCTGACAATGGGTGCAGACGCCCGTGATCTCCACCACGGACAGCTTTGGTGCGAAGCCTGACGCGCGCGCCGCGGCGTTGAGCTCCTTGGCAAACGATCCAGACGGGATCTCGCCGACCAGACCGCAGCGTTCGCAGATCAGGAACGCCACCGCCGAGGTCGCATCGTGGTCGTGGGCGGCACAGGCGAGATAGGCGTTGCGGCTTTCGATGCGGTGCACGAGGCCATTCGCCATCAAGAAATCGAGCGCACGATAGACCGTGATCGGCGCCGGCCGCGGCATCGATTTGGCGAGTTCGTCGATCACTTCATAAGCGCCGAGCGGGCGGTGGCTGGACAGCAAGGCCCCCAGCACCTGGCGCCGGATCGGGGTGAATTTCTGCGCGCGCTGCGCGCAAACCGTTTCTGCATGCGCCAGCGCGTCCGCGGTGCAGCGGCCGTGATCATGGTCGGGCGTCGGAAAGGCCGGCTTAGCGAGGGTCATTCGGTTCGCGTTCTAGCATTTTGGCCGGGGAACCCAAAGCACGACCGCCATCGCGGCGGTCAGCCATGCTTTTGCTGCGGGACAGCATCGCATTAACCCGCCGTGAAATAATCATAAGCTAGCTTATTATATTCAAGCTTATTGGAGACCAAGCTTATGACCCGCGGGTCTGTCGACCAGAATTTCCTGTTCACGCTCGGCGAGCTGTACCGGCTGCTGCGAGTCTATGCCGACAAGGAGGCCTCGCGCTTCGGCATCACCCGCGCGCAATGGGCCGTGCTGGCCAAGGTCGAGCGCAGCGAGGGCATGAAGCAATCGGAACTCGCCGAGCTCCTGGAGATGCAGCCGATCACGCTGACGCGGCTGATCGACAAGCTCTGCGACAACGACTGGATCGAGCGCCGCAACGACGCCACGGACCGCCGCGTCAAGCGCCTCTATCTGAAGAAGGCCGGCCGCGCGCTGCTGGGCAAGATGAGCGGCCTGAAATCGGAACTCACGGCGAACGCGCTCGAAGGCATCAGCCCGGCGGACGCGCACCGCCTCCTCACCCAACTCGAAACAATCAAAGAAAACGTGCGTAACGCGATCCAGTCCTCCGGCGCGGAACAAGCACGTAAGGAGCAGCGCTATGGCTGAACAAGTCCTCAAATTCCAGCCCGAGCAGAAGATCGACAGCGGCAAGCCGACCAAGAAGGCCGGCACCGACCCGCGCCGCCGCTTCCTCGCAGGCTTGCGCCGCTATCGCCGTTTCCTGCTCATGGTGGTGCTGCCGATCGTTGCCGTGACCGCCGGCCTGACTTTCTATCTCAATGGCGGTCGCTATGTCGGCACCGACGACGCCTATGTCGGCGCGCAGAAGGTGCTGGTGACGCCCGATATCTCCGGCAAGATCCACAAGGTCGTCGTGAAGGAAGGCCAGTCGGTCAAGAAGGGCGACGAGCTGTTCGAGATCGATCCCGTGCCGTTCCGCTTCGCGGTGGACGAGGCCAAGGCGCAGCTCGCCCAGGCGCAGACGACCTACGACAATCTCATCGCCAACATCAAGATCTACGGCGACATGCTCAATCTCGCCCAGCAGGGCATCGATCTGAAGCAGCGCGACGTCGAGCGCAAGCAGGCGCTGGTGAAGAACAGTTTCGGCTCGCAGCTCGACCTCGACAACGCCTCGAACGCGCTGGTGACCGCAGGCGCGCAGGCGCAATTCATCAAGCAGCAGCTCTCCAACGCCAAGACGCAATTGCTCGGCAATCCCACGCTGCCGCTGGAGCAATTCCCGCCTTACGTCCAGGCCAAGGCCAAGCTCGAAGACGCCCAGCGCAATCTTGACCATACCGTGCTGCGCGCGCCGATGGACGGCATTGCGACACAGGTGGATCAGATCCAGCTTGGACGCTTCGTCGCCGCCGGCACGCCGGTGTTCTCCATCATTGACATCGCCCATCCCTGGGTCGATGCCAATCCGAAGGAGAGCGATCTCACTTACGTCACCGAGGGACAGAATGTGACCCTCGAGGTCGATGCGTTCCCGAACCATACTTTCAAGGGCACGATCGGCTCGCTCTCGCCCGGCACCGGCGCGCAATTCGCGATCCTGCCGCCGCAGAATGCCACCGGCAACTTCGTCAAGGTGGTGCAGCGCGTGCCGATCCGCATCTATTTCGACGAGAACGACAAATACGTGAAGAAGCTGAAGGCCGGTATGAGCGTCTACGCCACTATCGACACCGGCCACAAGCGCTCGCTCGCCGGTCTGCTCGGCCTGTCGGCGACCGCAAGCCAAGATAAAGACCAGGATAAGGACTGATCCGATGGCGGAGTCCAATCCTGCCCTGATGGTCCCCGGCCTGCGCCGGAACATGGTGACGATCTGCGCCATGACGGCGACCATCATGCAGGCGCTGGACACCACCATCGCCAACGTCGCGCTGCCCTACATGCAGGGCACGCTGTCGGCCTCGCAGGACCAGATCAACTGGGTGCTGACCTCCTACATCGTCGCCGCCGCGATCATGACGGCACCGGTGGGCTGGATCTCCAACCGTTACGGTCGCAAACGCATCTTCATCATCTGCGCCGCCGGCTTCACCTTCGCCTCCGTGCTGTGCGGCCTGGCGCAGGACATCAACCAGATGGTGCTGTTCCGCCTGCTGCAGGGCGTGTTCGGCGCCGCGTTGGTGCCGCTGTCGCAGTCGGTCATGCTCGATTATTACACGCTGCAGGAACGCGCCAAGGCGATGTCGATCTGGGGCATGGGCGTAATGATGGGGCCGATCATGGGTCCGTCGCTCGGCGCCTGGCTGACCGAGACCTATTCCTGGCACTGGGTGTTCTTCGTCAATCTGCCGTTCGGTGCGATCACCGTTTTCGGGCTCGCCGTCTTCATGGACGAGACTGAGAAGAATCTCAGCCTGAAGTTCGACTGGTTCGGCTTCGGCGCGCTGGCGATCGCGATCGGCGCCCTCCAGCTCGCGCTGGACCGCGGCGAGCAGCTCGACTGGTTCGAGTCGGTCGAGATCGTGACCGAGTTCGTCATCTCAGGCATCGCGTTCTATTACTTCTTCGCACACTCCTTCACGACCTCGCGTCCGTTCATCCAGTTCGCGCTGTTTCGGGACCGCAACTTCCTCACCGGCTGCATCTTCATGACGGTGATGGGCCTCGTGCTGTACTCGACCATGGCGCTGGCCTCGCCCTACCTCCAGAACGTCATCGGCTATCCCATCATGACCGCCGGCGGCCTGCTCGCGAGCCGCGGCTTCGGCACCTTCTTCGCCATGATGATGGTCGGCCGTATCATGAAGTACATCGAGGCACGCACCCTGATCATCTGCGGCCTGGCCCTGACGGCGGCCTCGCTGTTCCAGATGACCGGCTGGACCGACCAGACCCAGGTGCCGGAGATCGTCATCGTCAGCGTGATCCAGGGCTTTGGCTTCGGCCTCGTCTTCGTGCCGCTATCGACGGTGTCGTTCCTGACGCTGCCGAACCATCTGCGCACCGACGGCACCTCGATGCTGACGCTGCTCCGCAACGTCGCAAGCTCGGTCGGCATCTCCATCGTGATTGCCCAGTTGACGCAGGGGACACGCAAGACCTATGCGATCCTGTCGGAGCACATCAACCCGTTCAACCACGCGCTCCAGATGCCCGACGTGCGCGGCCTGATCAATCTCTCCACCGATGCCGGCCGCGCCATGGCCGACCGCATGGTCAGCGTGCAGGCGCAGATCATCGCCTTCTCGCACGACTACCAGCTGGTGATGTTCTTCATCCTCTGCACCATCCCGCTGGCGCTGATGATCGGCTCGACCAAGGCCTCGCTGCGCAAGCAGGCGGCGGGGCCGGAACATGCCGTGATGGAGTAGGCTTCAAGGCACTGCGCAAAATTCCGCTCGTCGTCCCGGACAAGCGTAGCGAAGCGGAGCGCCGATCCGGGACCCATACGCCGCAGCATTAATTGTTGCACGAGATGGTCATGGCCTGTCTTCGCCAAACGACTGCTGCGGCGTATGGGTCCCGGCTTTCGCCGGGACGACACTGAGTGTGTCGCGCCAGTCGCTACAACAATTCCTCGCACCCCAAATCGTCGACCGCCATCATGATCCGCTCCAGATGGTGCCACCAGATCACCGGCGGGATGTTGATGGCCCATTGCCAGACCGGCTTGGTAATGTGCCAGAGCACGGACAAGCGGTAGTCACGATCGAGCGCACCGCGCGTGTAGCCGGTGACGCCGCTGGCCAGCAATGTGTCGTGATAGAGATTGAGAAGCGGGCGTTCGAGCGCCTGCCGGCGTTCCGGAAACCAATGTAGCGCCATCATATAGGCGAGGTCGTTGGTCGGGACGTTGGCGCCCCACAGGTCGAAATCGAACATGCGCACAGTGTCGGTGACGCCGGCGCGCGGCAGGAAGAAGTTCCAGGTATGGGCATCGCCGTGGGTGATGCTGAGGTTACGACGTGAATGGTAACGCTCGGACAGCCGGGCCGACTGGTCGATCAGGCGGCGATAGAGAATGCGGCGTTCTTCGCTGAGTCGATCGCCGAGCAGATCGGCGAAGCGGTCGTAATGGCCGGCAAAGGTCTCGATGTGCCGCGCGCTGTCTTCAGGGCTCGCCAAGGTGCCGACGGTGTCGCCGAGTTCGGGATGATCCCACCAGGCCGCATGCCAGCGCGCGAGCGTGGCGACGATCGCGAAGGTCTGCTCGCGCGATGGCGGCAGCGGCCATTGCGTTGCGATCTCATGGCTGTCGGTGAGGTCCTCGAGCAGGAGATGCCAGGCCCCGCCCTGATCGTCGAAACGTCCGTCAAAGCAGCGCGGCGCCAGTCCGGGCGGCATTTTCGGCGCCAGCTTCGAGTAGAAGGTCACCTCATGGCGGCCGCCCTCGGCGAGCGTCTCGGCAAAATCGGCATGCGGCGTCTTGAGAATCAGCGTCTGCGGCGAACCCGAGGACTCTCCGACATAGCGCAGGCCGAGCCGGGCAATGTGCGACACGACGGTGTCGCGCTCGTGCAGCACCTTCACCTCGCGCACCGCGCCCGCGTCCAGCGCCCCGGCCTTGCGCAGTGCCGCCGTGAGTGCTCCAGGCTCAACGACCGCCGGCAGTTGTGGAGGTGTCATAGCCATGATGCCCCTGCCCCGTGCCATACTGCACGATCACGCCCTCACGCGCCAGCGGCCGATCTGATGCCGCGCGTTAAGCCGCAGCGGTCGAGTCGCGCACGGTGCGGACTACGACCGCGCGCAGCGATTCCAGATTGGCGGCCATGCCTGCGATTGCCTGCCTGACCTCCGCGGCGCGCTCGTTCACTGACGCGGCGTCTCGGCTGACATTGGCGATCTTGGCCGAGACCTCCTGCGCCGCAGATGCCGATTCGGAGATCGACCGCGCGATCTCCCGCGTCGCGGCATCCTGTTCTTCCATCGCGGCGGCAACCGAAGTCGCCACGCCGTCGATCTCGACAATATGGCCACCCATGGTCTCGACGGCATCGACCGCGGCCTGCGTCGAGGTCTGGATCTCCGCGATCAGTCGCCCGATCTCCTCGGTGGATTTCGCAGTCTGGTCCGACAGGGATTTCACTTCGGCAGCGACGACCGCGAAACCGCGACCGGCCTCACCGGCGCGTGCCGCCTCGATCGTGGCATTGAGCGCGAGCAGATTGGTCTGCCCGGCGATACCGCCGATCAGGTCGGAGACCTCGGCGATCTTCTTCACCGCGCCCGCCAGCGCCTGGATGGTCGAGCGCGCCTGCTCGCGGCCTGCGACCGCCTCTTTGGTGACGGTCGAGGTGCGCCCGACCTGGCTCGCGATCTCCCGGATCGAGGCGCTCAGTTGTTCGGCGGCGGCGGAGACGGTCTGCGAGCTGCCGAGCGCCTGGGTGGAGGCGGCCGCAACCGCCTGTGATTCCGTGGACAGGGATCGCGCAATCGCGGACAGGCTCGAAGCGGCCTGCTCGACGCCTTGCGTCGCCGCGCTCGCGGTGTCGACCGAGCGGCCGGTCTCGCGTTCGACGGTCTCGGCCATCTGATGCAGCGCACCGCGCTTGGCAAGCGCCGCCTCCTGCTCGTTCCGCAATTGCTCCTCGCGCAGGCGAGCGTTCTCGATCGCTCCCTGCTTGAACACCTGGAGCGCGCCGGCCATCGAGCCGACCTCGTCCTGACGTTGCGCGAAAGGAATGTCCGCGGCGAGATCCCCGGTCGCAAGCTTTTGCATGGTATCCGTCATGCGCACGATCGGGCGCACCACGCCGAACGCAACGCCGAGCAGACCGGCGGCAATGAAGGCAAGCACGGCCGCGGAGACGCCGAGCAGGATATAGAGCATCGCACTGTCGCGCTCGGCGGCCAGCTTCTCCATGTCGGCATTCTGCTTGTTGGCGCTTTCGACGATGCTGTCGATGACCGCGCGATGCGCGGTGTAGGCGGCCTTGAGCTGCGCATAGGCGCGTTCGGACGCAGCCGCGTCTTTGGCCTTGAGGGCCGGCAGCAGCTGATCGGACAACAGCTTCCAGAATTTCTGCACCTCGGCGTCGGACTTGGACACCAGCGCCGTCTTCAGGTCGGTCGAGAGCCTGGACGCGGTCCAATAGGCCTTGCGCTCGTCATAATCCTTGCGGAGCTGGACCAGACGTTCGCCATGGATCGCCAACTGGTCTGGCTCGCGCATCGCAAGGGTGGCTTCGAGATAGGCCTCGATGACGTATTCCGGTGGCGGCAGGATGTCGGCGATGAGGTCGTTGCCGAGCTTGATGTCGGAGTAAAGCGGACCGCCGACCTTGAGCTCGCGCAGCGCATAGAGGCTGGTGGCGACCACCACTGCAAAGCCGATGGCAAGAACGATCCCAAATGCAATGATCGCTGAAGACAGGGAAAGACGAATTTTCATGAAACAATCCAATAGCCCGCGCCAAATTGGGACGAGGCTAGCGGATTGCGGTAAACACGGACTTTCTGCGCGCAAGAATCGCATCGCAAGCACCCCGGGAAATTACGGGAATGCGATGCAATCTCGATCGTTCTGCGCTCAGTGAGAAGAACGAGTGCCGGCGGCTCATGTCGCCGGTCCTTGCCTCACACGTCGAAGAACACCGTCTCGTTATCGCCCTGCAAGCGCAGGTCGAGCGTATAGACCGCCTTGCCGGCCTCGCGCACCGCGGTCAGGGTGGCGCGGCGGTCGGCCGGCACCAGCGTCAGCACGGGATCGGATGCGTTGCCGGCCTCGTCGCTGAAATAGATGCGGGTATAGAGATGCCGCAGCATGCCGCGCGCGAACACCGCCAGCACGATGTGCGGCGCCTGCGGCTTGCCGTCGGCATCGGGCACCGGGCCCGGCTTGATGGTGTCGAAGGAATAATTTCCGTCCTTGTCGGTGCCGCAGCGGGCAAAGCCGCGGAAGCTCGCATTCGGCAGCGCGCGCTTGTCCTGCGGATCGGCGTAGCGCCCCTGCGCATCCGCCTGCCAGATCTCCAGCATGGCGTCGGGGACGGTCGCGCCGTCGCCGTCGAGCACGCGGCCCTCGATGCGGACGCGGTCGCCGGAAACGTCAGGCGTCAGCGTCGAATTGGTGAAGGCGTCGTTCCAGGCGTAATCGCCTGTCGGCGTCAGGCCGTATTTGAAGAACGGGCCGACCGTCTGCGACGGCGTGATCCCATCGGGCTTCACAGAATCCTGCACGTTACTTGGTCTCCATGGGGGTGGCGTTCTTGCCGCGCAGCACGATGTCGAAGCGGTAGCACAGCGCCCATTCGGGCTTGGTGTTCTCCAGGTCGAATGACGAGACCATGCGCATCCGCGCCTTCTCGTCCGGCACCGAGTTGAAGATCGGATCGAACGGGAACAGCGGATCGCCCGGGAAGTACATCTGCGTTACCAGGCGGCTGACGAAGGAATGGCCGAACACCGACAGATGGATGTGCGCGGGGCGCCAGGCATTGTGGTGATTGCCCCAGGGATAGGCGCCGGGCTTGATGCTGACGAAGCGATAATAGCCTGATGCGTCGCTCACGGTGCGGCCCGCGCCGGTGAAGTTGGGATCGAGCGGCGCCGGATGCTGGTCGCGGACATGGACGTAGCGGCCGCAGGCATTGGCCTGCCAGATCTCGACCAGCGAGTTGGGCACGCCGCGGCCGTCCTCGTCGCGGACATGACCGTGCACGATGATGCGCTCGCCGAGCGGCTCGCCCTGGTGCTGGGTGGTGAGATCGTTGTCGCCCTCGCGCACGGTCTCGTGGCCGTAGACCGGGCCGGTCAGTTCCGACAGCGTGTGGCGCATCGGGATCAAGGGCTTGTTCGGCGCGCGCTTGATCGAGCTCTTGTACTCGGGCGACAGCGGCAGCGGATGCGCCTTGTTGCTGTCGGTGGGATAGATGAATGTCATTGGCGAACTCCTCCCCGGCCATTTCGGTCCGGCCGGACCACATTTGCGCCAATCATTATAGAATATAACTAATCTAGGGAAGCGGCTTTAGCACCCCTTGGCGCCCGGCTTTCAGGCCGGCGGGCCCTATTTGATCGGCGCACGCGGCAGCACCGCCTCCCCGGCCTCGAGCCGGTAGATGTGGTCGAGCGAATACCAGGGGGGTGTGATGTCTGGCGCGGTCGGGTGCGGCGTCTCGTGACGCACGAACTTGCCGATCAGCGCCTGCGTCACGCCGAACTGCACGTCGCTGTCGATATGGGGATCGTTGGGATCGTAGACCTGCGAGATCAGCACCTTGAAGCCGGGCTTGAAGATCAGGGCGTGCAGATGCGCAGGGCGATAGGGATGCCGGCTCTGCGCCTCCAGCAGGCGGCCGACCACGCCATTGGTCGGAATAGGATAGCCGACCATCATCACCGAGCGAAAGGCGAAACGTCCGTCGGCATCGGTCGTGAACTTGCCGCGCAAATTCATGTCGGCCTGCTCGGGGTCCTGGTTCTCGTAGAGGCCGACCGGCGAGGCGTGCCAGACATCGACCTCCGCGCCCGCGACGGGGCGGCCGTCCTTGTCGACGACGCGGCCATTGACGAACAGCGGCGCGCCCGGCGTCTCGGAACGGACGATCGATCCGCCATTCTCCACCCGCGGCGAGTTCAACCGCCAGAACGGCCCGAGCAGCGACTGATCGGTTTCGGTATTGCCTTGATCGCCGTTGTTGAGCAGGCACACCAGCGGCGAGACGCCGAGCGAGCCGGCCATCAGCACGACTTCGTTATGCGTGTCGGTGGTCAGCTTGCCGAGTTCGGCGATGATGGCGGTGGCGTCGCGGAATTCCTTCTCGGTCAACCTGACATCACGGACAAAGCCGTGCAGATGCTTGACCAAGGACATCATGATCTGCCGCATCCGCGGATCGGATGTCCGCTCCATCACCGCAAGGGCCGCGGCCGTAACGTCCTGCTCGCGCTCGATGATCATGGTGTTATCTCTCCGCGTCATTCCGGGGCGATGCGAAGCATCGAACCCGGAATCTCGAGATCCCGGGTTCACCCCTGTCGGGCTTGCCCCGGGATGACGGTCCACGCAGTGGACCGTCAATTCACCTTCTCGATCGCAACAGCCACGCCCTGGCCGACGCCGACGCACATGGTGGCGAGTGCCAGCTTGCCGCCGCGCTTTTCCATGCCGTGCACGGCGGTGAGCGCGAGGCGCGCGCCGCTCATGCCGAGCGGATGGCCAAGCGCGATGGCGCCGCCATGCGGATTGACGAAGTCGGCATCGTCGGCCACGCCGAGCTGGCGCATGCAGGCAATGCCCTGCGAAGCGAAGGCCTCGTTGAGCTCGATCAGATCGAAATCGGTGATCTTCTTGCCCAGCCGCTCCATCAGCTTGCGGGTCGCGGGCACGGGTCCAATGCCCATGATGCGCGGCGGCACGCCGGCCGAGGCGAGGCCCAGGATGCGCGCGCGGGGCGTCAGGCCGTGCTTCTTCACCGCGGCCTCCGAGGCGAGGATCATCGCGGCGGCGCCGTCATTGACGCCCGAGGCGTTGCCGGCGGTCACCGTGCCGGGATTGCGCACGATCGGCTTCAGTTTTGCCAAACCTTCGAGCGTGGTCTCGGGACGCGGATGCTCGTCCTTGTCAACAGTGATCGGGCCGGCCTTGCCGCCGGGAATGGTGATCGGGGTGATCTCTTCCGCGAAGTAACCCGCCGCAATCGCCTTGCCGGCGCGCTGCTGCGAGCGTATCGCGAAGGCGTCCTGGTCGGCGCGCGAGACCTGGAATTCCTCGGCGACGTTCTCGCCGGTCTCCGGCATCGCATCGACGCCGTACTGCGCCTTCAAGAGCGGATTGATGAAGCGCCAGCCGATCGTGGTGTCGAAGATCTCGGCCGAACGCGAGAAGGCTTCCGCCGCCTTGCCCATCACGAAGGGCGCGCGGGTCATGGATTCGACGCCGCCGGCGATCGCAAGCTCGATCTCGCCGGAGCGGATGGCGCGCCCGGCACCGCCGACCGCATCGAGGCCGGAGGCGCAGAGCCGGTTCAGGGTCTGGCCGGGAACCGAGTCGGGCAGGCCCGCGAGCAGGAGCGCCATGCGCGCGACGTTGCGGTTGTCCTCGCCGGCCTGGTTGGCGCAGCCGAAGAACACTTCATCCACCTGCGCCCAGTCGAGATTCGGGTGCTTGGCCATCAGCGCCTTGATCGGGGTGGCGGCGAGGTCGTCGGCACGCACCTTGGCCAGCGAGCCGCCGAAACGGCCGATCGGGGTCCGCACGGCATCGCAGATAAAGACGTCACGCATCGTTGTTCTCCCTGAATGCCGCGGTTCGGCGAAAATTCTTCCAAAATTCTTGGATGTCGGCGGAGTTTTAGGAGGGCGCCCGCGGCAGGTCAATTGACGGTTGCTTGCGCGTTCCGACAGGCCCGCACGCCGCCAGCGCATGCCGCGGTGCGGACAACGTGGAAAACCTCCCCTATCGGGCCAAAGCGATAGGAGCAGGAGGCGAAATTTTGTAGGTTGCGCCGCCTTGGAGCGCGGTCAGGACCGCGCTCCAAGATTGCTGTTTTGACGCGTTTCTTCACGCGAACCGGTACCCACTTCACTCGAAAACGCTCTGATGACCATGCAACAGCCCGTTCCTTTACCGCCCCCCGACGAAGCGTCCGCGCCACCGGCGGAAGCCGCCGCGCGCGTCACGCCGATGATGGAACAGTACCTGGAGATCAAGGCGGCGCATCAGGGTCTGCTGCTGTTCTACCGGATGGGCGATTTCTACGAGCTGTTCTTCGAGGACGCCGAGATCGCCTCGAGAACGCTCGGCATCGTCTTGACCAAGCGCGGCAAGCATCAGGGCAACGACATCCCGATGTGCGGCGTGCCGGTCGAGCGCTCCGAGGACTATCTGCATCGCCTGATCTCAGCCGGCCATCGTGTCGCGGTGTGCGAGCAGACCGAGGATCCGGCCGCGGCGAAGGCGCGCGGCAACAAGAGCGTCGTGCGCCGCGGCGTGGTGCGGCTGGTGACGCCGGGCACGCTGACGGAAGACACGCTGCTCGATGCGCGCGCCAACAATTATTTGCTGGCAATCGCGCGGGCGCGCTCATCCGCCGGCGGCGACCGCTTCGGGCTGGCCTGGATCGATATCTCGACCGCCGAATTCTCGGTGACGGAAGTCTCAGGCGGCGAACTCGCCGCGACGCTCGCCCGCATCAATCCGAACGAGGCTGTCGTCACCGACGCGCTCTATAGCGATAACGAACTTGGCCAGATCTTTCGCGAGCTGCCGGCCGTGACGCCGGTGACCCGCGACGTGTTCGACAGCGCCACCGCCGAGAAGCGCCTCTGCGATTATTTTGCGGTCGCGACCATGGACGGGCTGGCGCAGCTGTCGCGGCTGGAGGCTACGGCCGCGGCTGCCGCCGTCACCTATGTCGACCGCACCCAGGTCGGCAAGCACCCGCCGCTGTCGCCGCCTGCGCGCGAAGCGTCCGGCGCGACCATGGCGATCGATCCGGCGACGCGCGCCAATCTCGAGCTGACGCGGACGCTCGCCGGCGAACGCCGCGGCTCGCTGCTCGATGCGATCGATTGCACCGTGACTTCGGCCGGCTCGCGCCTTTTGGCGCAGCGGCTCGCGGCGCCCTTGACCGATGCGCCGGCGATCGCACGGCGGCTCGATGCCGTCGGTGCCTTCGTTACGGATTCGGCGACGCGCGAGGATGTCCGCAGCATCCTGCGCGGCGCGCCCGACATGTCGCGCGCGCTGGCCCGTCTCTCGGTCGGTCGCGGCGGCCCGCGCGATCTCGCTGGCCTGCGCGACGGCATCATCGCCGCCGACCAGGTGCTGGCGCGGCTGTCCGAGCTCGACCAGCCGCCGCAGGAGATCGCTGCCGTGATGGCGGCGCTGCAGCGTCCCTCGCGCGAGCTCGCTTCCGAGTTTGCCAGCGCGCTTGACGAGCAGCTGCCGCTGATCAAGCGCGACGGCGGCTTCGTGCGTGCCGGCTACGAATCCGCGCTCGACGAAGCCCGCAACCTGCGCGATGCCTCGCGTCTCGTCGTCGCCTCGATGCAGGCCCGCTACGCCGACGACACCGGCGTGAAGGCCCTGAAGATCCGCCACAACAACGTGCTCGGCTATTTCGTCGAGGTCACCGCGCAGCACGGCGACAAGCTGATGTCGGCGCCGCTGAACGCGACCTTCATCCATCGCCAGACCCTGGCGGGCCAGGTGCGCTTCACCACCTCGGAGCTCGGCGAGATCGAAGCCAAGATCGCCAATGCCGGCGATCGCGCCCTCGGGCTCGAGCTCGAGATCTTCGAGCGGCTGTGCGCCAAGGCGCTCGCGATCAGCGATGACTTACGCGCCGCGGCGCAAGGTTTTGCGCTGCTCGACGTTGCGACGTCACTGGCGAAACTCGCGGTCGACGAGAATTACGTGCGGCCCGAGGTCGACGGCTCGCTCGGCTTTGCCATCGAGGGCGGACGCCATCCCGTGGTCGAGCAGGCGCTCAAGCGCAATGGCGAGCCGTTCATCGCCAACGCCTGCGACCTCTCGCCTGCGCCAGCGCAAAAGTCCGGCCAGCTCTGGCTGCTCACCGGCCCGAACATGGCCGGTAAATCGACCTTCCTGCGCCAGAACGCGCTGATTGCCTTGATGGCGCAGATCGGCAGCTTCGTGCCGGCAACCCGCGCGCGGATCGGCATCATCGATCGCCTGTTCTCGCGCGTCGGCGCCGCTGACGATCTCGCACGAGGCCGCTCCACCTTCATGGTGGAGATGGTCGAGACCGCCGCGATCCTCAACCAGGCGGGCGAGCGCGCGCTTGTCATCCTTGACGAGATCGGCCGCGGCACCGCGACCTTTGACGGTCTGTCGATCGCCTGGGCCGCGATCGAGCATCTGCACGAGAACAATCGCTGCCGCACGCTGTTTGCGACGCATTATCACGAGCTGACCGCGCTCTCGGCCAAGCTGCCGCGCATGTTCAACGCGACGGTGCGGGTGAAGGAGTGGCAGGGCAATGTCGTGTTCCTGCATGAGGTGCTGCCCGGCTCGGCGGACCGCTCCTACGGCATCCAGGTCGCCAAGCTTGCGGGCCTGCCGCCGGCCGTGATCACACGTGCCAAATCGGTGCTGGCGAAGCTGGAAGCGCAGGACCGCGGCCAGACCGCCCGCGCGCTCGCCGACGATCTTCCATTGTTCGCGGTGCCCTCGCGTGCCGCCGCCGAAGCCGCGCCGCCGACCGAGGCCGAACTGCTGATGGACGCCGTGAAGGCGCTCAACCCCGACGAGATGTCGCCGCGCGAGGCCCTCGATGCGCTCTATGCGTTGAAGGCCAAGCTGCCGAAGCAGTGAGAGCTGCCGTCATTCCGGGGCGATGCAAAGCATCGAACCCGGAATCTCGAGATTCCGGGTTCGCCTCTTCGAGGCGCCCCGGAATGACATTGTGATCTTTTGCCCTACGCCCTTGCCGCCATCGCAGCCGCCTCCGCGGCGGCGCGCTGCATGCTGGTCGACATCTCGTTCGTGACCGTGCTCTGCTCCTCGATCGCGGCAGCGGTCGAGGTGACGTATTCGCTGACGTTGTTGATCGCCTGCTTGATCGAGCCCAGTGCGCTGACGACGTCGCCGGAGATGCCGTTGAGGCTGCCGATCTCCTGGCCGATCTTGTCGGTCGCCTGCTTGGCCTGGTTGGCGAGGCTCTTCACTTCGGACGCCACCACGGCAAAGCCGCGGCCGGCCTCGCCGGCACGGGCGGATTCGATCGTGGCGTTCAGCGCCAGCAGATTGATCTGGCCGGTGATGCTGTTGATCATCTCGACGATGCCGCTCATCGCCTGCGCGGCTTCGGTGAGGCGCTGGGCCTGGGCATCGGCGGCGGCGACCTGATCGACTGCGCTCATCGCGGTCTCGCGGGACTTGGTCATCGCTTCCGAGATTTCCCGCACCGAGGCGTTGAGCTCCTCCGAGCCGGCGGCGACCGATTCCATCATGCCGCGGACGCGCTCGTTGCCCATGCGGACCAGCACCTGCTTGGTGGTGTCGGTGGCGTATTTCACGACCTTGAACGGCTTGCCGTTGAGATCGAAGATCGGGTTGTAAGAGGCCTGGATGTAGACCTCCTTGCCGCCCTTGCCGATGCGCTTGTATTCGCCCGCCTGGTACTGGCCGCGGTTGAGCGCAGCCCAGAACTCGCGATAGGCCGTGCCGTCACGCTCGCTGGGTTCGACGAACATGCTGTGATGCTTGCCTTTGATCTCAGCCAGGGAGTAGCCGAGCGCAGCGAGAAAGTTAGCGTTGGCGGTGATGATCGTGCCGTCCATGTTGAACTCGATCACGGCCTGCGCCTTGTCGATGGCTTCGATCTGGCCGGCGCGGTCGGCGTTTTTCAGCTTCTCCGCGGTCACGTCCGTTGCGTATTTGACGACGCCGAACGGCTTGCCGTTCTCGTCGAGCATCGGATTGTAGGAAGCGAGAATCCAGACCTCGCGGCCGCCCTTGCCGATGCGCTTGAACTCGCCGGCCTGGTATTCACCGCGGTTGAGCTTCGCCCAGAACTCGCGATAGGCGGCGCTGTCACGTTCGGCGGGTGCGACGAACATGCTGTGATGCTTGCCCTGGATCTCGGCGAGCGAATAGCCGAGCGCGTTACAGAAATTCTCGTTGGCAGCGACGATGGTGCCGTCGAGCTTGAACTCGATCACGGCCTGGGCACGGCTGCTGGCGGCGATCTTGGAGGCGTCCGTCATGCTCCGGATTTTCTTCGCAGTGATGTCGGTCGCAATCTTGGCGACCATCACCGCCTTGCCGTCGCCGTCGAGCACCGGATTGTAGGATGCTTCGATCCAGATCTCGTGGCCGTCCTTGGCGATTCGCTTGAATTCGCGCGCCTGATACTCGCCGCGGTTCAGCGCGGCCCAGAACGCCTTGTATTCCGCGGTGTCGCGCTGGTCGGACGGCACGAACATGGAGTGATGCTTGCCCTGGATTTCGTCGAGCCGATAGCCGAGGGCATCGAGAAAATTCTTGTTCGCCGTGACGATCGTCCCATCAAGGTTGAATTCGATCATCGCCTGCGAGCGGCCAATGGCATCGAGCCGAGCCTGTGCATCACCTTGGGACTTGCGACCGAACATTCAAATGTCTCCTCGTTGAGAAATTGTCTTGCATTGCGCAGGCAGCATCGCCCTCGCGCTCGAAAATCTTCGGCTCGTTTTACTCGGGTGCACTGGTGGAACTTCAGGCCCACATTCAATTCGGGCCGCCGCGGCATGTGACGAGTACATTTACGGGCAAGGCACAAAGATTAAATTAACGACGCTATCGAAATACCGCAGCCAACCACCGCAGAACTACGCGGCGGATCACCGCAAAAATTCCGTGTGAAATGCTTACGTTTCGACGCGTCATCTTCGGCGCCCATTCCACCACAGCGCCAGGTTCCACGTCACGCAGGTTGCAAGCGCAAGACAAAGACCTACCGTCGATCCAAATTTCACCACCGCGACGTGCAGCACCGCAATCGCCATTCCGAATCCGAGCAGGCCCCAGGCGGAATTGGCGAGCACTGCTGCAGTCGGCGGACCGCCGATGCGGGGATGCAGGATCACCATCATGCTGGTGAACACGATCGGATAGAGCGCGATGACGCCGGAGACGCGCGGACCGACCCAGCCCGATGTCGAGACGACAATCGCGACGAGCGTTGCAACTAATGACGCGCGGAAGGGAATGTCGTACCAGCGGCGCGTCACCAGCGGCATCTTCGCGTGGCGATACCGTGCGAGCAGCGGAATGCAGATGCCGAAGGCAATCAGGTTGACCGCGAGCCCGGCTGCCAAGGTCCAGTCGAACAGACGGATGATGGACGCCAGTGCGATCCAGACTGCCATGGCGCTCCCGACACTCGCGGCAAAGCTGTGCCGCTGCGCCAGCACGACATAGGTGAGGCCCATGAAGATCGTCGCGGCATTGATCGGCAAGCTCGACAACGCGCCCTGCGCGATGAATGCGGCGTCGTGGTCGATCGCGAGGAAGACGTAGGAGGGCCCGGCGGAAACCGGCAGCGTTGCGACCAGCGCGCCGATCACCGGCCCGGAACGCTCGGTGATGACAGACGCCGACACGACGAACGCCGCCGCGATCGCCATGCGCAGGAGGAGGAAGAGGATGAGGGAGAGGTCGGCGGGCATGCAATCTGTCGTCCCGGCGCAGGCCGGGACCCATAACCACGACTATACGTTGGGAGCAAAAGCCGTCGGGCAGCAATGCTTCAATCGATGGGACACGGCGTATGGGTCCCGGCTTTCGCCGGGACGACAGTGATCACATCCGCTGCATCGACACCGAAACCTTCGGGCCGTTCTTGATGGTTTGATAGACCACGCAATAGCGCTCGGTGAGCTTGAGCAGCAGATCGAGCTTGTCCTGCGGCGCTGGCGTGTCGACCTCGAAGCGCAGGCGGATCTCGGCGAAGCCGACCGGGGTCTCCTTGTCGACGCCGAGCGTGCCGCGGAAATCGAGATCGCCCTCGGCGTAGACATTTCCGGTCTTGAGCGGCACCTCGATCGCGGTCGCGACCGATTTCAGTGTGACGCCGGCACAAGCAACGAGCGCTTCCAGCAGCATGTCGCCGGAGCAGAGCTCGAGGCCGGACCCGCCGGTGGCGGGATGCAGCCCGGCCATCGCGATGGCGCGACCGGTCTCGACCTTGCAGGCGATGCCTTCGCTGTCGGTCGAGCCCTTGGCCTTCAGCGTGATCAGCGCGGTCTTGGGATCGGTCTTGTAGCGCTCCTTGATCGGGGCCTGCATCTGGCGCAGCTCTGCAGCATCCATCTTGTTCTCTCCCGGGAAAATTGCCTCTCGATGTACCGGCTCGGGGCGGAAATGTCACCACCACATGGCCTGACCGGGACCCTGGGTTGCGTCACGGTCGGACACGTTGCGATCGAGCGAACGGTCGAGTGACGTCAGCACACTTCGCTTGAAATTCTCGAACAGCGGCGAATTGCGATCACGCGGACGGGTCAGATTGATCTCGATCTGGTCGAACAGCCGGCCCGGCCGCGGCCGCATCACCAGCGCGCGATCGGCCAGCACCACGGCCTCGTCGACGTCGTGTGTGACCAGGATCAAGGTCGGGCGCGTGTCGGCCCAGAGGTCGAGCAGATGATCCTGCAGATCGCGACGGGTGAAGGCATCAAGCGCGGAGAACGGCTCGTCGAGCAGGAGCACTTCGGGTTGCGGCACCAGCGCACGGGCAATCGCGACACGCTGCGCCTGCCCGCCGGAGAGCTCCCGCGGCCAGGCCTGCGCCTTGTCCGCGAGGCCGACGCGTTCCAGCGCCCGCGCCACCTTCGTGCGCCGCTCGGCCGCCGGCAACTCGGCGAGTCCAAAACCGATATTGTCGGCGACGCTGAGCCAAGGCAGAAGCCGCGGTTCCTGGAAGATGATGCCGATCTTGGCGTGCGGCGAAGAGATCGCCTCGCTGTCGAGCGTCACCGTGCCCGAGCTGGCGCGGTCGAGACCGGCGATGGCGCGGAGCAGCGTGGACTTGCCGCAACCGGAGCCGCCGATGATGGCGATGATCTCGCCCTGCCTGATCTCGGCAGAGAAGCGGGCCAGCGCCTCGACGCCGTTCGGATAGGCCTTGCTGACCCGGTCAAGCGCCAGCATCGCCTTACGCTCCTCTCGCGCGCGAGAAGGCGTCCTGCCAGCGCAGGAACGGCGCGGCGGCGACCTCGATCAGCCAGTCCGTGAACTTGCCGAGAATGGCGAAGATCACGATGGCGGCGAGGATCTGCGCCGGCTTGCCGAGCTGCTGGCCGTCCAGCAGGAGATAGCCGAGGCCTTCGGAGGCGCCGATAAGCTCGGCGGCGACTACGAACATCCAGCCGAGACCAAGGACCTTGGCGTCGATGACGCCGGCCTGCTGGAGGGCGAGGCCGGCCAAGTGGATCGACTCGCGCTGCGGGGCGCCGATGCGGCTGTGGGTGAGCTCGGTGCGTTCCTTGAGCTGCTTGTCGACGACGACATCGGACAGCTTGGTCACGGCGATGAAGGTCTTCTTCAGCTCGTCGTAATTTTCCAGCGAATATTTCCGCGCCTCTTCATACACGGCGAGCACGCGGCGAACGATGTCCGGATAGTCCTTCAGGAACTGTTCGCGCACATTGAGGATACCCCAGGTGTTGGCATCGGCGTTGCGATAGAACAGCTTCGCGCCCTCCTCGACCTCGGCCTGCGCCATCATCGGATCGAGGCCGGCCCAGGCGTCAACGTCGCCGCGGATCAACGCGGTCTTGCCGTCGGCGTGCTGCAGCAGCACCGGCGTGATGTCCTTTTCGGTCATCCGCGCGCCCAGCAGCGCCCGCACCAGGAAGATGTGCGGATCGGTGCCGCGCGTCACCGCGACGCGCTTGCCCTTGAGATCAGCGACATCAGCGATCTTGGAATCCTTTGACGTCACCAGCGCCGTCCATTCGGGACGCGAATAGACGTAAATCGATTTGATCGGATTGCCGTTGATGCGCGCGACCAGTGCTGCCGAGCCCGCGGTAGAGCCGAAATCGATCGAGCCGGCATTGAGGAATTCGAGTGCCTTGTTGGAGCCGGCCGACTGCACCCAGGTAACGGTAATGCCGTCCTTGGCGAACTCTTTCTCCAACAGGCCCTTCTGCTTCAGGACCAGCGACACCGGATTGTAGGTCGCCCAGTCGAGGCGGATTTCCTTGAGCGGGTCGGCGGCCCGCGCCGCGGGGGCCACGGCGAGCGAAACAGCCCCCGCCAGCAGCCTACGTCGTGTTGCGTCAACCGTGCCCAGCCTCCCTAAAACTTCATTGTTTTTCAATGAGTTATATCTAGAGGTCAATGAGAAAATCCCACCCTTGAAAGCGCGGGACCCGAGAACAATTTTGCTCGATGCCGGCGATTTCCAGCATGGAACGACTATTGCCAGAGAATGGCTGATGACAGCGCCTGCCGCCTCTTATATCCGGTGAGACATGGATAGTGTTACGACCGAGCATAAGCCACAGCTGGATGATCGTTTCGACACCGCGCGGATCACCGCTGCGGTCGACGCGCTTGCCGAAAAGCATCAGGGCCGCGAGGACACGTTCCGCACCGCGGTTGCGCAACTGCTCAAGGCGGAACTCATCGCCGCGCGCGGCGCCGCGCAGGCGATCCTGCTCAAGGACCGTCACGGCCGCCGCTGCGCCGAGCGCTTGTGTCACGTGCAGGACGAGATCATCCGCATTCTCTATTCGGCCGCGACCCGCCATCTCTATCGTTCACCAATCCCGAGCGGCGCCGAGCGCATGGCGGTGGTGGCGACCGGCGGCTACGGCCGCGGCCTGATGGCGCCGGAATCGGACATCGATCTGCTCTTCATCCTCCCCTACAAGCAGACCGCCTGGGGCGAGCAGGTGGCCGAGGCTATTCTCTATTGCCTCTGGGACATGGGTCTGAAGGTCGGCCATGCCACGCGTTCGGTCGATGAATCGATCCGGCAGGCGCGCGGCGACATGACCATCCGCACCGCCATCCTGGAAACGCGCTTCCTCACCGGCGACCAGCCGCTCTATGACGAACTGGTCGCGCGCTTCGACAAGGAAGTGGTGCAGGGCACCGCGTCTGAATTCGTCACCGCCAAGCTCGCCGAGCGCGAGGAGCGCCATCGCCGCGGCGGCCAGTCGCGCTATCTGGTCGAGCCCAACGTCAAGGACGGCAAGGGCGCGCTTCGCGACCTCCACACGCTGTTCTGGATCGCCAAATATGTCTATCGCGTCCGCGACACCGACGAGCTGGTCGAACGCGGCGTGTTCGACGCGCAGGAATATCGCAGCTTCCGCCGCTGCGCCGACTTCCTCTGGTCGGTGCGCTGCAATCTGCATTTCTACTGCGGCCGGCCCGAGGAGCGCCTGTCGTTCGACCTCCAGCGCGAGATCGCCGTCAGGCTAGGCTACACCTCGCATCCCGGCATGCAGGACGTCGAGCGCTTCATGAAGCACTACTTCCTGGTCGCCAAGGAAGTCGGCAACCTCACCGCCATCCTCTGCGCCAAGCTCGAGGACCAGCAGGCCAAGCCGGCCCCGGTACTCAGCCGGATGATGGCGCGGCTGCGCCCGACACCGGCGAAGCGGCGGGTGCCCGAGAGCGACGACTTCATCGTCGACAACAACCGCATCAACGTCGCCGCGCCCGACGTCTTCAAACACGATCCGGTCAATTTGATCCGCATCTTCCGCCTGGCGCAGAAGAACAACCTCGCCTTTCACCCGGACGCGATGCGCGACGTGACGCGCTCGCTCGGCCTGATCAACGCGCAAATGCGCGAGAATCCCGACGCCAACCGGCTGTTCATGGAGATCCTCACCTCCGACAACGCCGAGATCGTGCTGCGGCGAATGAACGAGACCGGCGTGCTCGGTCACTTCATCCGCGCCTTCGGCAAGATCGTCTCGATGATGCAGTTCAACATGTATCATCACTACACCGTGGACGAGCACCTGATCCGCTGCGTCGGCTTCCTCCAGGACATCGAGCGCGGCGGCATCGAGGAATTCACCCTCGCCAGCGATCTGATGCGCAAGATTCGCCCCGAGCATCGCGCGGTGATCTACATCACGACCCTGCTGCACGACATCGCCAAGGGACGGCCGGAAGATCACTCGATCGCAGGGGCCAAGGTGGCGCGGCGGCTGTGCCCGCGGCTCGGCTTCAGCGCGGCCGACACCGAGCTGGTGGCATGGCTGATCGAGGAACATCTGACGATGTCCACGGTGGCGCAGTCGCGCGATCTCTCCGACCGCAAGACCATCGAGAATTTCGCCGCCGTGGTGCAGTCGGTCGAGCAGATGAAGCTGCTCACCATCCTGACCACGGCCGACATCCGCGGCGTCGGTCCGGGCGTGTGGAACGGCTGGAAGGCACAGCTGCTGCGCTCGCTATACTACGAGACCGAGCCGGTGCTGACCGGCGGCTTCTCGGAGGTCGACCGCGGCAAGCGCCTCACCGCCGCCTACGCCGAATTCCGCCACGCCTTCGCCGAATGGCCGGCGGACGAGCTCGATGCCTATATCGGCCGGCACTATCCGGCCTATTGGCTCAAGGTCGAGTTGCCGCGAAAGATTCGCCACGCGCGCTTCGTGCGATCGAGCGAGCAGGCCGGCCACAAGCTCGCGATCAATGTCGGCTTCGACGAGGTGCGCGGCGTCACCGAGCTCACGATCTTTGCCGCCGACCATCCCTGGCTGCTCTCGATCATCGCGGGCGCCTGCGCCTCGGCCGGTGCGAACATCGTCGACGCCCAAATCTACACCACGACCGACGGCCGCGCGCTGGATACGATCTCGATCTCGCGCGAATACGATCGTGACGAGGACGAAGGACGGCGCGCCACCCGCATCGGCGAGATGATCGAGGACGTGCTCGAAGGCAAGCTGCGCCTGCCTGAAGTGGTGGCGCGGCGCACCGTGCGCAGCAAGGCACGGCCCTTCGTCATCGAGCCTGAGGTGACCATCAACAACCAATGGTCCGACCGCTACACCGTGATCGAGGTCTCCGGCCTCGACCGTCCCGGCCTGCTCTACGAGCTGACCACCGCGATCTCGAAGCTCAACCTCAACATCGCCTCGGCGCACGTCGCGACCTTCGGCGAGCGCGCCCGCGACGTGTTCTACGTGACCGATCTGCTCGGCGCGCAGATCAACGCGCCGACCCGCCAGGCCGCGATCAAGAGCGCACTGACCCATGTGATGGCCGGCGACAAGGTAGTTGCGCCGGCGGCGTGAGCCGTCATTCCGGGGCGCGCGGAGCGCGAGCCCGGAATCCATTTATCCGCGTAACAGGTGGCAGGATGGATTCCGGGCTCGCCGCTCCGCGGCGCCCCGGAATGACAAGCGGAGAGATTGGCGCACACCACGCCCTCATATCTCCACCCCCTCATGCCGGAGCAGCCAGCGCTTGCGCTCCAGGCCGCCGCCATACTTCACCAACGAGCCGTCCGCGCCAATCAGACGGTGACACGGCAGCACCACGCTGATCGGGTTGGAGCCGTTGGCATGGCCGACGGCGCGGATCGCCTTTGGCATTTCGATCCTGGCGGCGAGCGCGCCATAGCTCATCGTGGTACCGGCGGGGATTTTTGCAAGCGCAGTCCAGACCTTCTGCTGAAATGGCGTGCCGGCGATGCGCCATGCAATACCTGCAAGCTGGCCGAGATCACCTTCGAAATAGCGCGATAGCGCCGTCCGCACTGGCGGCGGTGCGGGCCGGTCACTGAGATCGACCGCGCCGTATTGCAGGCGCAGCAGCTCGCGCATGCGATGCTCGTAGTCGTCCCAGTCGAGCGCGCGTAACGCACCATCGACGTCGGTGACGAGCAACGCGATTCCGATCGGCGTCGTTAGGCGATCGAGGCCGAAGCGTTCAGATGTCCTGATCGATCGCACGGGCATGGCGGCATCTCTGCATCGAAACACGGCATCGCGTTTGCCATGCCTGGCATGCTAACGTCCACCCGAAAGCTGACGCTTTTGGGGGAGCTCGAGTTGATCTGGATTGCCAACATCCTGGTGGCGCTGGTCGCCGCCTTGCACGCCTATTTCCTGATCCTGGAGATGTTTCTCTGGGACAAGCCGCTCGGCTTGAAGACATTCCGCAATACGCCTGAGAAGGCCGAGATCACCAAGGTGCTGGCGGCCAATCAAGGCCTCTACAACGGCTTCCTCGCTGCCGGCCTGATCTGGGGCCTCGTCCACGGCAATCCGGCCTTCGCGTTCCAGATCAAGGTCTTCTTCCTGCTCTGCGTGATCGTGGCCGGCGCTTACGGCGCGGCCACCGTCAGCACGCGCATCCTGATCGTGCAGGCGCTGCCGGCCGCGATCGCGCTGGTGGCATTGTTCCTGGCGTAAGACGCTGGCCTAAGACGCTTGCTTAAGACGTCGGCCTGAGAGACTTGGCCTAGCCCGCGACACGACAGCGCGGCGCAGCGATCCTTGCGCGGCGCCTGCCGTTCCTCCACACTCTCCGGCAGCGATGGCGACCGTTGCAAGCAACGGGAAAAGACCATCGGCCGGAAAATTCCGTCAGGAGGAACAAGCAACATGAAGATCAGCAGAGCCTATCTAGCTGCCACGGCGGCGCTCGCCTTCGCTTTCTCCGCCAACCAAGCCCTCGCCCAGAAGAAATACGACACCGGTGCCAGCGACACCGAAATCAAGATCGGCCAGACCGTGCCGTTCTCCGGCGCCTACTCCGTCTACGCCAATATCGGCAAGACCCAGGCCGCCTATTTCAAGATGATCAACGACCAGGGCGGCATCAACGGCCGCAAGATCAATCTGATCCAATATGACGATGCCTATTCGCCGCCGAAGACCGTCGAGCAGGTGCGCAAGCTCGTCGAAGGCGACGAAGTGCTGTTCACCTTCCAGATCATCGGCACCGCGGCCAATGCTGCCGTGCAAAAATATCTCAACGGAAAGAAGATCCCGCAGCTGCTGGCCTCCACCGGGGCGGCGCGCTTCAACGATCCGCAGAACTATCCCTGGACCATCGCCTATAATCCCAACTACATCTCCGAAGGGCGGATCTACGCGAAGTACATTCTCAAGGAACACCCGAACGCCAAGATCGGTGTTCTCTACCAGAACGATGACATGGGCCGCGACTATCTCGCGGGCCTCAAGAGCGGACTCGGCGACAAGGCCGCCAGCATGATCGTCGGCGAGGTCTCCTACGAGGTCACCGACCCCACGGTAGACTCTCAGGTGGTCAAGCTGAAGTCGATGGGCGCCGATCTATTCTATGACGCCTCCACGCCGAAGTTCGCGGCACAGGCGATCAAGAAGCTTGCCGACCTCGGCTGGACGCCGGTGCATATCCTCGACATCAATGCGAGCCCGATCTCGGCAACATTGAAGCCGGCCGGACTCGATATCTCCAAGGGCATCATCTCGACGCAGTACGGCAAGGAGCCCGGCGATCCCCAGTGGAAGGACGATCCCGGCGTGAAGGCGTTCTTCGCCTTCATGGACAAATACTTCCCGGAGGGCGACAAGCTCAACACGGTCAATACCTACGGGTATTCGGTGGCCGAGCTGCTGGTCCAGGTCTTGAAGCAATGCGGCGATGATCTGACGCGCGAGAACGTGATGAAGCAGGTCGCCAACATCAAGGACTTCACCCCGAGCTTCGCGCTGCCCGGTATCAAGATCAACACCGGGCCGAACGACTACCGGGTCAACAAGCAGATGCAGATGATGAAGTTCAACGGCGAACGCTGGGAGCTGTTCGGACCGATCATCGAGGATTCGGGGCCCGCGGGTTAGCACGGCCCGGAGACCTCGGCCCGGTCCGGTCCGAGAACTGGGCCGGATGCTCCATGCCGACGGCGCGGAGCATCCTGCCTTGTGAACGGCTCGGGGCGTCAACCATGTCCGAAAGTCTTATTGGCGATCAGGCGAAATTTCCCGCGCCGCCCAGCATGTCATCTTGCGTCGCAGCAGGGCCTCCGCCACACTTCGGCCCAGCGATGACGTCCGCAGGCCGGTGGCGGCGGAAAGATCATCTGCCATAACAAACCGAGGAAATGCGAATGAGGAACGGATTTTTGCATTTGGTCACTGGCGCGGCGCTGACTTTGGCGCTGTCGGCCTCGGCGGCCAATGCCCAAAAGAAATATGATCCCGGCGCGTCGGACACCGAAATCAAGATCGGTCAGACCAACCCGTTCAGCGGTCCCGCCTCCGCCTACGCCACGATCGGCAAGACGCAGGCCGCCTATTTCAAGATGATCAACGATCAAGGCGGCATCAACGGCCGCAAGATCAACCTGATCCAATATGACGACGCCTATTCGCCGCCCAAGGCCGTGGAGCAGGTGCGCAAGCTGGTCGAGAGCGACGAGGTCCTGCTCACCTTCCAGCTCCTCGGCACGCCGTCGAACGCAGCTGTGCAGAAATATCTCAACGCCAAGAAGGTGCCGCAGCTGTTCGCCGCCACCGGCGCGTCGAAGTTCACGGACCCGAAGAACTTCCCTTGGACGATGGGCTTCAATCCCAACTACTTCGTCGAAGGCCGCATCTACGGCCAATACATCATCAAGAATCATCCGAACGCCAAGATCGGGATTCTCTACCAGAACGATGACCTCGGAAAAGACTATCTGAACGGCATCAAGGCGGGCCTTGGAGACAAGGCCTCCAGCATGATCGTCGCGGAGGCGTCCTACGAAGTCTCCGATCCGACCGTCGATTCGCAGATCCTCAAGATCAAGGATGCCGGTGCCGACCTGTTCTTCAGCGCGACCACGCCGAAGCAGGCCGCGCAGGCGATCAAGAAGATCGCCGAGCTCGGCTGGCATCCGGTGCAGATCCTCGACATCAACGCCACCTCGGTCGGCGCCGTGATGAAGCCCGCGGGACTCGAGGCCTCCAAGGGCGTGATCAGCGTCAACTACGGCAAGGATCCGCTCGACCCGACCTGGAAGGATGATCCCGGCATGAAGAAGTACTTCGAGTTCATGGCCAAGTACTATCCGGAAGGCGACAAGGACTCGAGCTTCAACAGCTACGGCTACTCGACCTCGCAGTTGATGGCCTACGTCCTCCAGAAATGCGGCGACAACCTCACTCGCGAGAACGTCATGAAGATTGCCACCAGCCTGAAGGACGTGGAGCTCGACCTGTCCCTGCCCGGCATCAAGGCCAACACCTCGCCGACCGACTACCGCGTCAACAAGCAGCTTCAGATGATGAAGTTCAACGGCGAGCGCTGGGAACTTTTCGGTCCGATCATGGAGGATGCGGGCCCGGCGGGCTAGTCGAAGAGCTCTGAATGCAATCGGCGGCCTTAGGGCCGCCGATTTTTTTGACGGCGCCTACTCCGGTATCTCCCCAAAAGTTTTTCCCCACCGGCAGCACAGCATGCCGGATCAGGCGCGAATCCTCCACCGCGGCCTGGCGATGCTTCACCGCTTCCCGATAGACGGGATCGCGGATCATCTCGACGAAGGCGGCGACGCTGGGGTATTCGGCGATGAAACAATGGTCCCAGCGCTCCTCCTGCGGGCCGATCAGCATCAGCTCGAACCGGCCTTGCCAGACGATGCGGCCGCCGAGGCGTTCGAACACCGGGCCGCTCTCGCGACCATAGGCTGCATAGGCTTCGGCGCCGCTGGCCTTGCGGCCGTCGGGATAGGCCGCCTCTTTGCGCAGGCGGACCAGATTGAGCATGTGGATCGGGCCGGGGCGGTCGTTCTCCCGGAATTGCGCGAAGATCTCCTTGGTCGGATCGATGTGGCCCATAGGTGTTCCCTCTTCTTGATGACCGCGATCCTAGCCCCGCGGTCAAATGAGCGGAACTGCGGCTAGCGAATGCCGCATCTCCTAATCACGCGTTAACGCTTGGGGTAACCGGGCCTTAAACAGCGACCGCTAGCGTGCGGCGGGGCGGGGTGACCGGGCGTTTGCGTATGGGGTCGGCAAAGAAAAAGGGTGGGCGGAAGGAGCCGCTGTTCGGCTTGCCCGCGGCGCTCGCCGATCTGCGCCTGACGGCGGCCGATCGCATTCCCGGCGGCGGCGACGACAAGCCGAAGAAATCCGCCAGCAAACGCAAGGCCGAAGCTACCGACGACGAGCCGCCGCGCGAGCGCAAGGCAGCGGCCAAAAGCAGCGGCGCGAAGCGCCGGTCGAAATCGTCCATCAGCGCCGGCCTCGGCCGCCTCGTCTATTGGGGCGCCGTGCTCAGCCTGTGGGGCGTGATCGCGGTGATCGGCGTCGTGATCTGGGTCGGCGCGCATCTTCCGCCGATCCAGTCGCTGGAGATTCCCAAGCGCCCGCCGACGATCCAGATCGTCGGCGTGGACGGCACCCTGCTGGCGCAGCGCGGCGAGATGGCCGGCGCGAATGTGTCGCTGAAGGACCTGCCGCCCTATCTGCCCAAGGCCTTCATCGCGATCGAGGACCGCCGCTTCTATTCGCATTTCGGCATCGATCCCATCGGCATCCTGCGCGCGCTGGTGACCAATCTGCTCCATCGCGGCGTGTCGCAGGGCGGCTCGACGTTGACGCAGCAGCTGGCGAAAAATCTGTTCCTGACCCAGGAACGCACCATAGCGCGCAAGCTGCAGGAGGCGGAACTCGCGATCTGGCTGGAGCGCAAGCATTCCAAGAACGAGATCCTGGAACTCTATCTCAACCGCGTCTATTTCGGCTCCGGCGCCTATGGCATCGAAGCCGCCGCGCAAAAATATTTCGGCAAGCCGGCCAAGAACGTCACGATCGCGGAAGCTGCGATGCTGGCGGGCCTGGTCAAGTCGCCCTCGCGGCTTGCGCCCAACCGCAATCCGGAAGGCGCTGAGCAGCGCGCGCAGGTCGTGCTGGCCGCGATGGCGGATGCCAAGTTCATCACCGAGGCGCAGGCTCAGGCCTCGATCGGACACCCCTCCTATAATGTGAAGCCTGTCGGCGCCGGCACGGTGAACTACGTCGCCGACTGGATCGGCGAGGTGCTGGACGATCTCGTCGGCCAGATCGACGACAGCATCAAGGTCGAGACCACGATCGATCCCAAGCTCCAGGCGCAGGCGGAAGCCGCCATCATCGACGAGCTCGCGGCCAAGAGCGTGAAGTTCAATGTCAGCCAGGGCGCGCTGGTGGCGATGACGCCCGATGGCGCGGTGCGCGCCATGGTCGGCGGCCGGAACTATTCAGAGAGCCAGTACAACCGCGCGGTGACCGCGAAGCGCCAGCCCGGCTCCTCGTTCAAGCCGTTCGTCTATCTGACCGCGATGGAACAGGGCCTGACGCCCGACACCATCCGCCAGGACGCGCCGATCGAGGTCAAGGGCTGGAAGCCCGAGAACTACACCCACGAATATTTCGGCCCGGTGACACTGACGCAGGCGCTGGCGATGTCGCTCAACACCGTAGCCATCCGCCTCGGCCTCGAGGTCGGACCAAAGAACGTGGTGCGCACCGCGCACCGGCTCGGCATCTCCTCAAAGCTCGAGCCCAACGCCTCGATCGCGCTTGGCACGTCGGAAGTCTCTGTCGTCGAGCTGGTCGGCGCTTATGCGCCGTTCGCCAATGGCGGCTTCGCGGCCACGCCGCATGTGGTGACGCGGATCAAGACGCTCGACGGCAAGCTGCTCTACATGCGGCAACCCGACGAGCACAACCAGGTGATCGAGCCGCGCTATGTCGGCATGATGAACACAATGATGCGGGAAACGCTGATCTCGGGCACGGCCAAGAAGGCCGAGATCCCCGGCTGGCAGGCGGCCGGCAAGACCGGCACCAGCCAGGATTATCGCGACGCCTGGTTCATCGGCTACACGTCCAACCTCGTCACCGGCGTCTGGCTCGGCAATGACGACAACTCGCCGACCAAGAAGGCAACCGGCGGCGGCCTGCCGGTGGAAGTGTGGACCCGTTTCATGCGTGCGGCTCACGAGGGCGTGCAGGTCGCGGCCCTGCCGAACCTGCAAACCAGTTGGGGGCCGTCGAACCTCGTGCAGATCTCGTCCCAGATATCGCCGCCGACGCAGGCAGCGCCTGCGTCGGTGAGCAATGGCGGCTATCGCGCCCCGCCACCGACCCGCGCCAACGTCAATGCGCGGCCGGAAGCCGCCGCGGGGCTTGATGGCTGGCTGATGGATCGGCTGTTTGGCGGGAACAGGTAGACCTCAAAACAAAAACGCGAAAACAACCCCATGCACAGTAGGCGGCGACCGAACTAGCCGTCGTCAAACTACGTCCTGTGGGTATGGATCCCGGCCTTCGCCGGGATGACGGCCGCTTGTTACGATAGAGCCAGGCCTAATCCTCGACCCCATACCGGTGCAGGTCGTTGCCGCAGGTGTCGAGCCACTTCTTGGCGCGCTCCATTGACGGACAGATCTTGCCGCAGACGCGCCAGAACCGCGCCGAGTGGTTCATCTCGACGAGATGGGCCACTTCGTGCGCGGCGAGATAGTCGAGCACATAGGGCGGGGCGAGGATCAGGCGCCAAGAGAACGACAGCGAGCCGGCCGAGGTGCAGGAGCCCCATCGGCTGGACTGATCGCGGATCGAGAGCCGCTTCACCTTTACGCCTAGCTCGGCGGCGTGGGTCTCGGCGGAACGCTGCAGATCCTTGCGCGCCTCGCGCTTGAGGAAGTCGTTGACGCGGCGATCGACATAGTCGAGGCCACCGGCGACGCAGAGAATGCGCTCACCGCTGTCGCGAATTTCCGCCCACACCGTGCCGCGGCTGCCTGCGCGATGCACGATGCGATGGGGAACGCCCCGAAGTGGTATCACTGTGCCAGGCTGGAACGGCGCAGCCTTCGGCAGACGACCGAGACGTGCAGCGATCCACGCGCCGTGACGCTGCGCGAAGTCCTTGGCTTCGGCGAGCGTGCCGCGTGGCGGCATCGTGAGGATGGCTTCACGATCGCTTGGATGGATTCTGAGCGTGTAACGACGTGCCCGCCGGTGTCTGCGCAGCCGAATCGCAAAGAATTGCGATCCGTGGCTGATGACAAGGGTCTTCGGTTCGTGGGGCCGCCGATAGAGGAGTGCGCGTGTGGCCATGTCTGTCAGTCCGGGGAGCAGGAGATCGCCCGGATTCTGCCATAACCGCCGCCAGGGAAAGCGCTCGGCGCAAAAACAAATCATTTGCCCAATATACAGGGGTCTGGCGTCCGGGAGACCCTACAGACTGGGGTTGGAACCCGCTTTTTTCGCCCCCGCCAGACGCATGCGACACCCCCAAGAGGTGAGGGATGACTCACTCCTAGAACACTACCTAAATACCTCGAATCTGGCGGGAACCAAGCCCTGCCGGAGCCTCCGGCAGGACCTGAAATTTCGACGGGAAAGCCGAAATCGCGGGATTATTCGGCTGCAACCGCCTGCATTGAGCTCGGATTCGCAGCCGAGACCATGAAATCATGGATGCGCGGCACGATTTCCGACTTGAAGCGCGAGCCGTTGAACACGCCGTAATGTCCAACGCCCTTCTGGACGTAATGAACGCGGCGATGATCCGGGATCTTGCTGCACAACGCGTGTGTTGCTTCGGTCTGGCCGAGACCCGAGATGTCGTCGTTCTCGCCTTCGACCGTCATCAGTGCGACGCGCGTCACCTTCGAGGGATCGACGCGCGTGCCACGATGGCTCATCTCGCCCTTCGGCAGCGAATGCTTCACGAACACGGTGTCGACCGTCTGCAGATAATACTCGGCCGAGAGGTCCATCACCGCGAGATATTCGTCATAGAACTCGCGATGCTTGTCGACGAGGTCGCCGTCGCCCTTCACCAGATGGGCAAACAGCTGCTTGTGGGCGTCCATGTGCCGGTCGAGGTTCATGCTGATGAACCCGTTGAGCTGGAGGAAGCCCGGATAGACGTCGCGCATCATGCCCGGATGCGGGAACGGCACCTTGGTGATGACGTGGTTGCGGAACCAGTCGATGCCGCGCTCCTGCGCGAGATTGTTCACGGCCGTCGGATTGCGGCGCGTGTCGATCGGACCGCCCATCAGCGTCATCGAGGTCGGCACGAAGGGATCGCGCCGCGCTTCCATGATCGAGACCGCGGCGACGACAGGCACCGAAGGCTGGCACACCGCCATCACATGGGTGTTGCCACCCAGCACATGCAGCATCTCGATGATGTAGTCGATGTAATCGTCGAGATCGAACCGGCCTTCGCTGAGCGGCACCATGCGCGCATCGGCCCAATCGGTGATGTAGACCTCATGCGCCGGCAGGAAGGCCTCGACCGTGCCGCGCAGCAGCGTCGCGTAGTGGCCGGACATCGGTGCCACGATCAGCACGCGCGGCTGCGGGCTGCGCAAGGGGCGGGCGAATTTGCGATCGAAGTAAAGCAGTTTGCAGAACGGCTTTTCCCAGACCGAGCGGACCTCGACGGGAACGCGGATGCCGTTGACCTCGGTGTCGTTGAGGCCCCATTCCGGCTTGCCGTAGCGTCGCGTAGTGCGCTCGAACAATTCGCAAGCCGCAGCGACTGACTTGCCGACTTCGGTGCGCGCCCAGGGATTCAGCGGATTTTGAAACAACAGCTTGGTCGCATCGGTGACTGCGCGCGCCGGATTGAGAGAGGCATGCGCCATCTCGTACATCCAGTACATCGGCGTCGTCAGAACCGGGCTGCCTTCTGCTGCCAGGGGCGGCGCGCCGCCAAACTCACCAATAGGCATATTATAATCCTCTTCGCATCGCAGCATACTGCCGAATGCGTAATATTGCGTCAATGCATGGTTCCGTACATCTACGTGGCCGCAACGGCCAAACCAGCCTGAATCCACGAGAAAGTGACGTTATTCGCCACCCGCAAGCAGCGAGCCGTGCTTCCGGGCGCTGCGTAAAAGGGCAAGGACTGCCCCGAAAGAGGCCAGCAGAAGCACCGCATTGATGGCTAACGCGTCCAGCATCAGATCGGTCCTGAAGGTGTTCTCGATCAGCAGCGCGCGCATGCCCTCGAACACGTAAGTCGGTGGCAGCGACCATGCGATATATTGCAGCCAGGTCGGCAGCACGCTGACCGGATAATAGACGCAAGCGAGCGGCATGATCCCGAACATCAAGGTCCAGACGATGCTCTCGGCGCCAAGTCCGTTCCGCAACACCAGACCCGAGACGAAGATGCCGACCGACCAGCTCGTGAAGATTAGATTGCAGAAGAAGGCGATCAGCGGCAGGCCGAGGCTGTAGACGTTGAAGTGAAAGAACGCGATCGCGAGCAGCGTCATCGGGATGACGCCGATCGCGAGCCGGATCAGGCTCATCGCCATCAGCGAGAGCAGAAACTCGATCGGCCTCAAAGGGCTCATCATGAGATTGCCGAGGTTGCGGGCCCACATCTCCTCCAGGAAGGAGATCGAGAATCCGAGCTGGCCGCGGAACAGGATGTCCCAAAGGATGACGGCGCCGATCAGCGTGCCGCCGGCGCGCGCAAAGAAATTGGCGTTCTGGGCGATGTAGAGCTGCAGAAAGCCCCAGGTGATGATCTGCAGCGCCGGCCAGTACAACAGCTCGAGCAGCCGCGGCCAGGACGACAGCAACAGATACCAATAGCGCAGGATCATCGCGCCGATGCGCTGGACGGAGATGCCGCGGTGGAGGGAGAGCTCGGTCATGGCGACACCGAGCGGTCCGCGAGCAACCAGTAGATGGGGTAACGGGTCCCCTGGGGCCTTCCAACCAAGCCGCGCTAGCTACGG
>NZ_CAKZHY010000124.1 GCF_936928535.1 uncultured Bradyrhizobium sp. | reverse complement strand
CTGATTGGCGCGCCATAAAAACAATCACGATCATCGAATATGCGTCAGAGCCAATATTGCAGGCCGAATGACATCTTCGCTGATGAGCGCTGCTTTTGGCCTAGATCACCAAGGCGTCGGGATGATCAGCGATGCCAACGGTTGCCACGCTCGCATCAAATGCGCCTCCCGGCCGCGCCGAAGGAGCGAACGTTCCGGGCGGAAGCGGGCCAAGCTCGAAAGGACCTGAATCGGGATGAGGCTGCAAGGTGGTTGAGAATTTCAGGGCGTCGGTGATCTTCCACGCGGCAAAATCTCTCGCTTCCGTCGATTCTGATATTCCGATCAGCACATGCGCCATATCGGCGCCGCTATGCATCCATGCGGATATTTCTGCTGAAGACACTGAGCGCTGGAGAAAAAAATGATAGAGCCCAATGATGTTGGCTTCGGTCAACGCGCTCGATCCGTGTAACTGTTTCCATTCCGCAGATCCCACGAACGCTTCGGCGAGTTCGCCTAAGCTCATTCCGTTCCTCAGCGCGTTAACATTGGTCCAATAGCCGGATTGAGGTCCGGTATCGAAATCTCCATTCGGGTCGGCAACGTCGGGAGCGCGTCCAAATGCTGCGATGTAAAGGCGCAGCACCGGATCAATATACTGCGCGGCCTCACCGGTATTGCCGATCTCCGTCCGGATATCCTCCGTCCGGCTCAGCGCAGACCATTGGATTTCCTCGTCGGCTGTCGCGTGGCGCGCGTAGAGGATAGTGTACCAATGGTCGATCAGTTGTTGCGAGACCATACTCATACGCAAACTCGCCTAGCGTTCACACGCCGTACAGTGAAATTAATACATCATTAACCAGATCGCGGCAACTGGATTCAACCTGTGGTTTGCGGCGCCCGGGGGCCGGCCCACCCCGCACGGCGCTCGATACAGGGACAATGTCGCCGGACGAGGCGATGGCATCCGCACAGGCGTTTGCTCGGGCCGAGCAGGACAAGCTGAAGCCCTGGGGACGGTCTCGCTTGGGGGGGCTTTAGGGGGTACGGGTGCGAGGCCGTCCGCGACGTCCGCGGAGACGAACGCCGCGTCGATTCAAACCGGCAACGGTGCCGTGGTTCCTTGTTGTGCAGCGCGTTTTGCTATCGCGTCGACCATCGGCCCGGTGAGTTTACCGCCGGCAGCCAGCAGGCGCTCCGCCTCTTCGCGCGCAGCCTGCGGTAGCACCGGCGATGCGAGCTTGAAAAGCACCGAACGCGGCAGGAAACGGACCAGGTCGACTCGGTCCCCATAGAGATTGGCCGCGCGGATGTAGTGGGACGCACCGCCGTTGGTCCAGATGCCGTGCTTGTGCGCCACGTGCGCGATGCCGGAATTCTGATGCGGGCCCTTATGTTGCCGGAGCACCAAGCCGATCTCAATCGCCTTGATAGCGCTGCCCGGCCTTCGTTCCGCGTGCTTGACCTTGCGCCTGTCGATCTTGGGTTTCGGCGGGTCGAATACCGGCGCGAGCCACGCCAGCAGCATGCCGGCAATGGCGGAGCGGGCCTTCTCTCCGGTCGGCTTGAGGGGCTTGGCTAATGCGACCAGATCGCGGATGGAGATCGTGTCGAAGATATCGAACCACAACGATGCGCGCTCCGGCCAGGAAGGATGCGCGCGCACGCTCGCGGAGACTGCTAGGATAGCTTGCTCGACTAGGGCGCCGGCATTGCCCTGCGTCTCGGTGAATGTCTTGAGGACTGTGACCAGGTGATCCTGGCCGTATTGGTCGAGGAGCCTCTGGAGCGTCGGGCCGCACTTGGTACGATTGTCGCCGGCCGGCTGCTGCTGAGGGATCATCTCGACACCAAAGGCTTCCAGAAGGCCCTTAAGCGCGTCAGTTGGTCTACGCGCTGCCATCTGCCCCGAGGCGGGAACGGCACCAGCGCGGCTTCTGAACGGCTTGCAGCTAAGTCCATCGAGATTCCCCGGTAGCGTTAATTCGTTGGTCTACCTAGACCCCTCCGGCTTCTTGCGAGAGGCTGCCCTCATGAAGGGCCGTCGCACAGAAACCCATCACAATCTGCTCTCGCTGGCGCCGCTATTGCCCCGGGCAGAGATGTGGCACGTCCGCGAAGTCATTCTGCCGCGCCGGTCGATCACCGGCGCTTTCGTCAGAGGCAAGATCCTGCGCCGTTATGACGGGCACCGGTGGATCTATAAGCCCTTCGAGCGCTCCACTGACTGAGGTCACGGCATCACCCGAATTCGCATGCTGCCCTTCACCAACCTGGCCCGATCTTCCTTGTTCGCGTTAAGCACACAAGCGCCGAGATCGGAGCCGTTGCGAAGGTCGCCGCGAATGGCGCGATCGATCACATCGGACTGCTTGTCCTTCTCGAACTGAGCCTGATCTGCGACGGCCAGCGCGATGAACCCCCGAGCCATCGTGTCGGCGCGAAACAGATCGACGTCGAGCAATTGCGTCATCGCTTCGGTGATTAGCCCGTGCGCCAGGTGCGTGCGATCAAAACCCAACGCCTTGACCTGCTCAGCAACAACGCCAGCGAGATGATGCGCGTCGAGGAAAAGACCAAACGGGTCGACCTCATCAGCCGCTCCAGTCATTTCCGCACCTTAAGCTGACGGCGCATACTATCGATCTGCTCGAGCCACGCACGCCATTGTCGTTCGATCGGGTTCATTTGCCGCTCCGCAACTTCTAAGCCTTTCGGACTATTCACCTGAGTGTGATGTTCACCGGCCAAGCAACCGCCTTTTTCCTGATCGATGCGGTGGCTCGATTTGGGAGGACAAAATGAAGCGGTTCGAAGAATTGATCTTCATCCTGATCGGGCTCATTTTAATTGCGAGCACAGTAGCCATCTTGTTCTCAGAGTATCACGCAACGTAATCACGCCTTTCGTGCCTTCGCTTGGGCGGCGCGACGCTCGGCGCGCGACAGTCGAACAACCGACGCCGTCAGCGAACCGGTTGACGCCGCCCGCTGTGGCTGCATGCGGGCGGCTCGCCAGGCGGGCCAGTCAACCGGCTCAGGCATCATCACCCCGCCGATTTCATCGTCGTAGCGCTCGAAGATGCGCGTGGTGCAACCGTCCTTGGTGATCTGGGTGATCTAGCCGAAGCCGCCGACGCCGCGAGAGCCATTCTTTGGATCCGCAACCGCGCGCTGCGCTCTGAGCAGAAACGAGGCTAGTGTCCTGAGGCAGAAGTTCGCAGCATCGCGTCGTGCTGTGCCGGGGCATTGTAACGGCAGAAGCGCTCGATAGAAGCAAGGATGTCGTCGGCTGAATTGGTCCACCGGAACGGCTTGGGATCAGCGTTGTGTCGTTCGATGAACGAGGCGATGTCCGAACTGAGGGCGGCTACGCTGCGATAGACGCCGCGCCTGATCTTCTTGTCGGTAAGAAGCGCGAAGAAGCGCTCGACCTGATTGAGCCATGACGAACTGGTCGGGGTCAGGTGCACATGCCATCGCGGCCGTTTGGCCAGCCATTTCCGGATCAGCGGGGTCTTGTGAGTGGCGTAGTTATCCATGACGAGATCGACGTCGAGTTGGCTGGGCACGGCGGCCTCGATCTCGTCCAAGAACTTGCGGAACTCGGCGGCGCGGTGCCGTAACACTTGCCGATAACCCGTCCGGTCGCAATGTCGAGGGCGGCGAACAGCGATGTGGTGCCGTGTCTTTTGTAATCGTGGCTCCTTCGGGCCGGCTGACCGGGACGCATCGGCAACATCGGCTGACTGCGGTCCAGCGCCTAGATTTGAGACTTTTCGTCTACACACAGAACGATGGCGTGTGCCGGCGGCGAGACGTAAAGGCCGACAACGTCGCGCACTTTGGCCACGAAGTTCGGATGTTCGGATCGGTCGAGAGCTTGATGGGTGCGGCTGGAGCCCGAAGGCCCGCCAGATACGTTGCACAGTCGACACCGACAGGCCGCTGACCTTTGCCATACCGCGGGAACTCTAATGAGTGGCGTTCTCGGGGCAGCTTTCCAGCGTCCTCACGATCACTGCTTCGATGCGACCATCGTCAATGCTGCGCGGTGCCCCCGAGCGCGGCTCATCGTGCAGCCCGGCCACGCGCTGCTTCACAAAGCGCCGCCGCCATTTGCCTACCGTCCCGCGCTCCAGGCCCAGCTTGGCTGCCACTTCCTTATTCTGACCGCCTTCTGCACAGGTCAGCACGATCCGGGCTCTGAGAGCCAGCGCCTGCGCCGTCTTTCGCCGCGTTGTCAGCGACTGAAGTTCAGCGCGCTCATCATCGCTCAAAGGGCGCAAGTCGCTCCGCCGCCATCAGATCCTCCGTCGCTGTCGTGCAGCCTCCAGTCTGCCACAGCGGCGCGAATCTAAAGCGAACCTACGATTGCGAACTTGTGACTCGGGACACTCGATCTTCGTAACTCTTAATCTGGTTAAGATCGTAGATCGGGCCTCCGAAACCCTCGATCCATGCCGGGTCTCCGGGCGGAGGCTGACAAAGGAGTTGGTCGCCCTCGAGCTCTTGCACAGTGTGCCCATCGGGCTGGATCACTTCGGCGCCACCGCCATCCTGCTCGAGGTCCGCGGCGTACTCGCTAATCACCGTGCCGAGCCGCATTTGCTGCTTGCTGTCCGACCAAGCGCCGAACAGCACCCGCCCTGGCGGCTGCGTAGAGATGCCTTCGAAATTCGCCTCAGCTATTTGCAGGAGTTTCAGCAGCGCGATCAAACAGGTCGTCGGTGCTAATGGCAAAATGAGCAAAGATTGATGCGATCGGCGCCGACTATGCAGAGCCGCCCGTTTGAGAAACGAAACCGGAAAAGTGGAGGCAATAGATCAACCTTGGGCGCGACCTGCAATAACCGTCCCTCTGAGGAGTAGTTCGCCCCGTCGCTGATTACGATGATCTGATCACGCCGCTTGACGATGTTCAGCGCTGTTTGTTTTCGTTCGCGGGTCGCTTCAGCTGGCTTGTCAGTGCGAAGTTTGCGCCGGCGGCAGGCCTGCGTAACCGCTCTATAGAACTCTGGTTATTCTGGTTACTCTGATTACTCCTCTAATGAATAACCGGAGTAATCGGAATAATCGGGGTTCTTTTAGCGGAGGATTAGGATCGGAATGTCTGTGAGGAGAGGGCGGTGATCTTGCCTCTAGGAAGGGCTGGCGTAGCCCGTCATGTATTTGAAGACTTGGCCCGTGTTCGCTAAGGGGCGCTGTCAAATAATGCGCTACGGCCAGCGGCTGAACGTTTGATTAAGAAGACTCGGCTAATCTGCCATTTATTTGCCGGAGCATTGCCGTGCGAATTTCAGCCGAGCATGCGGACCTGCGCCGCAAAATGAACGAGTTTCAAAAGTATATTGAGGATCAAGAACTTCTGCTTCCCGTGCTTGAGCGGGACGGTCACAACGTCGAGGCCGAAAGAGCTAAACTAAAAATCGAAAGAGCAAAGCTCGCGCGACTGATCGCGCAAGAGCTTGATTTTATCACGAAAGAGGCGGTTTAGCCGCTCTCCGCTGGTTGCCGTCCAAGGAGGAATCTAGATGTGGAGACCACAATAGCCCAAGTAATCGAGCTATTTTCCACAGCGAACCGGGCCGATGTCCGCCGCCGCGCAGCGCGCCGGCTCAAAGCTATTTCTAGTTCATTATCGTTCTTGGACTTGTCCGGTTTGCAAACGCAGGACGATGCCCGTCGAGCGTTATGCGTCCTCGAACTCGCTGGCCAGTTCGTGCACTCTGTATTGGCTGTGCTTCGCGAGGACGACGCCGGGGACGAATTAATCCGAAAAGGCGAAGAACTGATCGCGTCAGTTGACCTTGCCCGCAGATTGCTGAGCGCCGATACTGCAGGCCAACAGGACGGAACGGGCGTTAAGGTTGTCGACCGAAACCTGCCGCTATCTCAGTTAACTTCGCGTCAGAATCGATCCTGATCAGTAGGCCAACGCCCGGCTAGCGGAACGGAGCGCTTCTTAAAGGCGTTGAACGTCTGCTTCGTGCAGCGCTAACACGGCCCGTAGTACGTTTGAGGACTTGGCCGGTGTTTGGTCAGTGGCCCTGTCTAATCGCTCCTGCCGGCCCGCCTACGGTCTGCAGGGGCTCGCCGGGAGCGCGATCCAACGGTTGGTGCGCCTTGGCAAGGCCGGTGGCGTAAGGTGGCGCGTCGTTGCTTGCCGTCTGGAAGATGACCTTTTCCATGGTGACTGCTGACGCAATTACTATGACGGTCAACAGGGCGAATGCGAATACTGCCAATGTGGTCCTATGGCGCTCCATCGAAAAACCTCCGCCATGAAAATGATCGCAGTAACCGTACCGTAACGCGCCCAGCCAGGGCAGAGTTTCATTGGCTGTGCCGCATGTCCCGCTGTGGCTTGGTACGGTCGTTGTCAGGTAGACCCTGGCTAGCAGCACGCAGCTCGCGGTGTAACCGCTCTACATCTAAGTCGTGGACTGCTGTCGCCTCCTTGAGCGCTTCTAATACCTTGCAGGCATCGGCTGCACTGCGCCCGCGCTCACAGAGGTTTGCAACCAACGCCTCTTGGCGGACGACAAGGCGCCTGCCTTCGGCGGCGTGCCGTTCGGCTTGCGCGAGGTGTTGTTGGATCAGGGCTGCGTCCATGACCGATAACACTATGCCCGGAGGTTAGTTCTGTGCAGCCAAAGGCCGCGTGTTGCAGGTGCGCCAAGATGTTTACCGCCCCGCAGCCCTGTTTGCTCGTTACGTAAACCGTGTGGACAGAGTCGCGTATATTGAGGCCGCGATATGCACGCTAGCATGCTTTAGGGGCCCTAGTTCTTAACGGAAATCAATAACTTGATTGCGGTCTTCGATGGGCGGTGTTGTAGGGAAGCTACAGCAATCAGAGTGCGAACCGATTAGAATCAACTCAAGGTGGGGCGTAGCGTCGTTGCTCGAACTCGTTCTTGGGAGACTACTTCATGAAAAAGCTTTTGATTGCCGCGGCTGGAATGATGGCCGTGGGTCTATCCGTTCCTGCGTCGGCGGCTGATCTGGCGGCTCGCCCGTATACCAAGGCACCGCCTATGGTAGCTCCGATTTACGACTGGACCGGTTTTTACATCGGTGCCAACGGCGGTTGGGGTCAAAGCCACAGTTGCGTGGATTTCGTTACCGCTGCGGGAACGTTCGCGAGCGGCTGCGGTGATCGCTCCGGGGGCGTTGCCGGTGGACAGATTGGATATCGCTGGCAAACCAATCAGTTTGTGTTCGGGTTGGAAGCTCAGGGCGATTGGGCCGACCTCAAGAACACGCGCGTGAGCCTGTTCGATCCAACGCTCTCAACCACGGCAAAGACTGACGCAATTGGTCTCTTCACCGGCCAACTGGGTTGGGCTTGGAATTCGGCGCTGCTCTATGTGAAAGGCGGTGCGGCGGTGACCAGCAATCGCTTGACCATATTCGACAACACCACCGGCATCGGTCTGGTCTCGGCAGATAGCACGCGGTGGGGCGGTACCTTGGGCGTTGGTTTTGAGTATGGCTTTACTCCTAATTGGTCGATCGGTGCTGAATACGACCACCTGTGGATGGGGCACGCAAATAACTCCTTCGCCGTGGTCGATCCTCGTCTAGCGGCGGTACTCAACGACCGGGTCAGCCAAGACGTGGATATGGTCACCGTCCGCTTGAACTATCGCTTCGGTGGCTACGGCGCCCCGGTCGCGGCGAGATACTGATCGTTCAATCTGCGCAAACGAAGCCCCGGCTCGCCGGGGCTTTTTCTTTGACAAGTCACGGGCGCTCAAACGATATGATTGCCATAGTTGCGAGCGTTGAGGATCGCTAGTGTGATAAAGGCGAATGTGAAAACCAGATTATGGTTGACATGATCTTCCCCCAAAAAGTGGACGGGTTTAAGCAGCTTTTAGCTTCATCTGGATCGGAGGGATGTATCCGATGGCGGAATGGAGCCTGGTTCAATTGTAGAAGCCCCCGATGAAGGCGAAGATATCGCGCTGAGCCTCGGCACGGGTTTCGTACTGGCGATGATGGACGAGCTCGGTCTTGAGGGTGTGGAAGAAGCTCTCCATCGGGGCGTTGTCGTAGCAGTCGGCCTTCCGGCTCATCGATGCGGTGATGCCGGTGGCGGCAAGGGCTTCGCGATATTCGTGTGAGGCATACCTCTCGCCGCGATCGGAATGATGGATCAATCCGGCGCCCGGCCGCTGCTGGCGGATCGCCATCGACAGCGCGGAGGAGACGAGTTCGACCCGCATGTGGTCGCGCATCGCCCAACCGGCGATCTTGCGGCTGAAGAGGTCCATGACGGCGGCCAGGTATAACCAGCCCTCGGCGGTCGGGATGTAGGTGATATCGGCAAGCCAGACCCGGTTGGGGGCTGTGGCGGTGAAGTCGCGCGCGATCAGGTTCGGCGCGATCGGCAGATCCTGGCGGCTGTCGGTGGTGCGGATTCGGCGTGGCGGCGCCATGATCGCCCGAATGCCGTGCCGATGCATCAGCCGCTCGATCCGGCCGCGGCTGGCGCCACGTCCCTGCGTGCGCAGGACAGCGTGGACCCGGGGATTCTTCAGAGGGCAATGGGAGGAGAAGAGAGGGAAGAGGGAGGAATCGCATGTTACTTTCTTTCCTCGCAAGTCGACCGCTCCGGGGTCATCCGCGTTGCTCGGAATAGAACACGCGATGTCCGCTCGCATCGATAGCTGATCTCCTGAGCTTTTAGCTGAGCGTCTCCATCACCTGCGTCATCGGAGCCTGCGCCCGGTTCTTGACCTTCAACCAATGCGCACACCGTCCCGCCCGGTAAGCCCGATCTCGCCGCTTCGACCGGGTCTGCTCATAGCTAGTTTGCGACGCAGCATCGAATCAAACCGTTCCGCCAGCAACCAAGCGCGAGGCACAGCGATTGAACACGGCTACCCACCTTATGGAGCCGAACTATGCGCATCCTAGTACCAGCAACCGCTCTGTTCCTCTCCTCCAGCGTCATACCGACGGTTGTGTTTGCTCAACAGTCGTTGATTACACCAAGCACCAGCCCCCAAGCCGCTCCCGTACAGCCGGATCGTACGCCTCGGCAGTCAGACCAGGCGCGCGACCGGGACGGACAACGCGCCGAAGATACTCGCGTTAATCAAGACTGGACCACCCAACAGGGCGACCAGGATCGCATGGGTATGGATCGCATGCGTCAAAAGCACATGGGGCGAATGATGGAAGATATGGGCCATTGCACCACCGGTCGAAACTGCCGAATGCAGCGTGACGACGGGGATATGGACCGCCGCTCCCGATATTCCGATGAGGATCTTCCGCACCGTCGGGTGAAGATTTGCTTTGAGTACGACAACGGGGACGAGTTCTGTCGGTACCGCGACTAAGGGCGACGCACCCAAATGCAAAAGAGGCCGACGGCCGGGGCTCAACGGGCGAGGCGGCGCAGTAGTGGCGTGACTTCGATGCCAACTGCGGCGACGAGGACGGCGCGCTCGACGAGGCGCGTTTGACCGCAAGTTTGGGGAGCTGGGCGAACGGCCGTGCTCAAGCGCCCGGCGCTTGCCATATCCTCGAGCCGTAGTTCCGATTTTTCATGATCTGGTTTTTATGATCTGGCAAGGCTCGCTCTGGAAGCCGCGATCAGGAACGATGCCGACGTCGCCGAACTGTTCGATCAGGCGCGCTGCAGGATAGTTGTGCGAGGTCTTGGGCAAGATGGCTGCGCATGCGCGCGTAGGAAAGCCGCCAAAAGTCGGACAACTCGGCGCGGTCTGACGGCGGGCAGACCGGCAAAACGCACCGGTGACTCGGCTGAGTCATGGCGCGCGCAGTCGGGCAGGACCGAGTCAAACATGGTCTGAAGGTGTTCAGCCTCGAGAACCCACGATGGGGGGGCGGATTAAATTTGAAAAGAACCCCATGCAAAGCGGATTGGCCAGTAATTTAACACTTAAGCGCTCAGGCGCGAACTGACCCGATCGAACAAGAAAAAAGGGCCGCCGGCGGCGTCGACGGCCCTTTGTCGGTGTGGTGGGGGACGCAGAGTTGGGGGCACGCTTTTCACCACACCGCCAAAATGTACTTCAAACGGGAACCGGGGGACCGGCGTCCTTGATCAGCTCGGCGCGCTGCGCTGGTTCGGGAAGCTTGGTAACCTCGCTCATGAGCAACTGGAGCAAGATGCTGCGCTTGTCCGGGTGCGTTTCGGTCTTCAGTAACGTCCTGAAGTGACGGATGTTCTGGGTGGTGACGAAGTACTCTATCGCATTAGTCATTCGAGGCTCTCGTTCCGACGATTATGCGGGGCCGGGCGCCGAACATCGCGCAGCGTCCGCCGTCGTTCTCATGCTCACGGATTTCAGCTTTTCAACGCGAAATCCCGCGAGAAATTTAGCCGGCGAGGAACGGGCCGGTAACTGGGACGAACGCGAGCTAGTAGATCTACGAGGTTCGCCGCCCCCGAAAAGCGGAAATTGTGCCAACAACAGCCGCCTTCCGCTTGATCCCGATCAATCCAGCATTGTTCGACGCTGCTATCCGGTTCTATCTGGGAGGAGCCGCTCTTGCCTGGCGAAGCCGTCATCCATGTCGTGGAAGATGACCTGCCGATGCGGGAGTCTCTGCTCGAACTGCTCAATGATGCTGGCTACGCGGTTCGCGCCTACGCTAGGGCTGAGGAACTGCTTGCGCGAGGCGACGATCTTGAGCCGGGTTGCATCGTAAGCGACGTCCGAATGCCCGGCATCGATGGCCTGACGCTGCTCAAGCGACTGCGGTCCGCAGGCGCCGCGTTGCCGCTGATGCTGATCACCGGCCACGGCGACGTCACGATGGCTGTGGCGGCCATGAAGATGGGAGCCGTGGATTTTCTGGAGAAGCCGTTCGAGGCCGATGTCCTGTTGGCCGCGATCGAGGCTGCCTTGCGCCGTCGAATGAGCGAGATCGGAGCGGCCGATGTCGAAATCGCCCGGCGCGCGCTGCAAACACTGACCTCCCGCGAGACCGAAGTGTTCGAAGGGCTTGTGACGGGCAAGTCGAACAAGGAGATCGCAATTGCACTCGGCATCAGCCCGCGCACCGTGGAATTCCACCGTGCTCATATCATGGAAAAGACATCGGCGAAGGGGTTGGCTGATTTGGTCCGTGTTTGGCTCTCAGGCAACGTTTCACAATCGATCAAATGAGCAAAGACGCGGTCCCAGACTCCGCGGTTGAGGGGCGCAATGACAACCTTGCGGCACCTGAAGGGACGCTCGGCGCGGACATAGGGCTCATCAACCTCCAGCCGACGCGCAGGCAGAACTGGACCGCGCTTGCAGCCGTCGCGGCTCTCGCGATCGCCGTTGCGGCGGTAGCTCCATTTGCGGCAACGCCGCTGCCTCGCTTTGCCGCGTTCATTCCATTCTTAAATGCAACGATATTGGTCACCGACCTGATCACCGCGATCTTGCTGTTCGGCCACTTCTCAATTTCGCGCCTGCGCGGACTCTTGGTCCTGTCGGGGGGATATCTCTTCACGGCGCTCATCGTCATCCCCCATGCGCTCACATTTCCTGGTGCGTTCTCGGAAACGGGTCTTCTCGGTGCGGGTCTGCAAACGACTGCTTGGCTCTATATCTTCTGGCATCTCGGTTTTCCGATCTCTCTCGGAATATACGCATGCTTGAAAGACGAGCCATACGGGGTACAAGGCTCGATGTCGTCGGCGATCGGGTGGTGCGTCGCGCTCATCGTTAGTCTCGTGTTGGCGCTGGTATGGGCGGCGGTCGTCTGGGATCGCTATCTGCCGCGCCTGTTCCTCAGCGCATCGGGTCTCACGCCGCTGGGCACATACATTCCTTTCTTCGACCTGATCATATGTGCACTTGCGCTTGCCTGTTTATGGGGGCACCGCCGCTCGGTACTCGACCTCTGGCTGATGGTCGTAGCCTGCGCCTTGATAGGCGAGCTGGCCCTTACCGTCGTCCGCTTCAGTCTCGGATTCTATGTGAGCCGGATTCTGTCGCTCGCAACGTCAACGATCGTTCTCGTCATTCTGCTGACGGAGACGACGGGATCGTACACCCGCCTCGCTCGCGCGAATCTGATGCTCCGACGCGAGCGCGAAAACAAGCTGATGAACCTGGAGGCCGTGGTTGCTTCGATCTCTCATGAAGTGAAGCAGCCGCTGGCCACGATCGTGATGCGCGGAAGCACGGCGTTGCGGTTTCTCGGGCACAGCCCGCCGGATCTCGGAAAGGCCCGATCCGCGCTCAACAACATCGTCAGTGAGGGTCATCGCGCGAGCCAGATATTCGACAATATTCGCGACTTGTTCAGGGCACACAATCAGGAGCTGAAGCCCATCGATGTGAACGACATGGCGTTGCGCGTCCTCGACACCATGCAGGGCGAGTTGATGGAGCGCCGGATCGAAACGCGAGCCGAGTTGATGCCGGGTCTGCCGGTCGTCTGGGGCCATCGCGGACAACTACAAGAAGTCATTCTCAACCTGATTCGCAATGCGATTGAGGCCATGGATGCAGTTGGCAGCGGTCGTGTGCTGCGACTGACCACTGAAAAGCGGCCGAACGACGGGATCAGCATCAAGGTCATCGACTCTGGCCCCGGCATCAGTCCGGAGAAACTGGACACGATCTTCGATGCGTTCGTCACTAGTAAAGCTCAGGGAATGGGGTTGGGACTAGCTATCTGCCGCTTGATTGTCGAACGCCACGGAGGACAACTTCTGGCATTTTCCAACCTGGGCAGCGGTGCGCAGTTCGAGATCAATTTGCCGATCATGCGTCCTGATGCCGCCGCGAATTGAGCGGTAGCCGAAAAACCCCCTCTCGTCCGAGGCGGCCCCAGTCGAGCCACGGAACCTCGTAGAACTACCCTCGTAAACCTACGAGCTCGCAATCGACCGAGCTACGGAAGATGGATCGGCGTGCCATGTTGGCCGCATACTTGAAGTGATTATCGGTGCAATCGCTTTTGCGGTCGCATCGAAACAACAGGGCCGCCGATTTCACTTTCGGCGGCCCGCCTTTAAGCCGGTGCAGTTCGCTTTCGTGGTCGACAACACCGAAACGGAGAGATTCGGGCTCATCAATTGGAGAACTCACCCGACATGTTGGATGTAGCGACGGATCCCTCTCCAAACACGTCTCAAACCGATTCGACGTCTTGCGCCGTCGCCAAGCGGCTGGGAGCGATCAGTGGGGTAGTATCCTCGCTCGACGTCACAGGGATAAGAAGCCGTGAGGATGCGACCCGCGCCCTATATGTCCTAGAGCTTGCGAATAAATGCATCCGTGTCATTTTGCGCGAGGTCCACGGCACCTTTGCGAAGAACGCATTGATCGACCAATCGGACCGTCTGCTCGACCTGATTGATGTGGCGCGGAGCAAGCTCGTAAGTTTGCGCCTAGTTTGACCGGTATTTCACCGCTTTGCCGTTGACCACTACCTCTTTGAGCGACTTTGGCATCATGCACTACAGAGCAAGTCCAGACGCCTGCAAGGAATTGTTCCTGCCGAGACTGATGCGGGCAAAGCATCACGGCCCGCATCAGGTTCAGACTTGCCATATCCTTCATGAAGCAGATTGTCGAACTCAACCTCAGCAAGCCAGCCATCGGAGAGTTCAATCGTGTTGTAGACATGGGCTGCTGGCAGTACCGCGTGGCAGATTACGTCAGGCCTTGCAGAGGAAAATGATATCAAGTTTGACATGTTTACGTCCATCGCGGACAAGCTTTGCTTGCAAATGAAGAGGCGGTCGTTGACTCAAATCAGAGACAACAGGAACGGTTGCCCGCTTGGCGTTTGAGATCATGATGGTCTAAGGAGTAGATTGACACCTCGGATGCGACTTACCGTCGCTGCGACATTGCAATTCAAATGGTCTCTGTGTAGATTTTCTCTATTACCAATACTCGCCTTGATCAATTTGGTGCGGGTTAAACTCGCAAGCGGGGCGACACTTTAGTTGCTTGTGGTGGCAAACTGCGCAGCTTCTCTGTCGCGCGCTGGATAATGCCGTACTTTTTAAAGAGGCCGCTAAACTGGCGGCTCATTATTTCATTCCGAAATCCACCCTAGCATTGCGCATCGTTGTTGATCCGCAACGCGCTGAGTATTGGCATCATGTCATCTAAAACAAGCAAGATCGCGCTGCTTATCGACGGTGCAAATCTCTACGCGACGTCGAAGGCCCTTGGGTTCGATATAGACTACAAGCGACTTTTGCAGGAGTTCATGCGCCATGGGACGCTTCTCCGTGCGTTCTACTACACTGCGGTCATCGAGGACGAGGAGTTCTCGTCGATCCGCCCATTGATCGATTGGCTGGACTACAACGGCTACACGGTTGTCACTAAGGCGACCAAATCGTTCATCGACTCAGGTGGACGTCGCAAGATCAAGGGCAATATGGATATTGAACTTGCCGTTGATGCGCTGGAGCTTGCTCCCCACATCGACAGGATGGTGCTCTTCTCAGGCGATGGAGATTTCCGCTCACTCGTGGCTGCGATGCAGCGACATGGGGTGCACGTTACTGTAGTCTCAACGATTAACAGCCAGCCGCCAATGATTGCAGATGAACTGCGCAGACAAGCCGATGTTTTCACCGACATTGCCGAATTGCAGCCCGGCATCAGCCGCGATATCGGGGAGAGGGGGAGGCACGCTGACCGCAGGACGGCACTAACGTTGCCTGTTTCGCGCAACGAAAATGGAAGAAAAAGATTTCGTATAAGTGGCTGACTTGCTGAAGATTTTGGTGGCGCGCTGGGACTCGAACCCAAGACCCGTGGTTATAAGAAAAGTGGTCCGTGAGGGCGAAAGCCAAATGGCTGAGCTACTCGACCACGACCTGTACTCAGGTGTCCGTGTGCGCCTCAGCTTGACCGCCAGATTGCCCGATCAGCCAAATTGATCCGCCCCGCGGCCGTATTGAATGCAGGCAGCAGGGTGCAAGCCTCGTTTACCGGCGGAAAAATCTACGGTTGAGATGTCGCTGGGACGACCGTTGCAAACACCGTAGCTATTTTTCCGAGGTGCGAGGAAAGTCCAGTTGAATCAACGAGGTTGACAAGACACCCCTTCCGCCAGAACACAACAAAATCAATTACTTAAGTGGATGGACGCACAATCCAACGTGCACTCGCCAAGCGCCGTTGTGCGCGACGTAGGTTTGAGCTGATGCACGTCGAGCGCGCCTTCACGCCTTCACCGCCTGGGCGACCGAAGAAGAGCAGGGCGCATTGCGGTTCGGTTGCGACCGTTAGGCTTCGAATGGCCACCATGCACACTGCGGTCACGGCGCCGGTGCGGCCGCTTGAGGGTCTTGGCTGGCGCCGGTTGTCGGCGGGCGTTCATTCGTGTGGGGAACACGCGCGGCTTAGCTTTTATTAACCATACTTCGTTACGCTCCCTTAATCCGAACGGGAGGGCCGCATGCTTCAATCCCTTGTCTTGATCTTGGCTACGTTCGCGAGCTTCGAAGCGCTCTTTCTCTTTACAGCAGAAAAGCTGAAGGTCGATCTCTAAGGCCGCCTCGATCGATCTTCTGTTTGATCGTCGGGAGCCGCTGAACTGAGTGCAACCGCGACGCCGATCGCGCACGCCGCCTATCCCAATCGATCAAAGATCTGTCCAGGCACTGCAGTGCCTCTCAAACGTCCCAGGAAATAGCAGGCCGGATCGATGCCGCTGGCTCGGCCGCCATCTGGCTTGATCTGGGTCAAGCCTGCTGCGTGAGGTTGGTCTCTCCTTGAGGAGGCAACGCTCACGCAGACAGGGGCCTCGCCTTGAAAACGATTCGCCAGTTTCTCTTCGCTGATGACGTGATCCAGCTCGTGATCCGGCTTGCATTGCTCGGACTGCTGGTCGTGTGGACCTTCCTGATCATCAAGCCGTTCGTGCCGATCCTGACCTGGAGCGCGGTTCTGGCGGTGGCGTTTTATCCCGCCTTCAGCTGGCTCGCGAAGCGTCTCGGCGGTCGTCCCCGAACCGCGGCAACCATTCTCGGCCTGATCATGCTCGGCATTGTAATCGGTCCGGCGGCGTGGCTGGGCGTCAGCGCCATCGAGGGGATCAGGGACATCGCAAGCCAGATCGGCACCGGCGATCTCGCGCTTCAGGCCGCACCGGAGCAAATCAGGAGCTGGCCGTTGATCGGTCCGCAGCTGTTCGATCTCTGGACCCTGGCTTACACCAATGTCCGCGCGCTGCTGCGCGAAGTGGCACCGTATCTGAAGCCGCTCGCCGGAACCATGCTGTCTTTCGCCGGCAGCGCCGGGATCGGCACGCTGCAGTTCCTGCTGTCGGTACTGGTCGCCGGATTTCTGTTTCCATACGGGCCGCAACTCGCCGGCGCGATCCGAAGCTTCCTGCGTCGGATCGTGCCGGAGCAGAGCGAGCACTTCATGGAGCTCAGCGGTGCGACCATCCGCGCCGTGTCGCAAGGCGTAATCGGGGTTGCGATCATTCAGGCGCTGCTGGCCGGCATCGGCTTCAAGCTCGCCGCCATTCCGAGCGCGGGCTTGCTCGCCATCATCGTTCTGCTCCTGTCGATCGTGCAGATCGGTGCGGCCATTGTCCTCATTCCCGTCGTGATCTGGATCTGGATGGCCAAGGATGTGACCGTGGCGCTCCCGCTGACGGTGTTCTTCATCGTCGTGGGACTTCTCGACAACATCTTGAAGCCGATGGTCATGGGCAGGGGATTGACCACGCCGACGCTCGTGATCCTGATCGGGGTGATCGGCGGAACGCTCGCGCACGGGATCATCGGGCTTTTCATCGGGCCGATCATCCTGGCGGTGGCCTGGGAGCTCACGGCGGCCTGGATCCGCATCGAGCGGCTTACGCCGGCGCGGGACGTTACTGCTGACCGTTGACTCAAATCAACGTCGACGACCGCAGCCCCTCTTGAATGGAGGTCCGGCCCCCGGGGGGCGCGATGCCGGACAGCGCGGGCTGTCGGGCAGGCTCTGCGATTGAGGTCTGGTCGACCCTTATGCTGTTGCAATTGACGGTCGGCGCGCTGATCAGCGCGATCAATATCGGCATCCACGCGCTGGTCACCGTCGTCGCCATCGCAATTGCTCGCAGCGCGGGTCTTCGAACGGTTGAGCGGCCGAGATTGCACCTGATGGGGGTGATGGTTGCGACAGCAGCGGTCCTGCAAGTCGCGCATGCGCTAGAAGTCCTGGTATGGGCTTGGACCTATGGCATCATCCAGGCCGTGGCCGCTCCCGAAAGCGACCTCGTCTATTTCGCCTTCGTCAACTACACGACGCTTGGCTATGGCGACATCACGCCGGTGCGCGATTGGCGGCTGATCGGGCCGCTGACCGCGATGAACGGCGTGCTGCTGTTCGGCTGGTCAGCCGCGATCCTGTTCGAGGTCTTGCGCAAGACGCTCGACCACGTTGGATTGATCAACGACCAGTAGTAGGCTTCCTGTCAGATCAAGCTGGCAGCTCGAGGCTTGCAAGCTGGTGCCGGTCCACCAACACGATCTGGCGCTGCGTGTTGCCGATAAAGCCGATGATGCCGAGCTCGTGCAATCGCGACAAGGCGCGTGAAACGGTCTCCAGCGTCAGCCCGAGATAGTCGGCGATATCGCGCCTCGACATCGGCAGGGCCATGACACCGGCCGCGGTCAGCCGCTTGTCCATCTCGAGCAGGAACGCCGCAACGCGCTCCAGCGAGGTCTTGCGCCCGAGCAGCAGCATATGGTCTTCCGCGTGCTGGAGATTGTTCGTGGTCATGCTGAGCAGGTTCCTGGCGACGACGGCGTCGTTCTCGGCGACCAGTTCGAGGCTCTGCCGCTTGACGAGACGTACTGTGGTGTCGACGATCGCCTCCGCCGTGAACCGGTGCTCGCTGCCATTCTCCAGGCCGAAGATATCGCCCGCGAGATGAAAGGCGCCGATCTGCCTGCGACCATCCGACAGCAGCTTATAGCTCCGCACCGCCCCAGACTTGATCTGATAAACATATTCGGCGGGTTCTTTCTCGCCGTAGACTTCAGTACCTTTCCTGTATGAAAATTCGCTCAGACTGACCATCGTCGTCGAAGAGCTGGTCATGCCGAGGTCGCGGAGCGAATTGGGGCGCGGTGCGGAATCCGTGGTGATGCGAACGAACATAGGCCAACTCCTCAGCTCGACGCCGAATTGGTCTGTCAGATGGAAATCTCCCGGCAGGAAATGCGCCCGCGCTGTCCCACTCCCGCTCCAGTTGATTTACGACTAACGCGGTATTCCCATCCATTGTCCTAAGGTTCATTGTACCTAGGGGCACAATGAACCTTTGTTGCGCGGATTGAGAAGCCTTTTGCTGCCGTTGGAAGAGTGTCGTGTGGATTCACATATTTTGATTTTCGTTCAATTTGCCGAATATCGTTTCGGTCTTCATCGCCATCATTGAACTTTGCGATAGGTGAAGAGTGCCCGGCCTGATCCATGTGGTCGATGACGACGCATCGTTCCGGACGGCGATCGCACGCCGGCTGAAGCTCGCCGGCTATGACGTCGCGACCTATGCGTCGGCGCAGGAGCTGCTGGACGCCGCGCCAGGTGACGATCAGCCCGGCTGCATTCTGCTCGACGTGCTGATACCGGGACTGAGCGGCCCCGAATTGCAGAGCCGGCTGGTTGCGTCGGGCTCGACGTTGCCGATCATTTTCCTGACCGGGCATGCCGATACGCCGACGACCGTGCGGACAATCAAGGCCGGGGCGGAAGATTTTCTGACCAAGCCGGTCTCGTCGGAGTTGCTGCTTGACGCGATCGAACGTGCGCTGGTGCGGCAGGACACCGTGCGGAGCCAACGGGGCAGGCTGGACGTGTTCCGCGCGCACCTCGCCAGGCTGACCCAGCGTGAACGGCAGGTGTTTGATCTCATTGTCCGCGGCAAGATCAACAAGCAGATCGCATACGAGTTGGGGACGACCGAGCGAACAGTGAAAGCTCACCGCCACCAGGTGATGGAGAAGATGCAAGTTCATTCGCTGGCAGAGCTTGTCTCGATCGCGGAGCGGCTCGGAATGCTCGATGCCAACGGCAGTTAGGTTTCCATCGTCGGGATGATGGTTTGCCGCAATGGCACTGCCCCAAGGTACAATATGAAAATTCACGCGGCAATGCTGCCGTGCAGGCGTCGCGCTGCAAATAGCGCTGGCCTGAAAGGTCGCTCCCTTGCCGTCCTGCGACACGGTTTTCGTCGTCGATGACGACCTCTCGATGCGGACCAGCTTGAGCAGGCTGCTTCGCGCGCACGGGTTCGCTGCAACGCTGTTCGACTCGGCGAACGCCTTGCTCGAACGAGGCAAGTTCGACGAGGCGCTCTGCATCGTGCTCGACATCAATCTTGACGGAAAATCGGGCATCGAGCTGCGGCGCCGACTGGCAGGGCAGGGGGTCGTTGCGCCTGTTATCTACATCACCGGCAACGACAATGCGGCAAATCGTGCTGCCGCGATTGCATCAGGATGCGTTGCATACCTGACAAAGCCATTCTCGGCGCAATTGCTGATCGCCTCGGTCGTACGTGCATCGGCCGCCTGACTTGCCGGAAGGACTCATTCGTCGACATATTGCTCCAGTATCTTGGCTGGCGCGCCCTTGTGAACCGCCGCGAAATTCGCCAGCGGCACCGACGTCGTCGTCGCCAACAGGCTTGAATCGACGACCTGGAGCACCAGGGCCTGTCCCGCGTCCATCTCCTTGATGATCCTCGGCGGCGCGACATCGGCCGCGATACACGTGTTGGTCAAACACCAGCTATAGGGCACGCGCACGGGCTTGCCCTGATCGACGGTTAGTGTTGCCGGCTGCTGAAGATACATGCCGACAGGGACGAAGAGTTGCAGCCGGGCGGCCGAGCTGTCTTCTCGCTCGATCAGGTCGATGCGGACGGCCATCTGGCCGGTCGGGAATTTTCCGGTGATCGACGTCCGGCACAGGGTCGGGGCGCCTCCGGCCTTGAAGCAGAGCTTCTGCCAATCGCCATAGGCAATGTCCTTGGCCTCCCGCTGACCGCGAGCGGTGACTTCAGCGGGCTTTTCGGTATCTGCCTTCTTCGGCGCCGAGTTGGCCGAAGACATCGCGGCGCCGGCGACAATCAGAGCCAGAAAGGCTGTCAGATGGTCACGAACATTGGTCATGGTTGTCTCTATTTCTGCGCGTCGAGGAACTTGGCCACCAGCGGCGACCAGATCGGGACCGCGTCCGGTGAACCAATGAAAAAGTGACCTTCGTTGCCGAATGGCGGCATCAGATGATACTCGGCCTTGCCGCCGGCGGCCGTGAATGCGTCACGCATCCGCCGCGACAGTGCGGGACCGAAGAACGTGTCGTTCTCGAGGTAAATCCACAGCATCGGCACGCGCGAGGTGCGGCCGAAATCGGCGGTCGCTTCGACCAGCTTGTCAGGCGCGCAATTGTTGTTGGGCTTGCCACCGACGCGGCCGCCGCGGCCGGCGGCGAAAGTGATGATCGCCTTCACCGGTGGTGGGTTCATGCTGGAAAGGGCAATCGCGGCCCAGCCGCCGGCGGACTGGCCGACCACGACGACGTTGTTCGGAATGATGCGCTTCTCGGCGGCCATGTAGTCGATGATCCAGAGGTCGACTTGTGCGACCGCGAGCCCGGCATCGAGGAAGTTGGGGTTGATGCATTTGCCGATCTTGGAGAAGAACGGGCCGTAGAGCGCCCGATCCGGAATGTCGATGGCGGTTGCGCCATAGCCGCTCCCGACCGGCGCCACGACCAGATTGCCGCGCTTCGCGAACCATTTGGCGGCGTCGCGGAATTCGACCAGCGGGAAGAAGCTGCGGTCGGTCGGATTGAGCGAAACGCCATGGTTCATGATCACCAGCGGAAAGGGACCCTCACCAACCGGCCGGACCAGATAGGCGAACATCGGTAGCGGCAGAGGCAGTGCCCAGATCTCCTCCTGGATCCGGACTTCGTCTTCGGCGTGCGCGTGCAGCGCAAGGACGGGAAGAACCAGGATGGCAGCCATGAACCGGCGAAGAATCGCAAGCAGGGGACCCATCATGGCCTCCCTCATCCCGAATATGTTGCGGCGACAACGATCGGGCCGAGCACCGTCAGCACGACGTTGCCGACCGCATACGGCACCGCAACGCCAAGCACCGGCGTCTTGCTCTCGGCAACATCGCAGACGCCGGTCACGGCAGCATCGACCGTCATGGCGCCGGCCAGCGCGCCGCAGGTCACAACCGGGTTCATCCGAAGCACGTAATAGGCGACTATCGTACCGACCGTCAGCGGGACCAGCGTGACGACCATCCCCATGCCAACCAGCAACATGCCATGGGCCTGGATCGCCGACCAGGCGGCAAGGCCGTTGCCGAGGCCGATCGCCGCAATGAAGCCGCCGAGCCCGATATCGCTCAAGGTCTGCTGTGCGGCCGGCGGCATCGCGCCCATGGTCGGTTTGCGCGAACGCAGCCAGCCGCAGACGAGACCTGCGATCAGCGCGCCGCCTCCGCCGCCCAGCGTCAGCGCAACGTTGCCAACCCTGAAGCTGGCGAGACCGGCCAGAAGACCGACGGCAATGCCGGCGGCAAGAAATGCGATGTCTGTGCGGTCGCTCGTGTTCAGGGCAGAGCCAACCTGCGCGGTCGCCCGCGCGATATTGGCGGTGCTGCCGACCAGCGTCATGACGTCGCCGACATACACGCGCGTGTCGGGCCCGAGCGGCACTTCGCGGCCCATCCGGGTCATGGCGCGCAGGAAGACGCCGCGCGCGTTATTGCCGACGATATCGGCGACTTCCCGGATCGAGCGGCCGTGCAGTTTGCGGCTCTCCACCAGGACGTCGATGACGTTGCCGGGCAGGTTGCGCAACAATTCGTCGGCGTCGATTTCGGCGCCGATAACCGGCTTGGCCGCAACGATCGCCGCGGTCGGGCCGGTCAGGACGATGGCGTCACCATTTTCGAGCACGACATCGCGATGCGGTCCGACGTCGGCGCCCTGGCGGACAATCCGCTCGACGATGGTGCGTCCGCCGATTTCGGCTTCGATGGCTTCGACGGTGCGGCCGGCTGCGGCCGAGACGCGATAGGCCCGTGCCTGGAATTTGCGGTAGGACAGATTGTCCGTCTTCGCGGGAATGCCGCCGGCAAGCTCGGCCTCCAGCTTCTTGGCCTCCGCCTTCAGATCGACCCGCATCAGCCGCGGCGCGACGAAGGGGACGAACAGCAGCGTCAGGATGTAGCCGAGCACGTAAGTCACGGCATAGCCGGCGGCGATATTGGCTTCCTGTTGTTTCAAGACGTCGGGCGCGAGGCCGAGCTGCGCCAGCGCGCCTGATGCGGTACCGATCACCGAGGACTGGGTGAGCGCGCCGGCAGTGAGGCCGGCAGCGGTGCCGGTATCGAGCTTGAACAGGTGGGCAAAGATCAGCACGAGCATGAGGCCCGTTGCACCGATCACCAGCGACAGCACGACCTGAGCCAGCGTCCGGATGCTCAAGGAGGCGAAGAACTCCGGGCCAGAGCGGTAGCCGATCGTGAAGACGAACAGGCTGAACAGGATGCCGCGAAGCACCGGCGGGAAGGAGAAGCTGCCGAGTTGGCCGATCAGCACGGCGACGATCAAGATGCAGGCGGTCGTGCCGAGCGCGAAGCCACGAACCTTGAGGCGCCCGAGAACGGTGCCGATCGCGATCGCCAGCAGCAGGAAGATTTCCGGTGCGGTGGAGATCATCCACTGGACGGTGCTCATGATCGAAGTTCCTCCGCGGATTTCCTACGATTTGATTTGCCGGAGGGAAAGATTGCTTGATCCAGATCAAGCTGCAGCGGATGCGCGAAGACGCCTATGGTAGGATGAACAGTTTGCGACAGCCAGTCCTGCGGACATGAGCACTCTGGACGTTGCCGCCAGCGCGATCCGCCGCGACGAGACGGTCGAGGTCGTCATGCTGCTGGCGTTCGCCGGTGGCTACATCGACGCCTTTACCTGGATCATCCATGGCGTCATGGCGAATGCCCAGACCGCCAATGTGATCTTTCTCTGGGTCTACGCCATGGCCGGCGATTGGACCAAGGCACTGCATTTCGTGCCGCCCATCCTGGCCTTCACCGCCGGCATTGTCGTTGCCGCCTGGCTGCGCCGTGTCGCAGGCGAAAGGGCCAGCGGGCTCAGCGTCCTAGTCGAGATCATCTTCTTGATCGTGATCGGCATCTTGCACAATCGGCTGCCGGATCTGGCTGGGACACTCGGCATTTCGATGGTTGCGGCGATGCAGGCAGCGATGTTCGTCAAGGTCGAGGGAACCGTCTGTAGCACGGTGATGATCACCGGCAATATGCGTCAGACCGTCGAGAACGTCTTCGCGGTCGTCTACGGCGGCGCACCGATGGGGACATTGCGGAAGTCGGCGATCTTCTTTGCACTGTGCGCGGTGTTCGGCTGCGGCGCTGCGGCCGGCGCTCTTGCCACCGAGACCATTCCCAAACTAGCGCTCGGCATTCCCGTGATCGTGCTGCTGATGGTCCTGCTGCGCTGCGAAGCGACGCCACGTGGGGTGGTCGCATGAATACGCCATCCGAACCGAACTGGACGCGCTTCTTTCCACCGGCCGGCTGGCTGGCCGCTTATCGTCGCGAATGGCTTGCCTCCGATGCCGTCGCCGGCGTCACGCTTGCGGCCTACGCCATTCCGGTCTCGCTGGCCTACGCGGCGCTTGCCGGCCTGCAGCCGCAGATCGGGGTCTATGGCTACATGCTCGGCGGCGTTGGTTATGCCTTGCTTGGGGCTTCCAGGCAGTTGGCGATCGGGCCGACTTCGGCGATCTCGCTGATGATTGCCGCGACCGTCGGCGCGCTCGCCGGCGGCGATGCCGTGAAGTATGCGCAGATCGCAAGTCTCGCGGCTTTCGGCGTTGCCGTGCTCTGCTTCGTCGCCTGGCTGTTCAAGCTCAGTGTGCTGGTTCGGCTTGTCAGCGACAGCATCCTGGTGGGATTCAAGGCGGGGGCGGGGCTCACCATCATCATGAGCCAGTTGCCGAGCCTTTTCGGCGTTGCCGGCGGCGGACACAATTTTTTCGACCGCGCGTTTAAACTGGCAGGCCAGCTTGGCCATCTCGATGTCCTGGTGCTGGGGATCGGTGCAGTCGCACTCCTGCTGCTTCTGCTCGGCGAACGGCTGTTGCCCGGGAAGCCGGTCGGCATCACGGTCGTGGCGCTCGCGATTGTGGTGGCGACGTTGTTCGGCTTTCCCGGCCTGGGCGTGCCCGTTACCGGGAAGATTCCGGAGGGGCTCCCGGCGCTGGGCATGCCGACCTTCGGCCTGCTCGAGTTCGACGATTTGTTTCCGCTCGCTGCAGGGTGCGTGCTGCTGGCCTACATCGAGGGCGTTTCGGCGGCTCGGAGCTTCGCGGCCAAGCACGGCTATCCTCTCGACGTCCGTCAGGAGTTTTTGGGGTTGGGTGCCGCGAACCTCGCGGCCGCCTTCGGCCATGGCTATCCCGTCGCCGGCGGCTTGTCGCAATCGGCGGTCAATGACAGCGCCGGTGCGCGAACACCTCTGGCGCTCGTCATCTGTTCGGTCACGCTCGGGCTCTGTCTTTTGTTTTTCACGGGGCTGCTGACCAACCTGCCAAAGGCGGTGCTCGCGGCGATCGTCTTTGCTGCGGTCTACAAGCTGGTCGATATCCGTGCGCTGGTGCGGATGTGGCAAGTGAGCCGGATCGACTTCTACGCTGCCACGATCGCCCTGATCGCCGTGCTGTTGCTCGGCATCCTCCAGGGCGTCCTGCTGGCCTCGATCGCGTCGATTGTCCTGCTCCTGGCGCGCGCCTCCAGGCCGAACGTCGCGTTTCTCGGCCGCTTGCCGGGCAGCGGCCGCTACTCGGACAGCGCGCGGCACGCGGACGTCGAGCCGCTCGTTGGCATCATGGCGTTTCGCCCCGAAGCTTCGCTGCTCTACATCAACGCCGAAACCATTCTGGACACGGTCCTGACCGCGCTGCGGAGTTCGCCGGGCGTCCAACTTGTCGCCTGCGATCTTTCGGCGTCGCCCTATATCGATCTGGCGGGCGCACGCATGCTGCACGATCTCCACGACGAGCTTGCCGCGCGCCGGGTGGGCCTCTGCATCGTCGGCGCGCATGCGCAGCTTCGTGACCTCCTGCGCGCCGAGGGGCTCGCCGAGAAAACCGACAGCGGTCAGTGGCTGCGCTCGCTCGACAGCGTGCTCGGCGAAAACACGCCCGGTCCGGCTCAGCGAACGGCCTGAGGCCGCGTGTTGCGACGCGAACGGCCGTGGCCGGCATTCCGAGAATGCGCGCGACCGTTGACTTGGATCAATGGGGCGACCGGCGCCGAAAGCACGATCCCGCATCACCTTTCGTCTTTGAGGATCGGGAGAGACATATGTCCAAGGACAGCAAGGCCGCGCAAAAACGCATCGACCAGTTCTTCTCCGGTCCCGGCGCGCGGGCGGACGATTGGCGCGATCTGGTCGAGGCGGCCAAAGTCTGGGCGCGCGGCGGCGATCGTGCGGCCTATGACGAGGCGCTGGCCAGTCTTTCGGTGACGGAAGAATTCCACGGCTATCCCGGCCTGCAATTGATGGCGGCCCTGCGCGAGGCTGCGTCCGCTGGCGATGCGGCAGCCTCCCGCTCGCTCGCGACCCGGATCACCCAGGCCTTGGCGACGCGATCCTTCCGCCAGCATGCCGGCGACTGGAATGCGAGGGATGAAGGCAATGGTGATGCGCCCGAACTGGTGTCGCCAACCTTCGGCACGCACGCGGCTCGCCGGCCCTATTTCGAGACTTTGATCGTCACCGGCATGCCGTCAAGCCAGTGGCCGGCGCTCGCGGCCGAATGGCGCAAGCTGCGTCGTCCGGAAGATGGCTTCATCTACGAGCCGGTCATCGTCGGCAGCATGGAAGACGCCTTCTGCGCCACCATGCTCAATCCGAATCTCGGGGCCGTCATCATCAACGAAGGCTTTGCGCTCCGGTCGCGGCACGATGCGCCGGTCCTCCGTTCGATCACGGCCACGGCTGGTCTGAAGGATGAATCCGACGCCTCCGCCTTGCGCCTGGCCCAGGTCATCAAGCGGATCAGGCCGGAGCTCGACCTCTACATGATCTCGAACCGAGACGTCGAGGAGCTCGCCGGCAATCCCGAAGCCAATGTCGTCCGCCGCATCTTCTATTCGGTGGAAGAGTTGTTGGAGCTGCATCTGTCGATCCTCGAGGGCATCCAGGATCGCTACGACACACCGTTCTTCGACAATCTCAAGAAATACGCACAGCGCCCGATCGGAACGTTCCACGCGCTGCCGATCGCCCGCGGCAAGTCGATCTTCAAGTCCGACTGGATCCGCGACATGGGCGAGTTCTACGGCCCGAACTTGTTCCTGGCCGAGAGCAGCGCCACCACCGGCGGCCTCGACAGCATGCTGGAGCCGACCGGCAACATCAAGAAGGCCCAGGAAAAGGCGGCGAGGGCGCTTGGCGCCGACCGCGTCTTCTTCGTCACCAATGGGACCTCGACCTCGAACAAGATGGCGGTGCAGGCGCTGCTCGCGCCTGGTGACATCGCGATCGTCGATCGCAACTGCCACAAGTCGCACCATTACGGCATGGTGCTCGCCGGCGCGCAGCCGCTCTACGTCGAAGCGTTCCCGATGACGGAATATTCGATGTATGGCGCAGTGCCGCTGAAGACGATCAAGCAGGCGCTGCTCAACGCCAGGGCCGAAGGCCGGCTCGACCGCGTCAAGATGCTGGACCTGACCAACTGCACCTTCGACGGCCACATCTACAACACCCGCCGGGTGATGGAGGAGTGTCTCGCCATCAAGCCGGACCTGATCTTCCTGTGGGACGAGGCCTGGTTCGGCTTCGCGCGCTTCTCGCCGTTCCTGCGCCGCCGCACCGGCCTCGGCGCCGCCAACGACATCGAGGCGTGGATGCGCGATCCCAAGTCGGTCGAGGCCTATGAGAAGCAGCGGGCTCAGCTTGGCAAGAACCCGACGGATGAGACGCTGCTGAGCACAAGGCTCGTTCCCGACCCGCGGCAGATCCGGCTCCGGGTCTACCAGACCAACTCGACCCACAAGTCGATGTCGGCGATCCGGCAGGGTTCGATGCTGTCGGTCAAGGACGTCGAATTCCATACGGTCGAGCAGCAGTTCAAGGAAGCCGTGTTTACGCATGCCTCCACCAGCCCGAACCAGCAACTCATCGCCAGCCTCGATATCTCGCGGCGGCAGATGGAGCTGGAGGGCTATGGGCTCGTCGCCAATGCGATCGAGATCGCGTTCGCGATCCGCCAGGCGGTCAACAACAATCCGCTGCTCTCGAAATACTTCCGCATCCTCGGCGCCGACGCCATGGTGCCGGCGCAATACCGCCAGAGCGGCTTCACGGATTATCTGTCAGCTGGCGTCAACTGGGCGAATACGCTGAAGAGCCTCGACGAGGATGAGTTCTGCCTCGATCCGACCCGCATGACGCTTGTGTGCGGCACGGCCGGATTCGATGGCACCGAGTTCAAGGGTATCTTGGCCAACGAATACAACATCCAGGTCAACAAGACCTCGCGCAACTCCGTCCTGGTCCAGTCCAACATCAACAACACCCGCAGCGACGTCGCGCATCTCATTCGCGTCCTCGCCGAGATCGCAGGCGAGGTCGATCGCGGGCTGGTGCAAGGCGGCGAAAATGCGCGCAAGACTTTCGAGGCGCGCGTCAAGAGCTTGATGAAGGACGTTCCTGACCTGCCGAACTTCTCCCACTTCCACCCGAGCTTCCGCGGCGATGCCGGCGGCAAGACCAACGAGGGCGACATCCGCAGCGGCTTCTATGCCGCCTATGACGTCGCGGGCTGCGAGCATATCCGCCTTGGCGATCCCGAAATCGATCGGCGGCTGAAAGCAGGTCCCGAACTCGTCTCGGCGAACTTCGTGATCCCCTATCCGCCGGGCTTCCCGATCATGGTGCCAGGGCAGGTCATCACCCAGGAAACCATCGACTTCATGCGCAAGCTCGATGTGAAGGAGATCCATGGCTACGACGCCAAGGAAGGCTTGAAGCTCGTGCGCAGTGAAGCTCTGGCGAAACTCGGTCGGCCGAAGCCCGGTGCCACGCCGAAGCTCAAAGCCGCGTCATAAGTAGCGAGGGGACCAACATGCAGGCGCTTTTCACGTTCTTGCAGCAGAATCCGTATCTGCTGCTGTTCTTCGTCGTCGGTCTCGCCGTCTATATCGGTCGGGCTAGCATCAAGGGTTATGGCCTCGGCATGGTCGCCGGCGCCATCGTGGTCGGCGCCGGCCTGTCGGTGTGGGCGTCAACCTACGGCGTGAAGCTCGAGCTGAATAATTTTGTCAAGAGCCTGTTCTACTATCTCTTCATGTACGGCGTCGGCTTGCGCGTCGGACCGTCCTTCATCAACAGCCTTAGGGGTGACGGCCTCAAATTCTGCATTCTCGCGCTGGTATCGAGCATCCTCGGCCTTGGGCTGGTGGTGATCGGCGCAAGAATGTTCGATCTGCCTGTCGGTGCTGCCGGCGGCATGCTGGCGGGATCGCAGACCATGTCGGCGGCGATTGGTTCGGCCGAGCAGGCAATCACCTCGGGCGTGGTCAAGCTGCCGGAAGGCATGAAGCCCGAGCAAGCGTCCGGCATGATCGCGCTGTCCTACGGCATCACCTATATCTGGGGCACCGTCGGCATCATCCTGATCTGCAAATATCTGCCGCGCTGGTGGGGCGTCGACGCCAAGGCCGCCGCCAAGCAGTATGAGCAGGAGTTCGGCGTCAAGGATCTCGAAGGCGGCGGCCTGACCGGCTATCGCCAGTTCGGCCTGCGCGCCTATCGGCTGGAAAATCCGGCGGCAGCCGGCATCAGCATCGCCAAGTTCCGGGCGATGAATCCGGAATACCGGATCGTCAATGTCGGACGCAACGGCGAGCCCCAGGGTGCCGATCCGGACTTCGTGCTGCAGAAGGGCGACGTCGTCGCACTCGGCGGCTCGACCGAGAGCCTGACCGACAAGATGGGCCTGATCGGGCCTGAGGTTGCCGATGCCAAGACGCTCGGCATTCCCATGGATCAGGCGGAAATCCTGATCACGAACAAGGACATGGTGGGCCGCACGTTCGAATCCTTCCGCGACACCGCGATCGCAGGCCAATTGCAGGTCACCAAGGTCGAGCGCGGCGGGGTGCAAATTCCGGCCGGTCTCAGGACCAAGCTGGAGCGAATGGACATCGTTTCCGTGGTCGGCCTCAAGGGAGCCGTCAATGAGCTCGGCGAGATGTGGGGCCGCATCGCGCGGACCAACACCTCGACCGACCTGCTGACCCTGGCGGTCGGCATGATCATTGGCTTCCTGATCGGCATGGTCGAATTTCCTGCCTTCGGCGCCAAGGTCGGCCTCGGCAACGCCGGCGGCCTGCTGCTGTCGGGCGTGATCGTGTCCTCAGCGGTGTCGCGGCTGCGATTCTTCGGTAACACGCCGAATGCCGCGCGCAATGTGCTCGAGGATCTCGGCCTGGTCGTTTTCGTCGCCATCGTCGGCGTCAATGCCGGCGCGGGACTGCTATCGCAGCTGACCGGCGCGATCGCCCTGAAGATCTTCATCGTCGGCTTCATCGCCTGCACGATCCCGCCATTCATCGTCTGGGCGATCGGCTTCCACGTCTTCAAGATCAACCCGGCGGTGCTGATGGGTGGCGTTGCCGGCGCGCGGTCGCATTCGGGCCCGTGCCGCGAGGCCGCGGTCGAGATCCAGAGCTCCGTGCCCTGGATCGGCTTCCCGGTCGGCTATGCCGTCTCGGGCATCCTGCTGACGATTTTCGGCTACTTCGCAATGCTGCTGGCGCAGTAAACAAAAGGGGAAAAGCGCTATGAGAAAATTGACTGTCGGAGCTGTCCTGGTCGCTTCGCTTGCGATCGTTGCGGGTGTCAGCACGCCTTCACATGCCGACACCGGCCAGGTCGCCGTCGTCTTTACCAAGGGCGGCTTCATCGTCGGCATCGGCGGTGGAGAGGGCGTGCTGCTCTACAGGGGCCACAAATACCCCTTCACGGTATCGGGGATGAGCGTCGGCTTCACGATCGGCGCCTCGACCACGAAGCTGGTTGGACGCGCGCTCAATCTGAAGGGACCGCAGTCGATCGAAGGCTCCTATGCCGCGGGCGGAGCGGGTGGGGCCGTCGCTGCCGGCGCCGGCGCCGTGCAGTTGCAGAACGGCAATGGCGTGATCCTTCAGCTCAGCGGGCCGAAGGTCGGCGCGGAGGTGTCAGCCGCGGTCGGTGGCGTCACGATCCGGCTGAAATAGCCCAAGGCTTACGACAAGCAAAACGGGCTGCGTCACCGCAGCCCGTTTTCATGTGCCGATCGCGCGCGTCAATATCGCTCTTCGACGAATTTCAGCCCGCGCAGGCTGGCCTGGTCGTTATAGCGCCCCTTGTGCGAACGCGGCGGCAGCTTGACCTTGTCGCGCTTCACCTTCTTGTACGGGATCGTTTGCAGGATGTGTGAGATGACGTTGAGGCGGGCGCGTCGCTTGTCGTCGGAGCGGATCAGTCGCCATGGGGCATGTTTGGTGTCAGTCGCCTCGAACATCATGTCGCGGGCGCGTGAGTAGTCGTACCAGCGACCGAACGATTCGGTGTCCATCGGGCTCAGCTTCCACTGTCGCAGCGGATCCTCGATGCGCGCCTTGAAGCGAAGCTCCTGCTCCTCCATTCCCACCTCGAGCCACAGCTTGATTAGAATGATCCCGGCGTCCACCGCGAATTTCTCGACCAGCGGACACAGTTCCAGGAAGCGCTTGTGCTCGACCGGCGAGCAAAAGCCCATGACATATTCGACGCCGGCGCGGTTGTACCAGCTACGATCAAAGATCACGATCTCGCCGGCAGCCGGAAACTGCTCGATATAGCGCTGCATGAACAGCTGGGATTTTTGCCGGTCGGAAGGAGCGGGCAGGGCGCAAACACGGAAGACGCGCGGGCTCACCTTTTCCGTCAGGGCCTTGATGGTCCCGCCCTTGCCGGCGGCGTCGCGCCCTTCGAAAATGACGATCACCTTCAGCTTCTGCGCCTTGACCCATTCCTGAAGGTGGCAGAGCTCGACCTGGAGCTTTTCGAGCTCCTTCTCATAGGCCTTGCGCTTCATTTGCTCCGCGGGCTCGTTCTTGGCCATGCCTGTCCTTATCCTTTCAAGTGTCGTCACTCGTCGTCCCATGAAATGGTCACGCCGATATCGCCGGGCATGCCGCCCGGAAAATCGATGACCTGATAAGCGATGCGATAGCCGCGCGGCTTCAGATAGTCGGTCCAGAGCTGGAAGATCTCCTTCGGGATCCCGGTCAGCGTAGCCTCCCAGCCTTTTTCCATCTGGTTGATGGCGCGACCCTTGTCGGTGCAGAGCGAGTTCGGGAACCGATAGACCATCACCTCGGTGAGGCCGTTTCGTACCGCGCGCTGGATGATGGTCGCGGCGAGCTTGATCTTCTCCTCCTCGCTCTTGCCGGAGGGCTTGCTCAGGCGCTCGATCAGCGCGCGCTTTTCGGCCTCCGCGGCGGTGGCGAGGCGGACATATTCCTCGGCCTTTTCGGCCTCCTTGAGGGCGGCCTCTTTGCGGATCTGGGCGGCGTCGGGAATGAGATCGTCAAGGCCGGACATGCAGCGGCTCCCTGTGATGATCCAATCAGTGGTCACAAGAGGCTATGTCCGGCGAGGGGTATTCCCTTGATTCAAATCAAGCAAACGAGGAAGCTGCCTGAACACAGTGCCGCAAGAGCACGTAGTCTGGAGAGACAATGAGCGATCAGCTGAATCCGATGGCGCCGCACCATCTGCCGTTCTATCTCGCGCCGGGAAGCGGGACCGACACGCTGATGGTGGTGATGGGGATCTTCCTGATCGGCACCCTGCTATGGGTCGGTACGCTCTATTGGCGGCTGCACAGCCTCCCGGAGCGGATGGCGCATAAATCGCAGAAGCTCCAGTTCGAGTTCGTGGCCGTGCTCGGCCTGATCTCGCTGTTCACCCATATGCACATCTTCTGGGTCGCCGGCCTCCTGCTCGCGCTGATCGACCTCCCCGACTTCGGAACACCGCTGCGCAGCATCGCGGACTCCGTCGAGAAGATTGCGGACTCCACGCCCGGTCAGGATGGCGGACTGGCAGAGGCCGGTCCTGCGCCGGCCCCCGCGGGCGCTCAGGATGCTGCCAAGAAGGAGCACAGTCATGCTTGAGCTCATGATTTGCTCACTGGTGACGATTCTGCCGGACTATCTCTACCGGCGTTACCGGCAGGGCAAGCGGTTCGGCAAGGAGATCACCTTCTTCTCGGTCTGGTACGAGCTGCGCTGGGGCATCACCGGGTGCCTCATGCTGACGATTTCGCTGATCACCATAATCTTCTATTTCCATCCCGCAACGGACGCGGCAACGCTTTATTACCGGACCGTGCCGATCCTGCCTGAAGGATCGGGGCGAGTAGAGGAGGTGAAGGTCACCTTCAGCCAGAGCGTGAAGAAGGGCGACGTGCTGTTCACGCTAGACAGCTCCAGGCAGAAGGCAGCCCTTGAAACGGCCAAGCGAAAGGTCGCCGAGATCGACGCTACAATGACGTCGGCGCAATCCGACGTGGTCAAGGCGGAAGCGCAGATCCAGGAAGCCAAGGCCAATTATCAGCAGGCCAAGGACGAGCTCGACGTCAAGAGCGAGCTTCAGAGCCGCAACCCTGGCATCGTGCCGCAACGTGACATCGACAAGCTCAAGGTGCTGGTCGATCAGCGCCAGGCGGGGATCGACGCAGCTACCGCGGCCAAGCAGACGGCGAGCTTGCAAGTCTCGACGCTGCTCCCGGCGCAGAAGGCGAGCGCCGAGGCCGCGCTCGATCAAGCCCAGGTTGATCTCGACAAGACCACGATCCGCGCAGGCGTCGACGGGCGGGTCGAGCAATTCTTCCTTCGTCCCGGCGACCTTGTCGCGCAGATCATGCGGCCGGCCGGCATTCTCATCCCCGATGGCGCGGGCAAGACCGCGCTCCAGGCCGGCTTCGGCCAGATCGAGGCGGGCGTGTTGAAGGAAGGCATGGTTGCGGAAGCTGCCTGCATCTCAAAGCCCTGGGTGATCATTCCCATGGTCATCACGAGCGTGCAGGACTATATCGCGGCGGGCCAGTTCCAGGGTGGCCAGCAATTGATCGAAGCCCAGAACGGTCCCAAGCCTGGCACGATCCTGGCGTTCCTCGAGCCGCTGTACAAGAACGGTCTCGACGGCGTGACGCCCGGCAGCAGCTGCATCGTCAACGCCTACACCAGCAATCACGAGGAAATCTCTGCGGCGCATACCAGCACCGGCCGGGCGATCGCGCTCCACGTCGTCGATGGCGTGGGCCTCGTGCATGCGCTGCTGCTGCGCATCCAGGCCTTGCTGATGCCCATCAAGACGCTGGTGTTGAGCGGTCATTGAATCAGCTTTGCGGCCTGTTGGAGTTCCGCAATTCCCGCTAGAATTGTGGCCAGAAGCGGCTGGAAAGGCCGCCGGCGGAGGCGAAATGAGCGGGCGCAAATCCAGGGCCTCGGTCAAGCTGCGGGCGGCTTGGGCACCGTGGCTCGGACTCGGCCTGTTACTCGCCTGCGTTCTCCCCGGCAGCGCCGATGCCGCCCAGCGCAGTGCGCGCGGCGAGCTCAAGCGGGTGCTCGTGCTGCATTCCTTCGGCCGCGAATTCCGCCCCTGGAGCGAGTATGCGCGGAGCATCAAGGCAGGGCTCGAGCAGCAATCGACATGGCCGCTCGACATCCAGGAGCACACGCTGCTCAGCGCGCGTTTCAACAATCGCGGCCCGGAAGCGCCCTTCGTCGCGTATCTGCATTCGCTTTACGAGGGCGCGCCGCCCGACATCGTACTCGCCATCGGCGCTCCAGCGGCGCGGTTTGCGCAGCGTTATCGCGCGACGCTTTTTCCCGACACGCCGATGGTGCTGACCGTGGTCGAGGATCGGCTGGTGGACCGCGCCGATCTCACCGATAACGACGTCGTTGTGTCGGCCCATCTCGATTTTATGGCCGTGTTCAACACGATCCTGCGTGTCTTGCCGGACACCAAAACCGTCGCCATCGTGATCGGAGCATCGCCGCTCGAGAAATTCTGGACCGACGCATTGAAGCGGGAATTGAAGCCGCTGGAAAACCGTGTCGACCTCGTCTGGTATTCGGACCTCTCGTTCGAGGAGATGCTCGCACGCGCGGCCAAGCTTCCGCCCCATGCCGTGTTGTTCTGGGGGCTGATGTCGGTCGACGCCGCGGGCATCGTCTACGAGGGCGATATCGCCTTGCGCAGCCTGCGCGCGGTCGCCAACGCGCCCATCTTCTCCTATCAGGACCCCTTCTTCGGCGACGGCACCGTTGGCGGCCCGATGCAGCTCACGGCCGACACCAGCCGCAAGACGGTCGATGCCGTAATGCGTATTCTCGGAGGCGAGAAACCGTCTGCCATCAAGTTCGAGCCGATCGACTTCGGGCGGCCGAAATACGACTGGCGCGAACTGCAGCGCTGGGGAATCAGCGAAAGCAATCTGCCTCCCGGCAGCGAAATCCTGTTTCGCGAGCCGACCGTCTGGGAGCGCTATCGCTGGCAGATGTTGCTGATCACCGCCATCATCCTGGTCCAGTCCGGCCTGATCAGCGGATTGTTACATGAGCGCCGCCGCCGCGTGGTTGCGGAGATCGAGTCGCGCAAGCGCCTCACAGAGCTTGCGCACATCACCCGCTATTCGGCCGTCGGCGAATTGACGACTTCGATCGCGCATGAGCTCAATCAGCCGCTGGGCTCGATCCTGACCAACACCGAGACGGCCGAGCTCATGCTCCAGGGCAATTCACCCGACATCAAGGAGATCCGGCTGATCCTCGCCGATATCAGGCGGGACGATCAGCGGGCGAGCGAAGTCATCCGGCGGCTGCGCAGTGTCCTGAAGAAGACGCCGTTCGAGATCAAGGAAATCGAACTCAACGAGACGGTCCGCGAAGCCATCGGCCTTGTCAGGGCCGTTGCCGGTGCACGCCGGATCACGCTGACCTTTACGCCGGTATTGGCCGATCTGCGCGTCAGGGGTGATCCCATTCAGCTTCAGCAGGTCGTTCTCAACCTGATCATCAATGCGATGGACGCGATCTCCGACGCGAACACCGGGAAGCGCGAGATCAGTGTCTGGACCGTGCGCACCGATGGCAAGGCGGAGGTCAATGTCGTCGATACCGGGCCAGGGGTGACACCTGCCGATCTCACCGGATTGTTCGATCCCTTCTTCACCACCAAGCCTCAAGGCATGGGCATGGGGCTTGCGATCGCGAAAACCATCGTCGAGGCCCACCAGGGCACGATCAGCGCGACCAACCAACAGGGGGGCGGAGCACGATTCACGATCCGGCTGCCACTCCGCGGATGATCAGCGGTATCTTGATCTCGATCAAGACTTCCGGCTGGCGAGAGCCGTTTCCTTCCGCGGTGCGTCATAATCAGATGGGTGGAGACGCCCATCCGAAGTGTGGTGGGGTACGATGAGACGCCGCGAATTCCTCTCGCTGGTCGGCGCAGCGGCTGCGTTTCCGGTCCTTGCAAGAGCCCAAGACGGGATCCAGGACAGGATGCCGTCGGTCGGCGTCCTCACCGGCAATGTTGCCGGCGATCCCGGTGCACAGATGCGTGTCGATGCTTTTCAGCAGGGGCTCGCCGATCTCGGCTGGGTCGCCAACCAGAACTACCGGCTCGAGGTGCGCTGGCCGGGTCCCAATCCGGCGCGGCAGCAATTGGAAGCGCTCGAGCTCGTCGCCGCCGGACCGGATGTGCTGTTTGCGACCAGTACAGGGGCGACCCGGGCGCTACGCGATGCCACCCAGAGAATTCCAATCGTTTTCGTCGGGCTTTCGGATCCGGTCGGGACGGGGCTCGTCGCCAATCTGGCGCGGCCGGACGGCAATCTCACCGGCTTTTCGCTTTACGAGCATTCGATGAGCGGGAAGTGGCTCAGCCTGCTGAAGGATATGGTGCCCGACTTGAGTCACGCCGCCGTCCTGTTCAATCCGGAATCGGCGCCATACGCGCCGTATTACCTTCAGGCCGCGCGCCAGATGGAAAATCGTCTGGGCATCAAGGTGACGGGTGCCAGTGTCCGCAGCGGCGCGGAGATCATCGCGGCGATCGATGCAGTCGCACGTATCGGGAGCGGCATTGTGGTCTTGCCGGACGGCGGATTTTTCGCGGCGCAGAGCGGGATCGCGATTCCGTTGCTGGCGCAGCGCCGCGTGCCGGCCATCTACGCCGTCCGCTTCTACGCCGTGAATGGCGGCCTGATGTCCTATGGCGCCGATCTCACCCAGCAGTTTCGCGACGGTGCCAGCTATGTTGACCGCATTCTGCGCGGCGCCGAAATTCGGGCGCTCCCCGTGCAATTCGCCACCAAGTTCGATCTGGTCATCAACATGAAGGCCGCCAATGCACTCGGACTCTCCGTGCCGAGTCGCCTTCTGATGGAGGCGGAACTGATCGAGTGATCTGTCGCCTCGCAGCAGCGGGAGGAGCCGTTTCGTTGATCTCGATCAACAAACGCCGATGCCCCGGCCCCGATGGTCACGCACGGAAAGCTCTGTGGAGGTCGTGATGTCTCGTTGCGGCAAGATCCTGATGACGCTTGCGCTGATGGTGGCGGTCCCGGCCGCTGCAATGGCTCAGGCCACGACGCCGGCGGCTCCGGCTGCCCCAGCCACGCAGGCGCAGCCCGCAGCCCCGCCAGCCCCCGCCGCCGAGCTGCTGAAACCGGAGCAGCTTGAGGCGTTGGTCGCGCCGATCGCGCTCTATCCCGACGAGCTCCTTGCCAATGTGCTGGCAGCCTCGACCTATCCGCTCGAAGTGGTGCAGGCCGATCGTTGGCTGAAGGAGCGCAAGAGCCTCAAGGGCGATGCGCTGAAGACCGAAGTCGAGAAGCAGGCCTGGGACGACAGCATCAAGGCGTTGGCCAGCACGGCTTCTGTTCTGACCATGATGAGCGACCAACTCGAATGGACCCAGAAGCTCGGCGACGCCTTTCTCGCCCAGCAGCCCGACGTGATGGACGCAATCCAGCGCTTGCGCAACAAGGCCTATGACAACAAAAAGCTCGTCACCACCAAGCAGCAGAAGGTCAGCGTCCAGTCCCAGGAAGGCAAGCACGTCGTCGTCATTCAGCAGGCCAATACTGCGGAGATGTACGTGCCATATTACGATCCGGCGACGGTCTACGGCACCTGGCCTTATACGGAATATCCGCCTTATTACTGGGGCTACCCGTCCTATATCGGCGCAGGCGTGGTCGCAGCCGGCCTCGCCTTCGGTACCGCATGGGCGATCGGGCGCTGGGGCAATTACTGGGGCGGCGGCTGCAATTGGGGTAACCGCAACGTCTACGTCAATCATCGCACCACCAACATCAACGGCGGTGGCTGGCAGCACAATCCGGCGCATCGTGGCGGCGTGCGCTACAACAACGCCAACGTCCAGCAGCGCTTCGGAAACAACAATATCAGGGCGGGCGCGTCGGACCGCATGGATTTCCGCGGCCGCGACGGCAACCAGGTGCTGCGTCCGGACCAGGGTCGCGCGGGTGATCGTGCAGGAGATCGAGCGGGTGATCGTGCCGGTGACCGTGCAGGCGATCGTGGCGGCCCTGGTGATCGCGGCGGTGCCGGCAACCGTGGAGATCGTGCCGGTGCAGGCGATCGTGCGAGCGCGGGGACACGCGATCGGCCTGGCGGCGGTGATCGTGCCGGCGCCGGTGATCGTGCCAAGGGCGGCAACAAGGGCGGCGGCGACCGCGCGAAGGCAGCTAATCGTGCCGGCGGCGGAGCCGCTTCCAACCGCGGTGGCGGCGGCAATCGCGGCGGCGCCATGAACGTCTCGTCCGGCCGCTCGGCCGCCGCGGCATCCGCACGCGGAAGCGCGAGCATGGCGAGCATGCCGCGCGGTGGCGGCGGCGGACCGAGCATGGCCGGGCGCGGCGGTGGCGGTGGAATGGCCGCGCGTGGAGGGGGCGGCGGCGGAGGAGGCCGCGGAGGCGGCGGTGGTGGCCGGCGGTCCGATATCGCGCTGAAGCACGACATCGTCCTGCTCGGCCATCTCGCGAGCGGGCTCGGCTATTACCGCTTCAGCTATCTCGGCAGCGACAAGGCCTATGTCGGCGTGATGGCGCAGGAGGTCGAGCAGGTGATGCCCGACGCGGTGACCCGCGGCAGCGACGGTTATCTGCGCGTCTATTACGAAAAGCTCGGGCTGACATTCCGCACCTACCGCGACTGGCTCGCCGGCGGCGCGAAGATCCCTGCGGAGGTGGTGCCATGAGCGGCGTGACATCGTTCCATCGTGCGATCCGGCCCGGCGTGATCGCACTCGCTCTGTTCGCCACGCCCTCACTGGCGCAGGAGTCGTACAAATCCCCGGAGGATGCGGCCGCAGCACTCGCCGCGGCCGTCAAGGCTGGCCCGAAAGATATACTGAAGGTGCTTGGCAGGGCTGCCGACGACATCGTCTCGTCAGGCGACGAGGTCGCCGACAAGGACATCCGCGCGCGCTTCTCGTCGATGTACGACACCAAGCATGGCATCAAGGCGGAGGGCAACAAGACCGCGACCTTGATGCTGGGACCGGACGATTTCCCGTTCCCGATTCCGCTGGTCAACACCAGGGCAGGCTGGGAGTTCGATACGAATGAGGGCCGCATCGAAGTGCTTCGCCGGCGCATCGGCCGCAACGAGCTCGACGCGATCCAGACCGCGCTCGCCTATGTCGATGCGCAGAACGAATATGCCGACAAGGACCGCGGCGAAGGCGTCGGCGTCTATGCCCAGCACTTCGTCTCGTCGCCCGGCAAGAAGGACGGTCTGTTCTGGCGCGACGACAGCGATCCGAGCCCGCTCGGCGCGCTGGCGGCCGAGGCCTCGAAGGAGGGCTATCGTGCCGGCGACGTCGGACCCACGCCTTATCACGGCTACTACTTCCACATCCTCAAGGGGCAGGGGCGCGATGCGCCTGGCGGCACGCTCAACTACGTCGTCAAAGGCAAGATGATCGGCGGCTTCGGGCTGATCGCCTGGCCGGCCGAATACGGCAATTCCGGCGTGATGACCTTCCTCGTCAATCATGCCGGCACCGTCTACCAGAAGGATCTCGGCAAGCGCACCGAGTTCATCGCCGAGCGCACCACGCTGTTCGATCCTGATGAGACCTGGAAGAAGATCGATGCCGCAAAACCCTGAATGGCGTACCGCCGCTCGCCGTTTTGCCTTCCGTCTGATTGCGGTTCTCCTGCTTGCGATCGCGTTGGCGGCGCCGGCGAGCCCATCCTTCGCGCAGGCCGCTGGCCAGGTCCGGGCCAGGATCGTCAAGGCCGGCCTGCTGCTCGGCGGCGGCGCCGGCCGCGGCGTGCTGATCTATCGCGGCAAGACCTACCCCTTCAGGATCACCGGCCTGAGCTTCGGCATCACGGCTGGCATCACGGTCGGACGCCTCGATGGCTGGGCTTCTGACATCCGTGACGTCAGCGACTTCGCCGGCACCTACAGCTCCGTCGGCGGCGGTTTTGCACTCGTCGGCGGCGTCAACGGCGTTCACCTCCGCAACGAGAAGGGCGTCACCATGATCCTGCAAGGCCCGAAAGCAGGGCTCGAGCTTGCGGCCAATATCAGCCAGATCACGATCTCGCTGAGGTGACCCACGCCGCAACGGGCTCGGCGGTCAATTCGGAATAATCGCATTTTGTCACTGTTTTGCCCGACGCGTCAAACGATTTTGCGAGACGAGGCGTAACGCCTTGATTCGACAGGGCCGCGCTACTGTGCATGGGGTTGTTTTCGATGCGTTGGGGCAGACTGGCCGGCAGGCAGGCGCGAGGTGGAACCTTCCCGTCACCGGCGCGTTGTCTTGCCATGACTGAAGACCTTTCCTTCCGACGCAAACCCCTGACACCCGAACAGCGCCAGGCGCGCGATGCGGCTCGCCGGATCGAGGCCGAGAAGGCCATGCGCGACCATGAGGAGGCGCAGAAGGCGTTTTACGCCAATCGCGAGCGGCTAAAGGCCGAGCGGCTGGCACGCGAGGCGGCCGCAGCAAAGGCCTGAGGGCCCTGAGCTCCTCGCGGCAGCTTGACGGCGCCCGTCTTCAGTCGGAAGATTTGGTTATGGTGCAAATGGAGCTGCCCATGACCACGTTCGACAAGCGCGAGCAGGGTTTCGAGGCCAAATTCGCCCATGACGAAGAGCTCATGTTCAAGGCCGCGGCCCGGTCGAACAAGCTGCTCGGACTGTGGGCCGCCGGCGAGCTGGGGCTCAGCGGCGATGCCGCCGCGGGCTACGCGACGAAGCTGGTGACCGACAGTCTGACGATGGACGAGACCCTGAACCAGGTCACGAGCGATCTCGCCGCGAAGGGCATTTCGCGCGAGCAGGTCGCGCAGAAGATTCAGGAGTGCCTGCACCAGGCGCTGGCGCAGCTCGAAGCCACATCGCGCCAGGCTTGATACCGATCGCCGCGTCACTCCTCCTGGTGCTTGCGCGTGGACGTATCGCTGAACCTGTCGACGAAGGCGATCCCGATCGCCGAGGCGACGAAGGTGATGTGGATCAGCACCTGCCACATCACGCCATTCTCGGTGAGGCTGGCGCGGCTCGAGCCGAGGTTGCCCGCCTCAATGAAGGTGCGCAGCAGCGCGATCGAGGAGATGCCGATGATCGCCATCGCGAGCTTGATCTTGAGCACGCTGGCGTTGACGTGGCCGAGCCATTCCGGCTCGTCGGGATGGCCCTGGAGGTCGAGGCGGGAGACGAAAGTCTCGTAGCCGCCGACGATCACCATCACCAGCAGGTTGGAGATCATCACGACGTCGATCAGGGCCAGCACGCTCATCATGATCTCCTGCTCGGTGAGATCGAGCGCATGCGATGCGAGGTGCCAGAGCTCCTTCAGGAACAGCACGATGTAGACGCATTGCGCCACGATCAGCCCGAGATAGAGCGGCAGTTGCAGCCAGCGCGACCCGAAGATGATCATCGGCAACAGGCCGAGGCGCGGCGAGGGCGGGCGGGGGCCGGTCGTCGTTTCAGGCTCTACCGACATGCAAGGTCCGATGATGGAAGTGACGCTGGTTTCCATGTACCCCGCCACGATGGCCGGAGGAAGACGTCGCGCCGCTTCGCCTTCTGGAGCCCGCGTCGTCTCATGCTATCGTTCCGGATTGACGGCGGCGATGCTTGGGAGGCAGACAGTGCTGCGCAGCGGCTTTGGCCAACAGCTCGGAAGGATCGCGCTTGCAAGCGCGGTGATCATAGGTGCCGGCAAGGCCGCAGAGGTGAGGGCGACGCCCCTGACGCCATTTCGCTATGAGGAGCAAGCCCAGCGCCATTGCCCCGGCGACAAGGTGGTGTGGCTGGATTTCAGGAAGGGCGTCTATTACCGCAAGGCACAGAAGCTGTATGGCCAGGGGTTTGACGGCAGCTTCGTCTGCCTGGGTGAAGCGCGCGACAGCCTCTATCGCAGCTCTCCCTTGGGCTTGCGCTGAGAGGCAAGCGCGTGGCGGGCTATTTGCGGCTCGGCAGGGTCACCGGGACGTGCGCAGCGGTGCTGATGACCCGTGGGCTTCCGTCCGGGTAGCTCCGGCTGCCGCGGATCAGCGATTCCAGAACCAGCATGAATTTCTCGGCTAGCATGTTCGTCGCCTTGCTCGGTGGTGGCCTCTCGAAATTTGGTCGAGGCGCCGAACACGAAAATTCAATCAACTAAAAGCGAGCGGGGTTATCCCGCATGCTGCAATGGCGCAGCGATCTGAAAATGTGAAAGGGTGGTTGGAGGATTAGCCGAAGGCCAGCGCCACGAGGCTCGAGCAGAGCAGGACCAGACCGCCTGCGGTCAATGCCAGAAAGCCATCGGATACGAGGTCATGTTTGCGCATGGGACACCTGCTGCTCTCGTCCTCGATGCTCGACCGGATTTGTTAAAATTGTCCGAACGTGCCGCTGTGAAGAGGTGATGCAATGTCGGGCGCGCGAGTGCCTTCAGGCCCTCGTGCGGTAGCCTTCAAACGCATGGGCCAGGAAAATCCCCGCGCTTACCAGACCCATCAGTGCCGAAACCGTCTCGATCATCGTTAAATTCCAATCCCGCCCCTGCACGCGAGAAGACGCGGGCGACCTTGCACAGTCAAAAGAATTCCGCTGAAGCCAGCGATATCGGGGGTGGAGTGAGCTTTTGGCGCAACAGCTTGTGCGGGACTGGCACAGACGAGCCGGTGCCGTGGCCCTCGCGCCCCGTAGATCAACGGAGAATTGCGAACGTCCTGTTTACCATGCCGGTGCGTACGTCGTGGGCTCCCCATTTCCGCCGTGTTCGGGTTGCGTTATCGTTACCGTCTCCGGGACGGTGGTGGGCCGCTCGGAGCTTTGAGGTCCGGAGGGTACCCCCGCAGCAAAGCGGGTTAGGTTCGTCTCCGGCGAAATGGTATTTGGGGCGAATGGGGATCCGACGGTCAGATTCGGTGGTGCGGGCCGCGCGGTGCGTTGCGGTGGTCGGCTCCTGCCTAGCGCTCGCCAATTGCGCCTCGTCCAACAAGTTCGCCAGCCGGGTCGATCCCAAATACGGCGTGTCGTCGAGCCCGCGGGTCGTCGGCTGGGGCGAGCCCGTGCCCAAGGGCGGCGGCACTTATCGCGTCGGCAAACCCTATGTGGTGGCGGGCCGGACCTACGTGCCGGAGGAGGATGTCAACTACCGGGCCGAGGGCATGGCGTCCTGGTACGGCGATGATTTCCACGGCCGCCTGACCGCCAATGGCGAGGTCTTCGACATGGGCTCGCTGACTGCGGCCCATCCGACCCTACCAATGCCGTCCTATGCGCGGGTGACCAATCTCTCCAACGGCAAGTCGCTGATCGTTCGCGTCAACGACCGTGGTCCTTATCACGGCAATCGCCTCATCGACGTCTCGAACAAAGCCGCCGAACTCCTTGAATTCAAAGGCAATGGCGTCGCCAAGGTCCGCGTCGAATATGTCGGCCGGGCGCCGCTGGAAGGCTCGGATGACCGCCAGCTGATGGCGACCCTGCGCACCGGTGTGCCGGCGCCGTCACCCTCGATGGTCCGGGTCGCGTCGGCGCGGCCGTTCGTGCCGGAGCTGCCCTCGTCGAACCGCGGTGCCTTCAGAGGCGAAGTCCCGATGCCGGAAGGGCGGCCCTACAGCTTGGGCAATACTTCAGCGGACGTTGCCTCGATCAATGCGACCTCGGAGATGTCGGCCTCGAGCCGCAGCCGCGGCCGGGCACTCCAGAATGTCCGCCAGGTGTCCTACGACGAGGAGGGCCGCTATGCCTCCGATAACGGTCGTTCCGCCTCAGACGACGGCGCAGCCGAGGCCCGCAGCATCCTGACCGGCCGCGGCCTGTATTGATCGTCGATTGCGCGGTGCTGCCTAGGCTGACGATGCTTCGCGCAGGAATCTGACCAGCGCGGCGTTGACTTCGTCGGGCCGCTCCTGCTGCACCCAATGTCCGGCGCCCTCGATGATCAGCTTTCGCGTGAGGTTGGGCAACACGCGCTCCAGCTCGTTGACGCGCTTGGCGCCGATCAGGCCCGTGATGACGGCATCCTGCGCGCCGGCGATGAAGAGCGAGGGTTGGTGGATCTGCGCGTCCTGCCAGGGCGCGGTCAGCTCCCAATTGCGGTCGATGTTGCGATACCAGTTCAGCCCGCCGCGGAAGCCGGACTTGCGGAAGTTTTCAGTGAAATGGGCAAGATCGTCTTCGCTGAGCCACGGCGGTAGCGGCTCGTCAGCGCTCGCATGGTCGAGAAAGCCCTTACCCTCCTGCACGAACATTGCGGCGTCAGGATCGGCAAGACCGCGCCCGCCCAGCAGGGTCCGCATGGTGCGGGCGACGTCCTGCTCAAACTCTGCCTCGGCGACACCAGGCGCCTGGAAATACTGCCAGTAGAAATTGGTGATGCCGCCCTGGCGCAGCAGCTCGAGCGGCCGGCCGCGTCCGCGGAACGGTGGCGGCACGCTCAGGCCTGCGACGGCCGTGAAGATGTCAGGACGAAACAGAGCCGCATGCCAGGCGACCGGAGCGCCCCAATCGTGGCCGACCACCATTGCCTTGGTCTTGCCGAGTGCCTGGACCAGGCCGACGACGTCGCCCACCAGGTTGAAGATCGAATAGGCGGCAGCGTCCGGCGGCGCCGCGCTTTGGCCGAAGCCGCGCATGTCGGGGGCCACGACGTGAAAGCCGGCGGCCGCCAGCGCCGAGATCTGATGTCGCCACGAATATGATAGTTCCGGCCAGCCATGGCACAGCACCACCAGCGGTCCCTGGCCGGCGGCTTCGCGGATGAAGAGGTCGATCCCGTTGGCCTTGATCACACGAGTCGTGGACATCGCTTTTCCGCCTTGTTTCAGGGATTTGGTCAGGAAAGATGAGGTGCCACGATAGGGATGCGGCGAGAATCGTGCAATCTCGGCGCAGGCACCGTTCCTCGTGTTGTTCGCGCCGGTTCCGTTTGTTAGAACGCCGCTCTCAGGGCTTCGCCATGGCATTTCGTTTCATCCCGCTCCGCCACATCAGGTTCACAGCCGGAGTGCTGGCGCGCGGGCTGGTCGCGGCGGCGCTTGCCGTCAGCCTCAGCTGGGGTGGGGTGCTCTACGCCGCCAACCAGAGCGTCCAGGGCGCCAAGAAGGCCGAAGATACCGGCTTCGACGGCGACGCCCCCACGGCGATCCTGATCGAGGCCTCCAGCGGCAGTGTGCTGTTCGAGAAGAACGCCGATGAGCTGCGTGCGCCCTCCAGCATGATGAAGCTCATGACCGCGGAGGTCGTGTTCAACGCGATCAAGAAAGGCGACGTCAAGCTGACCGACGAATACCGGATCAGCGAGAATGCCTGGCGCAGGGGCGGGGCCCCTTCCGGCACCTCGACCATGTTTGCGGCCATCAACAGCAAGGTCTCGGTCGACGATCTCCTGCACGGCGCGATCATCCAGAGCGGTAACGACGCCTGCATCGCGCTCGCCGAAGGCATCGCCGGCAACGAGAAGATCTTTGCCACGGACTTCATGACCAAGCGCGCCCGGGAGCTCGGCCTGACCAAGTCGACCTTTGCCAATTCCAACGGCTTGCCCGACCCTGGCAACAAGATGACGGTACGTGAGCTCGGCATGCTCGCGCGTCACATCATCCTGGACTTCCCGGAGTTCTACAAACTGTTCGGCGAGAAGGAGTTCACCTGGAACAAGATCAGGCAACCCAACCGCAATCCCTTGCTCAATTCGATGGAAGGCGCTGACGGCCTCAAGACGGGTTACACCAAGGAAGGCGGCTATGGCATGGTCGGCTCGGCGGTGCAGAACGGCACGCGGTTGATCGTCGTCGTCAACGGGCTTGAAGATATCGAGGATCGTGCCACTGAAGCCAAGAAGATGCTGGAATGGGGCTTTCGCAATTTCGAGAGTCGGACTCTGATCGCGGCCGACCAGCCCGTCGGCTACGCCAAGGTTTTTGGCGGCGAGAGCCGCTCGGTGAAGCTCCTCGCGAAAGAGCCGGTGAAGGTGATGGTGCACAAGAGCGGCGGCGACAAGCTGATCGCGCGTATCGTCTATAGCGGTCCCGTGCGCGCACCGGTCAAGGAGGGCCAGCAGGTCGGAGTGGTCAGGGTCTGGCGCAGCGGCAATATCGCGGTGGAGACACCGGTCTATGCGGCCGAAGCGATCGGCACCGGCTCGACCATGCGGCGCGCGATCGACGGCGCCAGCGAGCTCGTGATCGGTATGTTCCGCGCAGGCGCCGAGAAGCTCTGACCATGAGTGAGACCACGGGACAGCGGCCGTCCGGACGCGGGCGCTTCATCACCTTTGAAGGCGGCGAGGGGACCGGCAAGTCCACCCAGATCAAGAAGCTCGCTGAACGTCTCAGCGCGGCCAGACTGCGGATCCTGGTCACGCGCGAGCCCGGCGGCTCGCCGGGCGCCGAAATCATGCGTCATCTGGTGTTGTCGGGGATGGGCAAGCTACTCGGGCCCGAAGCCGAGACGCTGCTATTCGCGGCCGCGCGCGACGACCATGTCCGCACGATGATCGAGCCCGCGCTCAAACAAGGTGTCTGGGTTCTGTGCGACCGCTTCGCCGACTCGACGCGAGCCTATCAAGGCAGCCTCGGCAGCGTGCCTGCCGGACTGATCAACGCGATGCAGCGGGTCACGATCGGTGATCTCAAACCTGATCTCACCATCATCCTCGATCTGCCGGTCGAGATCGGCTTGGCGCGTGCAGCAGCGCGGCGCGGCAGCGGAACGCCTGACAGGTTCGAGAGCGAAAAGCTCGCCTTCCACCAGGGCCTGCGTGAGGCCTATCGCAAGATTGGCGCAGACGATCCCGCGCGTTGCGTCCTGATCGACGCCAATTCCGATCCTGACACGGTCGCCGGCCGCGTCTGGACAGCGCTGTGCGAACGCCTGCTGCCGACGCCGGCCTCGGTGATCTCGGCATGAGCCCGCGTCAGGCCGAGCGCGAGAGCGCGATCCCGCATCCCCGCGAGACCAGCCTTCTGTTCGGCCATCGCGAGGCCGAGATGGCGCTTTTGACGGCCTATCGCAGCGGGCGCATCCCGCATGCCTGGCTGATCGGCGGTCCTCGAGGCATCGGCAAGGCAACGCTGGCCTATCGCATGGCGCGCTTTGTGCTCGCTCACGGCCAGCCGCTGGCGGCGGCCGTGCAGTCCGCCGAAGACCTCGCCATCGATCCTGATCACGCTGTGGCGCGACAGGTCGCGGCCGGCTCTCATGGCGGCTTGCTGACGCTGGAGCGCACCGCCAACGACCGTGGCGTGATGCGCACGGTCATCACGGTCGACGAGACCCGCGAGACGATCGCGTTCTTCGGCTCGACGGCTGCAGCGGAGGGTTGGCGCGTCTGCATCGTCGATACCGTCGATGAGCTCAATCCCAATGCTGCGAACGCGCTGCTCAAGATCCTCGAGGAGCCGCCGCAGCGATCGCTGTTCCTGTTGGTGAGCCACGCGCCGGCGCGCGTGCTCGCCACCATCCAGTCGCGTTGCCGCAAGCTGCGTTTGCGAGCACTGACAACCGACCAGGTCCTTGGCGCAGCAGCTGCGGCCGCCGGCATCGCGCCGACCGATTTGGCATTGCGCGAGGCAGCGGAGGCCTCCGAGGGCAGCGTCTCACGCGCGCTGACGCTACTCGGCGGCGACGCGCTGAAGCTCCAGCAGCGCACGGCGGCGATGCTGGCGCGGCTGCCGGAGGTCGATCCGCGTGATCTGCACACGCTTGGCGAATCCCTTGGCACCAGCGATCGCGTGGCGCTTGCCGCCTTCGTCGACGGCGTCGATCGCTGGATCGCGGATCGCCTGCATGAAGACGAAGCCAATGCCAATCAGAACCTGCCGCGCCTTGCGCGCTTGAGCGAGGTATGGGAAAAGATCGTCCGCGCCGCGCGCGACACCGAAACCTACAATCTGGAGCGAAAGCCCTTGGTTTTCTCGGTGTTCGGCTGGCTGGCGGACGCAACGCGCTAGGCGCAGTTCGTTTCCAAATTTCGAGAAGCCGGTAAAGGAATTCGTCGTGGCAACACGCGCTAAGAAAGCCGCCAAGGCCAAGAGCAGCAAGAAGACCGCAAAGAGGCCCACTAAGAAGGCCGCGAAAAAGGCTGTGAAAGCGCAGGCGCGCAAGGCCGCCAAGAAGGTCAGGAAGACCCCAAAGCCCGCTGCCAAGAAGGGCATGAAGAGCGCGTCAAAAACGGCGAAGAAGGCGGGCAAGAAAGCTGCCAAGAAGCAGGTTGCCAAGAAGGCCGTGACCAAGAAAGTCGCGTCCAAGAAGGCCGCCAAAAAGCCCGCCAAGGCTCTGGCCAAGAAGGCAGGGGTGAGCGCCCCCGCCGTGGTTGCCGCGCCGGCTCCCGTCGCGGCGCCGCCGAAGGCCGTGAGCCCTAAAGAGTCAAAGCCCAAGGCGCCGAACCGCGTGGCCGCAGCGCCAGGAAAAGTGCCCGCTGCCGCCCCCGCGCGCGACAACGTCTTCTACATCTCGACCGCCATTGCCTATCCCAACGGCAGCCCGCATATCGGCCACGCCTATGAGGCGATCTCAGCCGACGTGCTGGCGCGCTTCGCCCGGCTCGACGGCAAGGATGTGTTCTTCCTGACTGGCACTGACGAGCACGGCCAGAAGATGGTTCAGACTGCGCAGAACGAGGGCTTGTCCCCGTCCGCACTCGCGACCCGCAATGCCAACCGCTTCAAGGAGATGGACCAGCGGCTGAACGTCTCGTTCGACCGCTTCATTCGCACCACCGAGGAACAGCACCATCGCTCGAGCCAGGAGATCTGGCGGCGCATGGAAGCGAATGGCGACATCTACGCCGACACCTATTCGGGCTGGTACTCCGTGCGTGACGAGGCCTATTACGCCGAGGACGAGACGCGCCTGAACGAGGATGGTGTACGCCTGGGACCGCAGGGCACGCCGGTCGAATGGGTTGAGGAGAAGAGCTATTTCTTCCGCCTGTCGGCCTATCAGGACAAGCTGCTGAAGCTCTACGCGGACCATCCTGAATTCATCGGCCCGGACTCGCGCAAGAACGAGGTGGTGAGCTTCGTGAGAGGCGGCCTGCGCGATCTCTCGATCTCGCGCACCACTTTCGATTGGGGCGTGAAGGTGCCGAGCGACGATGCGCATGTGATGTATGTCTGGGTCGACGCGCTGACCAACTACATCACTGGCGTCGGCTTCCCCGACGAAAGCGACAAGAACTGGCGCTACTGGCCGGCCGACGTGCACATCATCGGCAAGGACATTATCCGCTTTCACGCCGTGTACTGGCCGGCATTCCTGATGTCGGCAGGCATTGCGCTGCCAAAGCGGGTTTATGCGCACGGCTTCCTGTTCAACAGGGGCGAGAAGATGTCGAAGTCGGTCGGCAACGTTGTCGACCCCTTCAATCTCGCCGACCAGTACGGCGTCGACCAGATGCGCTATTTCTTCCTGCGCGAGGTCTCCTATGGCCAGGATGGCAACTACAACCATGAAGCCATCGTTGCACGCATCAATGCCGATCTCGCCAACGATCTCGGCAACCTCGCGCAGCGCTCGCTGTCGATGATCGCCAAGCAGCTCGGCGGCGTGCTGCCGGAGCCCGGCGAGTTCAGCGATAACGACAAGGCGATCCTGGCGATGGCCGACGGCATGATCGCCGCCTCGCGCGAGGCGATGGCGACACAGCAGATCCATCACTGGCTCAATGCCGTGTGGGCCGTGGTCGCGGAAGCCAACCGTTATTTCGCGGGCGAGGCACCGTGGGCGCTCGCCAAGACTGATCCTGTCAGGCAGAAGACGGTGCTCTATGTCACCGCCGAGGTCGTGCGCCAGATCGCGATCCTGGCCCAGCCGGCGATGCCGACCGCATCAGGATTGCTGCTCGACAGCCTCGGCATCCCCGCAGCTGAGCGCAATTTCGCGATGCTCGGCGGCGAGAAGCGGATCGCGCCCGGCACGACGCTGCCAGCGCCGACGCCGGCGTTCCCCCGCTACATCGAGCCGGCGGCTTAGTTTCAAGCAATCTTTTGGTGATGCGATTCGGAAACCGGATCGCGTCACCACGAAGCGGTTGCGGGGTATCAAGACCTGCCAACCATCGAGCGCGGGCCCAAAATCGGTATCGAGATAGGTAACACCGCCCTGCGACCCTCGTCAGGCGTGGGGTGCGATTCGCGTCATTGACCTAGATCAATGCAAGTGAAACGCAGGTCTCTGCTTCTCATACGAGATGAAGAAGCAACAGACCGACTTGCGTCGCGCGATGGGTGACGCATCCATCGCGATGGTGACGCCTGTCAGTGAGAGGTCCGCAGCTTTTGCGGCTCCTGCCGTGCTCCAAGGGAGACGGTCAGTTTGCGTCGTTTGCCTGGGAGTGGCTATGAGAGCCGCATGGTAGGTGGGATTTGAGTCATTCGGATACCCGGGACGATGGCGAGGCCTATGGAACCCTCAAAACCCCGTTGTGGCCCAGACTGCAACAGCGACTGCGCGCCCTGAATTTCGGCAAGGCGTCCGCACATCGGGCCAAGGCAGCAGCCGATTTGCACGCGAGCGAAGCTAGATTCAGAGGCGTCCTCGCGGCAAGTCCGGACGCGGTCCTGATGGTCAACAACGCAGGCGTGATCGAGTTCGCCAGCGATCGCGTCTTGGACATTTTTGGGTACGCCCCTGAAGAACTCGTGGACAAGCCCGTCAGCATACTGATCCCGGAGCGATTTCGCGGCGCACATTCACCCCATTTGAGCACCTATTTCGCGCAACCGAAGACCCGCATGATGGGCGGTGGTCTTTCGCTATGGGGACGCCGCAAGGATGGGACGGAATTCCCTGCCGAGATCAGTCTCAGCCCAGTTGCGATGGCTGATCGTTCCGCCGCGATCGCCGCGGTGAGGGACGTTTCGGCTCGCAGGGCGCTCGAGGCTCGTCAGCAAAAGGCAGTTGAAGACCTGCGAGAAAGCGAGGAGCGACTAAGATATTTCATCAAGTACGCTCCAGCTGCGATTGCGATACTCGACAAAGACCTGTGCTACCTCGTTTACAGTGACCGTTGGCTTGCTGATTACGGCCTCGTCGGCCGGGATTTGTACGGGCTGTCACATTATGAGGTGTTTCCCGAGATCCCGGATCGCTGGCGCATTATTCATCGCCGCGCGCTTGCCGGCGAGACGCTTCATGCCGAAGAGGACTCGTTCACGAGGGTCGACGGACGCGTGCAATGGCTGCGCTGGGAGGTGCGACCATGGTTCGACACCCTTGGCAATATTGGTGGCGTTGCCTTCCTGACCGAGGACATCACGGATCGCAAGCGGATGGAGGCGCAGCTGCTGCAAGCGCAGAAAATGCAGGCAATCGGGCAGTTGACAGGCGGTGTCGCCCACGACTTCAACAATCTGCTGACGGTCATTCTCGGCAATGTGGAGGTCATGCTGGACGAGATGAAGAGCGACGATCCGCATCGCAAGCTGGCCGAGCCAATTCTTGCTGCCGCTGAACGCGGCGCAGGTTTGACACAGCTGATGCTGGCTTTTGCCCGCCGCCAGGCACTCGAGCCGATCGTTTTTGATCTGAATGAAGTGGTGTCGCACATGAACGCGCTGCTACGGCGCACCATTGGCGAGAATGTCGAAGTCGATCTTCGGCTGACGAAATCGTTGTGGGCCGTGACTGCCGATATCCGTCAGATGGAGACCGCAATCCTCAACATTGTTCTGAATGCGCGCGATGCGATGCCCGAGGGAGGTAAACTGACGATCGAGACCAGTAATGTCGAACTATCGGACGACTACGCTGCAAGCAGCGTGGAGGTCGCTCCGGGCCAATATGTCATGATCGCCTTGTCTGATACGGGGAGCGGAATTGCGCCCGACATACTCGATCGCATCTTCGAGCCTTTCTTCACAACCAAACCAGTCGGCAAGGGAACGGGCCTGGGGCTGAGCATGGTGCACGGCTTCGTCAAGCAGACCGGCGGCCATATCCAGATTTACAGCGAGGTCGGGCACGGCACCTGCGTGAAGATATTTCTGCCGCGTGCCAAAGCCGATGCGACCAATGCCGTTCAACCGGCCTGTGCTCCTGCGGCCCCCGCGACGGGCGCTGAGTCGATCCTCGTCGTAGAAGACGATCCTCACGTGCGGATGTTTGCGGTTCAGCAATTGCGTCACCTGGGATACAGGGTGACCGAGGCCAGCGATGGACCTTCGGCGCTGCAGGAGATCTCGCGATCCGGTGCTCCTGATCTGTTGTTCACGGACGTCGTAATGCCTGGCGGCATGACCGGAAGGCAACTCGCAGAGCGGGTGAGGCAGACGGCTCCCGGCATCAGGGTCTTGTACACGTCGGGCTATACCGAGAACTCGATCGTCCATCATGGCCGGCTCGATCCCGGGGTGCACCTGCTTCAAAAGCCGTACAAGCGCGACAAGCTCGCGCAAAAGGTGCGTGAAGTTTTGGACCTCTGATCGCGCGGCTACGCACATTTGGACGTGCCCCGGAACCGACTGCATGAGCGAATTGTCGGTCCCGTTGACGTTCCCACACGCTTCCCCTACCTGTGAACAGCGGCCTCGGCCGACCTCAGGCCTATGGAAAGCGATACCCGGAAATGCTGGTTGATAGTCACTGCCATCTGGATTTCCCGGACTTCGCGGAGGATATCGACGGGATCGTGTCGCGTGCCCGCGCGGCCGGGATTGGCCGCATGGTCACGATCTCGACGCGGGTGCGAAAGCTTGATCAGCTTCTCGCCATCGCCGAGCGTTTTGATGACGTGTATTGCTCGGTCGGCACCCATCCGCACAACGCGGATGAGGAAGACGGCATCTCGCCGGACGAGCTGATTGCGCTGACACGGCATCCCAAGTTGGTCGCGCTGGGCGAAGCCGGGCTCGACTATTTCTACGACGACGGCTCGCCGGAGGCGCAGGCGAGGGGCTTTCGTGCCCATATCGCCGCCGCGCGCACGACCGGCCTGCCGCTGGTGATCCATACCCGCGAGGCGGACGAGGACTGCGCGCGCATCCTGGAGGAGGAGACGGCAAAGGGATCGTTTCGCGCCGTGCTGCATTGTTACACGGGCGGGCGCGAGCTGGCGCTAAAGGCGGTGTCGCTCGGGCTCTATATCGGCTTCACGGGCATCGTGACCTTCAAGAAGTCGGATAGTCTGCGCGCGCTTGCAGCCGAATTGCCGTCCGACCGTATTCTGGTTGAAACAGACTCGCCCTACCTTGCGCCGGGCAAGTTCCGGGGCAAGCGCAACGAACCGGCCTATGTCGTCGAGGTCGCGAAGGTGCTCGCCGAAACGCGCGGCGTGTCGCTCGACGAGATTTCACGCCAGACCACCGACAATTTCTTCCGCCTGTTCTCCAAGGTGAAAGCTTGAGGTTCTGAGCCGCATGACGCTGACGTTGACGATACTTGGCTGCGGCTCCTCGGCCGGTGTGCCGCGTCCAGCCCTCGGCTGGGGCGCATGCGATCCCACCAACCCCAAGAACCGCCGCCGCCGCTGCTCGTTGCTGGTCGAACGGACCTCACATCACGGCACCACCCGCATCGTGATCGATACCTCGCCGGACCTGCGCGAGCAGTTGATCTCGACCGATGTCGATCACATCGACGCGGTGTTCCTGACGCATGAACATGCCGATCAGACCCACGGCATGGACGATCTGCGTCCGGTCGTGATGCACATGCGCAAGCGCATTCCGGTCTATTTCAATCAGTCGACCGCAAAAGACATCATGGCGCGGTTCTCCTACTGCTTCATCGCGCCGGAGGGCAGCGATTATCCGCCGATCCTCGTCAGGCATTCGATCGAGGCCGGCGGAAGCCAGACCATCGTCGGCAAGGGTGGCGCGGTGACCATGACCGCCTTCCTGGTCCAGCACGGCAACATTCCCGCGCTCGGCTACCGCATCGGCAACGCGGCCTACACGCCCGACCTGAATGACATCCCGCGCGAGAGTTTTGGCGCACTGGAGAATCTCGACCTCTGGATCGTCGATGGCCTGCGCTACACCCAGCATGTCAGCCATTTCAGCATCAACGACGCTTTGTCGTGGATCGATCGCTTCAAGCCGAAGCGCGCCGTCATCACCAACATGACGGCGGACGTCGATTACGAGGTGATCCGGCAATCGCTCCCCGCTGGCGTCGTGCCGGCTTTTGACGGGCTGCGGCTGGAAACGCTTTGAACCTGCGGTAGAAATTCCGCCACCCGCGGGCATACTCCTTGCTTGCATCGGCTGCATCATGTTGATCTAACGTCTGAAAGACAGGGCGTTGGGCAAGGGTGATATTCAGACAGATCAACGGCGGGAACGCGTGATCGCCGGATCGGCTGAATTGTCTCGTGTGAGAATGGAGATTGCGTGGCAGGGGACGACGTAACGGCTGGGGGATCGGTGCGCCGCGCTCTGGATCTCCTTTATCTCGGGGCGGGCTACGCCGCTGGCGTATTCCTGGTTGCGATCTTTGCAATCATGATGGCCATGTCGGTCGGGCGGCAATTTGCGATCAACGTTCCTGCCGGCGATGATTTCGCGTCCTGGTGCATGGCCGCAATGGCCTTCCTCGGCCTTGCGCATACATTCAAGCGCGGAGAGATGATCCGCGTCGGCCTGTTACTCGAGCATCTGCATGGGCGGACCAAGCAGATCGCGGAGATCGTGGCGCTAGTTATCGCCACCGCGTTCATCCTTTATTTCACCCGCTATGCCGTGCAGATGACCTACGATTCCTGGCGCTTCAACGACCTGGCGCAGGGCGTGGTCGCGCTTCCGCTCTGGATTCCGCAGCTCGGTTTCTCCGGCGGACTTGCGATCATGTCGATCGCACTGGTCGACGAATTGATCAGCGTCGTCAGCGGCAACCGGCCGAGCTTCGAGAAGGGCTCGCCGGATGAGACGCCGGAAGAGTTCGTCGAACGCATCTCGCAGGGCGGCGGAGGTTGACCATGGCCAATCTCGGCATGATCGAGCTATCGTTCATCCTGCTCGGCGTCATGATCCTGCTGCTGGGAAGCGGCGTCTGGATCGCGGTTTCGCTTGGCCTCGTCGGCTTCGTGGCGATGGCGCTGACGACCAGCCTGCCGCTCGGCGCAGTGCTTGCCACCACCACCTGGAGCGCCAGCTCGTCGTGGACGCTGGCAGCGCTACCGCTGTTCATCTGGATGGGCGAGATCCTGTTTCGCACCAAACTGTCGGAAGAAATGTTTCGGGGGCTCTCCCCCTGGGTTCAGTGGCTGCCGGGGCGTCTGACCCATGTCAACGTGATCGGATGCGGCATCTTCGCTGCCGTGTCGGGTTCGTCGGCGGCGACCTGCGCGACGATCGGCAAGATCGCGCTGCCCGAGCTCGACAAGCGCGGCTACGACAAGGGCCTGAGCCTCGGTTCGCTGGCAGGAGCGGGCACGCTCGGCCTCCTGATCCCGCCCTCGATCCCAATGGTGGTCTATGCGGTCACGGCAAACGTCTCCGTGCTGCAGGTGTTCCTCGGCGGATTTCTGCCGGGTGTGCTCGTGATGCTGCTCTATTCGGGCTACATCATCATCTGGTCGCTGCTCAATCCCAAGAAGGTGCCGCCGCGCGATCCGCCGATGCCATTCCGGCAGAAGCTGCGGGAATCGGCGAAGCTTGCGCCCTGCATGCTGCTGATCCTGGCAGTCTTCCTTTCGCTCGTGCTGGGCTTCGCGACGGCCACGGAATGCGCGGCATGGGGCGTCACGGGCGCCTTGCTGCTGGCGTGGTGGAGCGGCACGCTGACCCGCAGGAATTTCCTCGAGAGCATCATGAGCGCGACGCGCCTGACCTGCATGATCATGCTGATCCTGGCAGGCGCCGCTTATACTACGGCCGCGATGGCCTATACGGGCATTCCGGCCGCGCTTGCCACCTGGGTCCAGGGGCAGCAACTCACGCCGACCATGCTCGCGCTGTATCTGAGCATCATGTACATCATCCTCGGCTGCCTGATCGATGGCATCTCGATGATCGTTCTGACCGCCGTCATCGTGCTGCCGATGGTCAAGCAGGCCGGGCTCGACCTGGTCTGGTTCGGCGTCTATCTCATCATTCACGTCGAGATGGCCCAGATCACGCCGCCGGTCGGATTCAATCTCTTCGTGCTCCAGAACATGAGCGGCCGCGACACTTTCACCGTTGCCCGCGCGGCGTTTCCGTTCTTTGTCCTGCTTCTGGCCGCCGTGTTCATCATCACGGAGTATCCGCAGATCGTGATGCTCCTGCCCAAGCTCGCTTTCCCAGATTGATTGCAACCGGTTTCAAATTGACCGTAAGGAGAAGTCCGATGATGTCTCGCTTATTCCGCGCATCCTTGATCGCGGGCCTCGTGGCCGCTGCGACACCTGCTCTGGCCCAAACCAAATGGAATTTGCCGGCAGCATATCCTGCGGATAACCCGCACTCCGAAAACCTGATCGCTTTCGCCAAGGACGTCGAAGCCGCCACGTCCGGAAAGCTACAGATCACGGTCCATCCCGGCGCTTCGCTGTTCAAGGCTCCCGACATCAAGCGCGCGGTAGTGACCGGGCAGGCGCAAATGGGCGAAGTGCTGCTCTCGATCCACGAGAACGAGGATCCGCTGTTCGGCATCGACGTCGTGCCGTTCTTGGCGACCAGCTTCCCCGACGCGATGAAGCTTTATCAGGCCTCCAAGCCTGCGATCACCAAGAAGCTCGATGCGCAGGGGCTCAAGCTGCTATTCGCCGTGCCCTGGGCGCCCCAGGGCGTCTATGCCAACAAGCCGCTCGCCACGATCGAAGACATGAAGGGCCTGAAATGGCGCGCCTACAATGTCGGAACAGCGCGCATCGGCGAGCTGGTCGGCGCGCAGTCAGTCACGATCCAGGCGGCCGAGCTGCCGCAGGCGCTCGCCACCGGCGTGGTTAATTCCTTCATGTCGTCAGGCGGCACCGGCTACGACGCAAAGGCCTGGGAGTCGCTGAAGTATTTCTACGACGTGCAGGCCTGGATTCCCAAGGACTACACCTTCGTCAACAAGGCCGCGTTCGAGGCGCTCGACAAGCCGACCCAGGAGGCCATCCTCAAGGCGGCGGCAACGGCGGAGACCCGCGGCTGGAAAGCCTGGCAGGACAAGAGCACCTGGTACATCGACCAGCTCAAGGCGAAGGGCATGACCGTCGAGCCGCCGAGCCCCGCGCTGAAAGCCGGCTTCCAGAAGATTGGCGAACAGCTCGCCGCCGACTGGCTCAAGAAGGCCGGCGCCGATGGTCAGGCGGTCGTCGACGCCTACAAGAAGATGTGAGGCCGACGAGGTCCTCCGCCCGCCGCCTTCTGTTGTGCGGGCGGACGCGTGCGCGGCCGGCTCAGCTCGAGATCGCCTTGACTGATCCAACCTCGTTGCGCAGCAGGAATTTCTGGATCTTTCCCGTGGAAGTCTTCGGGATCGGTCCGAACACGACGGCCTTGGGCGTCTTGAAGCCGCTCATATGCGCGCGGCAGAAGGCGATGATCTCGGCCTCGCTGGCGCTCGCGCCGTCCTTGAGTTCGACAAAGGCGCAGGGCACCTCGCCCCATTTCGGATCGGGTTTTGCGACCACGGCCGCGAACAGCACGGCCGGGTGCTTGTAGAGGATGTCCTCGACCTCGACGGATGAAATGTTCTCGCCGCCCGATATGATGATGTCCTTGGAGCGGTCCTTGATGGTGACGTAGCCGTGCTCGTCGAGCACGCCGAGATCGCCGGTGTGAAACCAGCCGCCTTCGAAGGCTTCCTTGGTCGCCTTCTCGTTCTTGAGATAGCCCTTCATCACGATATTGCCGCGGAACATGACCTCGCCGATGGTCTCGCTGTCGCGCGGCACCGGCTGCATCGTCTGCGGATTGATGACAGTGACGCCTTCCTCGAGCGGGTAGGGCACGCCCTGCCGGCGCTTCATCTTGGCGCGCTCGGCCGGCGGAAGCTCGTCCCAGCCGGGCTGCTCGGCGCAAACGGAGGCGGGGCCGTAAACCTCGGTCAGGCCGTACACATGCGTGAGCCGGATGCCGATGTTTTCGGCGCCTTCGAGCACCGCAACCGGCGGTGCGGCACCTGCGATGAGGCCGACGACACGGCGGGCTGCGTTACCCTTAGGCGCATCGGGCGCGTTGATCAGCGTATTGTACACGATCGGCGCGCCGCACATGTGGGTGACGCCGTGCTGCCTGATCAACTCGAAGATCTTCGTCGGCTCGACCTTTCGCAGGCAGACATTGATGCCGGCGGCCGCCGCAAGCGTCCAGGGGAAGCACCAGCCGTTGCAGTGGAACATCGGCAGGGTCCAGAGATAGACCGGATGCTGGCCGAGATTGCCGGCGAGAATGTTGCTGACGGCATTCAGATACGCGCCGCGATGATGGGTGACGACGCCCTTGGGATTGCCCGTGGTGCCCGAGGTGTAGCTCAGCGCGATCGCGTCCCATTCGTCGCTTGGAAGGATCGCCGCGAAATCCGGATCGCCTTGGGAGAGGGCGGTCTCGTACTCGATCTCACCGATGCGTTTGCCGCCCTTGAAGGCGGCATCGTCGACGTCGATCACGAACGGCTTCGATCCCGTCATCCGTGCCAGCGCATCGGTGATCACGTCTGAAAATTCAGGATCGACCAGAATGATCTTTGCGCCGCCATGGTCGAGCTGAAATGCGATCGAAGGCGCATCGAGGCGGATGTTGAGTGCGTTGAGCACCGCACCGGTCATGGGCACTGCGAAATGCACCTCGTTCATCGCCGGGATGTTCGGCAGCATCGCAGCGACCGTGTCTCCAACGCCGATGCCCTTGCTGGCGAGATAGGAAGCGAACCGCTTGCCGCGCTCATGCGTTTGGCGCCACGTGAAGCTGCGGCCCTCATAGACCGTGCCGACGTGATCGGGATAGACGGCGGCGCTGCGCGCGAGAAAGCTCAGCGGCGACAGCGGCACGTAATTGGCCGCGTTCTTATCGAGGCCGATATTGTATTGGTTCTGCCGATCACTCATCGACCCCCTCCTTGGCGCCGCGCGTTACAGGAATCCGATCGAGATCCAGGGGAATACCGCGACGACGATCAATCCGACCAGCAGCGCCAGCAGATAACCCCAGATCGGCCTCATGCCCTCGGCCGGCTCGACACGTCCGATGGCGCAGGCGGCATAGTAACCGACGCCGAATGGCGGAGCGAATAGCCCGATACCCATCGCCAGAATGATGATCATGGCATAGTGCACCTCGTGCACGCCGACGGCGCGGGCAATCGGAAACAGCAGCGGCCCGAACAGCACGATCGCAGGAATGCCCTCCAGCACGCTGCCAAGGATGGTGAAGGCCAGGATGGACACGGCGATAAAGGTCGCAGCTCCCCCTGGCAATCCGGTCATGGCTGTAGCCAGCGAGCGTGAGAAGCCTGATTGCGTCAGGCCCCAGGCCATGCCGGTGGCCGTGCCGATGATCAGCAGGATCGCACCCGACAGCGCCGCCGTCTCGACCAGCATCGGAAACAGCCGCGACCAGTCGAACCGGCGGTAGATGATCAGTCCGACGAGGCCGCCATAGACGATGCCGATGGTGGAGACTTCGGTGGCGGTCGCAATGCCTTCGACCACGGCGTAGCGGATCACGAAGGGCAGCGCGAGCGCGGGCAGGGCGACGACGAAGGTCTTGCCGATCTCGGACGCGGTGGCGCGGCGAACATGGCTCATGTCCTCGTGGCGATAGCGCCACCACACCAGCGTGCACAGCGTGAGTGCGAGCACGACGCCCGGCAGCAGGCCGCCGGTGAAGAGGGCGGCGATCGAGACGCCGGTGACCGAGCCGATCGTGATCAGCACCAGGCTCGGCGGAATGGTTTCAGTCTGGGCGCCCGTGGCCGCGAGCAGGGCGACGAGATCGCCGGGCTTGGCACCGCGCTGCTTCATCTCCGGGAACAGCACGGGCGCGACCGCGGCCATGTCGGCGGCCTTAGCGCCGGAGATGCCGGAGACCAGGTACATGGCGCCGACCAGCACATAATGCAGCCCGCCGCGGACATGGCCGAGCAGGCTCGCCAGGAACGCCACCATGGCCCGGGCCATGCCGGTCATCTCGATCAGCAGCCCCAGAAACACGAAGAGCGGCACGGATAGCAGGATGAGATGACTCATGCCTTCGTCCATCCGTCCGACCAGCACCATGACCGGCGTATGCGTGGTCAGCGCCAGATAGCCGAAGATCGCAAGGCCAAAGCCGAACGCAATGGGAACGCCGGCGAAGACGCAAAAGCCGGCGACGCCGACGAAGAAGATGAGGAGGTTGAGATTGCCCAGCGGGCGCAGATACGGCTGTGCCAGCCAGAACAGCCCGACCACGAGAGCGACCGACAGCGCGGCCGTCAGCACCTTCAGGTAGTCGGCCGCTCGCACGAGACGCAGCAACGCGAATGCCGCCATCAGGCAGAGCCCGACCGGCAGCGCGACGGCACGCCACATGTTCGATATCTGGAGCGCCGGCGTCGTGATGAAGCTCTCTTCATACGCGTAGTCGTAGGCCGGCCAGACGATCATCGCGAGGAACGCCAGCGCGGCAGAGACCGCCACCAGATCGAGCCAGGCCCGCATCGCAGGGCTCGCGCTGGCGACGATCGCGGTCATGCGCATGTGCTCGGAGCGGCGGAACGCCACCGCCGCGCCGAGCATGGCCAGCCACAGGAACAGGATCGAGGCAAGCTCGTCCGACCAGATCAGTGGCCGGTGCAAGCCGTAGCGCGCGACCACGCCGGCGAACAGGATCACGATCTCGGCGACGACCAGGATCGCGGCGGGGATCTCGACGACGAGGCCGAGAATGCGCTCCAGCGAGGTCAGCCAAGAGCGCCGGCGAGGGGACTGGACAGCCGCCTCGCCCACCATTTCGGTCACTTGAACCTCGACCTGAGCCATGACGGCCCCAACGCGTTACGACAGCTTGCCGACGGCCTTTTCAAGCAGCTCCCAGGCCTGCTCACCGTACTTGCCCTTCCATTCGGCATAGAAGCCGGCGGAGCGCAGCTTGTCGCGGAATGGCGCGACCGTGGGCTGGTTGAAAGTCAGACCCTTGCCCGCGAGCTCCTGCTGGAGATTGGCGTTCAGCTTGGCGGTATCCTCGCGCTCCTTGACGGCGGCGGCGTTGATGTTCTTGGCGACGATGGTGCGGATGTCCTCGGGCAGCGCGCTCCAGGCTCTGCGGTTAGCCAGGAACCAGAAGCCGTCCCACATGTGGTTGGTCAGCGAGCAGTACTTCTGCACCTCGTAGAGCTTTGCCGTCGAGATGATCGCCAGCGGGTTCTCCTGGCCCTCGACGATCTTGGTCTGCAGCGCGGAGTAAACCTCGGCGAAATTGATGGAGGCGGGCGCGGCGTCGAACGCCTTGAACATCGAGGTCCACAGCGGCGACACCGGCACGCGGATCTTGAAACCCTTGAAATCATCAGGGCCGTTGATCGGCTTGGTCGATGACGTGGTCTGGCGGAAGCCGTTGTCCCAGATCTTGTCCATGACCTCGAGGCCGGCCTTCTTGATTTCGCCGCGGACATAGGCGCCGAGGTCGCCATCCATGGCCTTCCAGACCGTGTCGTAGTCCGGGAACGCGAAGCCGATGCCATTGATCGACGCGGCCGGCACCAGGGTCGACAGGATTAGGCCGGACAGCGTGAAGAACTCGACGCCGCCTGAGCGGATCTGGCTCAGCATGTCGGTGTCGGAACCGAGCTGGTTGTTCGGAAAGATCTGGAGGTCGAACTTGCCGCCGGTCTCGCTCTTGATCGCCGCGGCCATCTCCTTGGCGCGGGCGTTCATCGGGTGCGAGTCAGGCAGGTTGTTGGCGTATTTGTAGGAGAACTCGGCGGCCTGAGCCCGGGCCACATAGGGCGCGCTGACCCCGCCAAAAACGGCGGTCGCGGCGCTGGCCTTGAGAAGCGTGCGGCGGGAAAAACGCGTTGAAAAGACCATGGGTCTGCTTCCTCGGAAGTTTGTTCTTGTTGTGAGACGCAAACCTATACGGACGTCAGGTCAGCAGTCATCTGCGATCTCGCGGAGCTCGCTTATTGCAGCCGGACAAGGTCGCGGCAATATCGGCTTTCGGTGTGACCAGCCGCGATGGAAAACGCGAAAACAACCCCATGCACAGTAGCCGTCAAGCACGGGAGCGATCGGGGATGGCCGGCCCGAAATCGACGCTGGAGCAAAGGCGGCGTGTCAGCAATCCGATCTAAATAACTGATCTAATTCGATATAAATATATTCCATAATATACCTTATGCGAATTATGGATTTGGGTGTGCGGGGATGACCTAGACCCTGAGCCGCTCGGCCAGCCGCGCATCCCCTTGCCACATCTGTTGCCGCATCGGCGCGTGGTGACACACCCAACAGCAAGGCACGGGACCGGATGGCGCACCGCAGCCCAGGCTGATCGAGGTGATGTCCGCGACGAGACACCAAGAGCGCTGCTGGTTGATCCCGTGGCGCTGACGCGGTTGGCCGGCGTTCGATTCGGCCGCGCGTTGCTGACGCCAACGAGCCGCGTTCGGCTCGCGGTCTAAAGCGGGATGGGGTTAGTCTGAATCGACTTGGGATTGAACGAAGCCGCTACCGCGGCGTGAGAGGCAAGGTGGCGTAGATCGCCTCCTGGCTGAGAGGATGTGGGTGTTGGAGCCCACCCCCTTAGCCAGGAGTATCGAGATGGCCGATTTGAGCCCTCTTCGCCGCCGCATGATCGAAGACATGACGGTGTGGCGGCTGGCGAACGCGATCGACCCGAGGTGGCGCGGCGGCGAGCCCAGTGGA
>NZ_CAKZHY010000123.1 GCF_936928535.1 uncultured Bradyrhizobium sp. | reverse complement strand
GAAGGCACTCTCGCACGAGCCGCAGATCCTGTTCCTGGACGAGCCGACCGCCGGCGTCGACGTCGAGCTGCGCAAGGGCATGTGGGAAGTGGTCCGCACGCTTCAGCAATCCGGCGTCACCATTATCCTCACCACGCACTATATCGAGGAAGCCGAGGAGATGGCCGACCGCATCGGCGTCATCAACAAGGGCGAGATCGTGCTGGTCGAAGACAAGACGACCCTGATGCAGAAGCTCGGCAAGAAGCGGCTGACGGTGCACTTGCAGGGCAAGATCACATCGCTGCCGGAGAGCCTTGCCCAATACGAGCTCGATCTCTGCGATAACGGCGCGACGCTGGTCTACGACTACGACACCAAGGGCGAGCGCACCGGCATCACCAGCCTGCTCAGCGACCTCCGCACCGCCGGCATCCGCTTCAACGATCTCGACACGACCCAATCGTCGCTCGAGGACATCTTCGTCGACCTCGTGAGGACGTCATGAACCACCGCGCCATCCGCGCCATCTATCTGTTCGAAATGGCGCGCACCTGGCGTACGCTGCTCCAAAGCATCGTCTCGCCCGTCGTTTCGACCTCGCTCTATTTCGTGGTGTTCGGCGCCGCGATCGGCTCGCGTATCAGCCAGGTCGAGGGCGTCAGCTACGGCACCTTCATCGTGCCGGGCCTGATCATGCTCTCGGTGCTGACGCAGAGCATCGCCAACGCCTCGTTCGGCATCTATTTCCCGAAATTCACCGGCACGATCTACGAGATCCTGTCGGCGCCGATCTCGTACTTCGAGATCGTGCTCGGCTATGTCGGCGCCGCCGCGACCAAGTCGATCATTCTGGGCCTGATCATCCTCGCGACCGCCGGGCTGTTCGTGCCGCTGCACATCCATCATCCGGTCTGGATGCTGGCCTTCCTGGTGCTGACAGCAGTGACGTTCAGCCTGTTCGGCTTCATCATCGGCATCTGGGCCGACGGCTTCGAAAAGCTGCAGATGATCCCGATGCTGGTGGTGACGCCGCTGACCTTCCTCGGCGGCAGCTTCTATTCCATCGACATGCTGCCGCCGACCTGGCGCACGGTCGCGCTGCTCAACCCCGTCGTCTACCTGATCTCCGGCTTCCGCTGGAGCTTCTATGAGATCGCCGACGTCAGCGTGTCCGTCAGCATCGGCATGACGGTCGCGTTCCTGGCGATCTGCCTCGCGGTGATCTGGTGGATTTTCCGCACGGGATATCGACTGAAGAACTGACGAACGAGGAGGACCTCACCGGTAGCAATGGAATCGGTGATAGCCGTCGTAATAGCCGTGACAGTGGCGATAGTAGCGATGGTGGGGAACACCGAACACACCCTCGACCGCACCCACCGCGCCGCCGACACCGGCACCGACGGCGCCCCCAACCACGCCGCCCACGGGGCCGGCGATCCGGTTACCTTCGTAGGAGCCTTCCTGGGCGCCGCGCACAATGCCCTGGGCATGGCTTGAGTGAGGCAGCGAGAGCAGCGCGAGAAGGGCGGCGGCAGCTGCGAAGAGCAGGCGGATTGGCAAGCCGGCCGGCAAGGCTGCAGGTGCGGCGGCAGTACGAGCTTTGTTCATCTTCGGTCCCAAGGAAATTAGACGGTGCATGGCGGCAAAAGCCGCCTGTCGGGCAGGACACGATCAACGCACCAGGCGGCCAAATGGTTGCGCCTTTGTGACGAATTGTCGGCGTTGTGAGCGCGCGTCCAATCGCGAAAATGTCAGCGCCGCCGGGACATGCACGGCACAAAGCGGCCTTTGCTTACGCCCCGCATCACGTTAACGATGGGTGTGCAGGCCGCTGGAACGAAAGCCGGATTGCGGGCATAGTGCATGCCGGGGACGGAGAGCCGCGGCGCTAGCGAGAACAGGCCGGAGGCCAGACGTCAGATGCGTTCCTTTTTCATTGCGTTCACTTCGCTGATGCTTTTGAGCGCCGGCGCCGCGCAGGCCAAGGTCGACATTACCGTCGACAAGGACAATCAGCAGATGACCGTCGTGGTCGACGGCGTGACGCGCTACCACTGGCCGGTGTCGACGGGCATCCCCTCGCGCGAGACCCCGAACGGCTCCTTCCGCGCCTTCCGCATGGAAGAGGATCACTTCTCCAAGGAATTCGACGACGCGCCGATGCCGCACTCGATCTTCTTCACCAAGATCGGGCACGCCATCCACGGCACCGACTCGGTCGGACGACTGGGCACGCCCGCCTCGCATGGCTGCGTGCGGCTGTCGCGCCAGAATGCTTCGACGCTCTACGCGCTGGTGCAAGAGCAGGGCGTGCTCAACACCACGGTGACGCTGACCGGCTCGGCGCAGGTCGCACTCGCCCGCAACCCGCGCGGCCGCGCCAACAACGCCGTCGCACGCGCCCAGCAGCCGGCCGAGGAGCAGCAATACGCTACCTCCGGCGATCCGGTGAATCTGACGCCGCCAATGCAGCCCGCGCAGCGCTACATGCAGCAGGACAGCAACTACATCTATCCCGCTGACGGCAGCGACACCGGCGCGCGCTACCCGGCGCCGCGCCCGATCACCCGCCCCTATGGCGCACAGGTCTACCAGCAGCTGCCGCAACCCCAGCCGAATTACGGCCCGGTATATGGCCAGGAGCAGGGCTACTATCAGCCGCAACCGCGTCAGTATTATCAGCCGCGCAATTATTACTACCAGAACTGACGTTCTTATTTGAACGCGGCGTCGCCGCGTTCAACGATCTTCCTCGCGGCATCGACAAAGGCTCGCGCGACCGGCTCGAGGATCTCGGGCCCGGTCCCAGAGAGATCGTCGGCGGGCGTGTGGAAGGTTTGATGGCGGCCGGCCATGCCGAGGAAGTTGGCGTAGCCCGCCGCATGGACGTCGCGCAGCTCACCGACCGCCTGCTTCTCCGTCACCAGCCGTTTGGCTGCGACCGCAGCAAAGGCCTCGTCGGTCAGCGCAACGGCTGACTTGCTGAGCACAAGATAGCGCTCCTCCTCCGGCCTGTTGGTGCGCGCGCCTTCCGCGAAGGCGTAGCACGCGTTGGACGAGCCGAAATGAATCCAGGCCAGCGTCTGCTTCGGCGCGGGCGCACCGTCCTTCAGGAACAGCTCCATGCCGCCATGGCCGATCTCGTGGCCAGCTGTCGCGATGAAGACGAAATGCGCCGGCCATTTTTCCACCGCCGCGGTGCGCGCCAGCGCAAGGAAATTGGCAATGCCGGGACCGCGCTCACAGACGCAGGAGTACCAGCCCGTCATCGGCGTCGAGACCACGATGGTCGGCCCTCGGCCAAGGCCGGTCTCGGCGATGACATTGCGGCCGGACACATTGCGCTCGTAATGACCTGAAACCTCGAACGTGACAGGCGTGCTTGACGCAAGCGCACGCTCGAACATCGCCCGCGCCTTGGCGCCAACCACCATCACCGGCACCGGCCAGGGTGCGTCCTCCTGCGTGACGTTGTAGGCGAAACGATCATCGGCGGGATTACCGATCATCAGCAGGATCGCGGCGGGCTTCTTTGCGGCGGCCTCGGAGATCGCGGCCCGATGCGCCGGACCGAGATAGGCGCCGCGATCGAACGGCAGGTCGACCCAGAGAATCTTCCCGGCAACATCGCCATCGCGGGCGAGCGGCGCGGACAGATGGAAGCTGGCCTTGTCCTCCGGCGGCCACCAGAACGGCGTCGCCTCGACCGCCGTGCCTGCCGCTTCCGCGCTGGCTTTTTCGACGACATATTGCCGGCCCAGCACGACGGGCTGGAACCTGATCGCATAGCCGGCTGCGGACATTTCGCCCGCGATCCAGTCGGCCGTCGCGCGATCGCCTGCCGAGCCGAAGCGGTGCAGGCCGAACGAGGCGTAACGCGTCACATCGGCATAGAGGCTCGCGCCCGACAACACATCCTTGGCCGTCGCCTGTCCAACCATCAGAGCCGCCATCGTTGCGAGGAGGATGAGCCGCATGAGAATATCTCCCGATCTTTTTTGCAGACCAGTGTCGGCTTTCTTCGGCCGTCGTCAACCGCCTTCGCCGACCAGCACGAACGGCGCCCATACGGCCGGATCGGCGTTGCGCGGTGACGACCGGTCCGCAATCAGCGCCTTCATCGAGCGTCGCAGCGCTTCGGCGCGGCCGATGCCGGGATGCGCTGACAGCTCCGAGAATGCGCCGGTGGTCAGCCGCACCGCCGCGTCGGAATCGACCGGCCAGTGCGACACCAGCAGCGCCCGCGCGCCGGCATAGAAGAAGGCGCGCGCAAGGCCCGAGAGGCCTTCCGCGCCGGGCTTGTCGCCCGCCGCGGTGTTGCAGGCCGACAGCACCGCCCAGTCGGCATCCAGCTTGAGCTTTGCGATGCGGCTCGCCGTGAGCAGGCCATCATCGTCGCTGGTCGGCCGGTCCGGCAATGTCAGCACGAGCGCGGGCTCGGTGAGGCCGTTGACCTCGCCGGCGACGAGGCCATGGGTGGCGAAATCGACCACACGGTATTGATCGAGCGGCAACTGGTTGACGCTGGTCACTGACGCGGCCGCACCGAGCTTGACGTCGTCCTGCGGCGAGGCACCCAGCGCCTTCGCCACGGCCTGAAGCTCGGCGGCCGTCTCCGGCAGCGCCGGCAGGCCGGTGCGCAGGCGATCGAGATCGACCGCGGAGCCGTCATAGTAGTTCTGATAGGCTGCACATTGCGCGCCGGGCGCTTGTCGCCGGACGACCGCTGGAACACCGGATCGCCGAAGCCGATGAACGGCTTTTGCGCGCGCGAATCCCCGGCGAAGCCGCGCAGCGCGCGCAGGCTCGGCACCGACGGCAACACCGTGATGGCGCGCTCGTCGAGCAGCCACGCCGCCCGCCGGAAGCGGTCGGCGGATGCACCATCGGGCTTATTCGTCACCAGCACCTGGAATGGCAGGCTGGTCAGCGCACCGACTGGCGCGATCAGCAGTTTCGGCTTGCCGGCGATATCGGCCACGATCGGGCCGAACAGCCCGTGGTAAAGTTCAAAAGACGCATCGAGGTCGAACGAGGATTGCGCAGCCTCCGGATCGATGAGCCCCTGTCGCAGATGCGCGACACGGTCGCTGATCTCGCGGCTGCCGAGGGTGATCTGGCGTAGCGCATTCGCCTCGTGCGTCACCACAAAGACATAGGAGATGTCGTCGAGCAGGATGAAAGCGATCAGCGCCTCATCCGGCTTCAACAACGCTTGCGCCTGCGCGATCGACAGCGGCTGCGGATTGGACAAATCGGCATAGGCCGGAAAATTCCGATTGAGCTGGCTCGTGACGTCGTTGAGCGACTTCTGCGTTTGCGCCGCTTGCGCGCGCAGGCTCGCGATCAGCGTGTCGTTGCGCTTGCCATCCGGCTGCCCCAGCTCCGACGTAATGCGCTTGTCGAGCGTCTCGAGGCCTGCCTTCAGGTCCTGCTGCCGCCGCTCCAATGCCGCGATCGCGTCATTGCCGGCGCCGAAACGCGTCGCCATCTGCGACAGCGCGGCACCTGCCCTGGTCTCATGCGCGCGCTGCGCGGCGCCGAAGGCTTCATCCCGCGCTGCAGCTTCGGGCTTGCCCTCGGAAACATGCCAGATCGCATCGATCAGCCAGGGATCGAGCTCGGTGAAACGGTTGAATTGGGCATTGCGCTGCGTATTGAGCGCGCTCGCAGCGAGGCGCAGCCGCGCCAGGCTATCAGGCCATTTGCCCTCGCGACGATCGACATCGGCGAGATTGATCAGGGTTGCGATCGTGTCGTGATGGTTTGGTCCCAGCCTGTCCCGCGCGATCACGAGCGCACGGTCGAGCCGGCTGCGCGCCTCGATGAGGTTGCCCGTCCTGAGGTCGAGCAGCGCAACGGCGCGCAGATCCTTGATCAGTTGGGCATGCGCCCCGCCAAGCACGCGCTCGTCGATCTCGAGGCAGCGCAGCAGATAGAGCCTAGCCTCGTCCGACTTTCCGTCGTCCATCAGAGCCTGTCCAAGCGAGCCCGCCGCGAGCGCGCTCGGGCCGCTGCCTTCGCCGAACTTGCGCTCCATCACGCCGAGCGAACGACGGTAAAGGCCGAGCGCCTGCTCGTTGCGCCCGAGACTCGCATAGCTGTTGGCGAGATTGTTGAGCGCGCGCCCGACATCGGGGCTATCGGGGCCGAAAGCCTTTTCATAAATTGCGAGCACGCGCTCCTGCAGGCCCGCGGCCGCCTCGTTCCTGCCCTGCGCCGAATAGACGTTGGCGAGATTGTTCAGGCCGATCGCCGTGGTCGGATGATCAGGCCCATAGATCCGCTCGTAGGCCTGCAGCGTCTGCTGATAGAGTTTTTCTGCCTCCGCGTAACGCCCCTCGTGCTCCAGCACTGTCGCAAGATTGCCCGTCGTGGCCGCGACGTTCGGATGCGCCTCGCCGCTGCGCGCCCGCGTGATCGCCAGCGCGCGCCGCATCGTAGCTTCGGCCTCGGACAGGCGCCCGGCATCGAGATAGAGGTTGCCGAGATCGTTGAGCGTCTTGTCATAGTTCGGTGCGGCCTCCGCGTTGTTACCAAAGCTGCGATCAAGCAGCTCGATCCCCTGCTTCAGCAGACGCTCGCCATCGTCGAAACGGCCCTGCAAGCCATAGACATCGCCGAGATTGTCCATGGCGGACGCAATCTCGACCGGCGGTGCGCTCGCCGCCTGCAAGCCTGATAGCACGCGCTCGAAATAGCCGGCTGCTTCCTTGTAGTTCTCCTTGTCGCGCGCCAACCCACCGAGCGCGGCCAGGGTGTCCGAGAGCCTGATATCATTGGCGCCGAACGCACTGGTGCCGAGTGCCAGCGCCCGTTCGGCCACATTCGTCGCCTCCGCCCGCCGGTCGAGCATGCCGAGCGATCCGACCAGCATGTTGGAGGTGCGCAGCGTCGAGGCGACGTCATTGTTGCGCAGCTTGATGGCGAGCGCGGCGTTGAGCTTGTCGATGGCTTCGCCGTAGCGGCCGAGATTGTGCAGGAACATGCCTTCGTTATGCAGCACGCCGGCATAGTTCATGTTGTCGGCGCCCTGCTTGCGCCGCACCAGGTTCTCCAGCTTCTGAGCCGCCGCCAGCCCCTCGGCCCAGCGCCCTCCTTGCGTCGCTGCATTCATCTGCGCCAGCAGCGCATCGAAATCATTGCCGCGCTGGGCGGAAGCCGCTCCGGACCACAGGACCAGGGCCAGACATGCAACGAACAGGCGGGCGCGGCTCATTCGGAAATCCCGTCACGCGCGTCGAGGGAGCAATCCCGGCAGGATAGTGGCGGCCGCAGCTCCTGTCGACCGAGGCGAGCCGGGCCCGCTGGAGTCATACCCTGAGCGCCTACCCCGCCCGCGCATGACCTGCCCGGCCCTGACGCTCTCGCCGGGTGGACGGCACAGCTGATGCCGATTATTGGTAGTCCGGTTTTGCGGCTACAGCCGCAGTCCCTCTTGCCCGTCGCGGTTCACGATGTCATTCCGTCCTGCGCTAGTGCTCGGCACGATCTGTCTTCTCGCTGCAGGAGGGGCCATGGCTTTCGATCTCGAGGCGCATCGCGGCGGACGGGCGCTGATGCCGGAAAACACCCTGCCCGCCTTTGCCAACGCGCTCACGATGGGCGTGGAGACGCTCGAGCTCGACGTCGGCGTGACTGCGGATGGCGAGGTGGTGGTGTCGCATGAGCGCGGGCTCAACCCCGATCTCGCGCGGGATGCGAGCGGCGCCTATGTCGCGGCACCAGGCACGCCCTTCGTCAAACTGCGGTTCGCCGACGTAAGAACTTACGACGTTGGCCAAATCCGTCCGGACAGCAAGTACGCGAAGCAGTTTCCGGATCAGCGTGCCTTGCCGGGGACGCGCATTCCGACGCTAAAGGAGCTGTTCGCGCTGGTGCGCAAATCCGGCAATGAACGCGTGCGCTTCAACATCGAGACCAAGATCGATCCTGAACATCCCGATGAATCGCTGGAGCCGCAGGCCTTCGTCGCCAAGCTGCTCGGCGTGACCGCGGATGAAAAATTCACGGACCGCGTCATGATCCAGTCGTTCGACTGGCGAACGCTGCTTCTCGTCCAGCAGCAGGCCCCGACAATTCCAACCGTTTACCTGACGCTGCAGCGCGGCTCGGCACCGACGAACGCCCTCGACAAGGCCACCAGCTGGACGGCCGGCTTCAACCCGGCCGATCACGGCGGGTCGCTGCCGCGCACCATCAAGGCCGCGGGCGGCGCGGTGTGGTCGCCCTATTTCGGTGACGTCACAGCCGCGCTCGTCGCTGAGGCCCATACGCAGGGATTGCGCGTCGTGGTCTGGACCGTCAACAAACCCGACGACATGGCCCGGATGATCGAGTTCGGTGTCGACGGCATCATCTCAGATCGGCCGGACCTGCTGCGGCAGGTCACCGGCGAGAAGGGCATAGCGCTGCCTTCGGGCACGCCGGTCGAACCGTAGGCGCTCCATCCGGGCCACGAACTACGGGTGGCTACTGCTCCCCGTACCGCAAGCGCCGATACAGCGCGCCGAGGATGTTGGAATAATCGTCGGTCCAGACCCGCACCTTCTCGTCGGGATCGGTCTCCTCCCACTGCTTGGAGGAGGCGAGCTTGCCGACGTCTTCAGCCGCGCGCGCGGAGATGACGACGTCGGTCGAGAAGATGTAATCGGCATCGCGGCCCGAATCCTCGTCGTAGACCCAGCTCTTGAGATCGTTGGCATCGGCAATGCCGACCACGACGGGCTCGAGGTCGAGATGCCGGTTGGAGACGTGCATCACCACGGCGCCGTGCGGGGCGAGCTTGTCCTTGTAGATCTTCATCGCCTCTTCGGTCGCCAGGTGAATCGGGATCGCATCCGACGAATAAGCATCGACGATGATGAGGTCATAGACACCGTCGGGCTCTCTTGCGAAGGTGAGGCGCGCGTCCCCGATCACCGGTTTCAGGTTCGGCAGGCAGCTCGATATGTAGCGGAAATTCTTCGGATCACGCGCCGCGTCCACCATGGACTGGTCGATCTCGAAGAACTTCCAGTCCTCGCCGGGTGCGGCAGCGCAGGCGAGCGTGCCTGATCCAACGCCGATCGCCGCGACCTTCAACGGCGCACCATTGCGCTCGCGGATCGCGGTGATGGCCTGACCGATGCCGCCGTCCTTGTGGTAATAGGTGATCGGCTCGGGCCTGCCGGTGACCGGCGTGCCGTCATTGTTGCGGAAACGCTCGGCGCCGTGAATTGTGGTGCCGTGCATCAGCACGTGGAAATAGCCGCCCGGCGTCACCACGATCTTGTGCACGCCGAAGAAGCTGCGCACGGTGGTGACCCGGCCTTCGTCGGCCGGATAGATCCGCGTCAGGGCCAGCGCCAGCGCGACGGTGGCAAAGATCTTCCACCGCCCCGCATTGAACGCCAGTGCCAGAAGCGCGGCGAGTACGCCAACCGCGCAGGCGACCCAGACGCGGTGATCCTCGAACCAGGTCGAGATATCTCCCGTCATGTAAGACGGCGCAACGAGCGCTACCGCGACCACGGCCAGCGCCAGCCAGTACCATCTCACAATGCCCGCAAGACGCTCGTTCGCCGTCGGCCGGCACAGCGCCGCGAGCGCGACCAGGATCGGATATTCGGCGATCCAGGAGAAGGTGAAGGGCGCGACAAGGCCGGCAAAGAGACCGCCGACCATGCCGCCGAACGACAGCGCGACATAGAAGCCGGTGAGATATTTGGCCGCGGGGCGGGTCCGCGCCAATTCGCCGTGACAGGCCATGGCGATGATGAAGAAGCACAATTGGTGGCCACCGAGCGTCAGCAGCAAATTCTGCTCGCCGCCGAAGGCGAGCAGGAAGATGACGCCCGCGATCGCGACCGGCTGCAGCATCAGCATCCATTTGTGCGGCAGCAAGGGACGCTTCTGGAACACGACCACCCAGGTCAGCAAGTACAGCGACAGCGGCAACACCCAGAGCAGCGGCGCTGCCGCGACATCGGTCGAGATATGCGCGGTGACTGCGATCAGGAGTCCCGACGGCACCGCTGCAAGGAAGATCCAGCGCAGCCGCGTCACGACATCAGGCGCAGGCGCATTGGCCCCTTCCGTCCGCACGTCGGCCACCGCAATCTTCGGCGAGCGCAACAGCAATACGCCGCAAGCGGCGATCAGCAGGATCAGCAGGCCATAGCCGCCGGTCCAGAGCCGGTTCTGCGTATGCAGCGTGAATATCGGCTCCAGCAGGAAGGGATAGGACAGCAGCGCGAGGAAGCTGCCGATGTTGGACGACGCGTAGAGGAAGTACGGATCGTGGCCATCAGGGTGGCCGGTGCGGACGAACCAGGCCTGCAGCAGCGGATTGTTGGCCGCGAGCGCGAAGAACGGCAGCCCAATCGACATCACGAACAGGCCGAGCAGCCAGAACGCGTAACCCGACGCCGGCGGCTCGCCATAGGCGCTGGCAATGCCGAGCGGCAACGTGATGAAGGCCGCGATCAGCAGCACCAGATGCACCACGACCGGCACGACGCGGCTTTTGACCTGCATCAGCAGATGCGCATAGGCGTAGCCGGCCAGCAGCAGCGACTGGAAAAACACCATCGCCACCGACCACACCGCCGGCGAGCCGCCGAGCCGCGGCAGCACCATTTTCGTGAACAGCGGCTGCACCGAGAACAGCAGGAGCGCGCTGACGAAGATCGCGGCGGTGTAGACCGCCAGCAGCAGCCGGTTGCGCGAGGCGGACGGCTGCTCCGTGACGGCGGGTTGCACGATCGAATCCATGGGAGCTCCGGCCAAAGCGTTTTCCAGCGAAGTGGACACCGGTTCGCGCGAGAAAACGCGTCGAACAAAGGCCCGGCGGGCACCGGGCGCGCGCAATGGAGCACACCGCGCCTGAACGGGCAATAAATGGTGTCGTGATGTTGCTTCGGGAAATGCTTGATATTGACGGTCGTTCCGGGGCGATGCAAAGCATCGAACCCGGAACCTCTAGTCCGGGTTCGCGCTTCGCGCGCCCCTGAATGACGGCAGACTGAGCCTTGAACCCCTCATGACCGAAACTGACGTCGTCATCATCGGCGCTGGCCATAACGGCCTCACCTGCGCGGCCTATCTCGCCAAGGCGGGCCTGCGTGTGCATGTCGTCGAGCGCCGCACGGTGGTCGGCGGGGCCGCGGTCACGGAGGAGTTTCATCCGGGCTTCCGCAACTCGGTCGCGGCCTACACCGTGAGCCTGCTCAATCCGCAGGTGATCCGCGACCTCGGACTTGCAGAACAAGGCCTGCGCGTGGTCGAACGGCGTGCGCAGAATTTTCTCCCCGCGCCCGACGGCAGCTATCTCCTCACCGGCGAGGGGCGGACCAAGGCGTCGGTGGCACGGCTCAGTGCGCGCGATGCCGATGCACTCGACGGATTTTCGCGTGAGCTCGAGGACATCGCCGACGTGCTCAGGCAGTTCGTGCTGCGCGCGCCGCCGAACCTGCTCGCCAGTTTTGGCATTGGCGCGATCCGCGAGGCCGCGAACGCGCTGACCACGGCCAACATCCTGCGCGGCCTGACACTGGAGCAGAGCCGCAGCCTGCTCGATCTCTTCACCCGCTCCGCCGGCGAGATGCTGGACGAACGCTTCGAGCACGATCTGGTCAAGGCGCTGTTCGGCTTCGATGCCATCGTCGGCAATTATGCGAGCCCTTACGCCGCCGGCTCGGCCTATGTGATGCTGCATCACGCCTTCGGCGAGGTGAACGGCAAGAAGGGGGTCTGGGGCCATGCCATCGGCGGCATGGGCGCGATCACGCAGGCGATGGCGCGGGCCGCACGCGCGCGTGGCGTCACGATCGAGCTTGATGCCGGCGTGCGCGAGGTGATCGTCGAGCGCGACCGCGCTGTCGGCGTGGTGCTTGAGAACGGCACGGCGATCCGTGCGAAATACGTCGCGGCCAACGTCAATCCCAAACTGCTCTACACGCGGCTCGTCGCGGCCGACGCCCTGCCCCAGGATTTCCTCGCCCGCATCCGCCACTGGAAGAACGGCTCCGGCACCTTCCGCATGAACGTGGCGCTGGATCGCCTGCCCTCCTTCACCGCGTTGCCTGGCGAGGGCGACCACCTCACCTCCGGCATCATCCTGGCGCCAAGCCTCGACTACATGGACCGCGCCTGGCTCGATGCGCGGGCGCAGGGCTGGAGCAAACAGCCTGTTGTCGAGATGCTGATCCCCTCGACGCTCGACGACACGCTCGCACCTTCCGGACAACACGTCGCGAGCCTGTTCTGCCAGCACGTCGCGCCGGAGCTGCCCGATGGACAATCCTGGGACGATCATCGCGAGGAGGTTGCCGATCTCATGATCGCGACGGTGGACAGCTACGCGCCGGGCTTTGCCGCAAGCGTGCTCGGCCGCCAGATCCTCTCGCCGCTCGATCTCGAGCGGCAGTTCGGGCTGTTAGGTGGCGACATCTTCCACGGCGCGCTGAGCCTGAACCAGCTGTTCTCGGCGCGGCCGATGCTGGGCCATGCCGATTATCGCGGACCGCTGAAGGGCCTCTATCATTGCGGCTCCGGCGCTCATCCCGGCGGCGGCGTCACCGGCGCCCCCGGCCACAACGCGGCACAGGCGATCTTGCGAGATCACCGCGGCTTGTTCGCAAGCCGTGGATAGGTCTGTGGACCGGCTGTGGACAGGTCTGTTGGCAAGTCTGTTGCTAAGTCTGTCGGCAAGGCTGTGGTGAAGCGGTGGGGTTGTCCCGTGACCACCGGGGACAACCCGGGGATCAAGCTGTGCGGAAGGGACCGGATTGATCGCGGACAAGCCTGTGGAAGGCTGCACAATCGCGGGTGGGAAACCTGTGGGCACGGGCGGTGTCAACCTCGCCTGCACCCCAACACGACAACGCCCACCGGGGGGCAACTCCCCAGCGGGCGGTCGTCGAAAAAGCCGTCTATGAAGAAAGTAGCCCCCGCTGGGAAATGGGAGGCAGAAATTACTTCAAGGAGCTGCTAATCGAACCGAACTTGTCGTTCAACGTGGTGCCCAGGCTGTTCACCACGGTGATGATCGCCAGCGCGATACCAGCCGCGATCAGGCCGTATTCGATCGCAGTCGCGCCAGACTCATCAGACCAGAACTTCGCAATCATGTGCTTCAAGACTCGCCTCCAATTCATTCCAGGGTGGCCGGTTGTTTCCAACATCAGGAAATCTACGGAGCACAACCTACGGTCCAGTTAACCCGGGAACCGCAAGTTATGCGGAAAATTGGGAACAAAAGTTCCACTAATTGAAAGCAACGGAACCTTCGCATGCAGCCCTTGCCCACCCATCGCGCCAGCTTTTCCATCGGCAACGAGGCTGCTGCCAAGCGTGTCGTCGACGTGCTCACGGAGGTCTTTTTCGAGGGCGATGCCGCGGTCGCCGCCTTCGAACGGCCGGATGGAGAATGGGACGTCACGCTGCATTTTGCCGAGCCGCCGGATCAGGAATTGCTCCGCGAAATCGTTGCAACTTCAGCAGGAAATGACATCGCCGCCACGCTTGCCTTCGACACAATCGAGGCCAAGGACTGGGTCAAGGCGAGTCTGGAGGACCTCGTGCCGGTCCCGGCCGGACGCTTCGTCGTCCATGGCAGTCACGACCGCGACCGTGTGGCGCCCAACAAGCTCGCCATCGAGATCGAGGCAGCGCTCGCCTTCGGCACCGGACACCATGGTACCACGCGTGGCTGTTTACTTCTGCTTGACCATGTCCTGAAACATGCGCGGCCCAAGCGGGTGCTGGACCTCGGCACCGGGACCGGCGTGCTGGGGATCGCGGCCGCCAAAGCGCTGCACCGGAGGGTGCTGGCCTCCGACATCGACCCGCCGTCAGTGCATGTCGCAGCCGAGAACGCGGCCCTGAATGAAACCGGTCAATATGTGCGGGTGATCCGCGCCACAGGCTTTGCCGCGCCGGACTTTGCCAAAAGGGGCCCGTTCGACCTGGTGCTGGCCAACATCCTTGCCAATCCGCTGCGGCAATTGGCGGGGCCGATGGCCCGGCATCTGGCTCCCGGCGCCCGCGTCATCCTCTCGGGCCTGTTGACCCACCAGGCGCCCGCCGTGATCGCCGCCTACCGCGCGCGCGGCCTGGTGCCGCTGCGGCATCTGCGAATCGAGGGCTGGAGCAGTCTGTTGCTGCGGAAAGTGGTTTGAATAAACCGCATCGCGATGGCGGCGCGCTCCCTCGCCCCGTTCTTACGGGGAGTGGTAAAGAGAGCCCTACTCCGCCGGCTTGTCGTCCGGAGGCACCGCGCGATCGCCCTTCAAGGCCCGCTTGGCACGGCGCTCAGAGACGCGATCGATCATCTGGCTGATGAGGCCGCGCGGCTTCTTCGGTGTCGTTGCTGCAGGCGCGCGGCGCACCGGCGGCGAAATCTTCTCAAAGGTGAACGCTGGCATCGTGTGTCCCCTCGCCGTTGAGATGAACCACTTGCTCGAACTTCCCTGTTATCCGGACGAAGCGCAACTGCCGCATCCACTACTCCACTCAATTCGAATGGAACATTTTCAAGCACAGTCCATGCCAGATGAGAGGGCAATTGCGTCTACATTGCGGACTGATCCCCATGATCCTAAACTGAGCCATGTTCGAAGCACACTTCCAGACATTCGAGGAGCCCGAGGCCGGCGTCGCACTGACGGCGCGTCTGGCTGCGCTCCGTGAAGAACTCGCCCGCCGCAAGCTGACCGGCTTCGTCGTTCCGCGCGCCGATCAGCAGCAAAATGAGTATGTGGCGCCCTCGGAAGAGCGGCTCGCCTGGTTGACCGGCTTCACCGGCTCGGCGGGGCTTGCCGTGGTGCTGGCCCAGGAAGCCGCCTTGTTCGTCGACGGCCGCTACACGATCCAGGCCGCCAAGCAGGTCGACGCCAAGGCATGGGTGGTGGAATCGCTGATCGATCCGCCGCCGGAAAGCTGGGTCTCGGCGCATCTCAAACCCGGTGATCGCCTAGGATTTGACCCGTGGCTGCACACTTTTGCAGCAGCCGAGCGCCTCGGCGCCGCCTGCACCAAGGCCGGCGCCGAGCTTGTGGCGGTCGACAGCAATCCCATCGACGCGGTCTGGCAGGACCGGCCGCAGCCGCCGATCGCACCGGTCGCGATCCATGGCCTGCAACATGCCGGCATTGCCGAGGCCGAGAAGGTGGCGCAGATCAAGAGCGAGATCGACAGACTGGGCGCCGACGCGCTGGTGCTGTCCGATAGCCACGCAGTCGCCTGGACCTTCAATATCCGTGGCGCCGACGTCGCCCATACGCCGCTGCCGCTGTCCTACGCGCTGGTGCCCAAGGTCGGCCGTCCCACGGTGTTCATCGACCACCGCAAGCTCTCCAATTTGACGCGCGACCATCTCGAGCAGTCCGCCGACGTGCGCGAGCCCGATGCGCTGACGCCGACGCTGATGGCACTCGCGAAAAGCGGCGCTGCGATCGCGCTCGACGGCGCCACGGCGGCCGACGCCCTGAGTCGGTTGATCGCGGGCGGCGGCGGCAAGCCGCTGCGCGGCAGCGATCCGATCGCGCTGCTCAAGGCGGTGAAGAACGCGACCGAGATCAAGGGGACGCAGACGGCACACCGGCGTGACGCCATCGCGCTGGCGCGCTTCCTCGCCTTCATCGACCGCGAGGCACCAAGCGGCAAGCTCACCGAGATCGACGCCGTCGAGGCGCTGGAGACGTTCCGCCGCGACACCGGCGCCTTGAGGGACGTGTCGTTCCCGACCATCTCGGGCACGGGGCCGAACGGCGCCATCGTGCACTACCGCGTCACCCGCAAGAGCAACCGGCGGATCGCACTAGGTGATCTCCTGCTGATCGATTCCGGCGCGCAATATGAAGACGGCACCACCGACGTCACCCGCACCATGGCTGTGGGCGAGCCGACCGACGAGATGCGCGACCGCTTCACGCGCGTGCTGCGCGGCCATATGGCGATCGCCCGCGCGGTGTTTCCCGACGGCACCACCGGCGCGCAGCTCGACACGCTGGCGCGGCAATATCTCTGGGCGGCCGGCGTCGATTTCGAGCACGGCACCGGCCACGGCGTCGGCAGCTATCTCAGCGTCCACGAAGGCCCGGCCCGGATCTCGAAGCTCGGCACCACGCCGCTGAAGCGCGGTATGATCCTCTCCAACGAGCCCGGCTATTATAAGACCGACGGCTTTGGCATCCGCATCGAGAACCTCGAGCTGGTGATCGCGGCCGACATCAAGGGCGCCGAGAAATCGATGAACGCGTTCGAGACCCTGACCCTGGCGCCGATCGACCGCCGGCTGATCGACACAGCGATGCTGAACCGCGACGAGCTCGCCTGGCTCAACGCCTACCACGCGCGCGTGCGGGCCGAAGTGGGTCCGGCGCTGGACGAGACGACGAAGACCTGGCTCGATCAGGCCACGGCGGAGCTGAAGGCTTAGACCGTACCCGCATAGCGCTACGCGGTTTGCGCAAGGCTCGGCATCACGCATAGCCGCATACCGAAACGACCATGTTCGCTGCCTTCGCGATGCGGCTAGTGTCGATCCATGCACGGTATGATCAGCCAACCGCCTGATACGGCAACCAACATCGCGACGTCGCGCGTGGTGTTGCTGCTGCTGGTCGTCATGACCGGGATCGCGCCGATCTCGCTCTACATCCTGGTTCCCGCGCTCCCCGTGCTGGCGACGAGTTTCGGCAGCGACATCTCGATCGCGCAGATGACGGTGTCGCTCTACATGGTCGGCATCGCGCTGTCGCAGCTCACCATGGGGCCGCTGTCGGACAAGTTCGGCCGCCGTCCGGTGCTGCTGGGCGGCCTTGCGCTGATGGTCGCGGCGAGCGTCGCCTGCATCTTCGCCGAGACGCTGCCGCAGCTGATCGCGGCGCGCTTCTTCCAGGCACTGGGCGGCGCCTCCGGCATGGTGATCAGCCGCGCCATCATCCGCGACATCTACGCGCGCGACCGCGTCGCCTCCATGATCAGCCTCGTGGTCGCAGCGCTGATGATCGGCCAGATGGTCTCGCCGCTCACCGGCGGTTTAATCGAGACCGCATTCGGCTGGCGGGCGATCTTCTACGCCGTGACGTTCGGCGCAGTGGCCGTTGCCGTCGGCATCGCGCTCGCATTGCCGGAGACACGCCGCGACCGCGCGGCCGGGGGCGGCGGGTTTCGCAGTGACGTCGGCAGCCTGATCAAGAGCCGCGCCTTCATGGGCTATGTGATGTGCCAGGTGCTGGCCTCGCAAATCATCTTCACCTTCGCCGGCGGCGGCCCCTACATCGTCGTGACCCAGATGGGCCGGACCAGCGCCGAATACGGCGCGTGGTTCGCAACGACAGGCTTTGCGTATCTGGTCGGCAATCTGCTCTGCGTGCGCTTTGCGCCGCGACACTCGCTGGAGAAGCTGATCTGGTTCGGCCTGGCCTTGCAACTCTGCGGCAGCCTCTTGAACCTGCTGTGGAGTTTCACCGGCTGGAACGAAGCGCCGAGCTGGCTGTTCGGCACGCAGATGATCGTGATGGTCGGCAACGCCTTCGTGATGGCCAATTCCGCGGCCGGCGCCATCAGCATCCGCCCCGAGGCCGCCGGCACCGCGTCGGGCGCCATGGGCTTCCTCCAGCAGGGCATCGGCGCGCTGATGTCGCAATTCGGCGCCTATCTCGGCGGCCACTCCGCAACGACGCTGCCGCTGACCTCGGCGGTCCTCGCAATCTCGCTGCTCTGCGCCTGCATGATGACCTTCGTCGTGCCGCGCCGCGAGCTGGTGGTGAGCGAGGAATTGATCGAGCAGGCGGAAGAGGAAGAAGGCGGGATCATGTGATCCGTCGCTACGCGACGGCAGTCATCCCACGCTCGGTGTCATCCCCCGCGAAGGCGGGGGATCCAGTACGCCGCGGCCTATCGATTCTATCAGTGCCGTCCCGGGGGTACTGGATCGCCCGGTCAAGCCGGGCGATGACAGCGGAGTAGGTGGAGGGCGCAATGCCTCACTCCCCGATCAGCTTCAGCCACTCGTCCTCGGTCAGCACCTTGACGCCGTGCTTGTTGGCGTCCGCGAGCTTCGAACCGGCGCCGGGGCCGGCGACGACGAGATCGGTCTTCTTCGACACCGAGCCCGAGACCTTGGCGCCCAGCCGTTCCGCGGTCGCCTTGGCCTCATCCCGCGTCATCTTCTCCAGCGAGCCCGTGAACACCACCGTCTTCCCGGCGACCGCCGAATTGCTCTTCGGCTTCTCGGCGTCGACGATCTCGACCTCTTTGGTCAGCCGCTCGACGATGCCGCGGTTGTGGCTCTCGCCGAAATAATCGGCGATGCTCTTGATCACGGTGTCGCCGATCTGGTCGAGCGCGTCCATTTCCGCCATCGCCTCCTCGTCGCCCTTGGCGACCTTGAGGCAGGCGTCGTGGAAGGCATCCCAGGAGCCGTAGCCCCGCGCCAGCGCGAGCGCCGTGGTCTCGCCGACGTGGCGCATGCCGAGCGCAAAGACGAAGCGCTCCAGCGCGATTCTGCGCCGGCTCTCGATGGCGCCGAACAGATTGCGCACCGAGGTCGCGCCATAGCCCTCGATGTCCTCGAGCTTGAGCTTCGAATTACGCTTCTCCAGCGTGAAGATGTCGGCGGGCTCCTTCACCCACCCTTCGTCGAAGAAATACTGGAGCTGCTTCTCGCCCAAACCGTCGATGTCGAAGGCGCGCCGCGACACGAACAATTTCAAGTGCTCGATCTTCTGATAGGGGCAGGCGAACTCGCCGGTGCAGCGCGCGCGCGACCCCTCTTCGCCCGTCGCGGTCTCCTCGCGCGTCACATCGGTATGCAGCGGGCACGGGCACTTCTTCGGGAACTGGAATTCCTTGGCACCGCGTGGCCGCTTGTCTATGACGACATCGACGATCTGCGGGATCACGTCGCCGGCGCGCTGGATCACGACGGTGTCGCCGATCCTGATGTCACGCCCCTCGCGCAACACTTCGCCCTTGTTGCCGATGCCCTTGATGTAGTCCTCATTGTGAAGCGTGACGTTCTGCACGATCACGCCGCCGACACCGACGGGCTCGAGCTTGCCGACCGGCGTGAACGAGCCGGTGCGACCGACCTGGATTTCGATGTCCCGCAGCACCGTCATGGCGCGCTCGGCCGGAAATTTATGCGCAATGCCCCAGCGCGGCGTGCGCGACACGAAGCCGAGCCGTTCCTGCCAGTCCAGCCGGTCGACCTTGTAGACGACGCCGTCGATGTCGTAGTCGAGCCCGGCGCGCTCCTCCTCGATCTTCTGGTGGAACGCGACCAGCTCCTCGACGGAGTGACACAGCTTGGTCAACGGATTGGTCTTGAAGCCGCAGCGCTCGAACCAGTGGATCATGCCGCTCTGCGTCTCCTCCGGCATCGCGCTCATCTCGCCCCAGGCATAGGCGAAGAAGCCGAGCGGACGCGAGGCGGTGATACCAGGGTCCTTCTGCCGCAACGAGCCTGCGGCCGAATTGCGCGGGTTGGCAAAGATGGTGTCGCCCGCCGCCTTCTGCCGCTCGTTGAGCGCGAGGAAGGCCTTCTTGGTCATGTAGACCTCGCCGCGCACCTCGCAGATATCAGGGACGTTGCGACCCCTCAGCTTCTGCGGCACGTCCTCGAGCGTGCGGATGTTGGCGGTGACGTCCTCGCCCTCTGCGCCGTCGCCGCGCGTCGCGGCCGTGACGAGTTCGCCGCCCTCATAGCGCAGCGACATCGACAGGCCGTCGATCTTCGGTTCGGCGGAAAAGTCGATCTTGTCGTCGTCGAGCTTGAGGAAGCGCACGATGCGGCCGACGAAGTCGCGCACGTCCTCGTCGGCGAAAGCGTTGTCGAGCGACAGCATCGGAACCGAATGCCGCACCTTCTTGAAACGTCCCGATGGCGCAGCGCCGATCTTCTGGGACGGCGAGTCCGCGCTGACGAATTCCGGAAAGCGTTTTTCGATCGCGTTGAGGCGCTGGCGGAGCGCATCGTACTCCGCGTCGGTCACGGTCGGCGCGTCGTCCTGATAATAGCGCTTGTCGTGCTCTTCCAGTTCAAGCGTCAGCCGCATGTGCTCGACCTTGGCCTGCGCCTTGGTGAGATCGGCGACGTCACGAAGTGGTTTTGATTTTGCTGCTCTGGCCATGGTGCTTGGATACGACGGAGCGGGCGGGAGGGTAAAGGCGGGTTAGTATCTTGTTCCCCGGATACAGCGCAACGCGCCGCGTCCGGGATACGCAACTAAGCCGTCGCCGCCTTGAGCAGCCGGTCCGCGGCGGCCCGCGCCTCGGCCGTGATCTCGGCGCCGGCGAGCATGCGGGCGATTTCCTCGCGCCGGTGGTCGGCGGCGAGTGCGTTGACGCGGGTGGCGACGCGCTTGCCCTTGTCCAGCGCATCCTTGGAAATCAACAGATGCTGGTCGGCTCGGGCCGCGACCTGCGGGGCGTGGGTCACGGCCATCACCTGCACCTTGCCGGCGAGCCGTGCCAGCCGGGCACCGATGGCGTCTGCCACCGCACCGCCGACGCCGGTGTCGATTTCGTCGAACACGAGGGTCGGCGCCGAGCCACGGTCGGACAGCACGACCTTGAGCGCCAGCAGGAAGCGCGAGAGCTCGCCGCCGGAGGCGACCTTCATCATCGGACCCGGCTTGGTGCCCGGATTGGTCTGCACCCAGAACTCGACGCGGTCGAAGCCTTGCGGCCCCGGCGCGGCCTCGTCGGTCGTCACCTGGGTGATGAATTTCGCGCGTTCCAACTTGAGCGGCGCAAGCTCGGCGTTGACGGCTTTGTTGAGCTTCTCGGCCGATTTCTGCCTGCTAGCGGAGAGCTTTTTCGCGGCCGCCGCGTAGCGGCTATCTGCCTCGATCGCGGCCTGCTCCAGCTTCTTCAGGCGCGAGGCGCCGGCGTCGATCAGCACGACATCGGCGGCATATTTGGCCGCGAGCGCCGCGAGGCCATCGACCGGCGTCGAATATTTGCGCGAGGCCGCGCGCAGAGCGAACAATCGCTCCTCGATGCGTTCGAGCTCGGCCGGATCGAAATCGGTCGCGGCGAGCGCCGCCAGAAGATGCTGGTCCGCCTCCTCCAGCGCATTGATCGCGATGTCGATCGCCTTCACCGCGGGCTCGACCAGCGCCGGCGAATTGACGCCGCGACGCTCCAGCCGGCGCACCGCGGCCGACAGTGCTGCAACCGGCGAGTTGTGGCCGCCGACGACCTCCTGCGCCTCGCGCAGATCGGAGGCGATCTTCTCGCCCTGCATCATGGTGGTGCGGCGATGGGCGAGCGAGGTCTCCTCGCCATCCTTGGGCGCGAGCTGCTTCAGCTCGCCCGAGGCATGGCGCAGATAGTCGGCCTCGCGCGCGGCACGCTCCATGCTGGCGCGATGATCTTCCAGCTCGGTGTTGGCGCTGCGGCGCGCGTCCCAGAGGGTTTCGACGCCGGCGACGTCCTTTTCGAGGCCTGAGAAGGCATCGAGCAGGCGGCGATGGGTGGCGGCATCGACCAGCGCGCGCTCGTCGTGCTGGCCATGGATCTCGACCAGCGCGGCGCCGACTGCCTTCAGCGTCTGCACGCTGATCGCCTGGTCGTTGATGAAGGCGCGGGTGCGACCGTCGGCGAACTGGACCCGGCGCAGGATCATCTCGCCTGTGTCCTCGAGGCCGTTCTCGGCGAGGATTTTCGCAGCAGGGTGATTCTTCGGGATATCGAAGACGGCAGTCACCTGTCCCTGCTCCGCGCCATGGCGCACAAGGCCCGCGTCACCGCGGCCGCCGAGGGCCAACGCGAAGGCATCGAGCAGGATGGATTTGCCTGCACCGGTCTCGCCGGTCAAAACCGCGAGGCCAGTGGCGAATTCGATATCGAGCCGTTCGATCAGGACGATGTCACGGATCGACAGACGCGCCAGCATGGAACCAGATTTCCTAGCCGAGGCTTAGAGGCCAATCTTCTTGAAGGTCTGGCTGATCCAGGACCCCTGATTCTCGCTCGGCTCGAGACCGCCGGATTTTACAAGATTATAGGCGTCCTTGTACCAGCGGCTGTCAGGAAAATTGTGGCCGAGCACGGCGGCCGCCGTCTGGGCCTCGCCGACGATACCGATCGACATATAGGCCTCGGTGAGGCGGTAGAGCGCCTCCTCGACGTGACGCGTGGTCTGGTACTGCGTCACCACGGCCTTGTAGCGGTTGATCGCGGCCGTGTAGTCGCGCTTCTGCATGTAGTAGCGGCCGACGGCCATTTCCTTGCCGGCGAGCTGGTCGCGCGCCCCCTCGATCTTGGCCTTGGCGGAGGTCGCATATTCGGAGTTCGGATATTTGCGCACCACCTCTTCCAGCGAGGCGATTGCCTTCTCGGTGCGGCCCTGGTCACGGTTGATGTCCGGGATCTGGTCGTAATGCGAGGCGGCGATCAGATATTGCGCGTAGGCGGCGTCCGGGCTGCCGGGATGCAGGGTGATGTAGCGGGTCGCGGCGCCGATGCAGCTGTCATAGTCGCCGCCCTGGTAGGATGCATAGGCCGACATCAGCAGCGATTTGCGCGCCCAGTCGGAATAAGGATGTTGGCGGTCGACCTCCTCGAACTTCTTGTTCGCCGCCTTCATGTCCTTCTTTTCGTTCATGAGGTACAAGCCCTCATTGTAGATCTTGTCGGCAGGCTCCTCGGTGAAGGTGTCGTCCTTGTTGAGGAACTTGTCCCAGAGCGCGCCGGTGCCGCAACCGGCCAGCGGCAGTGCGAGCAGGAAGAGGGTCGCGGCTTGAAGCAGCCCACGGGCTCGCGGTGAGACCAAGAAAAATCCGCGCGTCATACGCTGTGCCGACATGAATTTAAGACCTGACGCCCTGTGATGCGGTGCCCGCAAGCCCATGATCTCCGCCATGGGCGCGAAATGTGTCCGTGGTGCCTGCCATACGACCACGTCGGTGTAACCGAAAAACGTTTGTTAACCCATCGGATAGGCAGGCATTCCGCCCGGATTAAGGCGAAAACGCCGCAATCCTAGTCGATCATGGTTACCAGGAGTTTCCCGGAGACATTGTCGCTGGCCGCCTGGCGCAACTGCCCTTCAGGACACGTCCGGCCCGTAGGCCGCGGCGATCCGGCCGCCAACGATACCGCTGCCGACCTCGACCACGGGACGGGTGGTGCGGCGGGCCGCCTCGCCCTCGACAACCCGCCAAGCGGCACGGTCGGCGAGCAACGCGGTGAGGACGGCGTGGTTGAGCTTGTGGCCACCACGCACCGAACGGTAGGCGCCGAGCAGCGGAAGGCCGGCCAGCGCAAGATCGCCGATCACGTCCAGCACCTTGTGACGGGCGCATTCGTCGGCGTAGCGCAGGCCCTCGGTGTTGAGCAGCCGCTCCTCGTCGAACACGACGGTATTTTCGAAGGAGGCGCCGAGCGCATAGCCCGCGCTCCAGAGCTTCGCGACATCGCCCATCAGACCGAAGGTCCGGGCGCGGCCGACTTCACGGCGGAAGCGCTCGGGGCTCACGTCGAAGCCGTAGCTCTGCTGGCCGATGACGGGATTGGCGAAGTCGATTTCGACCTCGGCACGGAAGCCGTGGGCGTAGGGCCGGATCTCGCCGAAGGAGTCGCCCATCTTGATCGAAACAGGCTTCAAAACCTGGATGAAGCGGCGCTGTGCCGGCTGGGTCACGATGCCGGCCTGATCAATCGCAGCAATGAAAGCCGCAGCGCTGCCATCCATGATCGGCACTTCGGGACCGTCGACTTCGATGATGGCGTTGTCGACACCCATCCCCCGCAGCGCAGCAAGCACGTGCTCGGCAGTGGAGATCAGCGGACCACTGCGATCACCGAGGACCGTTGCGAGATCGGTCGCCACCACCTGCTCGGCGGTCGCCTGAATCTCGCGGTCACTTCCCTCAAGTCCGGTGCGGACAAAAATAAGACCTGCATCGACAGGTGCAGGTCCGAGCGTGAGCGTGACGGGAAGACCGGAATGAACGCCGACGCCGGCCACGGTGGCTTGCGCACGAAGCGTTGTTTGCCGGCTAAATTTCATCAGGAACCCGCCCCACTACGACCCACTGCGACTTATACTGAACCCGACTGATCGATCGAGATCGACCTTTCGAATCTCCGTATCCCCAAGTCACGGGCAAACCATAGTCACTGCCTCAAACAGCGCCAACTCACGCTTTTTTACCGATTGTTACCCCAAACCCGCCGTATTCGCGCCAAGGCTTAACCAAATTGCACCTCGGTTTGGGGCCGTTGCCGGCAGTTTTACTGAAGCACCCAACAGGTAATTAATGATTTAAAATCAGTTGCTTGAAGGTGCAATCCGGATATGCACGGGAGCAAAGGAAAGGCCCCGGCGAGTATCCCGCCGGGGCCTTTCTGCGTCTGCCTTATTGTAACAATCCTCAGGTCGCCTGCCGCCGCAGGAAGGCCGGGATATCAAGATGGTCGTCTCCCTGTGGCGCCGGCGCAACAGGTGCCGGGCGGCCATGGGCGTCGAGTCCCTGCGGTGCGGGCCGGCGGGCGTACTCCGAGACCGGCTCGTTGGCAGCGATCTGCTGCGCCACCGACCGCTGCGGCTTGCGCTCGGGCAGCGCCGGCATTGCCGGGCCAGCGGTGCGGGCGGCGATCGGGGCCTCGGTCTCCTCGTCGCGGCGGCCGAGGCCGACATTGGCGAGGCGCTGGAGCAGCGACAGGCGGGTCTTCTGGGGTGTCTCTTCTTCCACCTCGCCACGGGCCTGACGAAGCTCGGCCTGGGCCGGCATCGGCAGCTCGTCGAGGCGCGGCATCCGGGGCGCGCGAGCCGGAGCACGCTCGGCCTGCGGCGGGATGAAGGTTTCCGGCGTCATCGGCTCCTGGATGGCAAGCGGTGCCTGCTCAGGTTCCGGAAACAGCGTTGGCTTCTGGGCGATCGGACGCACGGTGACGTCGCCATAGGTCTGCGGCGCGGGCGGGACTTCGGACACGGCCGCCGCGATCGCGGCGAGCGCCGCACGCTCGACATTGGGACGCGGGGCGACGGGCGCGGCCGCAACCGGTGCGGCGGCCGGGATCTGCGCTTCCATCTTCTGGGCACGCTCGGCCATGCGCTGATTGTCGGCGCGAAGGCGCGCGGTGAGATCGGCGAGACGGCTCTCGGCAGCAGCGGCCGGAGCCGCGGGAGCCTGCTGCACCTGCTGCGGCGCGGCGTTTGCGACCGGAGCAGAGGTCGCCTGGCTGTTGCGGGCGATCGCGGCCTGCTCGATGCCGGTGGCAACGACCGAGACGCGGATCAGACCATCGAGCGCTTCGTCGAAGGTCGCGCCGACGATGATGTTGGCGTCCTGATCGACTTCCTCGCGGATGCGGGTCGCGGCTTCGTCGACCTCGAACAGGGTCAGGTCCTTGCCGCCGGTGATCGAGATCAGGAGGCCCTTGGCGCCCTTCATCGAGGAATCGTCGATCAGCGGGTTGGCGATCGCGGCTTCAGCAGCGGTCAGCGCGCGCTTGTCGCCGGAAGCTTCGCCGGTGCCCATCATCGCCTTGCCCATCTCGCGCATGACGGCGCGGACGTCGGCGAAGTCGAGATTGATCAGGCCTTCCTTGACCATCAGGTCGGTGATGCAGGCAACGCCCGAGTAGAGCACCTGGTCGGCCATCGCGAAGGCGTCGGCAAAGGTGGTCTTCTCGTTGGCGACCCGGAACAGGTTCTGGTTCGGGATGATCAGAAGCGTGTCGACGACCTTGTGAAGCTCATTGATGCCGGCCTCGGCGGTGCGCATGCGGCGACCGCCTTCGAAGTGGAACGGCTTGGTCACGACGCCGACGGTGAGGATGCCCATGTCGCGCGCGGTCTTGGCGATAACAGGGGCTGCGCCGGTGCCGGTGCCGCCGCCCATGCCGGCGGTGACGAACACCATGTTGGCGCCCGAGAGATGATCGCGCAGCTCGTCGATGACTTCTTCGGCGGCCGCAGCGCCGACATTCGGCTGCGAACCCGCGCCGAGGCCTTGCGTCACCGCGGTGCCCATCTGCACGATGCGCTGCGCCTTCGACATCGTCAGCGCCTGCGCGTCGGTGTTGGCGACCACGAAGTCGACGCCCTGCAGGCCCGCCGTGATCATGTTGTTGACGGCGTTGCCTCCGGCGCCGCCGACGCCGAACACGGTGATGCGGGGCTTCAACTCGTGAATATCAGGAACATTGATGCTGATGGTCATGTTTGCCTCTCGATCACGCGCGCGTGGGTTCGCCCCGGCCTGCGGCCGCGGGAGTTGGTGAAAATGAGAAATTGCGGAAATCGGTCATCAAAAGCCCTCGCGTAGCCATCGTCCGACCTTTCCGAAATAACCGCCGGTCCCTGTCCTGACCTGCTGCCGCGTATGCCGCGGTTCGACATGTTCGAGGTGAACATATTGCGGGTAGACGAGAAGTCCGGCCGGCACCGCGAACGCGGCGTTCTTCGCCTCGTTGGGCAGCCGGCCAAATCCGAGCGGACGTCCGACCCGCACGGGCCGGCCGAGAATTTGCGTTCCAAGCTCGACGAGGCCGGTGAGCTGCGAGGCGCCGCCCGAAAGCACGACGCGGCCCTTGGGCTCTGCCGCGAAGGACGAATCCTTCAGCTTGTCCCGAACCATTTCGAAGACTTCCTCGGCACGATGCTTGACGATGTTGGCGATGGTGGCGCGCGAAACGATCTGCGGCAGATCCTGGTCGTCACCGGCTGTCGGTACAGACATCAGCTCACGCGAGTCCGATCCACCGGTGATGACGGTGCCGTATAACGTCTTGATTCGCTCGGCATCGGCAATGGTCGCCGAGAGTCCGCGCGCAAGATCCATCGTGATGTGTTGCCCGCCGACCGCAAATCCGGCCGCGTGCACGAAGCGACCGCCGGAATAGACTGCAATCGTGGTGGTGCCTGCGCCCATCTCGATCACGGCGGCGCCGAGATCGGCCTCGTCGTCGGTCAGCACCGACAGGCCGGCCACATAGGGGCTCGCCGCCATGGCTTCGACATTGATGTGGCAGCGTTCCACCGCCAGCATCAGATTCCGCGCCACGGTGGCGTCGCAGGTGACGACATTCATGTCGACGCCGAATTGATGCGCGACCATGCCACGGGGATCGCGAATGCCCTTGACGCCGTCGAGCGTGTAACCGACCGGCAGTGCATGCAGCACTGTGCGGCCCTCGCCGGTGGCATGGCGCATGCCCGTGGAGGTGACGCGGCTGACATCGGCCGGCGTCACCGCGCCGCCGCGGATATCGGCGGCGGCTTCGACGAGCTGGCCGGAGAGCCGGCCGCCGGAGACGGACAGCAGCACGGACTCGACCCGGACCTTGGCCATTTTCTCGGCAAGCCCGACGGCCTGGCGCACCGACTGCTCGCATTCGGAAAGATCGATCACGGCGCCGGCCTTCATGCCGCGCGACTGGATCTGGCTGTAGCCGATCAATTCCACCGCATGGGTCCGGCCCTGCAGGGCTTCGCTCGGCGCCGACGGCTTCAGCCGCGCGATCATGCAGGCGATCTTGCTGGTGCCGATGTCGAGGCACGCAACGAGGCCGCCGCGCTTGTGCGGCATCGGGCGCGTCTTCGGCGTCTGGGTGCGATCAAGACCGGTCATGCGGCGTCCCCGGCCTTCTTTTTCTTCTTGTCCTTGAAGAGATCGTCGCGCGCCTTGGCGGCGTCGTCGGACAGCTGCACCACCAGACGGTCAGGCAGGCGCATGTCGATCGCGACGATGTCCTTCGAGAACAGGCGATCGTCCTGGTCGAGCTTGGAGAGCGCGGCAAGTGCATTGCCGACGTCCTGCTCCGGCAGGCGGATGTCGAGGCCGTCCTTCAGCCTCAGGTTCCAGCGCCGCTCACCGACATAGATCACGGCCTTGGTCACCGAATTCACCTGCGGATACCGTGCCAGCAGCGCCAGGAAGTCGCGGGCCTGGGTATCGGCGCCCTTGCCGACCACGAGCGGCAGCGACAGGAACCTGCGCGAGACGTAGGGCTCGAGCAGCGCACCGTCGTCGGCGATGACGGAGAGCCGGCCGGCCTCCTGCCACAGCGCGAACGCCTTGCGCTCGGTGACGTCGATCATGAGGCGGCCCGGATAGAGCTTCAGCACGGTCGCGTCAGCGATCCAGGGATTGGCCTTGAGCTTGTCGCGGACGTCGTCGGCATCGAGGAACAGCAGCGAGGAACGCCCGCTGACGCCGCCGATCGCGAGGATCTCGTCCTGGCTGAGCTGCTTGCGGCCGTTGATCACGACCGAGGTGATACGGAAGCCGGCCGAATTGGCCATGGCGTTGCGCGCGTCGCTGACCGCGGTGATGAAATCCTGGAGATGGCCGCCCTTGACGATGCCGAGGCCGCAGCTGCCGATCAGCAGCAGCACGGTCATCGTGATCCCGACCCGGCGCGGCAGATAGCGCTCGACCAGCGCAACCAGGCGCGGCGGCGGCTCGCGCTCGACCAGGGCCTTCTTTTTCTTGATCCTGTCTTGAGCAGCGACCCGCGTCTCGTCGCGCTTCTCCTGCACCCACTCGCGCAGAAGCACGACCGCTCCGATAGCGGCCGCCTTCAGGTCAGCTTGGGGCCTCAGCGATCTCATAAACGATCGGGTGAGGCTTCCTGCTCCATCCATTGCACGAGCTCGTCAACAGTTTGCCCGCGACTTGCGCGGGTCCTGGCGAACATGACGTCTCGGACGTGCCGGGCCGGGTGATGGTCTTCGGTAGAAGAAACCGCTCCCCTTCAAGGCGTTTACCGATCGGAACAATCCGAAACGGCTCACGCGCCGGCAGCCAGAACGCCATATGCGCCGCCAGCGTTAACCTTCGGACGTCCTGGTAAACAAAAGGTAAAGTTCGTTAACGGGAGATGCTTTTTGCCCAGCCAAGTGAGGCAGTTGCGCCACGATGTCCGGCATTTTACCGGCTTTGGGCACCAAATCGGGCGTTTTGGCCGGTCCAGCCGTTAACCAATCCTAACTATTTCCGCACCCGCCGCTCGGCGAGCTCGATCAGGCCGCGGAGGAAGTCGACGAAGGCGATGCCCTCGGCTTTCAGCGCCTTGGGGTAGAGCGAGGACTTGGTCAGCCCGGGCAGCGTGTTGGTTTCGAGATAGACCAGCCCCTTCTCCGAGACGATGAAGTCGGAGCGGGAATAGCCGGTGCAGGACATCGCCCGGTGCGCCAGCATCGCCTGGCTCTTGAGGGCGGCGGTGATGTCGGGCGTAAAGCGGCCGGGGCAGATCTCCTGGGTCGTCGACAGCAGATATTTTGCGGCGTAGTCGAAATTGCCCTCACCCGGAATGATCTCGATCGGCGGCAGCGAGATGATCGAGCCGTCGGTGCGCTCGAGCACGCCGCAGGTCGCCTCGACACCGGCGATGTAGGGCTCGATCACATACTCTTCGTGCTTGGCGGCGTTGCGGACCGCGACGAGATCCTGCTTGGCATTGACGAAGATCAGGCCATAGCTCGAGCCGTCGCGCGCCGGTTTTGCGATCAGCCTCCCATATTCGGCGAAGGCCTCGTCGATGTTTTCAAGCGCGATGCCTTCAGGCGGCGTAACGCCACCGAGCCTGGCAAACCGCTTGGCCGCGATCTTGTCGAAGGCGAGATGCGAGGAGGCCGAGCCGGAGCCGGTGAATGGCACACCGCGCGTCTCGCACATCACCTGCAATTCGCCGTTCTCGGCGCTTCCGCCATGCAGGCTGAGCACGAGGACGCGGTCTTCCGCCCTGGCCTTGTCGAGTGCCTGCGCCAACGCAATGCCTGCATTGCCGGGCTTGAACTCGTCCTCGAAGGGCCTGCTATGTTCGAGCAGTTGCCTCGACTGCACGACATGCACCTTGTCCTCGACATCCCAGAACCAAAGCTCGGCCTCGGGCAGCGCCTGATGCAGCGCCTGGGCCGAGGCGACCGAAACCAGACGTTCGCGATTGGAGCCGCCGAAGAGGATGGTGATTCGCATTCGTGTCCTCGTATTAGGTCATTCCGGGGCGCGCCGAGCGCGAACCCTGGTGCGCAATTGCGCACCTGAGAATCTCGAGATTCCGGGTTCGATGCTAACGCATCGCCCCGGAATGACAGTTAACGGATACCGACCCGCTTGATTTCCCAGTGCAGCTCAATTCCGGAATTCGCCTTCACGCGTTCGCGCACGGTCTCGCCCAGCGTCTCGATGTCGTGCGCGGTGGCATCGCCGGCGTTGATCAGGAAGTTGCAGTGCATCTCCGAGACCTGAGCGCCGCCGACCCGCAGGCCGCGGCAGCCGGCAGCATCCACCAGCTTCCAGGCGGAGTGGCCGGGCGGATTCTTGAAGGTCGAGCCGCCGGTCTTTTCGCGGATCGGCTGCGCGGTCTCGCGATGGCTTTGCACGTCCGCCATGCGGGCGCGGATCGCCTCCGCATCCCTGATCTCGCCGCGGAAACGCGCGGAGGTAAAGATGATGGAGGGATCGACACCGCTGTTGCGATAGACGAACTTCATGTCGGCGTTGGAGAAGACGTGCCTGATGCCGTCGCGGCCGACGCCGCGTGCCTCGATCAGCACGTCCTTCGTCTCGCCGCCATTGGCGCCGGCGTTCATGCGCAGCGCACCGCCGATCGTGCCGGGAATACCGAAGTAGAATTCGAGCCCGCCGATATTGGAGCTGGCCGCAACCTCCGCAACGCGCTTGTCGAGTGCGGCCGCACCGGCGGTGATGGTATCGCCGTTCGCGCTAGCCTCGCCGAAAGCGCGCGGCGCGAGGCGGATCACCACCCCCGCAATGCCGCCATCGCGCACGATCAGGTTGGAGCCGACGCCAACGACGTAGACGGGAATGTCGGAAGCGAGATGCGCCAGGAAGTAAGCGAGATCATCCTCGTCTGCCGGCGTAAACAGCACCTGCGCCGGGCCGCCGACGCGAAACCAGGTCAGTTCGGCCAGCGACTGGTTCGCAAGCAGCCGGCCGCGCAGCTCCGGCATCGCGGCTTTGAGCTCAGGCATGATGTCGGGGAAGCTCACGGCCCTACCCCAGCGCCTTCAACTGATCCGGCAATGCATACGCCCATTGCGTGATGTTACCGGCCCCTAAGCACACGACGAGATCGCCTGATTTCGCCAATCCCTTCACGATGCCCGGAAGCTCCGCCGCTGCCGGCAGCGGGATCACATCGCGATGGCCATGGGCGCGCAGGCCGGCGACGAAATGATCGCGGTCGATGCCGTCGATCGGGCTCTCGCCGGCGGCATAGACGTCGGCGACGACCACCGCATCGGCGTCGTTGAAGCAGGTGCAGAATTCCTCGAACAACGATTGCAGGCGGGTGTAGCGGTGCGGCTGCACCACGGCGATGATCTTGCCGTTGGTGGATTCCCGCGCGGCCTTCAGCACCGCTGCGATCTCGACAGGGTGATGGCCGTAATCGTCGATCACGGTGACGCCGTTCCACTCACCGGTCTTGGTGAAGCGGCGCTTGACGCCGCCGAAGCCCGCGATGGCCTTGCGGATAGCATCGTCGGAGACGCCGAGCTCGCGCGCGACCGCGATCGCCGCCGTTGCGTTGGAGGCGTTGTGACGGCCCGGCATCGGCAGCATGAGATCGGCGATCTCGTGCACGGCGCCGGTCTTGCGATCGTGGAACGCGACCTTGAACTTCGAGCCGCCGCCCATCGGCGTCAGGTCGAGCAGTCGCGCGTCAGCTTGTGGGTTCTCACCATAAGTGATGATGCGGCGATCCTCGATCTTGCCGACGAGGGTCTGCACGACGGGATGATCGATGCACATCACGGCAAAGCCGTAGAACGGCAAGTTCTCGACGAAGTGCCGGAACGCATCCTGCACGGCATCGAACGTCTTGAAGTGATCGAGGTGCTCGGGGTCGACATTGGTGACGATCGCCACGTCCGTCGGCAGCTTCAGGAACGTGCCGTCGCTCTCGTCGGCCTCCACCACCATCCAGTCACCGGCCCCTAACCGCGCGTTGGAGCCATAGGCGTTGATGATGCCGCCGTTGATCACGGTGGGATCGAGCCCGCCGGCATCGAGCAGCGTCGCCACCATCGTGGTGGTCGTGGTCTTGCCGTGCGTGCCGGCAATCGCGACGCAGCTCTTCAGCCGCATCAATTCGGCAAGCATCTCGGCGCGGCGCACCACGGGAATGCGCCGCGCGCGCGCCGCCATCAATTCCGGATTGTCGCGCTTGATCGCGGTGGAGACGACGACGACCTCGGCGCCATCGACATTCTCGGCCTTGTGGCCGACCGAGACCTTGGCGCCCTTCTTGCGCAGGCGATCGAGATTGTAATTGTCTGATGCGTCCGAGCCCTGCACGGCATAGCCGAGATTGACCAGCACCTCGGCGATGCCGCTCATGCCGATCCCGCCGATCCCGACGAAGTGGATGGGTCCGATCTCGCGCGGCAGTCTCATGCTCTATCCCGCTGTTCCGTCGTCATGTCCGGGCTTGTCCCGGGCATCCACGAATCTTAGCGTCTTTCTTGCAAGACGTGGATGCGTAGGCACTCGGTATATCGAGTGCCGTCTTTTTAAAAGAACCAAGTCGGATAAATCCGACTTGGTCGACAAGCCCGGCCATGACGGCAAAAGTACGAAATTTGGCCGGTTTCGCGTCAGATTCCCGCGACTTTGACCACCAGATCGGCCAGCCGCTCGGCGGCGTCGAGCCGGCCGGCCCCCTTCGCCGCAGCAGCCATGGCCGCAAGGCGTGCAGGCTCGGCGGCGGAGCCGGAGATCTCGGAGGCGAGCCGATCGGAGGTAAATTCGGTCTGCGGGATGCGGACTGCGCCGTCGACCTTGGCGAGCACGCCGGCATTGGCGAACTGGTCCTGGTCGATCGAGCCCGGCAGCGGCACCAGGATCGAGGGCCGCCCGATCGCGGCGAGTTCGGCGACAGTGCCCGCGCCGGACCGCGACACGATCAGGTGGTTGGAGGCGAGCCGCGCCGGCAGATCGGTGAAGAACGGCGCGAGCTCCACCTTGATCTTGAGCTTGTCGTAGACCGCGCGCACGCGGCTCATGTCCTCGTCGCGCACCTGCTGGGTCAGCACGAGCCGGCTCCACAAAGCGGGCTCGAGCCGCTCGATCGCGCCTGGCACGATATCGGCCATGATGCGCGCGCCCTGGCTGCCGCCGACGACAAGCAGGCGCAGCGGGCCGTTCACTTCGGGTGCGGCATAGGGCACCGCCGCCGCAGCGAGGACCGCCGGCCGCATGGGCGTGCCGACCGTCGTGGTCTTGCCTGCCAGCGCCGGATCGCGGTCGAGCACACCAGGCAAGGACGTCGCGATGGCCCGGACGCGGCTCGACAGGAAACGGTTGGCGCGACCGAGCACGGCATTGGCCTCGTGGATGATGCTGGGCACATCTGCGAATTTCGCCGCGACCAGCGGCGGCAATGTCGGATAGCCGCCGAAGCCGACGACCGCGGCAGGCTTCAAGCGCTTGATCAGCCGATAAGCGGAGAGCGTGCCGGTCGCGAGCGTCAGGCCGGCATAGGCGAGCTGGAGCGGATTGCGGCCGCGCGCGGTCTCGCTCGCGACGACGTCGATCATGTCCTTGCTGAACAACCCGCTGTAGCGCAGTGCGCGGTCATCGGTGACAAGCCGCACGCGAAAGCCGCGCCGGATCAGCTCGACGCCAAGCGCCTCGGCCGGAAACAAATGGCCGCCGGTGCCGCCCGCGGCGAGAAGAATCAAGGGGGAATTGTCCATCACCGCCCTTTTACAAGGCCTTTGCCGTCATTGCGAGCCGACGAACTACGCGTAACTCCGCATCGCGTCGGCACGGCCGCTGGCTTCGACCTCGGTGCGCGGACGCAGCCGCGTCAGGGCCAGCATCATGCCGACGCCATAGGCGAGCGACACGATCGAGGAGCCGCCGTAGGAGATGAAGGGCAGCGTCATGCCCTTGGCGGGGATCAGCTGGAGGTTGACCGACATGTTGATCGCCGCCTGCACGCCGAACAGGATCGCAAGGCCGGACGCTGCAAAGCGCGAGAACATGTCTTCGTTGGCATAGGCGCGCGACAGGGTGCGGATTACGACGAAGGCGAACAGCGCCAGCATGGCGAGGCACAGGATGATGCCGAACTCTTCGGCCGCGACCGCGAACACGAAGTCGGTATGGCTATCCGGCAGGCTGCGCTTGGCGATGCCCTCGCCCGGTCCGAGGCCGAACCAGCCGCCGTTGTAGAAGGCCTCCATCGCGGTATCGACCTGGAAGGTGTCGCCGGAGGCAGGATTCATGAAGCGCTTGATGCGGCCTGCGACGTGCGGGACGAACAGATAAGCGCTGAACAGGCCGGCCGCGCCGAGGCCGGCGAGGCCAAACACCCAGATCATGCGCATGCCCGCAATGAAGAACAGCGAACCCCACACCATCAGGATCAGCATGGTCTGGCCGAAGTCCGGCTCCATCACCAGCAGCGACACCAGCATCAGGAGCAGCACCAGCGCCATCGAGGTCGCCGGCATCTCGGGCCGCTTGGTCGATTCCGCGAACAGCCAGGCCGCAATGACGACGAAGGACGGCTTTGCGATTTCGGAGGCTTGGATGTTGACGCCGATGAGCGTGATCCAGCGCCGCGAGCCCTTCACCTCGGGGCCGATGGCGAGCGTCACCACGATCAGGATGATGCTGATCGTGAAGATGATCAGCGCGCTTCGCCGGATCGAGCGCGGCGACAGGAAGGAGACGCCGACCAGCACCAGGAACGACGGCACCAGGAACATTACGTGGCGGTTGAAGAAATGGAACGGATCGAGCCCGATGCGGGTCGCGACCGGTGGGCTTGCCGCCAGCGACAGGATGACGCCGGTCAGCATCAGCACCAGGATCGCGCCGAGCAGCGGCTTGTCGACGGTCCACCACCACTCGGAAAAGGGGGTGCGTTCTTCACGGGAGAGCATGGGCGGCCGCTTTCGGACAGAGGTCCGCCCATTGGTCGCCGAGGTTGGTTACCGGGGGGTTAAGGAAACGTGGATGATTGGAGATGATCCCGCTGGCACCGCACAACATACCGTCATGCCCCGCGAAGGTGGGGCATCCAGTACGCCGGAGCGGTAGTTCGCGCACACCATTTCGGCCGAAGAGTACTCGATCGCCCGCCTTCGCGGGCGATGACAGCGGAGTTAGGAATGACCCTATTACTCGTAATGGATCGCGACATCCCCCGCGCGCTGGTCGCGCTTGTAGAACTCGCCTGGCTGGGGAATGAAACCGATCCTGACCGCCCGTTCGCTGCTCCAGGCGACGATGGCCTCGAGATGTCCACGCACGCTGACAAAGGTCGGCGTGGTCTCGGGCGAGAACGTCCGGCCGCGGGCAATGACGCTGGCCTGTGTGCTGTCCGTCGCCCCGCACGTCTTCCAGACCACGACAACCAATTGACCGCCGCTTGGGGAGGCAAAGGCCCGCTGACGAACGACGCGGCACGCGCCGAATTGGTGCATGAGGCTGTCGACGAGGACGACACAGAGGAAGCCGACCGGAATAGCAAGAGCAGCGACAATTCCGATCCAGCGTCGCCGCGACATGTTCACACCACCGGCTTCACGCCCGGCAGCGCCTGCACCAGCTCGCGGAACCTGGTGCCGCGGATCTCGAAGTTGCGGTACTGGTCGAACGAGGCGCAAGCCGGCGACAGCAGCACGACGGCATCAGTCAGGCCCGATGCTTCCGCATCGCGAGCGGCGTGCTCGACGGCGACGTCCAGCGTCTGGCTGATCTCGTGCGCGACCGAGCCGAGCGTGTCCGAAAACTCCTGCGCGGCCTCGCCGATCAGATAGGCCTTGCGGATGCGTGGGAAGAAGCCGGTCAGGCTGGTGATGCCCCCCGCCTTCGGCTTGCCGCCGGCGATCCAGAAAATGTCGGCAAAGGACGACAGTGCATGCGCAGTTGCGTCCGCGTTGGTGCCTTTGGAGTCATTGACGAAGAGCACGTTGCCGCGGCGGCCGACCTGCTCCATGCGGTGCGCCAGCCCCGGAAAGCTGCGCAGGCCGTTCTGCAGCACGTCGAGGCTGATGCCCATCGCCAGCGCGGCTGCGGCGGCGCAGGCCGCGTTCTGCGCATTGTGCAGGCCGCGCAACGAGCCGATGCCGCCAAGCTTGGCGATCTCGCTGCGGGCGCCGCCCGAGGTGCGCACGATGGTGCCGTGCTCGACATGGATGCCTGACGCCAGCGGATTCTTGACGGAGATGCGCACCACGTTCTTGCCGGCGCGATCGAGCCGGTCGGCAATGTCGCGGCAATAGCCGTCATCGACGCCGACGATCGACGTGCCGCCTGCCTGCACGTTCGCAACCAGGCGCTCCTTCACGTCAGCGTAATGCTCGATCGTGCCGTGACGGTCGATGTGGTCTTCGCTGACATTGAGCAGGATGCCGACGGAAGGATCGAGCGAGGGCGTGAGATCGATCTGGTAGGACGACATCTCGATGACATGGACGCGACCCGTGCGCGGCGGCTCCAGCGACAGGATCGCGGTGCCGATATTGCCGCCCATCTGGGTGTCGTAGCCGGCGAATTTTGTGAGATGCGCGATCAGGGCCGTCGTGGTCGACTTGCCGTTGGTGCCGGTGATGGCGACAAACGGCGTGTTCGGTGCGTGACGGCGGCGCTCGCGGCAGAACAGCTCGATGTCGCCGATCACCTCGACGCCGGCCTCGCGCGCCTTCAGCACGCTCCAGTGCGGCACCGGATGGGTCAGCGGCACGCCTGGCGCAAGCACGAGCGCGGCAAAATTGTCCCAGGCAACGTTGCGAAGATCCGCGGTGATGAAACCGGCCTGCGCCGCCTTGGCGACGTTCTCGGCATTGTCGTCGGCGGCGATCACCTCGGCACCGCCGGCCTTCAGCGCGTGGCAGGAGGCGAGCCCCGAGCCGCCGAGGCCGAACACCGCGACCGTCTTGCCGGCGAAGGATGTGACCGGGATCATGATCTCTCCTTCGTCATTCCGGGGCGCCCAAAGGGCGAACCCGGAATCTCAGAATTCCGGATCGCCGCTTCGCGTCGTCCGGAATGACGATTCGAGGCAAACACGATGATCACCGCAGCTTCAGCGTAGAGAGGCCGGCGAGCGCCAGCATCACCGAGATGATCCAGAAGCGGATCACGATCTGCGGCTCGGTCCAGCCGAGCTGCTCGAAATGGTGATGGATCGGCGCCATACGGAAGATGCGTTTTCCCGTCAGCTTGAACGACACCACCTGCACGATCACCGAGACCGCCTCCAGCACGAACAGGCCGCCGATCACCGCAAGGACGATCTCGTGCTTCACCGCGACCGCGATCGACCCCAGCATGCCGCCAAGCGCGAGCGAGCCGGTGTCGCCCATGAAGATCGAGGCCGGCGGTGCGTTGAACCAGAGGAAGCCGAGGCCGGCGCCCAGCAGCGCGCCGCAGAGCACGGCGAGTTCGCCGGTGCCGGCGACATATTTGATCTGGAGATAGTCGGCGAACACGGCATTGCCGGCGAGATAGGCGATCATCGCAAAGCTCGCGGTCGCGATCATCACGGGCACGATGGCGAGGCCGTCGAGACCGTCGGTGAGGTTCACCGCATTGCCGGCGCCGACGATGACGAAGGCGCCGAACACGACGAAGAACCAGCCGAAATGCAGCACCGTGTCCTTCAGGAAGGGGATCGTCAGCGCGGTCGAGGCGGGATCGCGGTTCAGACGCACCAGCGCGTAGCAGGCGACCAGCGCGATGATCCCTTCGATCAAGAGGCGCAGCTTGCCGCCGAACCCGCTCGTGGTCTGCTTGGTCACCTTGAGGTAATCGTCATAGAAGCCGACGAAGCCGAAACCGAGTGTCACCGCAAGCACGATCCAGACATAGGGATTGAGCGGATTGCACCACAGCACGGTGCCGACCGTGAGGCCGGACAGGATCATCAGCCCGCCCATGGTGGGCGTGCCCTTCTTGGCCAGATGCGATTGCGGACCGTCGGCCCGGATCGGCTGGCCCTTGCCCTGGCGGATGCGTAGGTGGTCGATGATCCAGGGTCCGAACAGGAACACGAACAGCGCGCCTGTGACGATGGCACCGCCGGTGCGGAAGGTGATGTAGCGGAAGACATTCAGAACGGTGCGCACTGCACCGAAGCCCGGAAAAGTGTTGGAGAGGTCGATCAGCCAGTAAAACATTCAGTCGGTCCTATGGCGCCTTTCGCGCGCGGCCTTCGCTCAGGCCTCAATCTCTCACGCGCATTCTCTGGTCTTCATCATGGGGTCGGGCGACCTCAACGAAACCGGACGGCGGCGCGCCGCAAAGGGTGGGATTCGGGAACAGCGCCTTCCAAGCAGTTTACGCCTTTGCCTGCAAGGCGGCCACTAGGCCCGGCACAAACTTGTTGACCCAGAACATCTTCTTGCTGCCCTTGACAACCACGACATCGCCTGCCTTCAGCAGGCTGGCGACCTCGCTGGCTTTCAGTGTGGCAGGATCATCGTGCCAGCCGAGCCCCTTGCCGGCGGGAAGCGTGTCAAAGAGGTGACGCATCAGGGGCCCGACGCAATAGATGCCGTCGATGCCATCGAGATGCTTCGCAAGCCCTGTGTGATAGCTGGGTGCGTCATCTCCCAGTTCGAGCATATCGCCAAGCACCGCTATGCGGCGGCCGCCTGTCACGTTGCGCGCCTGCAGACTTTGCAGCGCAGCAGCAATGCTCGCGGGATTGCCGTTAAAACTGTCGTCGATCACGGTGACGCCGCCGACCGCCTGCTCGACGCCGCGGCCGGTCATGATACCGACGCGGTCGAGCTTGATCGCGAGCGTCGCGACATCGAGATGAGCGGCGTGGACAGAAGCAAGCGCGGCCAGCGCATTCTGCACGCGGTGCGGCGCGCCCGGCGTCAGGCTGAAGGCGATCTCCTTCTTGCCAATCGCGGCCACGACCTGCCAGCTCTCGCCATGCGGCGCGTGCTTGACCTCGTGCACCTCGGCATGCTCGCCGAACCGCACCACCTTGCCCTTCCATTCCGACGCCTTGAGCCCGGCGGGAAGCACCAGCACGCCGTGTTCGGGCAGGCCGAGCGCGATCGACACTTTTTCGCGCCTGATCGCCTCCAGCGAGCCGAGCTTCTCCAGATGCACCGGCTGGACGTTGACGACCAGGGCGACGGTCGGCCGCGTCAATTCGCTGAGCCGCGCGATCTCACCTCGCTGGTTCATGCCCATCTCGACGACCCAAAGGCTGGCGTCAGGCCGGGCATTGCACAGCGTCAGCGGTACGCCCCAGAAATTGTTGAAGCTCGAGGGGCTGGCATAGGCATTGGGATAGGCCGCCAGAAACTCTTTCGTGCTCGTCTTGCCGGCGCTGCCGGTGAGACCGATCACCGGGCCTTTGAAGCGCGAGCGGGCGGCGCGGGCGAGACCCCAGAGGCCGTCGATCAGCGTGTCCTTCACGACGATCTGCGGAACACTGATGCCCGCGATCTCGTGCGGCACGATCATCGCGACCGCGCCTGAGGCTTCCGCCTTGTCCGCGAACTCCCAGCCATCGCGCGTGCTGGCGAAGGCCGAGATGAAGCCGCCGCTCGGCGTGCCTGACAGCGCCACGAACAGGCTGCCAGGCCTCACCAGGCGGCTGTCCTGGGTGACGAAGTCGATGGGCGTGCCCGGATACGATCCGGCCGCACCCAGCGCGCGTGCGACTTCGGCAACCGTCCATAATGGCCCGCTCATGCGACCCTCGTTGCTAATGCGGCGGCAACCGCCTCGTGATCACTGAACGGCAAAACTTCGCTGCCGACGATCTGCCCGGTCTCGTGGCCCTTGCCGGCGACGAGCAGCGCATCGCCATCTTCCAGTTCCTCGATCGCGGCGCGGATCGCAGCGGCACGGTCGCCGATCTCGCGAGCGCCCTTGGCGGTGGCGAGGATCGCGGCGCGGATGGCTTCCGGCTTCTCGCTGCGCGGATTGTCGTCAGTGATGATGACGCGGTCGGCGTGCGCCGCCGCAATCTGCCCCATGATCGGGCGCTTGCCGGCGTCACGATCGCCGCCGGCGCCGAACACGACGATCAGTCGTCGTTTGGCGTAAGGCCGCAGCGCCTGCAACGCCTTCGCCAGCGCGTCGGGCTTGTGCGCATAGTCGACGAAAACGGGTGCGCCGTTGCGTTCGCCGACGCGCTCGAGGCGACCTTTCGCGCCTTCGAGATGTTCGAGGCTTGCGAACACGTTGGCCGCATTGCTGCCGGTGCCGATCGCAAGGCCGGCCGACACCAGCGCGTTCTCGATCTGGAATTCGCCGACCAGCGGGAGCCGGACCGCATAATTCTTGCCGCGATGTTCGAGTTCAAGCTTTTGCGAAAAGCCTTCGACCACAGCATCGACGAGCCGGATACCCTCGCCTGCTCCGTCGCCATTGCGTCCCACTGCCATCACGCGCAGACCACGTGCCTTCGCAGCATCGAGCACCTCCGCCGAGCAATCGTGATCGGCGGAGATCACCGCGGCGCCACCTGGTGGAACGAGCTCGCGGAACAGCCTGAGTTTGGCTGCAAGATAATGCGCGACGGTCGGATGGTAATCCATGTGGTCGCGCGTGAGATTGGTGAAGCCAGCGGCGGCGACGCGCACGCCGTCGAGGCGATATTGATCGAGGCCGTGTGACGACGCTTCGAAGGCGAGATGCGTCACGCCCTCGCGCGCGATCTCATCGAGTTGTCGGTGCAGCGCGATCGGATCCGGCGTCGTCAGCGAACCGTACACGGTGCGCTTCGGCGAGACCAGGCCGATGGTGCCGATGCTGGCCGAGGCATGCCCCAGCCGCTCCCAGATCTGGCGCGTGAATGCGGCAACCGAGGTCTTGCCGCTGGTGCCGGTGACCGCCGCGATCGTCGCGGGCTGCGCTGGAAAGAATCTTGCCGCAGCCAGCGCCAGGGCACGGCGCGGATTGGAAACAGCGATGAACGGCACCTTGCAGCCGTCGGGCGCGTGATCCCCGACCACGGCCATCGCGCCGGCCGCAATGGCCGCATCGATGAAGCGCGCGCCGTCGGTCTTGCTGCCCGCGAGTGCAAAGAAGAGATCGCCCGGCTTGACCACGCGGCTGTCGAGCGCGATGCCTGATACCTCGAGCGCCGCAACACTGGGCTCGGTTGCAGCATCATTGCCCAAGACATCCTGGCCTAAGAGGTCACGCAGCTTCATGGTCTTCCAGTTGCCGCGCCGGAAAAGCCGAATCCTGAGGGAAAATCCCCGACTCAGCAGCGGCTACGGCCTACCCAATTGATTACTGGGTTGTCCTGGATGCTGCAAGAATAAGGCGGTCCGCGGGCGGCAGGTCGTAGCGGGGCTCGATGCCGAGCAGCGGCCCGATGCGGGTGATGACGTTGCCGGCGGTCGGAACGGCGTTCCAGCCCGAGGTGATGAAGCCGTAGGTTTCCTTCAAGGCCTGCGGCTCGTCGAGCATGATCAGGAGTTGGTACTTCGGCTTGTCCGCCGGCAGGATCGCGGTGAAGGCGGTGAGCACCCGCTTCTTGGCATAGCGGCCGTTGACGACCTTTTCGGCAGTGCCGGTCTTGCCGCCGATGTAATAACCGGGAACGTTAGCCTTCTTGGCGGTGCCGATCTCGGCATTCAGCCGCATCAGGAACCGCATCTTGTCCGACGTCTCGGGCTTGATCACGCGCTTGGCGATGGCCCGCGCCTCTTCTTCGGTGCGCTTGAGGAAGGTCGGCGGAATCAACAGACCGCCATTGGCCAGCGCGCTGACGCCCATCACGGCCTGCAACGGCGCCACCGCCATGCCGTGGCCGAAGGCGATGGTGATGGTGTTCAGATCGCCCCAGCGTTTCGGCACGATCGGCATCGCGCTCTCCGGCAATTCGGTCCGCAGCCGGTCGAGCTGGCCCATCTTGCGCAGGAAGGCCTTGTGCGCCTCCACGCCCTGCGACAGCGCGATGCGCGCCGCGCCGACGTTGGAGGAGAAGGTGAACACTTCCTTCATGGAGAGGAAACGCCCCTTCGGCTCGTCGTCGTGGATCGCGAACTTGCCGTAGTGCAGCGGCCCGCGCGCATCCCACATCGAATCGAGGCCGTACTTGCCGGTATCGAGCGCCATCGCGAGCGTGAAGGCCTTGAAGGTCGAGCCCATCTCGTACACGCCCGTGGTCAGACGATTGATGCGATCGGGATCGTGGGCTTCCTTCGGATTGTTCGGGTCGAAATCCGGCACCGACACCATGGCGATGATTTCGCCGGTGTTGACATTGGTGACGAGACCGGAGGCCGCCTTGGTGTGGAACTTTTCCTTGGCCTTCAGCAGCTCGTCGCGCAAGGCGTGCTCGACGCGCAGATCGACCGACAGCTCGATCGGCTTTTGCAGGCGGTCGGTGGCAAAACCGGCGCGGTGGAGATCGGCGAGGCCCTGATTGTCGAGCCACTTCTCCATGCCCGCGATGCCCTGGTTGTCGATATTGACCAGACCGATGAGGTGGGCGACCTCGTTGCCGGTCGGATAGACGCGCTTGTTCTCGCGCAGGAAGCCGATGCCGGGAAGGCCGAGCTTGTGGATGTCCAGCTGCTGCTTCGCCGTGATCTCGCGCTTCAGCCACACGAAGCCTTTTCGCGACGACAGGCGCTCGCGCACCTCGGCCTCGTCGAGGTCGGGCACGGTCGCTGTCAACAGCTCGATGGCCTCGTCCTTGTCGATGATGCGGCGCGGCTCGCCGAACATGCTGGCGGCCTTGACGTCGGTTGCGAGGATCTCGCCGTTGCGGTCGACGATGTCGGGCCGCGCGGTCGCGACCACTTCCTGCGCAGCGGCGCGCCGCGCGCCGTGGGCATCCGCGCCGATCGCGAACATCACGAGCCGGCCCCCGATCAGGGTGTAGACCGCGGCAAAGGCAAGCATTGCCAGGCCCACGCGCGCGCGCGCCTTGGCGGCGCGATCGACATTGCGCCCGTAGAGCAGGCTGCGGATCAGGCGCTGCCGCCAAGGCTCATTTGGACTCTCACTTGGACGCTCACTTGGGCGCTCTGTCGGTTTGGCCGGAACAGCACTCATTGCTTGTCCTCAGGCTGAGCCACCGAGCCCGTCACGCTATCAGGATCGCTCGCAGCTTCGATGGTGTTGATCATGGACCCGATCGGATCAGGCTCGCCCGGCCGGAACATCCGCGGCGGGCGATCGGGCAGGTTCTTCAGTGAATCATACTGCGTGCCATTGATGGGCTTGAGCGGCAGATGCCGCTCGGCGAGACCTTGGAGGCGCTGGGGCGCGTCGAGCTTGGCCCATTCGGAGCGTAGCTGCGCGATCGCGTCGCGCTGCTCGCGGATTTCCGCATGCAGCCGCAGCACCTTCTCGGTGCGCGCCGTGGAGTCCATCTTGATCCGGTAGACATAGGCCGCCGCGAAGATCAACGCGCCGATGACGAGAAGGTGGATGAAGCGCATGTGCTAGCCGCCCCTCATCACGTCGGAGAGTTTTGGCCAGGACGATGGCTCGTCGTCGGCATGCGCCGGCGCCGACGTGCGTTCGGCGGCGCGCAGCTTTGCGGAACGCGCCCGCGGATTGCGCGCAACTTCTTCCTCACCGGCGATCACGGGCCGTCGCGTCAAGAGTTGGAAGCTCGGTGCTGTCTGCGCCACCTCAGGCAGATGCCGCGAGCCGCCGCCGGTCTTGGCGCGATCACCAAGGAAATTCTTGACGATACGATCTTCCAGTGAATGGAACGAGACCACGACGAGGCGGCCGCCAGGCTTGAGCACGTGCTCGGCCGCGGCGAGCGCGGTCTGTAGCTCTTCGAGCTCCTCGTTGACGAAGATGCGCAGCGCCTGGAATGTCCGCGTCGCAGGGTGAATGTCGCCGGGCTTCGAGCGCACCACCCTGCCGACGAGATCGGCCAGCGCGCGCGTCGTTGTGAACGGCGTCTCCTGCCGATCGGCCACGATGGCGCGGGCGATGCGGCGCGAATGCCGTTCTTCGCCGAAGAGATAGATGATGTCGGCGAGATCGCTCTCCGAGGCGCGCGCGACGATTTCGGCGGCCGTCGGCCCCGTCTGTCCCATCCGCATGTCGAGCGGACCATCGAGGCGGAACGAGAAGCCGCGACCGGCCTGATCGAGCTGCATCGAGGACACGCCGACATCCATCACGACGCCGTCGACCGTATCGACGCCTTGCGCGGCGCAGACTTCAGCGAGATTGGAGAAACGGTCTTCGACCAGCGTCAGCCGGCCCGACGCGCGCGCGACCAGCTCGGCGCCGCCTTCAATAGCCGTGCGGTCGCGATCGATCGCGATGACCCGGGTCCCTGATATCTCGAGGATGGCGCGGCTGTAGCCGCCGGCCCCAAAGGTGGCATCGACATAGATGCCGCCCTCGCGCGGCGCGAGATGCGCGATCGCCTCGAGGCCGAGCACGGGAATGTGCGGCGCATCACTCATGCGTCGCGCCTGCCGTGCCTGCAGGACAACAGGTCGATCATGTCGGGGGCGAAGCAGCCCATCACGCCTCGAATAATTCCGCGTCGTGGCGGTTCCACGACAAAGCCCCAGTCCAGCGCCGCGCCCGGTCGTCCCAGGCGTCAATCCCGGTGTTCCCAGTGGAATGTGTCGGGCAGCCATGGGATTTCGAGCCAAAAGCGCATTTGGCCGCCTCCGGACGCGGGTCGGCTCTTCACCTCTCAGTAACGGCCCTTAGCGTTAAGAAAGCGTTGATCGGCTCGTTACATCTCGAAAAGGTGCTGGGGTGGTGATGCGTCATCCACACACCAGGCCCAAAATGCACGCGTTAACTGACCTGCGCGATTGCGCGGAGCGGACAGTAAAGAAATAGTAAAGAGAAGGGCTTGGCCCACTCTTCGTCCGATTCTGAGCTGTTTATGTCGTCCGGTCCGTCCACACCGTCTGGTCCTGATTCGAAGCGTCAGCGCGTTCTCCCGGTTCCCAAGGCCGCGGCGAACATGCGGACGTTCGAGCCGGATTCCTCGATCGTCTCCGACATCATCCCCTCGCCCAATCACGGCGAGCGCAACAGGGGACGGCAGGTGGACATGATCCTGCTGCACTACACCGGCATGCCCGACGTCGAGGGCGCGCTGGCGCGGCTATGCACGGCCGGCACCGAAGTGTCGGCCCATTATGTCGTGCTGGAGGACGGCCGCATCGTGCAATGCGTGCCTGAATCGCGCCGCGCCTGGCACGCCGGCGTCTCGTCCTGGGCCGGCGAGGACGACATCAACTCCTGCTCGATCGGAATCGAAATCATCAATCGCGGCCACGATTGGGGTTATCCGGAATACCCGCTGCGCCAGATCGCCGCCGTCATCGCGCTGTGCCGCGGCATCATGCTCCGCCGCAAGGTGGCGCCGCAACGGGTGCTCGGCCATTCCGACGTCGCGCCCGCACGCAAGAAGGATCCCGGCGAAAAATTTCCCTGGCATTCCCTTGCCAATTCCGGCGTCGGCCACTGGGTGACGCCGGCACCAATCGTGCGCGGCGAAACCCTGATGCTCGGCACCATCAGCGACGAGGTGCTGAGCCTGCAGCAGGCGCTCGCACGCTATGGTTATGGCGTGCCGCTGAATGGCAAGTACGATGCATCAACCATGGAAGTCGTCACCGCCTTCCAGCGCCACTTCCGCCCCGCGCGCCTCGACGGCGTTGCCGATCACTCGACGCTGTCGACCTTGCAGGCGCTGCTGGCGAGCCTACCGACGGATGGAATGACGACGGTCGCCTCGAAATAACACGTCGCTCGCGACATCGTTCGCTCGAATGTGATCACACCATCGTCGCCGCACCTGCCTGCGCCGGACTATTGTCCCGCCATCGGACGCGTGCAGGACATACGATGCAGATCGATCGCAAGCCACTGATTGAGCGATTAGCAGCCTTTCCGCGCCTCGGCCTCGCGGATCTCCCCACGCCCCTCGAGCCGATGAAGCGGCTGACGGCTCACCTCGGCGGGCCTCGGCTATGGGTCAAGCGCGACGACGCGACCGGGCTCGGATTCGGCGGCAACAAGCTGCGCAAGCTCGACTACGTCCTGCACGATGCCGTCTCAAAAGGCGCCGACACGATCGTCTCGGGCGGCGTCGTGCAATCGAACAGCCAGCGGCAGGTCGCGGCGGCCGCCGCAAAGCTCGGGCTTGCCTGTCATCTCGCCGTCTATCACGGGCGGCTTGCCCCTCCGACGCCGGAATACGAGACCTCGGGCAACGCCTTCCTCAATCGCCTGTTCGGCGCGCATCTGCATGACGTGCCCTGGACCGGCGACCGCAATGCGGCCATCCGCACGCTGGTCGACGATCTCAAGGCGAAGGGACGCAAGCCCTATTTCGTGCCTTACGGCGTCTCGAATGCGCTCGGTGCGGTCGCCTACGCGACCACGATCTCTGAAATCGAGCAGCAGGCGGCGCATTCGGGCTTCAGGCCGGCCGCGATCGTCCATTGCACCGGCAGCGCGGGCACGCAGGCCGGTCTGGTGGTTGGCGCGGCCGTGGCGATGCCGGGTACAAGAATCGTCGGAATCGACATTGATGCCGAGCCCGCGCGGGTGCGCTCAGATGTGGTCGCCCTTGCACGGCAAGCGGCGGACCTGCTTCAAGCAGATTTCGATGAGTCCACGGTCGAAGTGGTCGCCGGGCATGCCGGACCGGCTTATGGGGTGCCACATGAGGCCACGATCGAAGCGATCCGGCTGGCGGGACAAACCGAGGCGCTCGTGCTCGACCCCGTCTATTCGGGCAAGGGGCTCGCCGGCCTGATCGCGATGATCCGCCAGGGGCGCTGGCGCAAGGACGAGGACGTCATCTTCCTGCACACCGGCGGCGCACCCGCCCTCTTCGCCTACCAGAGCGCGCTCGGCATCTAGTCCATCTCCCTCACCCGCCGCGCATAGAGCCGTCGCAACGGCTCGAGCTGTGTCGCCGCCGTCGCCGCAGCATAGGCTTCTCGCGCTTCCTGCTTCCGCTTGAGCCGGCGCAGCAGATCCGCGCGCACTGCGGGCAGCAGCTCATAGCCGTCGAGGCCGCCGCGCGCGGTGATCGCGTCGACGAGATCGAGCGCGCGGGCCGGGCCGTCGACCATCGACACAGCGGCGGCGTGGTTGAGCTCGATCACCGGTGACGGGCTGATGCGCATCAACACTTCATAGAGCCCGGCGATCTGCGGCCAGTCGGTCTCCTCGAAGCTCGGCGCGCGGGCGTGCAGCGCGGCGACCGCGGCCTGCACCGCATAGGGTTGCGGCCGGCCCGGCACGCGCAGCGCATCGTCGACGAGCCGCAAGCCTTCCTCGATCTGCGCGCGATCCCACAGCGAGCGATCCTGCTCTTCCAGCAGGACGATGTCTCCGGCCGCGGTCTCCCGGCCAGCACGGCGCGCATCGTGCAACAGCATCAAGGCCAGCAGGCCCTTGATCGCGGCGCGATCCGGCACCAGGCGGTCGAGCAAGCGCGCGAGCCTGATCGCCTCAGTCGCGAGATCGGGCCGCATCAAATCCGCGCCCGAGGTTGCGACATAGCCTTCGGTGTAGACGAGATAGATCACGGCGAGCACGCCGTCGAGCCGGGGCGCCAGCGCGTCGCGCTCCGGCACCTCGTAGGGAATGCCGGCGAGCCTGATCTTCTGCTTGGCGCGGACGAGACGTTGCGCCATCGCATCCTCGCCGACGAGGAAGGCGCGCGCGACCTGCGCGGCGGAGAGGCCGCAGACGGTGCGCAGCGTCAGCGCGACCTGGACCTCGGCCGCGAACGCCGGATGGCAGCAGGTGAAGATCAGCCGCAGCATGTCGTCGTCGAGCATCGCGGGCGGCTCGTCCGGCGTATTGGCGTTGAGCTCGAGCTCATGCAGGAGCGCCTGCTGCTTGCCGCGAAAGGCGGCTTGGCGCCTGATACGATCGATCGCCTTGTTGCGACCGACATTGACGAGCCACGCGCGGGCATTGTCAGGGACCTCGCCCGCCGACCAGCATTCCAGCGCGACCGCGAACGCGTCCTGCAGCGCGTCCTCGGCCAAATCGAAATCACCGACGAGGCGGATCAGGGTGGCCAGCGCCCGCCCCGCCTCGTCGCGGAAGATCTTGTCGATGTCGGCAGGCGCGATCAATTGTAGATCATGACCGGCCGGACCTCGATCGAGCCTCGCTTCGCCTCGGGAATGCGCGCGGCGAGCGCAACGGCGTCGTCGAGGTCCTTGGCTTCGACCAGGTAATAGCCGCCGAGCTGCTCGCGGGTTTCCGCGAAGGGACCATCGGTGGTCATGGTCTTGCCGTCGCGCACGCGCACCGTGGTCGCCGTCGAGGTCGGCTGCAGCCCGTCGCCGGCCTTGAAATGACCACTCTGGATGATCGACTGCGTATAGGCACCGTATTCTCCCATCAGCTTCTGGCGGTCGGTAGCGGTCATGTCGGTCATGTAGTTTTCGTTGCGGTAGATCAGCAGCAGATATTGCATCGCTTTACTCCTGTGGTTCGGCTGGATTGCCGGCATCCAGTCGAACGGGGGCCGCGCCAAACGACATCTTCAGGATAAATTATTTCCGCCGCCCCGTGCGCCACGATCTTGGCTTGACGAAACCGTCACAAATGCCCATTGCCTTGTCGGTCAGTCGGCCGGACGGCCGCTCCGGCAGGCGCCGAAAGGCCGCCGGGGAGGAAAGTCCGGGCTCCCTTGACATACGGTGCCGGATAACGTCCGGCGGGGGCGACCCCAGGGAAAGTGCCACAGAGAACGAACCGCTCCCTCCTCGGAGGAAGTAAGGGTGAAAAGGTGCGGTAAGAGCGCACCGCGGGTCCGGCAACGGAACCGGCATGGTAAACCCCACCGGGAGCAAAACCGAATAGGGACGGCGTAGCGGGCTGTTCGCGAAAGCGATAACGCCGCGGGGCGATGTCAGGCCCGCCGTCCGGGTAGGTTGCTCGAGGCCGTGTGCAAACATGGTCCCAGAGGAATGGCCGTCACGTATCGCTTGCGCAAGCAGGCGGTGCCCTACAGAACCCGGCTTACAGGCCGGCTGATATCTTGCAACGAGGGGTTCGATGCCAACGCATCGGACCCCTCACCAATTTTTGGCACCCTCGTCATTCCGGGGCTCGCGAAGCGAGAGCCCGGAATCCATCGGGCCGCAGAGGCGGTGGATGAATGGATTCCGGGTTCGTGCTGCGCACGCCCCGGAATGACGACGAGAGCTAGGCCACGATCTCGTTCAACACGCCCATCAACGCCTCCGGCGCCGTGACGTTCGGCGCGTGGCTGGCGTCGAGCTCGAAATAGCGCCAGCCATCCTCGCTCTTCGCGCGCCTTGCGAATTGTCCGAACACATCGCCCGGCGGAATGCGGGCGCAATAGATGTAGCTCCGCGGCATGGCCGGCTCGCCTTGCTGAAGCTTCAGCTTCGTCTCGAAGCATTTGACCGGCATGTTGATGCGGCGCGCGTTGAGCCAATCAAGATCGGCCTGCGGCGTATCTGATGGTGGCGGATTCGGCGGGATGCGGTAGCCGTCAGCGGCGGCAGCCGCCTTGCGCATCGGCTCGCGGCCGGCTTCGTTGAGATCGAACAGCGACTGGCCGTCACGCGGCACGAAGGCGTCGAGATAGATCAGTTGCGTCACGCGCTCGCGCGCGCGATCCGCAACGCCTGACGCGACCATGCCGCCATAGGAGTGGCCGAGCAGCACGATGTCGTCGAGGTCCTCGAACTTGATGACGCCCAGGATATCCTGGATATGCGTGTCGAGATCGACCGCGGGACTGGCGAGATGCGATCGCTCGCCGAGCCCGGTGTAGGTCGGCGCGATCAGGCGGTGGCCGGCCTGCGCCATCAGCGGATGCATCTTCCGCCACGACCATCCGCCGGACCACGCGCCATGACAGAGCAGGAAGGTTCTTGCGCGTGTGGCCATTGGCGTTTCCATCGTTCTTGTTGATGCGATGGAGTGTAGCGATGGCCTATGCGATGTAAACGCCGCTGGTCGTCCTCAGGCCGCGCGCTGTGCCTTCACCAGTACTGGGGCCAACTGACCGGCTTCGCGCCGCAGCTTGCTCGCTTCAAAACCGTGCATGCCGATCTGCCATTGCAGGCCGACGATGGCCCCCTTGGTCGGTTGCAGCAGTGCGAGCGAGGCAAACAGCGTCACCGGCAGCCACACCGCAAGTTGCAGCCAGACTGGCGGCGCATACGCCGTCTCGACCGCGAGGATCGCCGGCACCACGAGATGGCCGACCACCACCATCACCAGATAAGCCGGGAAGTCGTCGGCGCGCTGGTGGACCAACTCCTCGCCGCAATGATCGCAAGCGTCTGCGACCTTCAGGAAGCGGCCGAACAGATGCCCTTCGCCGCAGTTCGGGCACTTGCCGCGAAAGCCTCGCCACATCGCCTTTGCCAGACCTGACGTCATGACCACACCTCTTCCGTTTTGCTGACCCATACAATAATATCCTGTATCCATACATTCAAAGGATATGGACCAAAATTGCATGGATTGGACCCCTACAATCTCGGAGCTGTCAGGGCCGCGCTACCAGCGCATCGTCGAGGCCATGGAAGCCGACATTGCCGCCGGCCGGCTGGTGCGCGGACAGCAACTGCCGACGCAGCGCGCGCTCGCCAAAGCGCTGGGCATTGACCTCACCACCGTGACGCGCGCCTACACCGAGGCGCGGCGCCGCGGCATCATGGAGGCCCGCGTCGGCCAAGGATCGTTCGTGTCGGAGACCAGCGCGCGCCGCACGGTCGACCTGCCGCACCCTGTCGCGATCGACCTTTCGATGAACGTGCCGCCGCATCCGCTCGAGGCGCAGCTCGACGAGCGCATCATGGCGGGCTTCGAGGCCCTTCGCGCGCAATCGGGCCTGACCGCGTTCCTGAACTACCAGCCGCCGGGCGGCAGCGCGCATGAGCGCGAGGTCGCGGCGCGCTGGATGCGCACGCGCGTGCCGCACGCCCACGCCGACAAGCTTGTGATCTTTCCCGGGGCGCAGACGATCCTGTTCAACCTGCTCGCGCACCTTGCACGACCGGGCGACATTGTCCTGACCGAGGCCCTCACCTTTCCCGGCATCAAGGCCGCGGCAGCGCAGCTCGGCATCAATCTTATTGGCGTTGCCATGGACGACGACGGCATCCTGCCCGATGCGCTGGCGAAGGCCTGCCGCACGCACAGGCCGAAGGCGGTCTATCTCATTCCGACGCTGCACAATCCGACCACGGCAACGCTCTCCGCGGAGCGGCGCAGCACGATCGCAAAAATCATCCGCGATGCCGATACAGTCCTGATCGAGGATGATGCCTACGGGCTGCTCGACCGATCGGCCTCGCCGATCGCCAACCTGATCCCGGAGCGGACATATCTTGCGACGACACTGTCGAAATGCATCGCGCCGGCATTGCGCGTTGCCTATCTGCTGGCCCCCGACAGCGGCGCGCAGCTTCAGATGCGAGGCTATCTGCAGGCGACCGTGCAGATGCCCGCACCGTTGATGGTTGCGCTGGTGACGCACTGGCTCGAAAGCGGCGTCGCCGACCGCATCATCACCGCTATCCGCAGCGAGGCCGTCGGCCGCCAGCAATTGGCGCAGCGCGCGTTGAAAGGGTTTCAATTCCAGGCCAAGCCCGCCGCACATCATCTGTGGCTGCGGTTCCCGGAAGGATTGGGTCGCCGCGATGTCACGGCGCAGCTGTTGCGTGATGGGCTCGCCGTCGTAGCCAGCGATTCCTTTGTGGTCGACGACAACCCGCCGAATGCGGCGCGGTTGTCGCTCGGCGCCGCGCGCAATCGGGCGGAGCTCACGCAAGCACTTCGAATTCTGATCGGCGCGCTGCAGAGACCCGCCGATACCAGACAGATCGTCTAAGGCACGGACGTCGCCAGCGGGCGGCGCCGTCGTTAACGATTGGCGATCATCCGCTTTGCTGGGGCGAGCTAGCCACCTTGTCTCACGCTGTCGATAAATTGCTCGCGTTCGCCGGGCGCGTAACCCTGGGAACCTCCCGGATACATTCCATTTTCACCGTACGGTGCAGAGCGAGGGTAGATCGCCGTCCCTGATGGCACGTAGCCAAAAGCCGAAGCGGGGTCTGAGGCCCCGCGATCGGGACGGACAATGGCATGCTGCCGGTGCGTGTGATGCACCGTAGCCGCGTTCGCAGTGCTCGCGAGGGCAATCAAAAGGCTCGAAGCCAGGATCATACGCATTGTTTTCTCTCCAATCGACGGATGCCCCCGCTCAGATACGAATCAGGTCGAGTTGTTCCAACAAGGAACGGGTTCACGATTGATCACATCGGTGGCACCACGGGCGCGGCGCCCCTATCGTCGCTGTCCATCGTCCAATTTCGGACTGCGGATCAGCAGGGCTGCGCTCATCGAGCCGCGACCCTGAAATACTATGCCGGCTGTCTGAGCGTGTCGTTCGAAAATGCCCGACAATTGCAGGCGACGGTTGCGTGCAAGCAGGCATTGACCGCCGCGCCCGCGGCTGTGCTGCACGAGCCCGCCGATACGAGACAGATTGTTCGGACCTAACGCTGCTGACGGCGATGGCGGCTGCGGCCAACCGGCGCGACGGCCGATGGATAGGCCGCGTTGGTGTCGCTCGAGACCACCGGTTCTCCGCGGGCCGCACGCCCCGCCGGCGTGAGCTGCCCGCCGTTCAACACGTCGCGGTCGGGATTTGCGGCCTGATAGGCTGCTGGCTCGGAAAATTGCGCCTGGGCCAATGTCGGCATCAGGCTCGCCGCTGACAACAGCGCGACCGCAACGGCGAGGCGCGTGCGGGTCATGACGGTGCTCCATCATCTCACTTGGACTGGCCGATCGATGCCCTGAGCGGCTTGCGGCAGTTCCCCCGAATTGCCTATGCGCGTGATGTAGGCGCGTCTTCCGGAAATGCCCGCCCTTCGGAATCACGCTTGCGTGCGGCTTTTGAAATTGGCCGTCCGCGCCGCATCTGTGCTAAGCGCCATCGGGCGATCACCGCTTCGGGCTCGCCGTTTGCGACAGGAATTCATTGGTGGAAACGTTCACTTACGCGCTACTCTTGTTCGGCGCGCTGGCCGGCGGTTTCGTCTCGGGGCTGGCCGGGTTCGGCACCGCGCTGATGGCGCTCGGCATCTGGCTCTACGTGCTGCCGCCCTCGCTCGCGGTGCCCTTGGTGCTGATCTGCTCGGTGATCGCGCAGACCTCGACGCTGCCATCGATGTGGAAGAGCTTCGACCTCTCGCTGGTGTGGCCGTTCCTGATCGGCGGGCTGATCGGTGTGCCGATCGGGACCACGCTGGTCGCCTCCGCCGACCCAAAGGTGTTCAAGCTGAGCGTTGGCGTCCTGTTGCTGATCTTCTCGAGCGCACTGTACCTCAACAAGAAGCAGTTCGCCGTCACATTCGGGGGCCGCATTGCCGACGGCGTGATCGGCTTTGCCGGCGGCATTCTGGGCGGGCTTGCCGGCCTGTCCGGACCGCTCCCAATCCTGTGGGCCAACATCCGCGGCTGGAACAAGCACGAACGGCGGGGCATCTTCCAGCTGTTCAATTTCACGGTGCTTGCGACCGCGCTGGTATTGCAGACGGCCTCGGGCCTAGTCGCGTTCAAGGTGGTCTGGCTCGCGATGGTCGCATTCCCGGGCACGCTGATCGGCGCATGGCTGGGCGCGCGCGTCTATCACGCCCTCAGCGACAAGCATTTTGGCGATGTCGTGCTCGGTCTGCTGTTCCTGTCGGGCGCGACGCTAGTCTGGAACAGCATCGGCGCGTTCTAGGACGCGGGATCGGCGCGAAGGTCGCGGCGATCGCGCAAGGCCGTTTACGGCACGCTCGTTTCCGGGCTACGTTTGCTGACTGCTTGATATTGACGATCCGTCGTCAACCAAATTGCGGGCGATTCAGGCGCCAGCAAAGCCATTCGAACAGATTCGCATTGGGCGAGGTCAAGCCGACCCTCGCCACAGGAAATATTGTCCGATGCCGATTTTGCGTGCCAGATCTGCGGATGCTAGCGCCAGATTTCTGGTGCGCGCGTTGAAGGCACGGCTGCGCGACGAGAGAACCGAGCTGGCCGTCATTCGCAGGCATCTGAGGCCAGGCGACATCGCCTGCGACATCGGCGCGAACAAAGGCAGCTTCATCTACTGGCTGTCGCGCTGGGTCGGCGACGGCCGGGTGGTCGCCTTCGAACCGCAACCGGAACTCGCGCGCAACCTCGCGCGCCTGTGCGATCTGTTCGGCCTCGCGAATGTGACTGTTGAGGCCAAGGCGGCCTATTCCCATTCCGGCGCGCAGGATTTGTACGTGCCGGAAGGGCATGGCCCCGGTGCATCGCTCTGCCACAAGGAGGCGAAGGCTAACAGTTTTGAGGTGCTGTCGGTGCCGGCCATCGCGCTGGACGATTACTTCACGACGACCCAGCGGGTGGCGCTGCTCAAGATCGACGTCGAGGGCGCCGAGCTCGCTGTGCTGAGGGAGCTGAGCGGATTCTGCGCAGGAATGGTCCGCTGCTGGTTTTCGAATGCGAGAACCGCCATCTTCTGCACGGCCATGTTGGGGACGTCTTCGCCTTTCTCGAGAGCCTCGGCTACGAGGGACATTTCGTATGCCGGCACCGGCTGCTGCCGGTCTCCGCATTCGATGCGGCGATACACCAGCGGCAGGACGGCGAATGGTTCTGGAAGCGCAAGGACTATTGCAACAATTTCATTTTCCGAAAGCAGCGCGCGTAGCCCTCATTCCCGCGTATCCGGCCGCCTCGCCGCGAGCGCCATGCCGCCGGCAACGCCGACGCCGAGCACGTAGATCCACCCTGGCGTGAAGTCGAACAGATGGGTGTTGAGCAGCGAGGACAGCATGTTCTGCACCACGACCAGCAGCCCGATCCAGCATGCCAGCCCCTCGCCGCGGAACATCAGCAAATGCGCAAACCATAGCGCATAGAGAACCAGGACTCCCACCACGCCCCACTGCACCGCAACGCTCAGCGTCTGGTTGTGCGGATTGCTGACGATCTCGCCGCGCAGCGGATCGACCTCCGCATCCGCAGCAGCACCGGCGAACAGGCCACGGATCGAGCCGGTGCCATGGCCGAGCAGCGGCGCGTCCGCGATGAAGCCAAGGGATTTCCGCCAGTACTCCAGACGTGAGCCCATGCCGCTGACCGCATGGTTAGCGCTGTCCTCGTAGTCGCTGCCGAACTTTGCGATGGTCGCACGCAGATGCGGCGAGACCGCCCAGAGTGAGACGGCCAGCAACGCCATCGCGCCCGCGGCAAGCAAGACGGTGCGCCACCGCAGATGCAGCAGCGCAAACAACGCTATCAGGATCGGCAGCGTCACGAGCGCCGTGCGCGAAACCACGACGAACATCATGTTGGCGAGAAAGCCGATCGCGATGACCGCAAGCACCATCGCAACGCGCGCGCGTCCCTGGCGAAACAGCGTCACGATCGGGTAGATCAACGCAATCGCGCAGAGCCCGAACTCCTGGCTCTGGTCGATATAGTTGCGCACGGCGACCCCGCTTTCGACCTTGTACGGTCCGCGCGACAGATAGAGCTTCAGCGACAAATCGGGATCGATCGCGACGACGAAGGAGACCAACATGACCAGCGCGCAGGATCCAAGAAAGGCCGCGAACACCCACACGCCGTAGGGCCAACGCTCGAACTGGTAGATCAGAAGCGGGATCGCCAGGAGCTTCAACGGTGGCCCGATAGCATGAATTCTGTCGGGCCACGGGGCATCCGACCAGAGCATGCCGACAAGCGCGAGCACCGCCAGCGCGATCGGCAGCAGGCAGACCGGGCGCAGCAGCGAGCGCGGCAAGTCGCGTAGATCGAGGAACGCGAAGGCAATCAACCAGGGGATCAGCGCGAACGTCGTCCCGGTCGTCGTCCACGGCAGGAGCAGCGCGATCAGCGCGACGAAGCGAGCCGGCGTGCGGTAGCGCGCCGCCCAGATCGCCGAGAGCCACCTCGCCGGCCACCCGTGGTTCGCCACTCCGTCCATTCGCCCCTTCGACAGCTCCATCCCCGCAGCCCGGCAAGTTAGCCGGAGCTGCGGGGATCGAACAAGCCGTCGCTATGCAGGCTCGCGCGCCAGAGGCTGGACGGGCTCCGGACTCGCCGGCTCTGCAGCTTTCTCCTTTGGCGTCACCAGCCGCTTCCTGAACTCGCGGCGCAGCAACCACACGCTCTGGACGGCCTGGAGCGTCGTCGCCGCATTCGATATGTACCAGACATATTCGATCCGGAAGCCCGGCCGTGTCGAGAGCCAGATCGCCGGCAGCGAATAAGTGAGGACGCGCGTCGCCGAACTCCATAACACCGGCTTGGTATTGCCGAGGCCCTGGAACATGCTGGAGCAGACGAAGATGAATCCCTGCGCCACCATGTTCAGCGAGATCATCTTCAGAAACAGCAGCGCAACGCTCATCGTCTCCGGGTCATTCGAGAAGCCGGCGAGCAGCAATCCGGGAGCGAGCTGCACGAAAATCGTGAGCGTGATCATCACGGCCGTCGCGATCAGCGCCGCCCTGACGAAGGTCTCACGCACCCTCTCGTAATTGCCCGCACCGAAATTCTGGCCGGCAATCGGCCCTGCGGCGAGGGAGACGGCCAGAGCCGGCATCTGGATCAAGCCGATGACACGCGTGCCGATGCCAAAGCCCGCCTGGGCCGCCGGACCGAGATCGCGCAGCACGTAGTAAATTGCCGCCATGAAGATGAAGATCATCGCGAACTCGCCGCCGGCGGGCAGGCCGACATTGAGGATCCGTTTCCATTCCCGCAACCGTGGACGCCATTGCGCCGGATGGAAGGCGACATAGCGCTCCAGCCTGTGAAAGTAGGCGAACAGCATCAGCACGCCGATGAACACGGCGATCGAGCTTGCGAGGCCCGCTCCGGCGACACCGAACGCATGCCCAGTGCCCCACCCCGTGATCAGGACCGGCGCCAGCGCGATGTTGAGGAGCACGGCGAGCACCTGCACCAGCATGCTCGGCCGCACGATGCCGGTGGCCCGCAGTGCCGCGCCCATTACCTGCGTGATGAATTGCAGCGCAAGCGCGGGCATGAACCAGAGGAAATAGGTGGTGCCGGCCTCGATCGTGGCCGCATCGACAGCGACCGTGCGCATATAAGAGCGCGCCAGCATAAAGCCGCCGAGCAACGTCAACAGCCCCAGCAGCACCGACAGCACGACCGACTGGTTGAAGACAATATTGGCATCGTCGCGATCCTTGCGGCCCACGGCGTGCGCGATCAGCGCCACGGTGCCGACGCCGAGCATCTGCATCAGCCCGTTGACGAGGAAGCCGGCGTTACCGGCCGCGGCGACGCCCGCAACAGCGGCATCGCCGAGCCCGGACACGAAGTACAGGTCGACGAGTTGGCAGATCATGATCGTGATCATGCCCACCACGATCGGTGGCGCCATGGTCAATATGTGGCTCACGATGGAGCCGCGTGTCAGGTCCTTCATCTCATTTCACCCTTGGCGAGGTGACGGCGGGACCGCCGCCCCGCCGCCCTACGCCTCACTCCGCTGCTGCGATATGCCCGAGCTCCACCACCTGGCGCTCGAACAGGCTGCGATAAATGCCGCCAGGCTTGCCCGCGAGCATGGCATGCGTGCCCTGCTCGACGATCTCGCCGCGGTCGAACACCAGGATCCGATCGAGGCTCCTCACCGTCGACAGACGATGCGCGATCACAATCGAGGTGCGGCCCTTCATCAGCCGCTCCATCGCCTGCTGGATCAGCGCCTCCGATTCCGAATCGAGGCTCGAGGTCGCCTCGTCCAGGATCAGCACCGGCGCATCCGCCAGGAAGGCGCGCGCCAGCGCCACGCGCTGCCGCTCGCCGCCCGACAGTTTGACGCCGCGTTCACCCACCAGCGTGCCGTAGCCCTTCGGCAGGCGCAGGATGAAGTCGTGCGCATTGGCCAGCCGCGCCGCCTGCTCGATCGCCTCAAGGCCGGCGCCGGGCCGGCCATAGGCGATGTTCTCGGCGAGCGTGCGGTGAAACAGGATCGGCTCCTGCTGCACGATCGCGATCTGGCTGCGCAGCGATTGCTGCGTCGCCATCGCGATATCCTGCCCGTCGATCAGCACGCGTCCATCGGTGACGTCGTAGAGCCGCTGCACCAGCTTGACGAAGGTGGTCTTGCCGGAGCCGGAGCGGCCGACGAGGCCGACCCGTTCGCCGGCGCGGATCTTCAGCGACAACCCGTCATACAGCGGCGCGCGATGGCCACCGTAATGGAACGTGACGTCGTCGAACACGATCTCACCGCCCTCGATCGCAATCGGCCGGGCGTCCTCGGCATCCGCGATTCCGATCGGCTCGTCATGGATCGCCACCAGTTCCTCCATGTCGTTGACCGAACGCTGGAGGTTGTTGATGTGCATGCCGACATCCCGCAGGTAAGCGTGGATCACGTAGTAGCTGGTCAGCACATAGGTGACGTCGCCGGGTGAGGCGCGGCCCGACATCCACAGCAGCACCGAGCCGCCGATCACGGACGCACGCAGGCACAGCAGCAGCGAGAGCTGCGACATGGCCGTGTAGTTGTAGCGGAACCAGGTGCGCCGCACGCGCGTGCGCCAGCGCTTGATGACGCGGGCAAGGCGCGCATCCTCGCGCATTTCCGCGCCGAACGACTTCACCACCGCATTACAGGTCAGCGCGTCCGCCAGCGTGCCGCCGACCTTGGTGTCCCAGGCATTGGAGACGCGCGCGGCCGGCGCGATGTAGCGCGTCGAGAACAGCACCGTGATGGTGACATAGACGGCCGCGCCGAGCGCGATCACCGCGCCGAGCGAGGCCCAGTGCACGCCGAGCAGGATCATCGATCCGATCAGCACCGAGAACGACGGCAGCAGCGCCAGCAGGATGGTGTCGTTGAGCAGGTCCAGCGCCCACATGCCGCGCGTGACCTTGCGTACGGTCGAGCCGGCGAAGGAATTGGCATGCCAGTCGGTCGAGAAGCGCTGCACGCGCAGGAAGGCATCCTCCGCCACGTCGGACATGATCTTCAGCGTGAACGGCACGATCACCTGCAGGCCGCCGAGGCGCAACACCATCGACGCCGCGCCGAGCACGACGATACCGCCCAGCGCCACAAGCGCGGCGTGACGTGCCTCGGGATCGGATCGCCCGCGCGTCAGCGCATCGACCAGATGTCCTGAGAACACCGGCATGAACAGGTCGGCGACGGTCGCGCCTAGCAGACCAACGGCGATGGCGAGCGTGCGCCTCGGCTGCTTCAGCCAGTGGCGGAACACGAAGGGCAGAACCACGCGGATCGCCGCGGGCTTTTTCGACAAGGCGGTCATGGCATCATCCGGCCGCTGTTGGCGCGGGCCGGCTCCATCGATGGACACAAGCCGGCCGCGAGGGCCGAAGCAGCGTCACTTGGAATTGACTTACGGTTGGGAAGCGGGGCGATCGGGGTAAAAAGTCCGATCGGAGCTGGCGGAAGTGGCCTCTAGCAGGCCGAAAAATCACCGAGCCAGGACATCGAGCGCGGGCGTACGATCTGCGAATGCGACGAAATCATGCAAATCTCTCCCCGGTTCGATTGAAATAAGGTGCGCTTTATAGATGTGCCATCTGCGATTTGCAACGGGCCCCGCGCGAGATCACGCACGAGTGTTGCATTTTGGTGCTCGGTGCCTTGGCGCGCACCGTTGCCGACACAATCTCCGCTGTCATGCCCCGGCCTCACTGGGGCATCCAGTACGCCGTGACTTATCGGGCCTTCACATCCGTCTCGGAGGACTGGATCGCCCGGTCAAGCCGGGCGATGACACCGACTGAGGCGTGCTTAATGCGCGTCGCCGCCGCTGCCGAACGGCGAGGCCGGCTTGTTCAACAGCGTGACCAGCACGCTGAGGCTCAAATAGAACAGCGTCAGAATGAAGAACGCGTCGCCAAAGCTCATCACCACGGCCTGACGGTGCACGATCTGGCTGAGCTGCTTCATCGCCATCAACGCGGAATCGCCGAGCCCCTGGAATTTCTGCTGGAGCATGGTCAGGGTTTCGGTCGCGGTCGCATTGCTCCAGGTCACGCGCTCCTGCAGGCGCGCGATGTGCAGATCGGTGCGATTGTTGAGCACGGTGTTGATGACGGCAAGGCCGACCGCGCCGCCGAGATTGCGCATCAGGTTGAACAGGCCCGAAGCATTCTTCACCTTGTCGGGGGCGAGCGTGCCTAGCGCGATGTTGTTGGTCGGGACCATCGCGAACATCATGCCGACGCCGCGCAGAATCTGCGGCATGAGCAGCTCGTAGAAATCGTAGTCACGGGTGATCCAGGTCATCTGGTAGGAGCCGATCGCGAACACGATCAGGCCGAACGCGATCATATAGCGCATGTCGACTTTCGCCATGAGGCGACCGACCAGCGGCGCGACCAGGAACATGGTGATGCCCGAGACGAACATGGTTTCGCCGATCATCAGCGCGCTGTAACCGCGCACCTCGGCGAGATAGCGCGGATAGATGTAGGTCAGGCCGTAGAGACCAATTCCGATGCAGAATTGCAGCGTGCTGCCGACGGCAAAGTTGCGGTTCGTGAAAGTGCGCAAATTGACGATCGGCTCGGCCGCGGTGAAGACGCGCACGAAGAAGGCGATCGCCGAGACGAGGCAGATCCAGGCGCAGATCGCCACCGACGTGTCTTGCAGCCATTCATATTGCGGTCCCTCCTCCAGCACATATTCCAGCGTGCCGAGGAAGCCGGCCATGAAGATCAGGCCCCACCAGTCGAAGCGGTCGAGCAACTCGAAATGCGGCTCGTCGAAATCGACCAGCGCCCAGACGCCGAGGGTGATGCCGATGCCGGGCACGACGTTGATGAAGAACAGCCAGTTCCAGGACATCAGGTCGGTGATGTAGCCGCCGACCGTCGGCCCGACGGTGGGGGCCAGCGTCGCAACAAGCCCGATGATGGGGCCGACGATGTGGAATTTCGAACGTGGGAAAACGGTGTAGGCGGAGGCGAACACCGTCGGGATCATGCCGGCGCCGAGAAAGCCCTGCAGCGCACGCCAGAGGATCATCTCCTCGATGGTGGTGGCAAAGCCGCAGAGCAGGCTCGAGATCGTGAAGCCGGCCGCCGAGATCGCGAACAGGAGCCGCGTGCCGAAGGCGCGCGACAAAAACCCTGATAGCGGGATCGCGATCACTTCGGCGATCAGATAGGCGGTCTGGACCCAGGAGACCTCGCTGGAGCTCGCCGACAGGCCGGCCTGGATTTCGCTCAGGGAGGCCGAGACGATCTGGATGTCCAGGATCGACATGAACATCCCGAACACCATGATGATGAAGGCGATCAACCGCTTCGGCGCGATGCGCTCCGAAGCGGGGTCCGCCATCATGGCAGGTGAAGCAGTCGTGGCGTTCGCCATGGTCTGATCTCGCAGCGCGTGGTGCGCGCTTACTGCGGATGGATCATGGTGGGATCGTCGAGGTCGATCTCGCTGTCGGCGTCGGCGGCGCCCTTGTTGGTGTCGACGGTGGCGTAGACCGACATGCCGGCGCGAAGTAGGTTCTCCTTCGCAACCCCCTTCGGCACGCGGATGCGGACCGGGACGCGTTGCACGATCTTGGTGAAGTTGCCGGTGGCGTTGTCAGGCGGCAGCAGCGTGAACACCGAGCCTGCGCCCGCCGCGATGCTGTCGACAATTCCGGAGAACTTGCGCATGCCGTAGGCGTCGACCTTGATCGTCACCGGCTGGCCGGGACGAATACGCTTGAGCTGGGTCTCCTTGAAATTCGCGTCGATATAGACCTCGTCGAGCGGCACGACATTGCCGAGGCGCTGGCCGACGGCAATGAAGTCGCCGGTGTTGACGAGACGATTGGAGAAGATGCCGTCGACCGGCGCTTTTACCGCCGCAAAGCCGAGATCGCGCTCGGCCTTGGCGAGCGTGGTCTTGAGCTCGGCGAGCTGCGCCTGGGCTTCAACCTGCTGGGCCTTGGCGACGTCGACATTGCTCACCGCAACGTCAAAGGCGGCCTGCGCGGCCTTGACCGCGGCGGCGCCCTGGTCGCGGCCGGCTTCCGAGGTCTCGAAGGTGGCGCGCGAGGCAAAGCCCTTGCTGCTCAGCGCCTGCTGACGCTCATAGTCGAGATCGGCGCGCTTGAGCCCGGCCTCGGCAGAGACGAGCTGCGCGTTGGCCTGCGCGACCTGGCTGTCGAGCGCCGCGATCTGGCGGCCGATGCGGTCGATGGTGGCCTGCTGGGTCGCAATCCTTGTCGCCGCGGCGTCGACTGCGATCTTGTAGTCGCCGTCGTCGATACGCATGACGATGTCGCCGGCGTGCACCAGCGTGTTGTCGCCGGCGAGAATCGAGGAGATATGGCCGGCCACGCGCGCGCCCAGCATGGTATTGTTGGCGCGGACATAGGCGTCATCGGTCGAGACATAGAAGCGGCCGATCAGCGTGTAATAGCCGGTATAGCCTGCGGCCGCGAGCGCCAGCAGAAGGCCGACGCCCATCATGACGAATTTGCGCTTGCCGGGTTTTGCTGCGGCAGCGGCAGGTGCGGATGCAGTCGGGGCCGGCTGCTCGGTCACGGGCTTCTCGGGCGCCTCGCTGGTGCGGCGCTTGCTTTCTTCGGCCACATGAGATCGCAGCTGCTCGGCGAGGACTGCGGATGTCCCGGTCGCAGCTTCGCCGTTCGCTGTCGTCTCCACCGCTTCCTGGCGAAGGACGCGCGCAGCCTGGTCTCTCGATGTGGCCATAAAGGCCTCCCCAATCAAAACGCGATCCGGGGCAGCTGTCGCACGGCCGCATTCCCGCTCGCCCATCCCAAATATCATTGACCGAACGGTTCGGTCAATATACTTAATATTCCCGGGCGGACCCTACTGGCCCGAATCCTTTATTTAGGTTTCATGCTTCGGCCCTGATGCGAAAACCTTCCGAGACGCTGAACCAATGGTTGTAGCCGGTCGCGAACATCTTCACGTCCTCCAGGAGGAGGAGAGCTCCAAGCGCCGCCAGATCCTGGCCGGCGCCCATAAGGTGTTCATGGATCTGGGTTTTGACGGCGCCAGCATGGGCGAGATCGCGCGCGCAGCCGGCGTGTCCAAGGGGACGCTCTACGTCTACTTCGCCGACAAGAGCGCGCTGTTCGAAGCCATCCTCGAGGAGGAAGCGCTGTTTCACGGCCAGGTCGTGTTCAATTTCGACCCTGCCCGCGATGCCGAGACCACGCTGAAGGATTTCGGCCAGGCCTATCTGCATCTGCTGTGCCGGCCCGGCGGCGGATCGGCGATTCGCACCGTGATGGCGATTGCCGAGCGCATGCCCGACGTCGGCCGCCGCTATTATCTGCGCGTGCTGGACAAGACCATCAACTGCCTGTCGGAATATCTGAAGGCCCATGTCGCCCCCGGCGATCTCGCCATCGACGATTGCGACCTGGCCGCCTCGCAGTTCATGGAACTGTGCAAGGCCTCGCTATTCCTGCCGTTCGTCTTCCAGGCCGCGCCACCGCCCTCGGAAGAGCGCATGAGCGAAGTGATCGACAGCGCGACGCGGATGTTCCTCGCCGCATACAAGGCGAAGTGAGCGGACGCCGGCCGCGCGTTGCGCCTGCGGTTCGCGCCGCATTATATTGAGCGCCATGCCCCGTGACCTTCGCCCGCCGGTCGATATCCTCCATTATGAAATCGTCCAGGAACAGGCCTCGGCGCTTGGGCGGATGGGCCGCACGCTCGAACAGGCGCTGACGCGCTTGCGCGAATTCGACGCCACCCATGCCTCCGCGGACACGCCGGCCGCAATACAGCCGGCGCGGCGCAAGCTGGTGATGGAGGCCGGCCAGGCGCTCTGGATGTTCGTCGTGCAACGCGAGGCGACCGGCCTGCGCGACACCAGGCACATCATGCGGACCTACAACGTCCCGGCCGAGGTGCAGCGCTGCATGGGGCTCGCGCCGCCATCTTCGAAGCCGGTCTCGAAATAACCTTGTCGGCGGACATGTCGTATCGTCCGCCTCAATCGTCCGAGAACTCGTCTTCCTCGTTGATCTTCGCGTGCTTGCCGCTTTTGCGCGCACCGAGCGAGCCGGTCACGTAGGGATCGCGCGAGTTCGCGTAGGGACTGCGGCCGCCCGCACGTGCGGCGACCTCTTCGCCCGAGACCGCAGCCGGCTGGCAGATCAGGCGGCGGCTGGCGCGGCGCATCAGGTCGACGTGGATGTGATCGTAGTGATAGACGTTCGAGCCCGGCGCCAGCACCGTGGTGAAATGTGCGCAGGCGCCTGACTGGACGTCACGCAGGAACCCCTGCTCTTCCGGCATGCCGTGCCAGCCGTCCTTCACGGTGATGCGGCGGCCGTCGGCGAGCACGAAGGCAGCGACATCGAGCGCGTTGCCGAAGGCATGCTCGGAGATATGGGCGTGCGGATTGCCGTTCATGCCGCGGCAGGAATAGGCGGAGATCTGCTTGATCTCGACCACGCGGGCGCCGAACCAGCGCATCGCCGACGGCTGCACGGTGTCGGCAAACCAGCGGTCGAGCTCAGATACAATTGGACAGGCGAGCGTCGCGGTCGGCTTCACCGCGACGGGACCGACGGCGGTGACGGGATTGCCCTGCGCGGGGCCAAGACGCGGCAATGGCTGCTGCGCCGGCGCCTGCGAGTATGGCGCAGGCCCGGGCGGCCGTGCCGGATAGCTCGGCGCATTCATGTAGCGCGCAGCACCGGCGGCATCGGTGCCCTCGGGCGGCAGGTCGATCTCGTCTTCCTGCGGCGCCACACCGGGCGCGCTGAGAGAAACCGGGCCGGAGGATGTGCCGTAACCTGAGGGCTGGCGCACCGCGCTTTCAGGATAGGTCGAGCGCTGCGGATAGCCGCTAGCCGGATAATTCTGTTGCGGCTGGGTCACCGGCCAGCGTGGCTGGTTGCCGACATTGCCGGGCGGCCGCAGCTCTTCGTCGGCGAAACCATAGCTGCTGGAGGGCTCGCCGATGGCGGCGACCTTCAGCGGGAACTCGGCACCGCACATGCCGGGGCCGGAGATCGGATCGATCCGGACGATGTCCGCGCTCTCTTTCACGGCGCCCGATTTCAGGCACGCCGCTTCGGCCTCGGCTCGCCACGGTTCACGTTCGGCCTGGAAAAAGCCGCGTCCGCAACCCGCGAGCGAAACGAGGACGATGGAGCCGACGAGATACAAACGAACTCCGTGCGTCATGCGCGCACGTTCGGTGAATTTACTTAAAGACTCTTCAACGTGATGATTTCAGCTTTCCTTAACCATACCGTCCACGGTACTGATCGCGAGCAGGCACATCAATAGTTCGAGCAGTCCGATCCGGTGATGTCGCCGATCTTGAAGCTGCGGCACATCATGCCGGGATCATCAGGGTCCGGATAGCGATCGTCCTTCTCGCGCACGGTGTGGCTGAAGCGCCAGCCGCGCGCGCGCATGCAGCGCTTGTACTCAGCCGATGACGGTGTCGGCGTGCGCCGAGATCGCGCTGCCGATCAATAGCGTTGCGATGAGGACGAGACGTTTCATTTGCATTCTCCTGTTGCAGCGTCGTTGGTCATCGGTCGCGTGCAAGGGGAATGCGGGTTCGGTGCGAGGGAATTACAAATTGGACAGGGAAGACCTTTTTCCTTCTCCCCTTGTGGGAGAAGGTGGCGCGCCGGATGAGGGGTTGCTTCAGCGAACTCACCTGCGAGAAACCATTGTGAGGTCCGTCACAGAAGGCCGAAGCTCTTAGGCCTAGGGTCGAACCACATCGAGTCCAGGGCCGACTTCAATCCATCTCGGGACCCACGCCATTTCGGAGGTTGTCATGAACAAGCTCACCATCGCCACCGCGGCACTCTTCCTCGCCTCGACCGCCGTCGCGCACGCCGGCAATTCGATCTCGTTCAAGATCGAGGGCCAGAACATCCGCATCGAGACGCCGCGCAATTGCGCCTCGCTCGATTGCGTCACCATCGTGGCGCCCGGCCTGTCGAACAAGCCGATCAAGCTGAACAACATCAACCTCAACGGCCTTGGCTCCAAGGACGATGACAACACCGCGCCGCCGGCGACGACCGCGCAGCCGGCGCCGGCTCCGGTGCAGCAACAGCCCGTCGCGCCGGCGCCGGTGCAGGCCACCGCGCCTGCGGTTGCGCCAGCCGCCCCTGCCCCGGTCGCTGCCGCCGCACCGTCCGTCGACACGACAACGCAGCCGGCGCCCGTTGCGGCTCCTGCTCCGATTGCCCCGCCCGCACCGGTCGCCGCTGCGCCCGCCTATACGCCGGCTCCGGCAGCAGCCCCTGCTCCCGTTGCGCCCGTGCAGGCCGCGAACACGCCGATCGGCGTGTGGGCGACCGAACAGAACAAGGGCAATGTCCGCGTCGAGCAATGCGGCACCAATCTGTGCGGCTATGCCGAGAAGTCCTACGAGCGGATCCTGATCAACATGAAGCCCGACGGCGCCAAGTGGAGCGGCCGCATCCACGATCCCGACTCCGGCCGCAACTACGACTCGACCATCGCCATGAAGGGCCCGAACGCGATGCGCGTGCAGGGTTGCGCCTTCGGCGGCATGTTCTGCGGCGGCCAGACCTGGAAGCGCGTGAGCTGAGGCGCGAAGCGTGTCATCCCGGGGCGCGCGCCAGCGCGAACCCGGGATCTCGCGCCCGAGACCCGCACGACCACTCCGAGATTCCGGGTTCGCGACTTCGTCGCGCCCCGGAATGACGAACAAGAGGCGGCGCCACGTCTCTAACCCTGGGACGTGGCGTTTGAACGTTCGCCCGGCCCGTGCGACGGACGTTCATCCGCCATTCAGCCAGGTCAGGCTGATATCGACCGATCTCGCCTCGTGTTCTCACCGGGACCTCATTTGTGGCTTTGATGGTGGCTTGGCGCCGCGTCGTGTTTGCTTTGCCGCTGCTGGCGCTGCCGCTGGCCGGGACGAACATCGCGTGCGCGTCCGACGCGGTCGAGCTCGCACAGGCGCAGACGCAGGCACAACCGACGCCCGCCCCCTCCCCGACGCCGGCAGCTTCGCCGGCGCCCGCCGCGGATGCGCAGTCCACCAGTGT
>NZ_CAKZHY010000122.1 GCF_936928535.1 uncultured Bradyrhizobium sp. | reverse complement strand
GTGCGCCAACTACTTCAGAAATTCAGGATATCAAACCTAATGCCATCACGCTTTAGCCTTCAACGACCGGTAGGCGCCGGCAAGCTGGGTTTCGATGGCGACCCAATCGGCCTCGGTAATCCACTCACCGCGCCCGTCGCGATAAGCCATCGCTTCAGCCCGCGCGATCCCGAACTGCCTGATGTCGACGTCCTCGGCGCTCTTGCCATAGGTCAGCGCCGCCACGCGCGCGATGGTCAGGCCATAGTCCCGGGGACCTGAGGCCTCGCGGCGCGCCTGCCACCAATCGAGCTCGAAACGGGCCGCCTCCTCGACGTCGAACGCCACCGGCGCGGCCGCTGCGGAATCGCGGTAGTACGCGACGAGGGCCGGCAGCGCCGCATTAGCCTCCTGCCGTGAGTGCGTCGGCTGAAACGTCCGGGCCGCCTCTGCCGCACTGAGTGCGATGTGCAGGCTCGTGAACGGGGAAAAGCCGAACTGCGTCCGTGTCGAGGCGTAGAGATGGTAGAACAGCGCGGCGTAGCGCTTGTCATAGTAGTCGCGCCACATCGCGGTCTCGAGCCGCGCCATTTCGGCCGGATCAAACGCCCGCAAATCCGCATGGCGCGGAACGCCGGCATAGGCCGCGACAAGCATGGTCGCAGCAACTGCGCCCAACATCGCGTTACCCCCCAAGCTCAGCTTGTGCACGGACATGCAGCCTCCCCCGCGGCTTGGATCCACAGCCATTGTATCCGAACTGAAGCTACGGCTAGTCTGGTGGGAAGTTTTCGGGACCCGTGGCGATCGTACCTGCCGCGGGTCACGACAGAACCAGACCGACGGGGAGGAATGGATGCGCAGATTTCTGCTTGTAGCAGGCCTGTTTGCCCTCGCTGTCGGGCTGCTCTGGATCGGACAGGGCACGGGCACCCTCGCCTGGCCGCGATCGAGCTTCATGATCAACCAGTTGCAATGGGCTGGCTATGGCGCTGCCATGGCCGGCTTCGGGCTGGTCCTGATCTGGCAGAGCAACCAATAAAAGAAACCAGGAAGTGAAAGCATGACATCGAACCGGTTCGATCTCCGCGGCAAGGTCGCGATCGTCACAGGAGGCAATGGCGGCATCGGGCTCGGCCTCGCGCATGGGCTCGCCGACGCCGGCGCCGATATCGCGGTGGTCGGACGCAACGAAACCAAATCGGCCGCGGCCGTCGCCGACCTCAAGGCGCGCGGCGTGAAGGCGATATCGGTCGCCACCGATGTCACCGACAAAGAGGCCGTCGCGGCGATGATCGACCGCGTCGTCCGGGAGCTCGGCCGCATCGACATCCTGATCAACAATGCCGGCATGAGCATCCGCAAGCCGCCGCACGAGCTCGAGCTCGACGAGTGGAACAAGGTGATCGACACCAACCTCACCAGCGCCTTCGTCTGCTCGAAGCTGGCCTATCCGGCGCTGAAGGCATCGGGCAACGGCAAGGTGATCAACATCGGCTCGATGATGTCGATCTTCGGCGCCAGCTTTGCCACGGCCTATGCGGCCAGCAAGGGCGGCATCGTGCAGTACACGCGCGCCTGCGCCAACGCGTGGGCGCCCGACAACATCCAGGTCAATGCGATCCTGCCGGGCTGGATCGACACCGATCTTACCCGCGGTGCGCGGAAGCAGGTCTCGGGCCTGCACGAGCGCGTCTTGGCACGCACGCCTGCAGGACGCTGGGGCGACATCGACGACTTCGCCGGCATCGCCGTGTTCCTCGCTTCGGCTGCATCGAACTTCGTCACGGGCACCGCGATTCCGGTCGACGGCGGCTTCTCGGTCATGGCCTGAGCAAACGTCGCAACTGCACGCAAAAAAGAAGCCCCGGTGGAAGCCGGGGCTTTTAATTTGGTCGTGATCTTTTCTTTGGTCGTCGTTTGTTGCTCAGTAGCGCGCGATCACAGGCGCGTCGAACTTGTAGCTGGCGCGGACGACAGCCCACTGGATGTCGCGCGGCTTGGCGTCGAAGGTGTAGTTTCCGGACGTGCCGCCGAGCTGATAGGTCTGGCTGCCGAAGGCCGCGTAATTGTATTCGAGGCCGACGATCCAGTTGCGGGTGATGCCGTATTCCCAGCCGGCGCCGACGGTCCAGCCGTTGGCCCAGTGAGTCTGACCGCCCGAGCCTTGGGCCACGCCGACGGTGTCGGTGACGTTGAGACGGTTGTTCACGCCGGCATAGCCGCCCTTGACGTAGAACAGGTTGTTCTGAACGGCGAAGCCGGCGCGACCAACGACGGTCGCGAGAACGTTCGCACGCCAGCTGAAGATGTCATCGCCCGCACCGAACGCGTTGTTCACGACGGTGCCTTTGTTGTCGAGGCCGGAGATCGTGCCCTCCATGCCGAACACGTAGTTGTTGGCCTGCCAGTTGTAGCCGATCTGGGCGCCGCCCATGATGCCGGCGCTGCGCTGACGGTAGCCCTGGCCCGGAACGAGGTCGCCGAACGGCGCGCCGACACCATTGTTGATGAATTGCTCGTTGGTCCAGGCGCCGCCGATATGGCCACCGACATAGAAGCCGGTCCAGTTGAACAGCGGTTCGATGTAAGCAGGCGCCTTGGTGTAAGGACGCGCGGCGAGATCGGCGGCGGAAGCAGCGCCGGTCGAAACCAGAGCGGTCGTGCAGGCGAAGGCAGCAATCAATTTGTTACGCATGGTACATCCCGTGTCCTTTGATGGGCGTACGCTCACACGCAGTTCTTACTCAAATTTGAATCAAGAAAGTTAAGACGGCGGATTGGCGCTTGGCGGCCAGCGAATGCGTTTGCGCTGTTGCACGCGCGCAACGCGAACGCCGCAATTTAACGCGGCATTATCCCTACCAAATCGCTACGTCAGGCGACAGGCGAATGCACGTGCTCGGGCCGCACGCCGATGGCGATGAAGTGCGCGGGAATGCCCTGGAGCCATGGCCATGCGGAAATCGCGCGCAGGATCAGCGGCACCTTGAGCGGCTGGCCCCCGCGCTTGAGCGCACCGCTGATGATGTTGTTCTGCACGACCACCTGCATCGCCTGCGTCATCTTCACCGGGAATTCGCGGCGGCGCCTAACGGCATCGAGCTCCTGCTCGGATGGGCAGCCGCGCATCAGCTTCCCGGCGAGCAGGTTAGCGGTCGCGACCGCATCCTGCACGGCCAGATTGACGCCGACGCCACCCACCGGCGACATCGCATGCGCGGCGTCGCCGATGAGAAGCAGGCCCGGCTGCGTCCAGCGCGGCAAGCGGTTGATCGCGACCGTCAGCAACTTCACGTCGTCGAAGCTCTTGACGTCGGCGATGCCGTGGCTGAGGACCGGCGCCATGCGCACGACATCGTCGAGCAGTGCCTGCAGTCCCCTCGCCTTCACCGCATCATATTGACCTTTGGCGATCACGTAGGCGCATTGCCAATAGTCGCCGCGATCGAAGGTGATCATCATCTTGCCGGGTTCGACGCGCGCAAACAGGTTCTCGGTCTCGTCCAGCTTGCGGCCCACGCGGAACCAGAGCACGTCCATCGGTGCACCGATCTCCTCGACGGCAAGACCTGCGCGCTCGCGCACCGTGGAGTGCCGGCCGTCGCAGGCGATGGTGAGATCCGCCTCGATATCGACGGTGCCGTCGGGCGTCTTCGCGCGCACGCCGGCAACGGTGTCGCCGCGGCGGATCAGGTCGATCGCCTCCGCGCTCATCAACACCTCGAGCGAGGCGAAACGCTTGCCGGCCTCGCGCAGGAAATTGAGAAAATCCCATTGCGGCATGAAAGCGATGAAAGGGTATTTCGTCTTCAGCCGGCTGAGATCGGCGATCCGCACCTTGGCGCCGCCGAACAGGCCGTCCATCTTTTGCAGGCGCTGATGCGGCAGCTTGAGAAATCCGTCGATGAGGCCGAGCTCGTCCAGCACCTGAAGCGTCGAGGGATGCACGGTATCCCCGCGAAAGTCGCGGAAGAAATCAGCGTGCTTCTCCAGCACCACGACATCGATGCCGGCCCGTCCCAGGAGGTAGCCGAGCATCATGCCCGCAGGGCCGCCGCCGACGATGCAACAGCGGGCTTTGCGGACGCGCGGGGACCGCTGTTCTGGGGTAACTGTCTCCATGACCCGCCCTTCGCTGCTGCATCGCCGGGGCGATTGTAGCGCTAGCGAACGTCGGGAGCATGCTCAAATCCGAGGAACCGCTCAATTGTTGCTGCGGTTAGCCGTGCGAAAAGTCTTCACTTCCGACACGCTGCCGTCGCGGTAGGTCAATTCGACCGACATGAATTGCGTCGCTGGGGGCAGTTTCTCATAGAGCTGCATGCCGGCCGTAATCGCCGAGGGATCGCGGAGATCGCAAGCCGGCAGCTTCAGCACTTTGTCCGGCACCGACGTGTCGATGCCGATCCTCGCCTCGCGGATCGCGCAGCGATACGACAGCAGATGGGAATAGTAGACCAGCAGCCCGTTGAACTGGCGGAACGACAGCCAGCTCGTGGCGGTCATGTCGAGGATCTTGCGCTGGTCGCGGATCAGCGCCGCTTCGGGATCGAACTTGATGGGGAATGGCCCCTGCATGTCGCCGGACGCGTCGACGTAGCGAACCTCGATGGTGCCGGCCTGCGCATCCGGCGGCAGCTCGATCGACGGGTTCGGCAGCCGCTTGCGCGTGCGCGGATCGAGCGTGTCGATGAATCCGGTCTCGCGGAAATCGCCGCTGCCGGCCATGCGCCAGGAGATCCCGATGGTGGGATCGGCGAAGGAGAACGTCACGCTCCAGCCGCCATTGTGCCGAGAGAAGCTCGCGATCGGCGCATTGGTGCTCTCCTCCTTCGGCACGCGCGGCACCGACACCGGCGGCAGCGCTGCGAGCTTTTGCGGCGGCGGATCGGCTGGCCGCGCCGCGGCGGCGGCCGCATCCTTGGCAGCGCCACTGAGGAAGACGTCGTCGACCATCTGGTCGAAATAGACAGGCACCTGCTTGTGCTTGACGGTATCGGCCATCTCGCTGACCAGCCTGCGCGTGTGCTGGGCAACCTGCACGAGATTTTCACCGGGCTGGAGCAGTTCCTTGGCGAAGGTGCGCGTGAACACTGAATTGGGATTGGCATCGTCGTTGGAGAGACGATCGAGCGCGGTCTGGCGCGGACCGGCCGAGAACACCGAGAACACGCCTTCGGGCAGCTGTGTCATCGGCGCAAGGCCCCCGCCGCCGGCGACCGCGCGCGTGCCCGAGCGCTCGAACGGATTGTTGCGGCAGGCATCGAACACCAGGATCGAGGCGCGTGCCTTCTTGTTCTGGAGACGCTCGACGACACGGTCCGCAAGGATCGAGGCGTCGCGCACCAGCTCTTCCTGACCCTCGGTCGCAGCCGGCACGTCGGTCGGCAGCAGATAATTCTGACCTGCAATCTCGAATCCATGGCCGGCATAGAAGAAGAACGCAGTGTCGCCCGGTTCGATCGCGCGGTCGAAGGCCAGCAAGGTCTCGGCAAATTGCTGACGGTTCTGGTTTTCGGCGACCATCACCTGGAAGCCGAGCTGCTTCAGCGTGTCACCCATGGTGCGGGCGTCGTTGACGGCTTTCTGAAGTTTTGGAACGTTCTTGTAATCGTTGTTGCCGATCACGAGCGCGACGCGCTTTTCGGCATGGGCAACGCTGGCGAAACCAGTGAGGCTCGCCGCCAGGCCCAGCGCGGCCAGAATTCCGAAAAACCGACGCGTCATCGTTACATTCCCGTTGCAGAACGGCTCCCCGGTGGCTCCATGCGGCCACCTTGCGCCTTGCTGTGATAGTCGGTTCATCCGTCGCGACGGTTCAACCGATCCGTCTTCCGCAGTTCCATCATCTGCCCACTGGCAGATTCCGCTGGAATCTGCTTTTTCTAGGGCAATTGCGGGCAAGCGAGGGGCTGCCGTGTATCGCTGGTGTACCGACGAAGTCGAACCTCATGACCGCTTCGATTATTGGCGCGAGGTGCGCGCAAAAGGCCTGTTTGGTGTCACGGCGGAGCTCGAGCGCGAACAGCGCACAGGGTTTTACGGGGAGTTCTCGCTGAGCCAGGTCGGCATGGGCGGCCTCGTCGAGCTGAAGGCCTCCCCCTATGCGGTCGAGCGGAGCCCAGCCGACATCAGCTGCGCGCCGGGGGATGCCATCTGCGTCTACCAGCAGCTCGGCGGCGGCGGCTGGTTCGGCGGCATGCGCTCGAGCGATTTCGCCATTGCGAATGGCGGCTTTGCCACCAGCCACACCGACCTGCCATACCGCACCAGGCCGCTGGGCGGAGCCGGGTTTCATCTGCGCATCCTGAAGATCCCCATCAGCGGCCTTGCAACGCAGGACAGGCGCATGCGCGAGCTTGCGCCCAAGACTTTCAACGATGCCGCACTGGCGCCCCTGCTCGATGCCTGCTTTGCCGATCTCGGCGAGACCGCCGCGGTTGAGGGGGCGGCCGACGCCGGCCCGCTGGTGCAGGCGCTCGGGCATCTGGCGCTGATTGAGCGCGGCATCGTCAGGCCGGGCAGCCGGCGCGGACAGGCCGCGCTGCGGACGGCTCGCCTGTCGCTGGCGCGGCGCCTGATCGCACGCCATTTGCAGGACCCGGATCTGGCGCCGGCGCGGGTGGCCGACCTGCTCGGCGTCTCCGTGCGCCATCTGCACATGCTGTTCGAGCTCGCCGAGCGCAGCTTCTCGCAGACCGTGACTGAGGAGCGGCTGAAGAGAAGCCGCCGCCTGATGCGCGAAACGCCGGAGCGGCTGATCGCCGACATCGCCACCGCCTGCGGTTTCGAGAGCCTTGCGACCTATTATCGGGTCTTCAACGCCGCCTATGGCATGGCGCCGGGCGATTTCCGGGCACGGGCTGCAGGGGGCGTTAACCACCCCCTTGAACCACCTTCTCGGCTGCCACGGCGAAAACCCTAGCCGCGCCCGTGATTTGAGCAAAAACCTTAGGGTTTTTAGGACCTTCCCGCGCCTGCTCCATTGACTTTGGCCGATTCCGCCCTATGTTCCGGGTCGACGCGGTTCAGATCGAAAAGCGATTCCTGAGCCTGGCGCTTTGTTCGCGTGAGTCAGCACCCCCAGCTTCTTTGAGAGCGCGCCGTTTCGGGGTGGAACGCGACAGCCTTTTTACCCTCGATTCCGAACGGCGGTTTCGACCAGAGGCTCAATGTCCTTTTCCAATCTCGGACTGTCCGAAAAAGTCCTCGCCGCAGTTGCGGCCACAGGTTACACCAACCCCACTCCCATTCAGGAACAGGCGATCCCCCACGTCCTTGCACGCAAGGATGTCCTCGGCATCGCCCAGACCGGCACCGGCAAGACGGCGGCGTTCGTGCTGCCGATGCTCACCATCCTCGAAAAGGGCCGCGCGCGGGCGCGCATGCCGCGCACGCTGATCCTGGAGCCGACCCGCGAACTCGCGGCGCAGGTGAAGGAAAACTTCGACCGCTACGGCGCCGGCCAGAAACTCAACGTCGCCCTCCTGATCGGCGGCGTCTCCTTCGGTGACCAGGACGCCAAGCTGACACGCGGCGTCGACGTGCTGATCGCCACCCCGGGCCGGCTGCTCGACCATACCGAACGCGGCGGTCTGCTGCTCACCGGCGTCGAGCTGCTCGTGATCGACGAAGCCGACCGCATGCTGGACATGGGCTTCATCCCTGACATCGAGCGCGTCTGCAAGCTCGTCCCGTTCACGCGGCAGACCCTGTTCTTCACCGCGACCATGCCGCCGGAAATCCGGCGCATCACCGAGACCTTCCTGCACAATCCGCAAAAGGTCGAAGTCTCCAAGCCCGCCACCACCGCCGTCACCGTCACGCAGTGTCAGGTACCGGCCGGGCGCGAGGCGCACGAAAAGCGCGAATTGCTTCGCCGCCTGCTGCGCGAGGCCAAGGATCTCCAAAACGCGATCATCTTCTGCAATCGCAAGCGCGAGGTCGCCGTCGTTCATAAATCGTTGCAGAAGCATGGCTTCAGCGTCGGCGCCCTGCACGGCGACATGGACCAGTCGGCCCGCACGGCCGCGCTCGAACAGTTCCGCAAGGGCGAGCTGCCGCTCCTCGTCGCATCCGACGTCGCAGCCCGCGGCCTCGACATCCCCGAGGTCAGCCACGTCTTCAATTTCGACGTCCCCCATCATCCCGACGATTACGTCCATCGCGTCGGCCGCACCGGTCGTGCCGGCCGCACCGGAACTGCGATCTCGCTCGTCACGCCGCTCGACCAGAAGTCGATGGTTGCGATCGAGAAGCTGATCGGCCAGAGCATTCCGCGCGCCGAAGGCGATTACGAAGTGCCTGCAGATTCGGGGGAACGGAGCGACCGCCCGCGCGAGTCCCGCGGCCGCGATCGTGAACGTTCCCGCGGCGGACGCGGCAAGCCGCAGCGCGGTCGCGACCGTGAGCGCAGCCACGAGCCGCGCGAGGCGCGGCACGCCTCCGAGGCGACGCCTTCGTCGGATGCAAGACCCGCTGCCGAAGCACGGACCGCGCGCGAAGCACGGCCAGCACGTGAGGCAAGACCCCCGCGCGAAGCCAGGCCCTCCTCCGAGCCGCGTCGTGGCTCGCGTCCGCAAGCCGACAATTCGCACGTGCCGTCGATCGGCCGTCCCGAACCGCGCCGCCAGCGCGACGCCGATACCGAGCCCGGCGATCACTCGCATCTTCCGGCATTCCTGTTGCGGCCGGTCCGCTCCCCCGCCGGCGCCTGAAGCCGCGATACACGCGTGAGTTGAACGGTCGAGCGTTTACCGACCGTTCATGATCGTCCGTTAGCCTACGAACATAATTTAAGCATTGCTGCGGTCGATGGGCGCACCGACCGCTGTGGGGTATGTTCCGTGGTCAAACTGCTCGACGAACACGAACGCACGATGGCGTTCGCCGAGGTGGCGCTCGGCCAGATCCGATCGCTGAAGCAAACCGCGATTCCCCGTAATTACGAGATCTGGTACGTCTACGCGACCGGCTACAACGCCCCGCTCAACAAGATCATCAACGAGACGCTGGCACGCAACGGCAAGCTGAACGAAGCCGACCTCGAGCAGATCTACGACACCTATCTCTCGCACATCAAAACCACCGACCGTATCGACAAGGTCGGCGCCCGCGTCATCGGCGAGATCGACGACGTCGTCGACGTGTTGAGCGATGCGCTCGGGATGACCAGCTCCTACGACGCGAGCCTTTCGGGCGCGGCAAAGGAGCTCGCGTTGGCCAAGAAGGCCGAACAGATCAAATCGATCATCGAAACTCTCCTCAGCTCGACGAGCGAGATGCGCAATAGCAACAAGGTCCTCGAAGACCGGCTGATCCTGGCCAAGAACGAGATCAGCAATCTCCAGCAGAGCCTGGAAGCGATCCGCGCCGAGAGCCTGACCGACCCGCTGACGGGTCTCGGCAACCGCAAATATTTCGACCGCATGATCGGCATGGCGGTGCAGAGCGCGCTTGCGAGCGGCGAGCCGCTGTCCTTGCTGCTGTTCGACATCGACCACTTCAAGTCGTTCAACGATTCCTACGGCCATCTCACCGGCGACCAGGTACTCCGGCTGGTCGGCCTGTCATTGAAGCAGACCATCAAGGGCCAGGACATCACCGCGCGCTACGGCGGCGAGGAGTTCGCAGTGGTGCTGCCCAACACGGCGCTGCGCCAAGCGCTTACCGTCGCCGACCACATCCGCCGCGCCGTGATGGCGAAGGAATTGAAGAAGAAATCAACCGGCGAGATCCTCGGCCGGGTCACCATCTCCGTCGGCGTCTCCATGCTGAAGCAGGGCGACGACACCGACGCGCTGATCGAGCGCGCGGATGCCTGCCTCTACGCGGCCAAGCGCAACGGCCGCAACCGCGTGATCTGCGAAATCGACCCGGAATTCGCGGTCGAGACGCACAACCGGGTGGCGTGATGCGAGCAGCGCAACCGCTCCCGCTTGACATTCCGGCCTGACGAACAACATCTTCCTCGCCAGACTGCAGCGAGGACGTGTCGTCGTGCCCAATCCTCATGAATTTCATGCGCCGCAACCGTCCTATACCAAGGACGAGCTGCTGAGATCGAGCGAAGGCGGCTATTTCGGCCCGGGCAATGCGCAATTGCCGGCGCCGCCGATGCTGATGATGGACCGCATCACCGAGATCAGCCTGGATGGCGGCGAGTATGGCAAGGGCCATATCGTCGGCGAGCTCGACATCGTGCCTGACCATTGGTTCTTCGACTGCCATTATCGCGGCGATGCGACGATGCCGGGAAGTCTGGGCCTGGACGCGATGTGGCAGATGGTCGGCTATTGGCTCGGCTGGTCGGGCTCACCCGGCAAGGGCCGCGCCATCGGCGTCGGCGAGGTCGAGGTAACAGGAGCTGTCACGCCGCAGGCGCGATCCGTGCGCTACGAGGTCGCCATGCGTATGGTCCGTCGCGGCAAATTGGTGCTCGGCATTGCTGATGGGCGTGTGCTCGCGGATGGTGTCAGCGTCTTCGTCGCCAAGGACATGCGAGTTGGCTTGACGAAGGCCGTGGACTAAGCCTCCACTCGCGTAGGGTGGGCAAAGGCGCCCTTGCGCCGTGCCCACGATCTCACGCGATGACCATCCTAATCGTGGGCACGCTCCGCTTTGCCCACCCTACCGCACCTTTCGTTTGGCTGCCTTCTTGGCAGTCTTCTTCTTGGCAGTCTTCTTGGCGACCTTCTTCGGCCTCGCCATCTTCGCCGCAGTTTTCTTGGCCTTCTTCGGCCGCTTCTTCACCTTGGCGCGCTGGGCAGCCGCGAGCGCCGCCCTCGCCCATTGTGCCAGCTCCTCGGAATCGTCGAACAGCCGCGCCGGCAACTCCCAGTAGGAATTCACCAGCACGGTCTTGGCGCGGGTCGAATATTGGAACGGCTTGGAGCCTTCGGCTTCAAAGTCCGGGATCGTCACCTCGTCGGCGCGGAAGAACAGGCCGGCGCGCAGCGCGAGCGCGAAGTTGACGCCGTCGACGGAGATGCCGTGGCCGGAGAACATTTTTCGGATGGTGACGGGGCCGAAATCGGCGAACAGGTCGATCAGGAATTCGCGGTCCATGGAAGGCGTCCCCAAGCGAGAAAGCCAGCTTTCATAGCACCGCCGTCATTGCGAGCGAAGCGAAGCAATCCAGACTGCCTCTGCGGAGGTAGTCTGGATTGCTTCGTCGCTTCGCTTCTCGCAATGACGGAAAGAAACTACCCGTCGATCTTGGCCGGGCGCAGCTCGACCGACTCGCCGCAACCGCAGGCGGAGATCTGGTTGGGGTTGTTGAAGACGAACTGGGCCTGCATCTTGTCGGCCTTGTAGTCCATCTCGGTGCCGAGCAGGAACAGCACGGCCTTGGGGTCGACCAGGATCTTGACGCCCTTGTCCTCGACGACCTCGTCGGTCGGGCGGACATCATGGGCGTATTCGACCGTATAGGACTGGCCGGCGCAGCCGCCGTTCTTCACGCCGACGCGAAGGCCGACGATCTCGGAATCGGCACGCTGGGTCAGCTCGGTGATGCGCTGGGCTGCAGCGTCCGTCAGCCGCATCACCTGCGGGCGCGGCCGCCGCGGCTTCGGTGTGGATGCTGGTGTGGCCTGTGTCATGTCAGAGATGTGGTCCTTTGCAGAGCAAATTCAACGTAGGAGTCGTCTCACCACATGTTGAGCACGAGGCGGGCCTCGTCGCTCATGCGTTCCGGCGTCCAGGCCGGCTCCCAAACCACCTTGACGTCGACCACGCCGACGCCGGGGACGCTGGCAACCGCATTCTCAACCATGGTCGGCAGTTCGCCGGCGGCCGGGCAGTTCGGCGTCGTCAGCGTCATCTGCACGTCGACCGAACGGTCATCCTTGATCTCGACCTTGTAGATCAGGCCGAGTTCATAGATGTCGGCCGGAATTTCCGGGTCGAACACGGTCTTGAGCCCGGCGATGATCTCGCGGGTCAGACGCTCGGTCTCCTCGGGCGGCAATGCCGAATGGGTCTCCATCGGATTGGCTTTGATTTCGGCCGTGTCACTCATGCGAACAAATCCCGCGCCTTGAGCAGCGCCTGTGCCAGATGATCGACTTCTTCCCGCGTATTATACATGCCGAACGAGGCCCGGCAGGTCGCGGTCACGTTGAACCGCTCTAAAAGTGGCATCACGCAATGGGTGCCGGCGCGCACCGCGATGCCCTGACGGTCGATCACGGTCGCGACATCGTGGGCATGCGCCCCCTTGAGCTCGAAGGAAATCACCGGGCCCTTGCCCCGCGCCGTGCCGATCAGCCTGAGCGAATTGATCTCGCGCAGCTTCTCCTGGGCGTAGGCAGTGAGATCGGCCTCGTGCGCGGCGATACGCTCCTTGCCGATCGAATTGACGTAGTCGATGGCAGCGCCAAGGCCGACGGCCTCGACGATCGCCGGCGTGCCGGCCTCGAACTTATGCGGAGGATCGCCATAGGTGACGATCTCGCGCGAGACCTCGCGGATCATCTCGCCACCGCCGTTGTAGGGGCGCATCGCGACGAGATGGTCGTACTTGGCCCAGAGCACGCCGATGCCGGTGGGACCATAAACCTTGTGGCCGGTGAAGACGTAGAAGTCGCAGCCGATATCCTGGACGTCGACGGGCAGATGCACCGCGCCCTGGCTGCCGTCGACCAGCACGGGAATGCCGCGGGCGTGCGCGATCTTCACGACGTCCTTGACCGGCACGATGGTGCCGAGCGCGTTCGACATCTGCGTGATCGCGACAAGCTTGGTCTTCGAGGTCAGCAGCTTCTCGAACTCGTCGATGAGGAAATTGCCCTCATCGTCGACGGGCGCCCACTTGATCACGGCACCCTGCCGCTCCCTCAGGAAATGCCAGGGCACGATGTTGGAGTGGTGCTCCATGATCGAGAGGACGATCTCGTCGCCCTCTTTGATGCTCGGCCCGCCCCAGGACGATGCGACCAGGTTGATCGCCTCCGTCGCGTTGCGGGTGAAGATCACTTCTTCCGTACGGGGCGCATTGATGAACTGCGCCACCTTGGTGCGACCGCCCTCATAGGCTTCGGTTGCGGCGTTGGCGAGGTAGTGCAGGCCGCGATGCACGTTGGCGTATTCGCTGGTGTAGGCCTGCGTCATGCGGTCGAGCACCGCGCTCGGCTTCTGCGCCGAGGCGGCGTTGTCCAGATAGACCAGCTTCTTGCCGTAGACCTGCATGGCCAGCGCCGGAAAATCCTGGCGCACGCGCGCGACATCATAGGCACCGTTCTTGACTGCGGGATGCGTGGTCATGACCGCCGCTCCAGCCAGCGTTCGGCAATGCCGATCACGTGCTCGCGCAGGCCATCATCGGCGATCTGTTCGATGGCTTCACCGACGAAAGCCTGGATCAGCAGCGCCTGGGCCTGCTTTTCCGGCAGGCCACGGGCCTTCAGATAGAACAGCAGGCTGTCGTCGAGCGCGCCGGCGGTGGCGCCGTGGCCGCAGGAGACGTCGTCGGCAAAGATCTCGAGCTCGGGCTTGTTGTCGGCCTCGGCTTCATCCGAGAGCAGCAGCGCGCGGGTCATCATCTTGCCGTCGGTCTTCTGCGCATCGGGACGAACGATGATGCGGCCCTGGAAAACCGAATGGGCGCGGTCGTCGATCACCGCGCGGAACACTTCGCGGCTGACGCAGTTCGGAACCGCATGGTCGACCACCAGGGTGGTGTCACCATGCTCAGTCTTCTGCAGCAGGTTGACACCGTTGGCCGAGAGCTCGCTGCCCTCGCCGGCCAGCGTGATGAAGCCCTGCAGGCGGCTGACCGCCGCGCCGGTGGTCATGTTGAAGAAGTTGAACTTCACGGCGGCGCCGATGGTGACGAAGTGCGAGGAGACGTTCACCGCATCGGGCGCGTCGTCCATGAGGCGGATATGGGCGACGTCAGCGCCATCACCGACCGTGATGAGAACGGCGTCGTTGACCTGGTAAGCCCCAGCGCTTGCCGAAATGAAGCTCTCGACGATGGTGACGCGAGCGCCCTTCCCGATCGCGACCCGCGAACGGGTGAAGGCGGAGGCGGACGCTGATGTGGCGATGTGGAGGATCTGGATCGGCGTGGAGAGCTGTGCACCGTCGGCGATATCAAGCACCACGCCGTCGGTTGCCATCGCCGCATTGAGCGAGATCACCGCATCGGTGGACGCGGTCTTCAGCAGGCCAGCATCCTTCTCCAACGACTCGCGCAGGGTCTTGAAGCCCGCCTGACCGGCGAGCGCCTTGACGTCGGACAGATCGGGCGCGAACACGCCGTCGACCAGCACCAGCTTGCGGGCGCCGGCAATCGCGTGTGTCTTCACCGCCTCCGCAGCGCGCTTCAGCGCGGCCGCATCGGGCGCGGCTGCCAGCGGGAGCACCTCGCCGACCAGCGCGCGCAGGTCAGTGTATTTCCATTCCTCGATCCGGCGGTGCGGCAGGCCGAGACGCTCATAGGTCCCGAAGGCCTCGCGGCGCGTCGCGATCACGGAAGGCGAACCCGGCAAGCGGCCTTCCGCGCTGGCGAAAAGATCGCTCACCGCGCGGCCATTCCCGGTCTTTGCCACAGCAACGTTCATCGCAACATTCCTTACGCGGCGTCCTCGAACTGGGCGTAGCCGGACGCTTCCAGCTCCAGCGCCAGTTCCTTGCCGCCGCTCTTCACGACACGTCCCTTCGACATCACGTGCACCACGTCGGGCACGATGTAGTTGAGCAGCCGCTGATAGTGAGTGATTACGACCATCGCGCGCTTCGGCGAGCGCAGCGCGTTGACGCCGTCGGCCGCGATGCGCAGCGCGTCGATGTCGAGGCCCGAATCCATCTCGTCGAGAATGCACAGGCTCGGCTCGAACAGCGCCATCTGCAGCACCTCGTTGCGCTTCTTCTCGCCGCCGGAGAAGCCGACATTGACGCCGCGCTTGAGCATGTCCTGCGGGATGTTCAGCGACTTCGAGACCTCGCGGACCTTCTTCAGGAAGTCCGGCGTCGAATATTCGCTCTCGCCACGCGCCTTGCGCTGTGCGTTGAGCGCGGTGCGCAGGAACGTCATGGTGGCGACGCCGGGAATCTCGACCGGATACTGGAACGCCAGGAACACGCCCTTGGCGGCGCGCTCGTCGGGCGACATCTCCAAGAGGTCCTCGCCCTTGAACAGGATCTGGCCGTCGGTCACCTCGTAGCCCGGCTTGCCGGCGATCACGTGCGAGAGCGTCGACTTGCCGGAGCCGTTCGGCCCCATGATCGCATGGACCTCACCCTCGTTCACGGTCAGTGTCAGCCCGTGGAGGATCTCACGCTCCTCGACACGAACCTTGAGGTCTTTCACTTCAAGCAAAGCCATCTTGGTATCCAGTCTATTCAGATGATGTTGGAGCGCACGAGGTGCGCCGCGAGGGTCGGCGTTAGCCGACCGACCCTTCAAGCGAGATCGAGATCAGCTTCTGCGCTTCCACCGCGAATTCCATCGGCAGCTGCTGCAGCACGTCCTTGACGAAGCCGTTGACAACGAGGCCGACCGCTTCTTCCTGGCTGAGACCGCGCTGGATGCAGTAGAACAGCACGTCCTCGGAGATCTTCGAGGTCGTCGCTTCGTGCTCGAACGTTGCCGACGAGTTCTTGGCTTCAATGTACGGCACGGTGTGCGCGCCGCATTTGTCACCGATCAACAGGGAATCGCAGGCCGTGAAGTTGCGCGCGCCGGTCGCCTTGCGATGCGCGGTAACGAGACCACGATAGGTGTTCTGCGACTTGCCGGCGGCGATGCCCTTGGAGATGATGCGGCTCGACGTGTTCTTGCCGAGGTGGATCATCTTGGTGCCCGAATCGACCTGCTGGAAGCCGTTCGAGATCGCGATCGAGTAGAACTCGCCGCTCGAATTATCGCCACGCAGGATGCAGCTCGGGTACTTCCAGGTTATCGCCGAACCCGTTTCGACCTGGGTCCAGGAGATCTTGGAACGGTCGCCGCGGCAATCGCCACGCTTGGTGACGAAATTGTAGATGCCGCCCTTGCCTTCCGAATTGCCGGGATACCAGTTCTGCACCGTCGAATATTTGATCTCGGCGTCGTCATGCGCGACGAGCTCGACCACGGCGGCATGCAGCTGGTTCTCGTCGCGCTGCGGCGCGGTGCAGCCTTCGAGATAGGAGACGTAGGAGCCCTTGTCGGCGATGATCAGCGTGCGCTCGAACTGGCCGGTGTTGCGCTCGTTGATGCGGAAATAGGTCGACAGCTCCATCGGGCAGCGCACGCCCGGCGGCACGTAGACGAACGAGCCATCGGAGAACACCGCCGAGTTCAGCGTCGCATAGAAATTATCCGAGGTCGGAACCACCGAACCCAGATATTTCTGCACCAGTTCAGGGTGCTCGCGGATGGCTTCCGAGATCGGCATGAAGATCACGCCGGCCTTCTTCAGCTCCGCCTTGAAGGTGGTCGCAACCGAGACCGAATCGAACACAGCGTCGACCGCGATCTTGCGGCGGGCGGGATCGTCCTCACCCACCTTCGGCTCGACGCCCTCGAGCATGGCGACTTCCCGCAAGGGGATGCCGAGCTTCTCGTAGGTCTTCAGGATTTCCGGATCGATCTCGTCGAGCGAGGTGACCGTCTTCTTCGGCTTCGGCGCCGCGTAATAATACAGGTCCTGGAAGTCGATCTTGGGATAGTCGACGCGCGCCCAGGTCGGCTCCTGCATGGTCAGCCAACGCCGATAAGCTTCCAGCCGCCACTGGAGCATCCAAGCGGGTTCATTTTTCTTCTGCGAGATGAACTTTACGATCTCTTCCGACAGCCCCTTGGGGGCCTTCTCGGAGTCGATCAGGGTCTCGAACCCATAACGATACTGGTCGACGTCGATGCGCTTGACGCGCTCGACCGTCTCTTGAACGGCTGGCATTCCATCCTCCGCTCGTGGTTTCAAGGACCACGGTGGATCAAATTCGAACGAGTATTACGATGTTTCTGTGCGGAAAGCACGGGCTTAGAACGGTTCAAGCCGTGTTTCGTCGCTTAGGCTCTAAGTAGGGTATTACCAAGCTTTCGCCAAGCCTCTAACGCCCTATTGATGTCCTCAGGTTCCGTGGACCAGCCCAGACTGAGGCGCACCGCTCCCTGGGCGACGGTGGCATCATACCCCATCGCGGAGAGCACGTGGGACGGCTGGACCTTGCCCGAGGAACAGGCCGACCCTGAGGAGACGGCGACGCCTTCGAGGTCGAATCCGATCACAGCAGTCTCGGCCTTCAGTCCGGGCGCGGTAAACAGCACGGTATTTGGCAACCTCTTCACATCATCGGCGAAGACGGTCGCTCCGCCAATTCCGCGAAGGCCATTTTCCAAGTGATTCCTGAGACTTGTCATCCGCTCCGCATCCTCGGGCAGAGCCTGAAGCGCGGCTTTCACCGCAGCTCCGAAGCCGGCGATCCCGGCGATATTCTCGGTTCCCGCGCGACGGCCGAGCTCCTGCCCGCCGCCCCGCAGCACCGGCTCCAGTCCGGCCAGCCCCTCGGCCACGACCAGCGCGCCGACGCCCTTGGGTCCACCGATCTTGTGCCCAGAAAAGGTCGCAAGGTCCGCGCCTACCGCGTTAATATTGAAAGCAATTTTGCCGAGCGCCTGGATCGCATCGACGTGCAGCAGGCCTCCGGCCTCGTGGACCAGCCCTGCCGCTTCCGCCACCGGCTGAAGCGCACCGGTCTCGTTGTTGGCCGCCATGATCGAGACCAGCGCAGCCGGGCCCTCCGCGAGCAGTTCCCGGAGGTGGTCGAGATCAGCCGCGCCGGAGCGCGTCACACGGATCTGGCTGACGCTCTCTGCCGGAAACCGGCCGCCTGCCAGCACCGAGGCATGCTCGACCGCCGAGACCAGGAGCCGCCGCACCGGCTCCCCCGATCGGCCACGCAGGCCGGGCGACAGCGCCAGCGCGTTGGCCTCCGTTCCCGCGGAGGTGAAAACGACGTTCCGCGGCAGTGCACCGACGGCTGCCGCCAGCGCGGCGCGGGCCTCCTCGACCAGCCGCCGCGCCTCCCGCCCCTCGGCGTGGACCGAGGACGGATTGCCGATCAGCTCGTAGGCGGCCAGCATCGCCGCGCGCGCCTCAGTGCGCAGCGGTGTGGTCGCATTCCAGTCGAGATAGACGCGGCTTGGCATGGCGCCCTCTTAGCACCTTTTGGCATCGCGCCAATCGGGCGCCGTTGCACATCAGGCCGGCTGCTGTTGCGCGATCCCTGCCGGAGAGCGCAACTGTATCCGCAGGCCAAACAGCGGACGCAGCCAGCCGATCCGCCGCACGATCTCGTAGGTCGCCGCACAAGTGAGCGCGGTGCCTGAAATCACGATCGCGGCCTCGCTTCCCGCCGACAGGTCAACGCCCTGCAGCGCATGTGCGATCACGATGATCGCGGTTTGATGCACGATGTAATAGGGAAAAATCGCATCGGTCAGATAGCGCCGCACGGGGCCATCGGCCCTGAAATGTCGTCGCGCAAAGCCGAGCATCGCGACCATCGCGAGCCATTGGTAGCAGCCATAGGCCGAGCTCGCGAACCATTTCGGCACCGACGACGGCGCCAGCAAGCCGGCATAAACCAGCACGAAGATGGCGAAGCAAGCGGCCGCAATCATGAGCGCCACCCACCGCTGCCGCTCGACGTCGCGCCAGAATCCGTCCTCGCGTGCGAGTAGGAAGCCGATCAGGAACGCGCTCGCATAGTCCGCGTGGTTGTACCAGTCGCCGAACAGCGCATGCGTCGACGGGAAGATCGGCGCCAGAAAGAGCCGCCAAGCCGCGAACAAAAAGCACGGCACCGCCAGCAACCATGGCCCGGCGAGGACGGCCGCCAACCGCGCACCAATCCAATCCGCAGCGGCCGGCCACAGCAACAGCACGCCAGCCAGGGCCATGGTGTAGACCCAGAGATAGACCACGAACCAGAGGTGGTTCCAGGTCGGCTGCGCGATGCAGGGGTTCGGGCAGAATTGCGCGCTGAACGCCAGATAGTGGTGGAGGTAGTAATCGGCGAAGCCGGCGGGATAGCCGAGCGCCTCCACGATCTGGAGATAGGATTGCGGCGGCACGATCACGAGCATGCCGAAGATCAATGGAATTAGCAGCCGCACCGACCGCGCCCGGGCGAAGGCGCCGAGCCGGAACTTGCCCAGCATGAAGCGGCTGGCGACCCCGGAGACCAGGAACAAGAGCGACAGCCGCCAGGGATTGAGCACCAGCATCGCCGGCTCGAGCCAGGTCAGGCGGTGCGCGCTCTTGATGTGAAATCCCCAGGACACGTAGAGCATGCCGACGTGGTAGAAGATCAAAAGCCCGAAGGCTAAAATCCGCACCCAGTCCAAATCGATGCGTCGTTCCGGGCTTGATGCTTGCTGTGGTGTTGACATGGGTCTCTGCTCCCTAACGTCTCGATATCAATGGTTTTCGGGCCATGGCTGACGGCCAAAATGCGCCTGATAGGGAGCGCGTCGAGGCGGTTTGGGATCAGAACCAAACGCGAGGGGACGAGGCGTCGTCCTCAGGGACGAGCGGTTGGCGCCGCGGGATCAGCGGCGAGTGGACGATGTTCGCGGCGATCGCCGCCATCGCGCTCGTCGTCGGCATCGTCAATGCGCTCTCCGGCGCACAGGATGCCACCTGGCGCGGCGATAGCGCCGATATCGGCCGGCGCCTGTTCTGGGAACTGTCGAGCATCGTCGTCATTCTGGCGCTGGTGCCGATCCTGATGCTGGCCGTCCGACGCATGCGGGGAACTGCATCCCTCGCGATGCGGACCGGAATTGCAGCCGCCGCCCTGCTCGGCTTCTCGGCCCTCCACATCGCCGGCATGGTCAGCTTACGAAAGCTCATGCTCTGGCTCGCGGGCAACACCTACGATTTCCATTTCTCGCTGGCCTCAATCCTCTACGAGTTCCGTAAGGATGCTGTGACCGCATTGCTGATCGGGGCAACGCTCTGGCTGATGGACAGCCGCCGCGAGTTGCACAAGGCCGCGCGGGACGCCCAGTCCGATCCACCCGCTTCGCAAGAGCATCCGTCCCCGAATCTGATCTGGCTCCGGGACGGCACCAGCCGGATCCGAGTCGCGCCGCGCGACATCCTGTGGGTCGCCTCCGCCGGCAATTACATCGAGTACAGCCTAGCCGACGGCACCCAGCACCTGATCCGAGGCACGCTCGCCGCGACCGAAAGCGAGCTTGCCCGCTTCGCCATCGTGCGCGTTCACCGCACCCGGCTTGCCAATCTCGACCGCGTCAGCGGGGTGGACTTCAAGCCGTCAGGGGATTTCGAGCTCACCTTCGACAACGGCAAGACGCTTGGCGGCAGCCGCCGCTACCGCCCCGCCGTCGCCTCGCTTGGCGGCAGCACCGCACCGGTGTGAATCGCCTCAGGCGCCCTCAGCAGCCAATAAACAATCGTGATTTCAATCGGTTGCCAACATGGTGGCGACCCTCGGCATCCCTTGCTCGATGCCGGCCGCTATTGCCGCGACACGCGCCTGGCCGGCTAAGCTCTTGAGCGGATTGGCAGATGTCGAAGATGCTTGCTTTTTGCCCCGCAGCCTATGTTAGAACGCGCACCGTCAAGTCACCGTGCGCCGTCTGCGCATCACCGCGAGGCGTACGCCTTCTCATCCTTCCATTCGCGCTTTCGTCGGCATCTGCCAATGAGGCCACAATCGGTTGATTGCCAAGGACCAGTTCTCCAGCAAATCAATCCAGAGATCATCGATGCCTGAAGTCATTTTTGCCGGCCCTGCTGGCCGTCTCGAAGGTCGCTATCACCCGGCCAAGCAGAAGAACGCGCCGATCGCGATGATCCTGCATCCGCATCCGCAGTTTCACGGCACGATGAACCATCAGATCGTGTACCAGTGCTACTACGCCTTTGCGCATCGCGGCTTCTCGGTGCTGCGCTTCAACTTCCGCGGCGTCGGACGCAGCCAGGGCTCGTTCGACCACGGCACCGGCGAATTGTCGGATGCGGCCGCCGCGCTCGACTGGGCGCAGACGATCAATCCCGAGGCGCGTGCCTGCTGGGTGGCCGGCTTCTCCTTCGGCGCCTGGATCGGCATGCAGCTCCTGATGCGCCGTCCCGAGGTCGAAGGCTTCATCTCGATCGCGCCGCCCGCCAATCTCTACGACTTCTCGTTCCTCGCGCCCTGCCCGTCCTCGGGCCTGATCGTGCATGGCGAGAAGGACGCCGTGGTGCCGCCCAAGGACGTCAACACGCTGGTCGAGAAGCTGAAGACGCAGAAGGGCATCGTGATCGACCAGCAGGTCATCCCCGGCGCCAACCATTTCTTCGACGCCAAGCTCGAGCCGCTGATGGAAACCATCACGGCCTACCTCGACATGCGTCTGGCGAACGTTCGCTGAGGACGAGATGACCGCGTTCGTAGCCCTGCTGCGCGCGGTCAATGTCGGCGGCACCGGCAAGCTGCCGATGACCGAGCTCAAGGCGATGTGCGAAGATCTCGGCTTTAGTGCCGTGCGCACCTACATCGCTAGCGGCAATGTCGTCTTCACCAGCCGCAAATCGGCATCCGCAATCAAGGCTGCGCTGGAAAAACGCCTGCACGCGTACGCCGGCGCGCCAGTCGGCGTGCTCGTGCGCAGCGCTGCCGAGATGACAGAGGTTCTCGCCGCCAATCCGTTTCCAAAGATGGCACCCAATCGCACGGTCGCGATCTTCCTCGACAAGGCGCCGCCCGCGGACACCATCGCCGGAATTCGTGGCCAGAAGAACGAAGAGGTTAAGCTCGGCCGCCGCGAGATCTACGTGCATTACGGTGACGGCATGGGAACTTCAAAACTGGCGCTTCCCGCCGCCAAGGCCGGCACGGCCCGCAACATGAACACCATCGCCACGCTGGCGAAGATGGCTGCGGAGCTCTAGGCCAGCTTCAGCGCGACAATCCCCGTCAATACCAGCACGATCCCTGCAAGCTTCATCGCGCTGAGCGTCTCGCCGAACAGCACGACGCCCAATAGAAAAGTACCGGCGGCGCCGATGCCGGTCCATACCGAATAGGCGACGCCGACCTCGAGCACCTTGAGGGCGCGCCCGAGCAGGAAGACGAAAGCCGCAAGCAGCACGAGCGAAACAACGCTCCAGCCCGCCCGCGTGTAACCTTCTGCATATTTCATCGAGATCGCCCAGCCGACATCAAGCGCGCCGGCGATCACCAGCATCAGCCACGCCAAAGACTGCGACATCGGACTCAGGCCGCGAGCTTGAGCAGATGCGCGTCGTGGCGAACGAGGAAAGCGCGCAGCAATTGCGGGTAGTCCTCGCCAACTGCAGTGCGCACACTCGGACGTTTCGCGAGCGCGGCGCGCCAGGCGCGAACCTTCGGCACGTCGCGGAAGATACCGTGATCGGTCAGCTCGTCGAACAGGTCGAAATAGCGGAAGACTGGCGCGAATACGGCATCGACCAGGCTGAACGCGTTGCCTGCGAAATACGGCCCAACTCCAAGCGCGGCTTCCACACGCGCGAATTTCGCGACAAGCGCCTGGCGCTTGGATTCGAATATCGCGGGATCCGCCGTCGTCTCCAGCCCCCAGAGATCGCCAAGGATCGCCGAGCCGAACTCCATCCAGGCACGGTGCTCGGCTCGCTTCAACGCGTCCGCCGGATGCAGCTTCACACCGCCTTGCGTCTCCTCGATATATTCGCAGATCACGTTGCTCTCGAACAACGCGACCTCGCCCTGCGCGGTCGTCACGACCAGCACCGGCACCTTGCCGAGCGGCGAGAGCTTCAGGAACCAGTCGGGCTTGTTGGCGAGATCGATGTCGATGCGCTCGAACGGCACGCCCTTCTCTTTCAGCGCGATCACCGCGCGCTGCACATAAGGGCAAAGCTTGTGGCTGATCAGTTTCAGTGAAGCGGTCATAGGTGCAATCCCGACGGTTCGATGCAACTGCATCCAATATAGATGCACTTGCATTTACATGTCAAGATCGATGCATTTGCATCAATCACCCGTGATCTCGAGGAGTCACCCTCAGGGCCGTGCGATCACCCCACCCGTCATCGGCATGGGGACGCCCGTGGTGGCCGGATAGGATAGCGGCAGGCCCTTCAGGCCGCGCGCGGCGAGGAAGCCGAAGGCTTGCGCCTCAATGGCATCCGAGGCCCAGCCGAGCGTCTCGGCGGCTTCGACCGTGGCCGTTCCCACCCGCTCCCGCAGCATCCGCAGCATGGTGAGGTTGCGCGCGCCGCCGCCGCAGACGATCCAGCTGCGCGGCCGCCGCGGCAGCAGCGGAATGACGCGCGCGATCGCAGCCGCGGTAAACGCGGTGAGTGTCGCGGCGCCATCGGCCGGCGCGACATCGCCGAGCTTCAACGCCGCGAAATCGTTGCGGTCGAGCGATTTCGGCGGCGGGCTTGCGAAGAACGGCAGCTCCAGCGCCCGCGCGATCCAGGCTTCATCCACCTTGCCGAGCGCCGCGAACTTGCCTTCCGCATCGAACGCCTGGTTCATGGTGCGATACATGAAATCGTCGAGCAGCGCGTTGCCGGGCCCGGTGTCGCAGGCGATCAGCGTGTCGCTGCCGTCGATATAGGTGATGTTGGAGACACCGCCGATATTGACCACGACGATCGGCCCCTCGCGGTCCAGGGTTTGCGTCAACGCTCGGTGGTAGACTGGCACGAGCGGCGCGCCCTGCCCGCCAGCCTCGACATCGGCGGCGCGGAAGTCGTGCATCACGGGGATATGGATCGCCTTGGCCAGCGCCGGCGCATCGCCGATCTGCACCGTCAGCCGCCGCTCGGGCCGGTGCAGCACGGTCTGGCCGTGGAAGCCGACGATGTCGATCTCCTCAGGCGTCATTCGGTTCTGGGCGACGAAAACAGCGACCGCCTCGGCATGGGCACGAGTCACAACCCGTTCGGCCTGGGCCAGAATCCCCGGCCGGGCATCGCGTTGCGACAAGTGCACGGCCTCAGACAGCGCCTGGCGCAGCAGATTGCGTTCGGCCGGGCTATAGGGTCGGTAGCCGGAGGGCCCGAACGCCTTCACCTGCTTCCCGTCGGTTTCGATCAGCGCGATATCGACCCCGTCCAGCGAGGTGCCGCTCATCAAACCGAGTGCCGTCAACATCATGGGATCAGCGTCCTCAAAGCACCCCCTCCGGCATGCCGATCTTGTGCCAGAGGGACACATCTTATAATGCCACAGCGCCAAGTGGCGGGCAGCAATCGAGTTCCCGGGTAAGACCCTTAAATTGCTCCCAAAACAGTAAACCAAGAATTGTCAGGCACGCCGACAGATGACTGCATTTAAATCGGATTTCCTCAACACGCTTCAGGAACGTGGATTCATCCACCAATGCTCCGATTTCGAGGGGCTGGACGCCCTTGCCGCCAAGGGCGAGGCGACCGCCTATGTCGGCTACGATTGCACCGCCCGCTCGCTGCATATCGGCAACTATCTGACCATGATGATGCTGCACTGGCTCCAGCAATCCGGCAACAAGCCGATCACGCTGATGGGCGGCGGCACCACCATGGTCGGCGATCCCTCCGGCAAGGACGAGACGCGCGCGATCCGGACCATTGCCGAGATCGAGTCCAACAAGGAATCGATCCGTGGCGTGTTCGCAAAGGTGCTCAAATACGGCGATGGCAAGAGCGACGCCATCATGCTCGACAATGCCGAGTGGCTGACCAAGCTCAACTGGATCGAGATGCTGCGCGACGTCGGCCGCCACTTCTCGGTCAACCGCATGCTGACGATGGACTCGGTGCGCCTGCGTCTCGAGCGCGAGCAGGAGATGAGCTTCATCGAGTTCAACTACATGGTCTGCCAAGCCTATGACTTCGTCGAGCTCGCCAAGCGCACCGGTTGCAAACTGCAGATGGGCGGCTCGGACCAGTGGGGCAACATCATCATGGGCGTCGATCTCGGCCGCCGCATGGGCACGCACCAGCTGTTCGCGCTGACGACGCCGCTGCTCACCACCGCCTCGGGCGCCAAGATGGGCAAGACCGCGCAAGGCGCGGTGTGGCTCAACGCCGACCAGTTCTCGCCTTATGATTTCTGGCAGTACTGGCGCAACACCGAGGACGCCGACGTCGGCAAGTTCCTGAAGCTGTTCACGACGCTGCCGATCGCCGAGATCAAGAAGCTCGAGGCGCTCGGTGGCTCCGAGATCAACGAGGCCAAGAAGGTGCTCGCGACGGAAGCGACCGCGCTGCTGCACGGCCGCGACGCCGCCAATGAAGCAGCCGAGACCGCGCGCCGCACCTTCGAGGAAGGTGCCCTCGCCGAGAGCCTGCCGACGGTGGAAATTCCGCGCGGTGAGCTGGAGGCCGGCCTCGGCGTGCTGAACGCCTTCGTCAAGGCGGGTCTCGTCGCGTCCAATGGCGAAGCACGGCGCCAGATCAAGGGTGGCGGCCTGCGCGTCAATGACATCGCCGTCACCGACGAGAAGCTGGCGCTGTCACCAGCCAATCTGACGCCCGAAGGCGTGATCAAGCTGTCCTTCGGCAAGAAGAAGCACGTCCTCATCAGGCCTGCATAGGCGTATGAGCTTTTGATGCTTGTCAGGGCGCGCGGATGCGCGCTCCCTGTTGGGCAATGGATCAGAAGACGTCCCAGGAAGCGACCAGGGAACACGACGCCGTGCGGCAAGGCGCGGTGCGCACCGCGCTCGTCGTGCTCGCGCTGTGCTTCACGCTGGCGGTGCTCGGCCGCGGCCTGAGTGAGAGCTTCACCGTCTTCCTGAAACCGATCTCCGAAAATTTCGGCTGGGACCGCGCGCAAGTCGTCTCGATCTACTCGCTGACCTGGCTCGTCAGCGGACTGACCGCGCCGCTGGTCGGCCGCCTGTTCGATCACTCCGGACCACGCATCGTCTACGCGCTCGGCCTGTTGCTGCTCGGCTCGGCTTTCCTGATTGCGGGCCATGCGCAGTCGCTCTGGCAATTCCAGCTTTCGATCGGGCTCTGCGTCGGCATTGGCGTCGCCTTCATCGGCAATGTGCCGAATTCGATCCTTCTCGGCCGCTGGTTCGGGCCGCGATTGCCGACCGCGATGGCGGTGGTCTATTCCGCCATGGGCGGCGGCGTGCTGGCTCTGCTGCCGACCTCGCAGCTGCTGATCAATCATCTCGGCTGGCGCGAGACCTACCAGGTCTACGGCTTCGCGGCGCTCGCCCTGCTGGTGCCGCTCATGCTGTTGCCCTGGCGCAGATTCGCAGCCGGCTCGCCTTACGTCACCAAGAAGACCGATCCCGATTTCGTCGACAGTGGATGGACGCTTCTCAGCGCGATGCGCCATCACGCGTTCTGGGCACTGTTCTCGACCTTCTTCTTCACCGCCGTCGGCATGTACTCGATCGCCGCACAGATCGTTGCTTATCTGATCGATGCCGGCTTCCCGCCGCTGCAGGCTGCGACCGCCTGGGGCTTTTCGGGCGTGGTGTTGGTGTTCGGGATGATCGGCGTCTCGGCGCTCGACGGGCTGATCGGGCGGCGGCCATCCGTGCTGCTGAGCTACGCGATCTCGATCCTCGGCATCGTCCTGCTCTGGCTGCTTCAGTATGATCCTAGTGTCATCCTGCTCACCGGCTTCGTCGTCTGCTTCGGTAGCATGATGGGCTCACGCGGGCCCCTGATCACCGCAACAGCGATGAAGATCTTTGGGGGTAAACGCGTCGGCACCATCTACGGCACGATCTCGATCGGCAGCGGTTTAGGTTCGGCCTTCGGATCCTGGAGCGGCGGCCTGATCCACGATGCCACCCACGGCTACAACGCGCTGCTCGCCTTCGCACTTGCGAGCGTCGTGCTCGGCATGATTCCATTTCTGATTGTGCCAGCCTTGCGGCGCTAGGTCTCCCAGAGGTAACCTGCACTCAGTCGTGTCACCGGGGAACTACGGGCGGACGCCGCGCGTAGATGCTTAAAAAATACAGACAGCGCCGGGCTGAAACCACAGCCTGCGGTGTTTTGTCCGACATGACAAAAATGTCAGCGCGAATTGACCTGGCGCAACTTGCAGGGCGGAACCGAATGCGTTCCTAGTCGCAGCATTGGATGGAGGGCACAACCCAATGAACTTTCCCTATCTCACTCGCTATCAGCCGGTTCTTTTGAGCCTGTTTCGTTTCATCACCGGACTGCTGTTGTTCCAGTACGGCATGACCAAGCTCTTCCACATTCCGCAGGTGGCCATCTTCGCCAATCCGCCGCCGCTGATCTGGACGGCCGGCCTGATTGAGCTGGTGCTTGGCGCGGCACTGATGGTCGGACTGTTCACTCGCCTCTCGGCCTTCGTCCTGTCAGGAGAAATGGCCTTCGCCTACTTCCTTGGCCATGTCTTCCACATCTCCAAGGAAGGCCCGCCGGTGTTTCTGCCGCTGATCAACGGCGGCACCGCCGCGATCCTGTTCTGCTTCGCCTGCCTCTATCTCGCGGCCGCCGGCGGCGGTGCTGTCAGCGTCGATGCGCTGATGGGTAAGGAGGGCGAAGCGACCGGCGGCGCCTTCGCGCGGCGCTGACACGCCCGCACGCCACCACCAGCACCGGCACTGGCGCTTCGCCCGTGCCGGTTCAGCGCGAGCCCAGCACGTTCCAGATCAGGACGAGGGCCGCCACGAGCAGCACGGACATGATGAGGCGGTGAACGAAACGGTTCATTGCACGTCCGGCCGGGTGTGACGCCCGTCAAGGTGTAAGATCAATTTTCGAAGCGAGCGTCCCGGCACGTCGCCTGACCAAGGCTAGCGCCGCGCAAGGCTGCAACCGTTCGACAGCGTCCGGGCCGAGCTGGTCGAGCTGTCGCCGGACTGCGCCGACGGCAGTTCGTCGATCGGCATATTCTGCTTGCCGGTGTTGAACTCAAATATCTTGCGGAAAAGGCCGGGCGCCATTGCCGAGATCGGATTGACGCGCATGACCGGCGCTGCAGGCGTACCGACGACCTCGTAGGTGACTCCGATCAATCCCTCTTTGTCGCCGTTACCGAGGAAGAGGCCGAACAACGGAATCTGGCCGAAAATGTTGTTCACGCCGTACATCGGCACAAAGGTGCCGCTCATGCAGACCTGATTACCGGGAAAGTCGACCGAGCCTTCGATGGTGGCGCCAATCATCGGCCCCTTCACCACGCCGTCGCGGATCGTGAGTGCGCCGTTCTGCCGGGTGAACTCCGCGCGCAAGGCCGTGAAGGTCACGCCATTCTGCGCGCCATTAGGCGCCCCCGCCGCGACACGATCAAGCTGATCCATGCCCTTGACCGCGAAGTCGCGCACGTTGATCAGGCCTTCCCTCGCCGTAGGCTCCGACGTCGGCGGCTCCATCGCAACCACCATCTGGCCACCAAAGACCTTGTTGGTGGTGTCGGTGAACTTCAGCAGCGAGCCGGCATCGTTGGTCTGGAGATAGATCACCTCGCGGCTGCCTTGTGCGCGGCCGCCGCGCAGATCCGCCGCGACGGGCGTATTCTGGCCGATCCTGCCGCTCAGCGTGAACGCCTTGATGGCGCCTGCGCGCTTCGACATCTTGGCGTCGACGCTCCGCATCGTCTCGCCGTTGAATCCGGCGACCGTGCCAAGCTTGACGTCGATGTCGAAATCGACGTTCTTGAGCTTGCTCTTGCTGTCGTCCTTTGAATTGCCTGAAATCGCCGACTTCAGGAAACCGCGGCCATCGAACACGTCGCCGCGCATCGTGCCCCGCACCACCCCGTCCTGACCGCGCTCGACCTTGAGCGACGTCTTGTCGCCATCAGACGGCGAGTAGACCGGGAAGTTCGCATTCATCAGGTCGCCGTTCGGGTCGACTTCCAGCGAGCCCTTGATCGAGGCGCCGCCGCCTTCGATGACGATGTCCTCGAGCCGCGTTGATTGCGCCGTCGGCACCACCTTGAACGTGGCCTTGCTCGCCTTGCCCGGCAGCTTGACCCAGCCGGGAAGGATGTTGTCGAGCTTGACCGAGGTCAGGTCGGCCTCGATGCCGAGCTTGGTCGTCTGCTCAGGGCCGCCGGCAATCTTGCCGGAGACCTTGACCGGCACCGAGCCGCTGACGGCCGGACTGAGGTCGAAGCCCAGGCGGGCGCGGCTGGCGTCATCCAGCGTCGTCTGCAGCTTGACGTCGGCATCGCCATCGGTCGCCTTGCGATAGTCGAGCGAGGCCGCCTGACCGTTGATCTTGACGTCACCCTTGACCTGATAGCCCTGGTTGTTGGCAACGATCTTGAGCGTGTTGGCCTCGAGCTTCTGGTTCATCACCAGCTTTTCGGCGCTGAAGCCGTTGAGATCGGCGGTGACGGCGTAGGTGGTGTCCGCCTTGGTCAGCTCGCCCTTGACCGGCAGGCCAAGCTGGATGTTCGCGGTGAAGGTGCCCTTGCTGGTGTTGGGATCGACGACGGTCGACGACAGGTCGCTCAGCCGATCATTGGACAGCATTTCGGCCGCCGCCGGCACCGGACCATCGACGCGGAAACGCGTCCGCGAGGGCGACGGTTTTGGCGCCATATCAGGCACCTCGAAGGTGAAGTCGGAGATCGTGACCTTGCGGCCTCCGGGCGTGTCGGCAATGCCCTGGCCGATATTCACCGTGGCGGTGCGTCCGGTCACATGCGCCTTGAGGTCTGCGTCGTGCACCACAGGCATGCCGTCCACGGGTCGAACTGCAACGCCGCTCGCCACGATGTTGACCGACAGGCCGTCATCGGGAATCGGCGGGCCCTTGCGCGGAAGGTTGCGCGTCGGCGAGTTGACGCCGACCTCGATGCGCTGGAGCGTGCCGCGCTCGATCCGCTCGATCACCCACTGGCGCAGTTCGGGCACCACCAGCGTCGGCCACATCCGCTTCAAGGCGGAGGCCGACATCGGCGTTCCCGCAAAGCCGAGCGTCAGGCGCGGCTCGCCGGAATAGTCGATCGCGCCGGTGCCGGCGACGCCGATCTCGCCATTGGAGATGTCGGCCTGCGTCAGCAGCATGCGCTTGTGATCGGTGTCGAAACGGAAGCCGATGGCGATGCGGTTGAAGACAAGCGGCGGCTCGTTATCGATGCCGCCGAGCAGGATCGAACCGCCGCTGAAGCCGAGCTGCCAGTCGTTCACGGTGCCGTTCGGCGGCTCGAGATGGGCCAGCAGCGTCAGACGGTTCGCGCCCGAAATGATCTTGAACGGCGCAACCAGCACCCGCCGATTGGCATCCCATTCGATGTTGATCTCGGCCGAGTCGATCGCCATCGGATAGTCGGACGTGTCGGTGTCGATGATGTTGCCCGCGCCGATGGTGACCTTGCCGCGGAAGAACGTCGGCACGCCGTCGCGGCCGAGCTCGCCTTTCAGCTCGCCGGTCAGCGGCAGATCGGCCGTATAGGTCAGGTCCTTGACGCGCAGCGCGAGCAGGATGTTCGAGGTCGAGACCTTGTCGGCGCGGATATCGACAGAGCGTACCCCATTTTCGCTCGGCCCGATCGTGGCGCGCAGCGACCACGGGTGCGCGCCCTCCTCGCCGAGGCTGAGCGCCACGCCGCCATGGCTTGGCCGGCGCAGGCTGAGCGTGATGTTCTCAAACGTCCATTTGCTGCCGCGCTGCTGGTCGTCGACAATCAGGTTGCCGTTCTTGAGACCGATCTCGTTGAGGTTCTGGCCGTCGAGGCCGGTCAAGCTCAGGCTGTCGAGCCAGTCGAGGCCCTGAAGAATGCCGCTCTGCGCGACCGGTTGAGGCGCGGCCTGAGATGCGTCCGGTGTTGCGGGCGCCATCCCGAACGGCGGCGGCGGCACGCCGTTGCGCGGGAATGTCGGCGGCAGCCCCGCTTCCCTCTTGGACGCGACGCCGGTTGCGAGCGGCTTTGCCGTGTCGCCCGCGGAGACCGTGACGGTGCCATCGGGCGCGATCCGGATTGCAAGTTCGGCATCGACGAGGTTGAGGCTTTCGGCGCGCAGGCGGCCGGTGAGAAGCGCGGCTCCCGACAGTCTCACCTCGGCCTTCGGCGCACTGGCGACGATGGCATGGTCATGGTCACGAACGATGATGTCCCGGATGCGCACGGCGATCCGGATACGCCCCGCGCGCTCGATCTGGGTGCCGCCGACCTCCACGGTGTTGCCGTGACCGATATTGTCCTCGATGGCGGCGGCGAGCCACGGCGTCGCCATGTCGAGATTGATCGGACCTGCGCCAAGGCGCCACCAGAGCGCACCAAAGCAACCGACGAAGATGACGATCAAAGTGCCCAGAACGACGGCCATCCGCCGCAGCCAGCGACCGCTCGGCAGCACGCGCCGGACCGCCGAAAAACTGTCACCGACGCGAAAGCCTGAGTTGGAACGCGATAACAGGCGGCGTGCGCGGTGGCCCGCCTCCTCTTCCTGGTCCTGATCCCAGTCGGCCTCGTCCCATTCCGGCTGCGCGTGATGGCCGGCGTGTCGATCGAAGTCCCTGATGTGATCCTGGGGCGACGTATTCCTTGCCATTGCCTCTCGATACAGACGCCCGTCGTTGGACTGAGCGCCGCCGGGACCGCAGCCATCGACGGGTATAGACGCCCCCCGCCCCGGCATTGCCGCCATACCTCTGATGTTCCTGCTGTTCGTCATTTCGCCCCGGGAGCGCGTTCAACGAGCAGTGGGGTGGTGCGTGGAATTCCTTGTAACCATACTCCGTCGCCGCCAAAATTGCCCAGCCGAGGGCGCGAATCCGGCACGCCGGACGAGAGCTGCAATACCGCTTTGGTTGACCCGCCGAAAGCGACGAAAGGAAGGCGTATGTCCAAGAAATCCCGAAAGAAATCGTCCAAAACGCCCTCCGGCAGTCTGACCGCTAAAAAGAAGCCCGGGAAAACGCGGGCAACGACTCAAACGCGCAGCGCGAAAACACAACCGGCACCGGCAGGCAAATCAACCGAGACAGGCGCAAAACCAACATCGCATAAGGCCGCGTCGAAACGGTTAAAATCTTCTGAAAAGGCCACCAAGCCTCACGCGACAGTGGCCGGCGCCAAATCCGCTTTGGCCGAGGGCCAGAAAGCCCCCGCGTTCCGCCTGCCCCGCGACGGCGGCAACACCGTCACCCTGTCGGATTATGCCGACCAGAAGCTGGTCCTGTTTTTCTACCCCCGAGCCGACACGCCGGGCTGCACTCGCGAGGCGATCGACTTCACCCGGCTCAAGGACGCCTTCACCTCCGCCGGCACTGCCGTGCTGGGCATTTCGGCCGATCCGTTAAGGGCCCAGGAGAAATTCCGCGACAAGCACAGCCTTAGCATCCCCCTGATCTCGGACGAACAACATGAGATGCTGGAGGCGTATGGCGCCTGGGGCGAAAAATCCATGTATGGCAAGAGCTTCCTCGGGATTATTCGCACCACGGTGCTGATCGGGCGCGATGGAAAGGTGGCCAGGGTCTGGCGCAATGTCCGGGTCGACGGCCATGCCGACGAGGTGCTGGCTGCGGCAAGAAGTCTTTAACCAGCCCGTTAAAATCGAGCGTTCCCGTTTCCAGAAAATTAACCATGACCGGCCCAGATTGCTGCGGCAATTGAGCCGCAAGGAACCGTTCCGACCGGCGCGGGAGTGCCGATGTCGAAAAGTTCTGCCCAATACTCGCAGTACCCCCAGCATCATCCGCACGACCACGGACGGTCCTTTCCCCGCCGCCCCGCGGCCGCGGTAGCTGCAGCGATCCCCCTGCCCGCGGCCGACGACGCCTACACGATCGTGCATCATGGCAAGCAGGTCCGGCTCGGGCCCGTAGTGTTCTGGATCGTGGTCGGCACCGTCGTTCTGCTCGGGCTCTGGTCGGCCGCGACCGCCACCTATTTCGCTTTTCGCGACGACGTCCTGACCCGGCTGATCGCCCGCCAGGCCGAGATGCAATACGCCTATGAAGACCGCATCGCCGAGCTTCGCGCCAAGGTCGACCGCACCACCAGCCGGCAGCTGCTCGACCAGGAACAGTTCGACCAGAAGCTCGACCAGATCATGAAGCGGCAGACGGCGCTGGAGTCTCGCGCCACGGCGCTTGGCGCCATGCCTGACGTGACCGGATCGATCCCGCGCGCAACACCGCAGCGCGGCGACGCGAACCAGACGAGCCAGGGCACGCCGAAACCATCGCCGATCAGCGACACCGTGATCTTTGTGGCGCCGCCTGACCGTGAAGCCCGGCTCGAATCGCGCGCCCCGGCCGTGATCGCCCCGCCGGTCAATCAATTCGCCAAGAACCAGGGTTTTGACAATGTCCTGGTCCGGCTGACCAACTCGCTCGATCAGGTCGAGCGCCGCCAGGTCGCGGCACTCAACGCCGTCGAGGAAGGCATGGATTCGCGGATGCGGCGGATGCGCGGCGTCGTCAGCGATCTCGGCCTGAACCTTGCCAGCCTCGAGGCCGCGGCGCCGCGAGCGCCCATGGGCGGCCCGTTCGTGCCGGTGAAACTCACGGCGAACGCCGGTCCCTTCGAGAAACAGCTCTATCGCATCAACGTCACGCGCGCCGAGATGGACCGGCTCAACCGCACGCTGGCGCAGGTGCCGTATCGCAAGCCCGTCGTCGGCGAAGTCGAGTTCACCTCCGGCTTCGGCGTGCGCAGCGATCCCTTCCTCGGCCGGCCGGCGATGCACACCGGCCTCGACTTCCGCGCCGCGACCGGCGATCCCGCGCGCGTGACCGCTAATGGCAGGGTGGTTTCGGCCGGCTGGTCCGGTGGTTACGGCCGCATGGTCGAGGTCGACCACGGCAACGGGCTCTCGACCCGCTACGGCCATCTCTCCGAGATCAACGTCAAGGTCGGCGAGATCGTGAAGATCGGCCAGGTCATCGGCCTCGTCGGCTCGACCGGCCGCTCGACCGGTCCGCATCTGCACTACGAGACCCGCATCGACGGCGAAGCCGTCGACCCGCAGAAGTTTTTGCGCGCCGGTGTGCGACTCAGCGCGGGCTAGATCCACTCAGCCGTCGAAGGCTGACTACTGGCTGTGCTCATGACCGACCTCACCGGTGATGACGTCGCCGAACAGCTCCCAAACCTGCCCGTTGAAGCGCATCAGCTGCATCTGCTCGATCGGGAAATAGTCGTCGGGTGAGGTGTTGACCATGATGCCGGGGAGCATCAGGTCGGTGTGGAAATTCTTCAGGCTGGTCGCCTGCTTCATGACGTTGTCGCGCGTAAGATTGTCGCCGCACTGCTTCAGCACCTGCGCCATCGCCTCGGCCTGCACATAGCCGTAGAGATTGTTGGCGTTGGTCTTGTCGCCATCGGGGTAATATTTGTCCATGAAGGCGCGCCACGCGATCACGGCCGGATCCTTGTCCCAGGTCGGATCGGTCGGATCCTTCAGATAGGCCGTCGAGATGATGTCCTTGGCGTATTCGAGCCCGGCGGGCTTGAGCACGGAGGCGATGGACGTCGCGGTGTTGGCCAGGAAGAATTTTGGTTTCCAGCCGAGCTCACCCACCTTGCGGATCGCCTGCGCCGAGCCCTTCGGCGCGGCCCATGAGAAGAAGATGTCGGCGCCGGAATCGTGCAAGGCGACGATCTGCGAGTCGATCGAGGGATCGCTGACCTCATATGACTTGTCGGCGATGATCATACCAGCCTTGTCGCCAAGGCCGTCCTTCAGTCCCTTGAACTGGTCCTTGCCGGCGTCGTCGTTCTGCCAGAACACCGCAATCTTGCCATCAGGGAATTTGTCGAGGATGTATTTTGCGTAGATCCGCCCCTCGCTCTGGTAGTTGGGCTGGAAACCCATCGTCCAGGGGAAGTTCTTGGGGTCGCCGAACTTGGTACCGCCAGACGCAACGAAGAGCTGCGGCACTCGCTTGGCGTTCATGTACTTCATGATCGCGGAATTCGAGGGCGTGCCAAGCGCCTGGAAGATCAGCAGCACCTCGTCGCTCTCGACCAGCTTGCGCGCCTGTTCGATCGCCTTCGGCGGCGAATAGGCGTCGTCATAGCTGATGAAATTGATCTTGCGGCCGTTGATGCCGCCCTGCTCGTTGATCATCTTGAAGAACGCCGCCTCGGTCCTGCCGATCACGCCATAGGACGACGCCGGCCCGCTATAGGGCATGATGTTGCCGATCTTGATCTCGGTGTCGCTGGCACCGGGGTCGTATGTCTTCTGCGCGAGAGCCGGTGTCGCAACGAGCGCACCGGCGGCAAGCATGGCGAATGCAGCAAATTTGTTGCGACGACCCGGCATCGTTCTCTCCCCTGTGTTTCTAGTTCTTGTTTTGCGGAGAGTGTCGCAAGGCCGCCTGCGACTGGCAAGCGGCGGGATTTTCCGCAGGGTGAAACGGAGGGTACGGAACTTATCCGACGCGCTGCAGCATTTTTAGTGCCCGTCCGTCGATCACAATCAACGCGCTGCCAATAACGATCGCGCCGACGACCTCACGCACGGAGATCGGCTCGCCCAGCACCAGCCATCCCAACAAGATCGCGGTTACGGGAATCAGCAGCGTCACCAGCATGACGTTGGTTGCGCCGGAACGTCGTATGATCTGAAAGAATACGATGTAGGCGAGCGCGGTCGACAGCGCGGCAAGACCGAGCACTGCGAACCATGTCGCGACGCCCGGCATTGGAAGACGCCACGGTTGCTCCGCCGCGCCGGCGACGACCGCCATCATCACCGTTGACGCCATCAGTTGAAACGTCGCCGTGCCGAGCGGGGCAGAGTCCTTCAGCAGCCTCCGCGCGGCGAGCGCTGCAAAGCCATAGCTCAGCGCGCCGCCGAGACAGAGCAGGATGCCAAGCCCCTGCCCCGTCCGTGTCTCGATCCCCCAGCCGCGCAGGATGATCACTCCGGCCAGGCCGAGCGCGACGCCGGCCACCCGCCGTGCCTGCAATGCTTCTTCGCCCGCCGCGGCCATCACCATCACCGTGAACAGCGGCGTGGTGGCGTTGAGGATCGAGGCCAGTCCGCTCGGGATGAAGGTTTGGCCGGCCACGATCAGCGAGAAAGGAATGACGTTGTTAAGTAGGCCGATCACGAGGAAGGGCTTCCAGCCTGGGAAATTTGATCCCCTGCATGCGAAGCAACGGCAGCAGAATGACCGCGCCAAGCGCGACACGCAAAAACACCAGCGTGAGCGGCGGCAGTTCCCGCAGCGCCGCGCCATTGAAGAAGAACGAGCCGCCCCAGAGAATCGAGAGCACCACGAGAAGCGACCAGTCTCGCGTGTCGATCCTGCTGTCATTGCCTGGCATGCGTCTCACCTCGGCGGCCTGGCCTGCCGCGTAAGATGCTTCGGCGAACAAGGCCACCCGATTTCCGACGGCGTTACAGGGAACGTCGTGTCCGGGCTTCGCCGGCGACCTCCGCGACGACCGCCCCGATCACCAGGGCCGCACCGATGAGTGCATGCAGGGCCGGCACCTCACCAAATCCCACCCAGATCCACAACGCCATCAGCGGCGTCTCCAGCGTGGCGATCAGCGAGGCCTGTCCTGACGGCAAGTGGCGCGAGCCGAGCATGTAGAAGGTCAGGCCGAGCGCGACCTGGAGGCAGCCGAACATCGCGAGGATCGCGAGGCTGTGGCCGCCGACATCAGCGATGTCATGGGCGAACGGCAGGCTGACGAGGCTGCCGATGAAATTCGAAAGCGCAGCCGCCGCCACCATCGAGGTCTCGCGATGGCGCCGGACCACGACCGTCATGGCGGAGATCGCGAACACCATCAGGCAGCTCAGCGCCACGCCGCCGATATCGGCCCCGGCCCGGATGCCGCCGACGGTGATGACCACACCGGCAAAGGCGACGAGGCTTGCGATCAACGTCCGCCATGTTGCGGCTTCGCCGAGCCACAGCCAGGCCAGCGCGGCCGCGACGAACGGCTGGGTCGCAATCAGCACCGCGACATTCATGACGTTGGTCATCTGGAGTGCGGGGATGAACGAGATCATGCCGATGGCGGACAATGCGGCGACGAGCAAGCCGCCGCGTCGCGGCACCACCAACTGCCTGAGCGCACCTGGTCCCTGAATCAGGACGAGCAGCAGTGTGATCAGGCTGCCGCCGAACAGGCCGCGCCAGAACAGGATGGTCCAGGAATCGAACGGCAAGAGCCGCGTGAAGAACGGTGCCGTGCTCCAGGCAATCGCCGCTGCAGCAACCAGGGCAATGCCGAGACCGCGTTCCGATCGAGGTTGCCCCATGTAAAATTCCAGTTAAGTCGAACTTCCCAGCTAGGACGGCTTCTTCGGCCGCGACACCAGCTCGATCATCCGGCCCTCGTCCTCGTCGGGCATCGTGGCCTTGGCCTGCGCATAGGCTTCGACCGCGGCGCGCGAGACCGGCGGCTTGTTGGCCAGCAGGCTCTCCGCGAGCTTCACGGCATAGGCGGCATCCTTGTGCCGGAGCGCGGCCGTGAATGTCGCGCCGCTGAAGTCGCGGGCGACCATGCGCTTGGAGTGACGCTGCACTTGAGGGCTTGCCGCGACGCCTGCCTGGATCGACTCCAGCACCAGCTTCATGTCGAGCCCGGCCTGCTCGGCGATCGCAAGTCCCTCGGCAAGGCCCGCGATCTGGATCGCACCCATGAGGTTGTTGATGAGCTTGTAGACGGTGCCGGAGCCGACCGCGCCGAAATGGCGGATGGTCGAGCCGATCGGCGCAAGGAACGGCTGCGCGCGCTCGAGGTCGGCCGCATTTGCACCGACAAGCAGCGTCAGCTTTCCGGCCGTCGCCGCATCCGGCAATCCGGTCACGGGGCAATCGATGTAGATGAGCCCGCGCGCATTGAGCTCGCGACCCATCTCGCGGGCGTGGTCATAGGAGACGGTGGAGCACTCGATGGCGATGGTGCCTGATTTCATCGTCTTGGCCGCGCCCTTGGGGCCGAGCCAGACTGCTCGCGAGGCTTCGTCGTCGGCGACCATGGTCACCACGGCGTCGGCGTCGATCGCGGCATCCTCGGGCGAGGTCGCCCACTTTGCGCCGCGCGCGATCAGGTCTTCCGCCTTGGTCTTGCTGCGATTCCACAGCGTCACCGTAAAACCGGCGTCGAGATAGCGGCCGGCCATGCCATGCCCCATCCGCCCGAGCCCGATGAAGGCGACGCGGGTCATGGTCAGTCCACGTCCCCGATATCGCCGCCGGTCGTGCCGAACGCGCGTTGCGCCAGCGTTGCGGCCATGAAGTCGTCGAGCTCGCCGTTGAGCACGCCCGATGTGTCGGAGGTCTGCACGCCGGTGCGCAGGTCCTTCACCATTTGATAGGGCTGCAGCACGTAGGAGCGGATCTGGTGACCCCAGCCGATATCGGTCTTGGCGGCCTGGTCGGCGGCGGCCTTCTCCTCGCGCTTCTTCAGCTCGATCTCATAGAGGCGCGCGCGCAGCATGTCCCAGGCCTGCGCCCGGTTCTTGTGCTGGGAGCGGCCGGCCTGACAGACCACCGCCACGCCGGTCGGGATGTGCGTCAGCCGCACCGCGGATTCTGTCTTGTTGACGTGCTGGCCGCCGGCGCCGCCCGATCGCATGGTGTCGACGCGGACGTCGGATTCCTTGATGTCGATCTTGATGCTGTCGTCGATGACGGGAAACACCTGCACACTCGAGAACGAGGTGTGGCGCCGTGCATTGGAATCGAATGGCGAGATGCGCACCAAGCGGTGCACGCCGGCTTCCGTCTTCAGCCAGCCATAGGCGTTGTGGCCGGAGACCTGGATGGTCGCGGACTTGATGCCGGCCTCTTCGCCTTCGGACTCTTCGAGGTATTCGACCTTGAAGCCGTGCGTTTCGGCCCAGCGCGTGTACATGCGCAGAAGCATCTGCGCCCAGTCCTGGCTCTCGGTGCCGCCGGCGCCGGCATGGACTTCGAGATAGGAATCGAAGCGGTCGGCTTCGCCCGACAGCAGCGCCTCGAGCTCGCGACGCGCCACTTCCTTCTTCAGGTTCTTCAACGCGGCTTCAGCCTCGGCCACGACACCGGCATCGCCCTCGGCTTCGCCGAGCTCGATCATGCCGATATCGTCTTCGAGCTCCTGCTCGACCTTGCCGATGCCCGAAAGCGAATCCTCCAGCGAGGTTCGCTCCTGCATCAGCTTCTGAGCTTTCTGTGGATCGTTCCAGAGGTTGGGATCTTCTGCGAGCTTGTTCAGCTCAGCGAGGCGCGCCGTCGATTTCTCAACGTCAAAGATGCCTCCTCAGCAGCCCGACTGACTGCTTGATCTCTTCTACCAACCGTTCGATTTCGGCGCGCATGTGATTCTCTGGTCTCGCGGAATCCCGCGTGCAATTCAGATGGGGATGTAACGGCGGCGGCTGCAAAGCGCAACCGCCGGAGCGTCGTCTCAGTGCCGTTATCCCGGGGCCCTAGTACAGCCCGCCGGTGCCCGGCCGCATGAAGAAGCCGGAATCCGGCGCCTGCTGCGGCGGCGGCACGCCACCGCGCCCGTCGGCGTCGGCAACGCCGATGACAGAGTAATTGTCCGGCGGGGCCGTGCCCGGCTTGAAGGCTTCCAAAATCGTTCCGCCGGTCTCGCCGGGACCGGCGCGCATGCCGGTCTTGGCGACGACGCGGATCAGCTTGATGCCGGCCGGCACCTTGAACGGCACCGCGGGCTTGTCGGCGAGCGCGAGCTTGAGGAAGTCGCGCGCGATCGGCGCGGCCAGATGGCCGCCGGTTGCGGCATTGCCTCTGCCGAGCGGGCGCGGCTTATCGTAGCCCATGTAGATGGCGACCGCGACGTCGGGCGAGAAACCAACGAACCAGGCGTCCTTGGCCTCGTTGGTCGTACCGGTCTTGCCGGCGATCGGCTTGCCGACCTCCCTCACGACGGTCGCGGTACCGGCCTGCACCACGCCTTCCATCAGCTCGGTGATCTGATAGGCGGTCATGGAGTCCAGCACCTGCTCGCGGCGGTCGATCAGCTGGGGCTCGGGCTGGTTCTTCCAGCCGCCCGGCGCGTCGCAGCCGCGGCATTCACGCTGGTCGTGCTTGAAAATGGTGTGGCCGTAGCGGTCCTGGATACGGTCGATCAGGGTCGGCTTCACGCGCCGCCCGCCATTGGCGATCATCGAATAGGCGGTGACCATGCGCATCGCCGTCGTCTCGCCGGCGCCGAGTGCGTAGGAGAGATAGTTCGGCAGCTCGTCATAGACGCCGAAGCGGCGCGCATATTCGCCGATCAGGGGCATGCCGATGTCCTGCGCGAGCCGCACGGTCACCGTGTTGAGCGATTGCCGCAGCGCGTTCCGCAGCGTCACCGGTCCCTGATATTTGTTCGCCGAGAAGTTTTCAGGCCGCCACACGCCGGCGCCCTGCCCCTGGTCGATTTCGATCGGCGCGTCGAGCACGACCGTCGACGGCGTATAGCCGTTGTCGAGCGCGGCCGAATAGACGATCGGCTTGAACGACGAGCCGGGCTGCCGATAGGCCTGCGTCGCGCGGTTGAACTGGCTCTGGTCGAACGAGAAGCCGCCGACCATCGCGAGCACGCGGCCGGTCCAGGGGTCCATCACCACCATCGCGCCCGAGACTTCGGGGATCTGGCGCAGACGATACTGGCCTTCGACCGGTTGTCCTTCCTTGCTGTAGAGCGGATCGGCATAGATCACGTCGCCGGGCTGCAGAACCTGAGCCACTGACGTCGGCGTCTTACCCTTGAAGTTGCCTTGGGCGGCCCTCGCCCAGCGCACACCGTCGAGCGTGACGAGGCCGGTCTCACGCTGCTTGCTGACGGAGCCGCCGAGCTCGCGGTTCGGCTGGAAGCCGATGCGCGCCGACTGGTCGCTGGTTTCCAGCACCACCGCCATGCGCCACGGCGAGATGTCAGAGAGCGACTTGATCTCGGCGAGCTTCACGCCCCAATCGCCCGAAATATCGAGCTTGCTGATGGCGCCGCGGTAGCCCTGCTGCTCGTCATAATTCACGAGGCCGGCGACCATGGTCTTGCGCGCCATGACCTGGATCTTCGGATCGAGCGTGGTGCGGACCGAGAGGCCGCCCTCGTACAGCTTCTTCTCGCCGTAGCGCTCGAAGATGTCGCGGCGGACTTCCTCGGCGAAATATTCGCCAGCGAAGGTGTGGGCACCGTTGGAACGGCTGGTCACGACCAGCGGGTCCTTGCGCGCCTTGTCGGCGTCGGCCTGCTTGATCCAGCCGTTCTCCTGGAGACGGTCGATGACGTAGTTGCGGCGTTCGATCGCGCGATCGCGGTTGCGCACCGGATGCAGCGTCGCCGGCATCTTCGGCAGCGCCGCCAGATAGGCGGCTTCCGCAACGGTGAGCTCGTTCACCGACTTGTCGAAATAGACCAGTGAGGCGGCGGCGATGCCGTAGGCACCGAGGCCGAGATAGATTTCGTTCAGATACAGCTCGAGGATCTTGTCCTTCGAATAGGTCTTCTCGATGCGCATCGCGAGCAAGGCTTCCTTGATCTTGCGCGAGAAGGATACCTCGTTGGTCAGCAGGAAGTTCTTGGCGACCTGCTGGGTGATCGTGGACGCACCCTGCGGACGACGGTTGGAGCCGAAGTTCTGCAGGTACAGCACGCCTGCGCGCGCCATGCCGGTGTAGTCGATGCCGCCATGCTCGTAGAAATTCTTGTCTTCGGCGGCGAGGAACGCGTTGATCACGAGCTTCGGCACCGCCTGGATCGGCAGATAAAGACGCCGCTCCTTGGCGTATTCGCCGAGCAGCGAGCCGTCGACCGCGTGGACGCGGGTCATCACCGGCGGCTCATAGTCCTGAAGCTGAGAATAATCGGGCAAGTCCTTGGAGAAATGCCAGATCAGGCCTGCCACGGCTCCGACACCGACAAGGAACACCACCGTTCCCGCGGCGAACAGGAAGCCCATGAACCGCACAAGCAAGCGCATTATGTGTTTATCCGTTCAATCCCAGACTCAGTTCAAGATCAGCCCAAGGCGTCCCCAACGGGCGCCGTCCTCACGTCGCGAATTCACCGGCCTACTCAATACCATTGATGCCGGATCGAAAGACGCTTGCCGAACGGGATTCTCGTCGATTCCGGAACCCCCTGCGGTGTTTTTATAAAGCGTCCGCTGTGGCCAAACTAGGGCTTAACAACGGAACCGGCATCCCCTTCTTAGTTCGACGCCCCTGCCGTCGCCATCCGCTTGGCCAGGAACGTGTCGATAGCCTGGGCCATCGAGCCGACGGCCCTGGATCGCCATCCCTCGGAGACGAGGTGTCCGAGGTCGTCCTTGTTGGAGACATAGCCGATCTCCACCAGCACCGAGGGCACATCAGGCGCCTTCAGGACCCGGAAGCCGGCCGACTTCAGCGGATGCTTGTGCATCCGCACTGTCGACTTCATTTCGCCCATCAGCAAATGGGCAAAACGGTTTGAAAAGGTACGGGTTTCCCGTTGCGTCAGATCGATCAGGATGTCGGCGACATCGGTCGGTTCTTCCGCGAGATTGAAGCCGGCGATCGCATCGGCACGGTTTTCGGCATCGGCCAGCCGCTGCGCTTCGGCGTCGGAGGCCTTGTCCGACAGCGTATAGATGGTGGCTCCTTGCGCGTCGCCCTCGGCCTTCGGCAGCGCGTCGGCGTGGATCGAGACGAACAGCGCGGCGTTCAGATTGCGGGCGACCTTGGGCCGGTCATTGAGTGGAATGAAGGTGTCGTCATCCCGCGTCATGACCACCCGGTATTTGCCTGACTTTTCCAGCCGGTCGCGCAACGCCAGCCCGAAGGCCAGCACCAGATTTTTCTCGCTCTCACCGCTCGACTGCGTGCCATTGTCGATGCCGCCATGGCCAGGGTCGATCACGACAACCGGCCGGCCGTCGGAAGGCGTTCCCGGCTTCTGCGGCGCGGGATCAGGCGTGCTGGGGACCGTTGTCGGCGGAGCAGCGGCGATGGTCGGACGCAGTTCGGGGTGATTCTCCGGCGGAGGCGTCTGCACGAAGGCCGTGCGATCGACCTCCTCGAGTTCCAGTACCAACCGGGCCGGCTGGCCGTTGGCCGCCTCGAGCACATAGGAATTGGTGATCTTGGCCGGCCCGGTCAGGTCGAACACGATTCGAGAGCCGCCCGGCATCACCAGCCCGTAGCGGAAGGCCTTGACCAGTCCTCGCCCGGCCCCTGTGCCTGGGGCCAGCTGAAAATTGACCTGGGGAACGTCGACCACCACCCGGTAGGGATCGGCAAGCGTCGTGGTGCGGAAGCTGACGGTCTGATCGAGGTCGAGGATGAAGCGGGTCTGCTTGCCGTCACCGGCCAGACGCGCCGCTGTCGCGACAGGAAAATTTGCTGCCGCAACAGAGGGTTGCGACGGGCTCTCCGCCGCGCTCAGGCGGGAGGAATCGGCGCATGGCAATGCCGAGGCGCATAGAAGCGCAAATCCCAGCAAAACCCGTTGATTTGTGCGGCTCGCCACCGAATCCGTGCCTCCGAGCAGCCCTCTTTAACGCAATAGAACCACAGGGTTAATCGGTCCTTAATGACGGCAACGCGAAACTCTTCGACTGTGACCGGTGTGCGACGCTCCCTTGCACGGATGGCCCATTCCTCGTATGTACGGATTGCTGACGGCCAATGATTTCCGGTTGTGTCGCATTCAGCCTCCCGGTGCAGCGCCGGAGCTCCCAAGGTTCGGGAATTCCAGCGTTTTTCTGTTCCCCTCAACGACCAGCGCGGTGCGCGGCAGCGAGGCGGAACGGGGCAAGCCCCGGCGGCGAACGGTTTCCGGTTACCACACTGTTTCCGGGACAGTTTTGACAGCGACACGGCCAGTTACCCACCCTCTTAATCCCAAGGGGGCGGTTCTTGATCCCAGGGCGAGCGCGCACGCGCCATGCCTGGCCAGCAGCAACTGATTAAGGGGCGGCCCCTCCGCCCAATGTTTCATACGGGCCGACGCTTGATGCGCCAGACTGTGCCGACGAATTCTGAAGGACCTTTCGCGACGCTGCGGAGTGAAAATCCCGCGCGCCGCTCCGGTTCTGACGCTTCCGATTCGGCAAGGCGCGAGAGACGGCGTTTCGGCCTTCCCCTCACCCCCGAATCAGGTGGACCGTCGCATCACCCGGCAGCGCTCTTCGCGCCCACGGTGAACCGCGCCCGCCGCCGCCAAGAGTTAAGACATGCCCAACAAGATGTTGATCGATGCCACCCACCCGGAAGAGACCCGGGTCGTCGTGGTCCGCGGCAATCGCGTCGAAGAGTTTGACTTCGAGACCGCGCAACGCAAGCAACTGCGCGGGAACATTTACCTCGCCAAGGTCACCAGGGTCGAACCCTCACTTCAAGCCGCCTTCGTTGAATATGGCGGCAATCGCCACGGCTTCCTCGCCTTCAGCGAAATCCATCCCGACTATTACCAGATCCCCGTCGCCGACCGGCAGGCGCTGATCGAGGCCGAAGAACAGGCCCATCGCGAAGCCGAGGAAGAGAGTGAGAACCGCTCCCACGGCCGCCGCCGTTCGCGCCACCGCAATGCCCGCCGCCGCGGTCAGGGCGAGCGCGTCCGTAGCGACATCGTCGAGGGTCTCGACGCTGGTAGCGATCCCGCGGCCCAGCCGGTCGAGGGCCAGCCCCATCAGGAGCACGCCGAAGGCGCGCCGCATGAGGGCGAGCACCTGCATGCCGATGCCGAGCATCACGGCGAGCACGAAGGCCACGACCACGTCCATCATGACGATGATCACGGCCATGACAATCATGAGCATGATGATCACGATCACCATGATCATCCCCACGCCCATGATGACCAGCACGCGCACGATCATGACGATCATGGTCATGACCACGAGCATGATCATCACGAGCACGACCATCATCCCGACGAGGCGCCCGCGCCCGTTGCGGCCGAGAGCGTTGCCGAACCTCACGATGCCCCCGTCGTCGAAGCCCATGGTGAAACGTTTGCCGAAGTCGTGACCTCGGTCACCGAGCCGGCCGATGCCGTTTACGCCGCTGGCGAAGCGGCAGAGGCGTCGCATGGCGAGGCTGCGGAAGCCGCCGGTGACGACGAAGAGGACGATGAAGACGGCGAGGAAAGCGAAGAAGAACACGTCGAATCCGTCGGTGGCGACGACGTGCTCGAGGAAGTGCCGGAGCGCACCTTCCGTCCGCGCCGCCAATACAAGATCCAGGAAGTCATCAAGCGCCGCCAGGTGATGCTGGTGCAGGTCGTCAAGGAAGAGCGCGGCAACAAGGGCGCTGCACTGACGACTTATCTGTCGCTCGCCGGCCGCTATGCCGTGTTGATGCCGAACACCGCGCGCGGCGGCGGCATCAGCCGCAAGATCACCAGCGCGCAGGACCGTTCGCGCCTGAAGGAAGTGGTGCAGGATCTCGACGTGCCCGAGGGCATGGGCATCATCCTGCGCACCGCCGGCGCCGCCCGCACCAAGCCCGAGATCAAGCGCGACTTCGAATACTTGATCCGGATGTGGGAGACGGTGCGCGACCTGACGCTGAAGTCGCAGGCTCCGACGCTGGTCTACGAGGAAGGCTCGCTGATCAAGCGCTCGCTGCGCGACCTCTACAACAAGGAAATCGACGAGATCCAGGTCGCCGGTGACGCCGGCTACCGCGAAGCGCGCGACTTCATGAAGATGCTGATGCCCGCCAATGTCAGCGCGGTGAAGCAGTATCGCGACGGCCAACCGCTGTTCTCGCGCATGGGCGTCGAGAGCCAGCTCGATGCGATGTTCTCGCCGACCGTGCAGTTGCGCTCCGGCGGTTACATCGTCATCAACCAGACCGAGGCGCTGGTCTCGATCGACGTCAACTCCGGCCGCTCGACCCGCGAGCACCATATCGAGGACACCGCGCTCAAGACCAATCTGGAAGCGGCCGAAGAGGTCGCCCGCCAGCTTCGCCTGCGCGACCTCGCCGGCCTGATCGTCATCGACTTCATCGACATGGACGAGAAGCGCAACAACCGCGCGGTCGAGCGCAAGCTGTCCGATTGCCTGCGGCAGGACCGTGCGCGCATCCAGGTCGGACGCATCTCGCATTTCGGCCTGCTCGAGATGTCGCGCCAGCGCATCCGCGCCAGCGTGCTCGAGAGCTCGACCGATCCCTGCCCGCATTGCGGCGGCACCGGTCACGTCCGTTCGGTGTCCTCGGTGGCCCTGCAGCTGCTGCGCGGCCTCGAAGAGATCCTGATGAAGGGCGCGACCCACAATCTCGTGGTCCGCACCCGCACCGACGTCGCGCTCTATGTGCTCAACCACAAGCGCGGTCATCTGCGCGACCTCGAGAACGGCTTCAAGGTCACGCTGTCCGTGATCGCCGACCCCAGCGTCTCAGGCCCGCAGGCCTATCTCATCGACCGTGGCGAGCAGGTGCATACGCTCGAAGCCGCCAAGGCGCTGCTGGCAGCGCAGGCGGCCGCGAGCCCGCCGCCGCTGGCCGAAGAGGCCTATGACGACGAGGACGGCTTTGACCTGGAGACTGAATCCGAGGTCGAGACCGAGGAGACCGAAGGTCTCACCGAGGAGCAGGCCGCAGGCGATGCCGCACCTGATCAGGACGGCCAGCGCCGCAAGCGCCGCCGCCGCCGTCGCGGCCGCGGTGGCCAGCGCGACGGTGAGCTGCGCGAGGATACACCCGCGACGCTTCCCGAACCCGCAATGATTGCAGGCGAAGGCGAAGAGGATGCCGATGCCGAGCAAGAGGGCGAGGACAGCGAGGAGCAGGCCGCCCGTGGCGAGCAGCAGGGCAGCGGCGACCGCCGACGCCGGCGTGGTCGCAGGGGTGGGCGTCGTCGGCGCGGCGGCAACGAGGAAGGTCTTTCGGGATCCATCGGCGACGAGCTCGGCGGCAATCCGCCGTCGGAAGCAACCGATGCGGTGGCCGATTTCGACAGCAATGGCAGCGAGACCGCTCCGCCGATTGCGCATTCAGAGCAGATCGCCCCTGATGAGCACGAGGCGCCTCAGCCTGAGCCCCAATTCCACCAGGCACCGGTCGAAGCGCCGGCTCAAGCCGCCGCTGATGTCGCCGAGGAAGAGCCCGCCGTCGACGAGAAGGCGGCACGTCGCCGCTCCACCGTCCGCGAGAAGGTGAGCTTCGTGTCGAGCAGCCCGAGCGAGCTGGCAACCCCGGTTGCGGCAACGCCCGAGCCGGTCGCTCCGCCCGCTGCTGAGCCGGAGCCCGCGCCGGAAGCGGCAGTCGAGACGCCGGCGACCCCGCGTCGCGCCGGCTGGTGGTCGCGCCGCTTCGGCGGCGGCGAATAAGCCGAACATCCAATGCAAAACGCCCGGCCAAAAGCCGGGCGTTTTCGTTTTAAGGCCTCGCCGATACGCTACGGCGGTAGCTCGTCATCAGCGTCAGGCGCCACGTCGCGCGATGCGATCTGGCGAAGCTGGTCGTAGAGATCCGGGGCCTCGCTGGTGCAGAGACAGACGCCCTTGGCGGACGCCGCCTCGCCCGCGTTGAGGTAGGCGTGGCCCATGGTGCTATCGAGATAGATGCCATCGCCCTCACCCAGGATCTCCGGTGCGTAGAACTCGGTGTGGACGGCCACGCGTCCGCTCGTCACCAGAAAATACTCCTCGCCCGCGTGACGCAGCAGCGGACCGAATTCGTCCAACGAGCGCGCACGAACCTCGGCGACGATCGGCACCATGCGTTTGCCGATCAGGTCGGTGCATTGATAGGTGTAGGTGTAGAATTTCGTGTTGATCAGCTGCCCCTCCCCGGCCCTGCTGATGCTTCGCCGCGCCGTGACCGGCCGGCCCGGCGCGGGCGCCGCGACCGCGGGATTGAACAGCTCCGCGATCTCCATCTTCAGGCCTGAGGTCAGCTGCAGCAGCTTGTCGTAGGTCAGCGACATCAGCCCGTTCTCGACCTTGGACAGGGTCGAAAGCGCCATGCCCGTTCTTTCAGCCACTTGCTTGAGCGTCAGGCCGCGCGCCTGCCGGGCGGCCTTGAGACACTGGCCGAGCTGGGAGTTGGCACCTTCAGATGTCGTGATCTCGCTCATGCAGCATCTCTACCACGGACCCGAGAAAAAATATTGGCTGATCGGCCCAATCTTTTCGAGGTCGCGCTTCCCCGGATACCTCCAATGGCCAGCCGCTGGGCGTGCGATCCACGATTTGTGCATGAATTGGCCGGTTCTGACGAAAATTGGTGCGCCGGCCCCACTTTCCGATATGCTAAATCGTTTTCATAATCTGAAAGGGATTGGCCTTGTCCGACCTGTGCGATTCCAGCGCCGTTGAGTTGCGCCGCTTGCTGGCCAGCAAGGCGATCTCGCCTGTCGAACTGCTCGATGCCTGCCTGTCCCGCATCGCGGCCGTCAATCCCGCGGTCAACGCCGTCGTGACCCTGGACGAGCCGGGTGCCCGCGCCGCGGCGAGAGAGGCCGAGGCCGCCATCCTGCGCGGCGAGGATCGTGGCGCACTGCACGGGCTCCCCGTCCTGATCAAGGATACCCAAGACACCGCCGGAATGCGCTCGACCTATGGCAGCCCGCTGCTGCGCGAAAACGTGCCGGGTGCCGACCAGGGCTCGGTCGCGCGCTTGCGCGCCGCCGGCGCCATCATCTTCGGCAAGACCAACACGCCGGAATGGGCGGCGGGCGGCAACACCCGCAATCCCGTGTTCGGCGCGACCGGTAATCCCTTCGATCCCATGCGCTCGGCGGCCGGCTCCTCCGGCGGCTCCGCGGTCGCGCTCGCCTGCGGCATGGCACCGCTCGCCTCGGGCTCCGACACCGGCGGCTCCCTGCGCAATCCGGCCGGCTTCTGCGGCATCGTCGGCATGCGCCCCTCCTACGGTCTCGTGGTGAGCGAGAAGCGTGCTTTCGGCTGGTCCAACCTGTCCACCGACGGACCGATGGCGCGCAATGTCGCCGACACCGCGCTGATGCTGTCGGTGATGGCGAGCGACGATGCACGCGATCCGCTCGCCTACACGCTGCCGGGCGAGCCCCTGCGTGGACGCCCTGAGCGCTGGGCTGCGCCGCGCCCTGCAGAGCTCGGCAAGCTGCGCCTCGCCGTCACCGAGGATTTCGGCTTTGCGCCGACCGAGCAGGCCATCCGCCGCGTGTTCCGCGATCGCGTGAACAAGCTCGCACCGCACTTCGCCGACAGCCGCGAGGCGGCGCCCGATTGCACTGGCGCCGATGATGCCTTCGCGGTGCTGCGCGCCGGCCTGTTCCTCGCGATGCATGGCAAGAACTACAAAGAGCGGCCCGAGATGCTGGGCCCCAACGTCCGCGCCAATGTCGAGGAGGGCCTCGGCTACAAGCTCGAGGACCACGCCCGTGCTGCCACGACCCAGACGCGGATCTATCGCGCCTATCAAACCTTCTTCGAAATACACGATGTGCTGATTAGCCCCACGATCACGCTCAGCCCGCGGCCGTGGACGGAGCTCTATCCCGCCGAGATCGACGGCGTGCCGACGAAATCCTACTTCCACTGGCTCGCGCTCGCTTACGCCGTGACGCTGTCAGGCCATCCCGCGATCAGCATTCCGCTCGGTCGCGACGAAGCCGGCCTGCCGTTCGGCCTGCAGATCGTCGGCCCACGCGGCGGCGATGCGATCGTGCTTGCGGTCGCGGCGAGCATCGAGGCTGCGTTCGCGGGTGATCAAAACATGTGTCGGCCGGTGCCCGACCTTGCCCGGCTTGCCGCTGCGCCGCCGCTCTCGGCCGCGCCCGGCTTCCTCACCTGGGAATAGATCAAGCAGGCATCAACGCCGGCTCGCCGGCATCTCGGAGATCAGCATGGCCGAATTGTCGAACCGCAAGACCGGCATCGTCGCCTTCGTCCTGCTCTATCTCGCCTATTGCATCTCCTATATCGACCGCGCAGCGATCTCGCTGGCGCTGGCGCAGATCGGCAAGGACTTCAATCTCCAGGCCGCCGATCTCGGCATCGTCATCAGCGCGTTCTTCCTGGGCTATGCCGCGATGCAGGTGCCCGGCGGCTGGCTCTCCGACCGCTTCGGCTCGAAATATGTCGTCATCGTCACCATCGTGATGTGGTCGCTGTTCACGTCGTTCACGAGCCTTGCCTGGTCGCTGACCTCGCTGATCGCGATCCGCTTCGTCTTCGGCATCGCCGAGGGCGGCTTTCCCCCGGCGAGCATTCGCGCCATCGCGGAGCTGTTCAAGAAGGACAGCCGGCCCAAAATGTCGGCGCTGCTGCTGTCGTCGAACTACGCCGGCAGCATGGTCGCACCGCTGATCATGGCGCCGCTGATCGTCTGGCTGGGCTGGCGCCACGCCTTCAATGCGATCGGCATCGCCGGCATCGTCTTCGCGGTGATCTATTTCGTCTTCGTTCCGCATCTTGCGCGGATCGGGGTCGGACCGGTGACCGCAAAGCCCCGCGCGCCGATGCGCGAACTCATGAAGAACCCGCTGCTGTGGCAGCTGATGGTCGTGTGGTTCGGCCTCTCCTGCGTCAACAAGGGCCTGGATTCCTGGATGCCGCTCTATCTGCTCCAGCAGCGCGGCCTCGACCTCAAGACCGTCGGCGTGGTGGCGCCGATCCCGTTCGTGATGGCGACATTCGCGACCGCAATCGGCGGCTGGGTGATGACCACGTTCTTTGCCGAGCGCGAAAAATATCTCCTGATCGGCAGCTCGGCGTTAACAGGCATCTTCCTCTATGCCATGTACAAGGCGGAAACGATCACCGCTTTGATCGTCTATCAATCGGTGGTCTACTTCTTCAAATCGTTCGTCCTGGCGTCCGTGGTTGCGCTTCCAACAAAGCTGCTGCGTGACGACCAGATCGGATCGGGCATTGGCATGGTCAATCTCGGCGGCCAGAGCGCGGGCTTCGTTGCCCCGGCCATCATGGGCTTCATCGTGACCGGGACCGGATCATTCGACGCGGCTTTCGTCTTCCTGGTCGCGATGACGGCGATGTCGGTCGTGGTCGCCGCGACCATCAACACGGCGCAGCCCAGATTCGCGCCGAAGCCGGCCTGACAGGAGAGTTCTGCCGATGCAAAGCGCAATCATTCTCGGCGGCGGCATGGTGGGCGTCGGCGCCGCCGTGCATCTTCGGCAGCGCGGCTGGACCGTCACGCTGGTCGACCGCAGGGAGCCGGGCCGCGAGACCAGTTACGGCAATGCCGGCATGATCCAGGCCGAAGCTGTCAGGCCTTATCCGATGCCGCGCGACCTCACGTCACTGCTGAACATTGCGACCGGCCGCACCAACGACGTGCGCTACAGCTTTTCGTCGCTGCATCGTCACGTCGAGCCGCTGCTTCGTTACTGGTGGCATTCGGCGCCGAAGCGGCATCGTGAAGCGATTGCGGCATGGGCGCGCCTGATCGCCACTGCGACGCCCGAGCACGACATCCTGATCCGCGAAGCCCATGCCGACAACCTGATCCGCCGTGCCGGCTATCGCGCGGTGTTCCGCGAGGCCGCTGCGCTCGACCATTCGATCAAGGAAGCCGAAGCAGACCGCCGCGAGTTCGGCGTGAAGTTTCGCGTGCTGTCGGGCAGCGAATTGACAAAAGCCGAGCCGATCCTGCGCAACGATCTGGCCGGCGCGATCCACTGGCTCGACACCTGGACCGTGTCCGATCCCGGCGCGCTTGTCACCGCCTATGCCGAGCTGTTCCAGCGCCTTGGCGGTCAGATCGTGCTCGGCGATGCGCAATCGCTGCAGCAGACCGCGACCGGATGGTCTGTCGACACCGACAATGGCCGCATCGATGCCGCCAATGCTGTCGTCACGCTCGGGCCGTGGTCGCCCGATCTGTTGCACAAGTTCGGCTACCGGATTCCGCTGGTGCGCAAGCGCGGCTATCACATGCATTACAGCGGCGGCGCCTCGCTCGATCTGCCGCTGGTCGACAAGGGGCGCGGCTACGCCATGGGGCCGATGGCCAAGGGCATCCGCATCACCACAGGCGCGGAGCTGACCGGGCCGGACGCCCTGGCAACGCCGGTGCAGCTCGCCAGTGCAGAGGCTTCGGCACGCGAGCTGATCGACCTCGGCAAGCGCGCCGAGCCGGAGCCGTGGTTCGGCACCCGCCCCTGCACGCCTGACATGGTGCCGGTGCTCGGGCGCGCACCGCGCCACAGCGGCCTCTGGATGAATTTCGGCCACGGCCATCAGGGCTTTACGCTCGGGCCTGCGACAGGGCGCCTGCTCGCTGAGATGATGAACGGCGAGACGCCGTCGATCGATCCGACACCGTACCGCCCGGAACGATTCTAGACGGCGAGCCCAAAGAGAAAGGGCTGATCGAGAATCTCGACCAGCCCTGCTACTTCAAGCTCTAACGGCGGCCGGCGCCGCCAACTCCGGATCAGTCCGTCGTGACGGCGGTCTCCATGTCGGTCGGATCGATCTGCTGGTTCAGCCGCGCGGTGAGCTTGTCGCGGTCGAGCTCGCCTTCCCACCAGGCGACGATCACGCAGGCGACGCCGTTGCCGCAGAGGTTGGTCAGCGCACGGCACTCACTCATGAACTTGTCGATGCCGAGCACGATCGCCATGCCCGGCACGAGGCGCGGATCGACCACCGCAAGCGTTGCCGCCAGCGTGATGAAGCCCGCACCGGTGATGCCGGAAGCACCCTTCGAGGTCAGCATCGCCACGACCAGGATCGTGAGCTGCTGGCTGAAGGTGAGGTCGTAGCCGAGCGCCTGCGCGATGAACAACGTCGCCAACGTCATATAGATGTTGGTGCCGTCGAGATTGAACGAATATCCCGTGGGCACCACGAGGCCGACCACCGACTTGGAGCAGCCGAGCCGTTCCAGCTTCTCCATCAAGGACGGCAATGCGCTCTCGGACGAGGAGGTGCCGAGCACGATAAGCAGTTCATCCTTGATGTAAGCGAGGAACTTGAAGATCGAGAACCCGGCGATGCGCGCGATGATGCCGAGCACGACGAAGACGAACAGTGCGGCAGTGAGGTAGAACGTCGCGATCAGGCCCATCAGGTTGAGGATCGCTCCCGTGCCGAACTTGCCGATGGTATAGGCCATCGCGCCGAAAGCGCCGAGCGGCGCTGCGCGCATCACGATGGAGATGACGCCGAACACCGCGTGCGCGGCATCGTCGATGAAGCTGCGGATCACATGGCCGCGCTCACCGAGGCCCATGATGGCGAAGCCGAACAGGACGGAGAACAGCAGCACCTGCAGGATCTCACCCTGCGCGAAGGCGCCGACCACGGTGTCCGGAATGATGTGCAGGATGAAGTCGACCGACTTCTGCGCTTCCGCTTGCTTGGCAAAGTTGGCAACGGCATTCGCGTTGGCCGCGGCACTGCCGAAGCCTGCGCCCGGCCTCAAGACGTTGCCGATGATTAGGCCGATGATCAGTGCGAAAGTGGACACGACCTCGAAATAGACCAGCGCCTTGACGCCGATGCGTCCCACCTTTTTGGCGTCCTGGATGTGGGCGATGCCCGACACCACGGTGCAGAAGATGATCGGGGCGATCACCATCTTGATCAGCTTGATGAAGCCGTCGCCGAGCGCCTTGATCCAGTCGTTGGTGGCGACTGATGGCCAGAGCCAGCCGACGATCGCACCGAGCACGATCGCGATCAGCACCTGGATATAGAGAACTTTATACCACGGCTTGGCAGCGCTTGGTGCGGCCGGCGCTCCCGCCATCGTTGTCGTTGTCATTGTTTCCCTCCCCCTCAAAAACTCAGAGCCAGCCAAGATCAACTTGGCCGGCTCTGTCAATTGGAACATTCCGTCTGGTGAAATCTAGCCGCGGCGATCGACGATCCGACACGCCGCCGGCACGAGCGCCGCACCGAGCGCGTTCTTGATGACGGAGGCTGCGATGAACGGCGCGACACCGACCAACCAGGCCTTGGTCCCGCCGAGCCCGATCCCGTAGGCGAGCCAACCGAAGCCGGCGATGAAGATGACGACGTGGCCGACCGCCATTGCCGCAAACAGCAGCACGACGTTGCGATCCCAGCCGCGCTCGGCGAGCCAGCCGGTGATGAAAGCTGCAGCCACGAAGCCATAGAGATAGCCGGCGGTCGGGCCGACCAGCGGTGCAATTCCACCGACGGGACCTGCGAAAACAGGCAGACCCATCGCGCCTTCGGCGAGGTAGGCGATCATGGTTGCGCTGCCAAGGCGCCAGCCATATCCAGCGCCGATCGTCAGCACGACCAGCGTCTGCAACGTCATGGGCACATAAGGCAGCGGCAGGTTCACCTTGGCTGATAGCGCCATCAAGGCTGAGCCGAGCGCGATCAGTGCGACGGCGCGCAGGCGCCCGACGGCTTCGCCCGGTCGGGTCGGCCACATCGCGGCGGCAAGAGGAGAATGCGAGGGGGCGGTGGGCTGGACGATTCGATCAGACAAGATGCACTCCGAAAGACGTGGCAAAACTGGCGGCTATTTAAGCCAGTGAGCGATCCGGTCAACCGCCTCCCGCATCTCGGCAGCCGAACGTGCGTAGGAGAACCTGATGAACGAGCGGCCGTGAATCGGATCGAAATCGACGCCGGGTGTGGCCGCAACATGGGCCTTCTCCAGCATCTGCTTGGCGAAGTCGAAACTGTCAGAGGTGAAATCCGAGACGTCTGCATAGAGATAGAACGCGCCATCCGCCGGCAGGAACTTGGCGAGACCCGCCTTAGGCAGTCCCTCGATCAGGATGCGCCGGTTTTCCTGATAGCCATGCTTGATCTCCTCCATCTCGGCGCCGCCGTCGAAGGCGGCTTCGGCCGCGATCTGTGACAGTGACGGCACCGAGATCGAAAGGTTCTGCTGCAGCCGTTCGATCGGGCGTACCAGCACGTCGGGCACGACCATCCAGCCGACGCGCCATCCCGTCATGCAAAAATACTTCGAGAACGAGTTGATCACGAGCGCATGGTCGGACAGCGCCGCCGCCGTCACCGCCGGAAACGCATAGTCGAGCCCGTGATAGATCTCGTCGGAGATGAAGCGAATGCCGGCATCTTCCGCGGCGGCAATGAGACCGGCCAGCGCCTCGCGGGACATCATCGTTCCCGTCGGATTGGCGGGGCTTCCGACCAGCACGCCTTTGAGCGGCGCCTTGCGATGGGCGGCGAGCAGCGCCTCGCCGGTGAGTGCGTGGCGCGTCTCGTTGGTGGTCTCGATCAACACTGGCTCGCAGCCGAGCGCGGTGAGGATGTGACGATACGGCGGATAGCCCGGCACGGTGACGGCGACGCGATCGCCGGGCTCGAACATCGACAGGAAGGCCAAGATGAAGCCGCCTGATGAGCCCGTGGTCACCACGATTCTATCAGGGCTGACCGTGCAGCCATAGGCATCGCGATAATGCCGCGCAATCCGCTCACGCAAGGAGGGAATCCCGAGCGCCGAGGTGTAATCGATCCGTCCCGTCGCAAGCGCGGCCTGCGCAGCGGCAATCGCGGTCTTCGGCGCACCGGCCGCCGGCTGGCCGACCTCCATGTGAATGACATGGCCGCCAGCGGCCTCGATCCGGGCCGCCGCGGCCATCACGTCCATCACCATGAACGGGGGGACATCGCTGCGGCGGGACGGCTCGAGCCACTGCCCCACCCGGTTCCTTAATGTCGCATCGTGCATTGATTTCTGCTATTTCGCTGGCGAACCGGTCCTTTCGGTCCGCAAAACGGGGCGCTTGCGCCCCAGACTAGCCGCATTATACGGCTCATAAGGGCATATCGCTTATCCGGTCCGCCGCCAATCGCCAAAACCAATCGCAAAACTGCATTCAAGTCCGCTTGCAAGCCCGTTTGATGTTGCTCCAGATCGCATTGCGAAAGAAGGCCTCCGCTCTCACTGCCCTCGTCACGGCGGCTGCAATCGCGCTGCTGCCCGTTACGGCGGCGCACGCACAGGAAGGCCGCGGGCCGCCGGTCCTGCGCGACACCGAAACCGAGCAGTTGCTGCGCGAATATACGCGCCCGATCCTTCGCGCCGCCGGTCTGGAGAAGCAGAACATCCAGATGGTGATCATCAACGACAATTCGTTCAACGCGTTCGTCGCCGACGGCCGCCGCATCTTCGTCAATTACGGCGCGATCCTGCAGTCGGAGACGCCGAACCAACTGATCGGCGTGCTTGCGCACGAGACGGGGCATCTGGCCGGCGGCCATCTGGCCAAGATGCGCGAGCAGCTCGCCAGTGCCCAGACCCAGATGATCATCGCCATGCTGCTTGGTGCAGGCGCCATCGCGGCGGGGGCGAGCCGCGGCGGCAACAGCGGCAATAATGGTCTGGCCAATGCCGGCGCCGCGGCGATTGCCGGACCGCAGGAGATGATCCGCCGCTCGCTGCTGTCCTATCAGCGCCAGCAGGAGGAGAACGCCGACCGCGCCGGCGTGAAGTTCCTGACCGCGACGCAGCAGTCGCCGAAGGGCATGTACGAGACCTTCAAGCGCTTTACCAGCGAAAGCCTGTTCGCGGCGCGCGGCGCCGATCCCTATCTGCAGTCACACCCGATGCCCGCCGAGCGCGTTGCGACGCTCCAGCAATTCGCCAGCACCAGCCCCTATTGGGACAAGAAGGACGATCCCGCGCTCCAGCTCCGCCATGACATGGTGCGCGCCAAGATCTCCGCCTTCATGGAGCGGCCGGAAGTGGTCTATCGCCGCTACCCCCTGACCAATGACAGCCTCCCGGCGCGCTATGCCCGCGCCATCAGCACCTATTTGCACGGTGACTTGCGCAGCGCCCTCACCCAGGTCGATGCCCTGATCGCGGTGCAGCCCAACAACCCGTACTTCTACGAGGTGCGCGGCCAGGCCCTGCTGGAGAGCGGCAAGCCCACCGACGCGATTGCCCCCCTGCGCAAGGCTGTCGCACTCTCAAACAATTCGGCCCTCATCGAGATGTTACTTGGGCAGGCTCTGGTTGGAACCGATAATAAGGCCTACACGGACGATGCTATCAGGATTCTCCGGGCCGCAGTGGCGCGGGAGCCGGAAGCGCCTCTCGGCTTTACCCAGCTCGCGATGGCCTATGGCCGGAAGGGAGACTATGCCGAGGCGGACCTCGCTTCGGCCCAGGCCGCCTACTTGCGCGGCGACAACAAGACCGCTCGCGAGCTCGCAACGCGTGCGAAAACCCGTTTCGCCGTCGGCACGCCCGGATGGGTCAAGGCCGACGACATCGTGGCGTCGAAACCGCCGCGCAACTAACGCCTGAACTGCCATTGTGACGTCACGACATCAGCTTAAGTCCGCCGGGACTTCTTTCGAAACCTGCTCTGGATAAAAGAGGATTTGCCAATGCCTTCGCTGCGCCTGCTTGCTCCCGCGCTGTTTGCGCTCGCCATCTTCGGCGCAACGGGACCGGCTTCGGCCGAGAGCTTCTCGGATGCCCAGCGCACCGATATCGAGGCGATCATCAAGAACTACCTCGTCAGCCACCCCGAGGTGCTCGAGGAGGCCATGACCGAGCTCACCAAGCGGCAGGCCGCTGCCGAGTCGGAGAAGCACGAGGCCAGCATCGCGCAGAACAAGGATGCGATCTTCAACTCGCCGCGCCAGGTGGTGCTTGGCAACAAGGACGGCGACGTCACCTTCGTCGAGTTCTTCGATTACAATTGCGGCTATTGCAAGCGCGCGATGAGCGACATGCTCGACCTGATGAAGTCGGATCCGAAGCTGAAGGTCGTGCTGAAGGAGTTTCCGGTGCTGAGCCAGGGCTCGGTCGAAGCCGCCCAGGTTGCGGTCGCCGTACGCATGCAGGATCCCTCGGGCAAGAAATATCTCGACTTCCACCAGAAGCTGCTCGGCGGTCGCGGCGCCGCCGACAAGGCGCGCGCCATGCAGGCGGCGAAGGAAGCCGGCCTCGACACCGCGAGGATCGAGAAGGACATGGCGAGCCCCGAGGTACGCGCCACCATCGAAGAGAACTTCAAGCTCGCCGAAGCGATGGGCATGAACGGCACGCCGAGCTACGTGATCGGCAAGCAGATCGTGGTCGGCGCCGTCGGCCTCGACGGCCTCAAGGAAAAGATCGGCGTCGCCCGCTGCGGCAAAGCGACCTGCTGATTGCGCGCCTACAACCCACGCATGCAACGAGGCCGGCTGAAAAGCCGGCCTTTTTCGTTGGCCAAGGCTCCGCACAAATCTCGACGCAAAGAGTCTGGCGCGAATCCGGCGCGGATGTTCATCGCGCGTTTAGGAAACAAATGCCGGGGAACAGCAGATGTTCCGGAACAAGTGACACCTCCTCCCGTTGGTGGCGCGGGCAATGACGCAAAGAAACACGTGAGGAGATGACTATGTCGAACCGCTTTATGATCTCTGTTGCCGCGCTCGCGCTCGTCGCAGGCACAGGTCTGGCGAACGCACAAGGCACGATGAAGAACGACAATGGCGGCGGTGCCGGCGCTCAGCCGATGCAGCACTCGCAGTCGTCGGGCGGCGCCGCCGAGCGCGGCTCGATGGGCAAGGAATCCGCCCATGAGAAGGGCACTGTCGGTCAGGCTGGCGGCTCCAGCACCATGAAGTCAGGCGAAGAGAAATCGTCCGGTGCGATGGAGAAGTCCGGCACGGCCGAGAAATCCGGCAGCATGGAAAAGTCCGGCGCGATGAACAAGAACGCGGCTGACGAGAAGGCCGGCGCTGCGAAGGGTGAGCACGCCCAGAGCGCGCAGGACAAGTCGATGCAGGAAAAGTCGGCGCAGGACAAGTCGAAGACCACGACCTCGGACTCGACGACCAAGTCCAACACCAAGGACATGAAGGCCGAGGACAACAAGGCCGGTGCTGCGGCAAAGAGCAACAATGCCGAAAACCGTCCGGCCACGACCGACAGCAAGTCGCAGACCACGACCGGCAACGCCGCCACCTCGGCGACCGCTGCGCCGCCCGCGGAGAAGCGGACCCAGATCGTGTCGGCCATCAAGTCCGAGAAGATCGAGGAGACGACCAACGTCAACTTCAACATCTCGGTCGGCGCCACGATCCCGGCGACCGTCCATTTCCACCCGCTCCCGACGCGGATCGTCGAGATCTATCCGGAATGGCGTGGCTATGACGTGATCTTCGTGCACGGCCAATACATCATCGTCCGTCCGCAGACCCGCGAGATCGTCTACATCATCGAGGGCTGATCGCCTCGCTGACGCCAGAAAGGGCCCTTGCCGAGCGATCGGCAGGGGCTCTTGGCGTATGGGGTGGCCTGCCCTGCCGGCTGCGGCCGGCAGCCATGATTAGGACTGGTTAACAAGCAATTTCCGTAGTTTCCGCACAGGTTTTTGCACGCCGGATGAGGTGCCTGAACCTGGCAGGGAGGCCCTTCGAGGCTTCCCCTGGGTCACTTTGTTACCTATAACCCCGCCACGCCGAAACACCTCGCCGGGACAGGAATGACCGAACCAGCAACCGACACGATCCTCGTACTCAACGGGCCCAACCTCAACATGTTGGGGACGCGGGAGCCGGAGAAGTATGGCCACGCCACGCTGGCCGACGTCGAGAAACTGTGCCGGGAGACCGCGGCGAGCTTCGGGCTGAAGGCCGACTGCCGGCAGTCCAACCGCGAGGGCGAGCTGATCGACTTCATCCACGAGGCCCATGCGCGCAAGATGAAGGGCATCATCATCAACGCCGGCGGCTATTCGCACACCTCGATCGCACTGCACGACGCGCTGCTCGCGGTGCAGATCCCGACGGTCGAAGTGCACGTGACCAACATCCACGCCCGCGAGAGTTTCCGTCACCACTCCTACACCGCGCGCGCGGCCTTCGCCTCGCTCTGCGGCTTCGGCATCGAGGGCTACCGCCTCGCCATCCAGGGCCTTGCCGCCAAGATCGGCATCAAGCCCAAAGCCTGACGCTCCCTCTTCACCCAGAACATTCGGATCAAAGAACATGGCGCGCCAGCCAGACGACAAAGCAGCCGCAAAGTTTTCCAGTGACGATTCCGCGCTCGTCCGCGAGCTCGCTCTGCTGCTCGACGAGACCAGCCTCACCGAGATCGAAATCGAGCGTGCCGGCCTGCGCCTGCGCGTCGCCCGCAACATCAGCGTCGCCGCGACCATGCCGATGCCGGTTGCGGCCGCCGCTCCCGCATATGCCGCGGCACCTGCCGCCGCACCCGCGGCTACCGCCGCTGACATGTCCAAGCATCCCGGCGCCGTGACCTCGCCGATGGTCGGCACCGCCTATTGGGCGCCGGAGCCCGGCGCCAAGCCGTTCGTCGAGGTCGGCTCCAAGGTCTCGGTCGGCCAGACCTTGCTGATCATCGAGGCGATGAAGACCATGAACCAGATCCCCTCGACCCGGTCGGGCACCGTGACCCAGGTCCTGGTCGAAGACGGCCAGCCGGTCGAATTCGGCGAGCCGCTGGTGATCATAGAATAACGCGAATGGGGAATAGCGAATAGCGAATGGCGTCAGCCTTCCCTACTCGCCATTCGCCACTCGCCATTCGCTGCAGGACAACATGTTCGACAAGATCCTCATAGCCAATCGCGGCGAGATCGCCCTTCGCATCCTGCGCGCCTGCAAGGAGCTCGGGATCGCAACCGTCGCCGTACACTCCACCGCCGACGCCGATGCCATGCATGTGCGCCTGTCGGACGAGAGCGTCTGCATCGGGCCGCCCCCCTCCAAGGACAGCTATCTCAACATTCCCGCGCTGCTCGCGGCCTGCGAGATCACGGGCGCGGACGCCGTGCATCCCGGTTACGGCTTCCTGTCGGAGAACGCGCGCTTCGCCGAAATCCTGTCCGAGCACAATCTGCAATTCATCGGCCCCAAGGCCGAGCACATCCGCCTGATGGGCGACAAGATCGAGGCCAAGAAGACCGCAAAGCGGCTTGGCATCCCCGTGGTGCCCGGCTCGGACGGTGCGGTCGGTCCCGCCGACGACGCGATGTCAATCGCCAGGAAGATCGGTTTTCCCGTGCTGGTGAAGGCGGCCGCGGGCGGCGGTGGCCGTGGCATGAAGGTCGCGCAGAGCGAGGCTGATCTCCAGATCGCGCTGTCGACGGCGGCCAACGAGGCGAAATCCGCTTTCGGCGACGCCTCCGTCTACCTGGAAAAATACCTCCAGAAGCCGCGTCACATCGAGATCCAGATCCTTGGCGACGGCCGCGGCGGCGCGATCCATCTCGGCGAGCGCGACTGCTCGCTGCAGCGCCGCCACCAGAAGGTCTGGGAGGAAGGCCCCTCGCCCGTGCTGGCCGCCGCCGCCCGCGCCAAGATCGGCGAGACGTGCGCCAAGGCGATGCGCGAGATGAAATATCTCGGCGTCGGCACCATCGAGTTCCTCTACGAGGACGGCGAGTTCTACTTCATCGAGATGAACACACGCATCCAGGTCGAGCATCCCGTTACCGAAAGCATCACCGACATCGATCTCGTGCTGGAGCAGATTCGCATCGCCGCGGGCGGCGATCTGCCGGCCAAGCAGAGCGAGATCCAGATCATCGGCCATGCCATCGAGTGCCGCATCAATGCGGAGAACCCGGAGACCTTCCGTCCCTCACCGGGCCGTATCACGCAATACCACCCGCCCGGCGGGCTCGGCGTGCGCATCGATTCCGCGGTCTATCAGGGGTATCAAATCCCGCCCTATTACGACTCGCTGGTGGGCAAGCTGATCGTCCACGGTAAGACCCGCGCCGAATGCCTGATGCGCTTGCGCCGCGCGCTGGACGAGATGGTGGTCGAGGGTATCGAGACCACGCTGCCGCTGTTCCGCGACCTGGTCCGCCAGGACGACATCATCAACGGCGACTACCATATCCACTGGCTGGAACAGTACCTCGCAGGCAAGACGGAACCATCGGCGAAATAACCGCCCCTTCCATGGAACCCTTTGGCCCCAATCGCGTTCTGGACGGTGGGGACAGTTCCGAGGGGGCGTTTTGACTACCCAATTTGATCAAGCGAGGCCGTCTTGACGGCCGAGGGGCGGCGACGGCGCGCAGTCTGGCAAATCCTGCTGTTCTCGGCGGGGCTTCTGGTGCTGACCGTGATCAGTGCCGGCTCCGTCTATCTCGTCAACAAGGCGCGCGACGACAACAAATGGGTCGTTCACACCCTTGAGGTCGAGAACCAGCTCAACACGCTGCTGCTCGAGATCCGGCGCGCCGAGAGCGGCGCGCGCGGCTACCTCCTGACGCAGGAGCCGAACTTCAAGGCCGATCACGATAAGGCCGTCGCCGCGATCGTGCCCGCACTTGACAGGATTACGCGCCTGACCGGCGACAATCCGGCGCAGCGTGAGAGCATCGAAAAGCTGAGCGCGGCCATTGAGACCCGGCTAGCCCAGTTCTCGCAGGAAATGGTCTATGTTCGGCAGGGGCAGGTCGACAAGGCCGCCGCGCTCGTCCGTGAGGCCGCCGCGGTCGATACCACCTCCCTCATCAGCAGCGTCGCGGGCGCAATGATCCAGGAGGAGGAACGCTTGTTCCGGCTCCGCACAACGAATGCCGACCGCAGCCAGACATTCGCCGCGTCGATGACCGGAATCGGCTCGGGCTTGGTCGTGCTGCTGGCGGCGATCTCGATCTGGCTGGTGCGGCGCTCGGCCCAGGCGCGCGACGACGCCGAGGCACGGCTGCGCGATGCCAACGTCAATCTGGAGGCCATCGTCGACGAGCGCACGGGAGACCTGCGTGAAGCCAACGATGAGATCCAGCGCTTTGCCTATATCGTCAGCCACGACCTGCGCTCGCCGCTGGTCAACATCATGGGCTTCACCAGCGAGCTCGAGGAATTGGGCAAGGACATCTTCCGACGGATCGGAGGGCTCACGGGCGTGCCGGCAGGCGGCCCGCCCGTCGATGTCGCGGAGATTCCGCTCAAAGACGCCGACAAGCAGATGTCGGCGGATTTTTCCGAGGCCCTCGGATTCATCAAATCCTCGATCGCCCGGATGGACCGGCTGATCTCGGCCATCCTCAACCTCACCCGCGAGGGCCGGCGCGAGTTTCAGCCGGAGCGGATCGACACCCGTGATTTCATCGAGGCCATCGTCTCCTCGCTGGCGCACCAGGCGGCCGAGGCGCAGGCCGAGATCCACATCGAGCCGTTGCCGAATATTGTCAGTGACCGCCTTGCGCTGGAGCAGATTTTCTCCAATCTGATCGATAACGCGATCAAGTACCTCAAGAACGGGGTTCCCGGCGAGATCAGAATTCGCGGGCGCACCAAGCTAGGCTACGCTATCTTCGAAATCAGCGATAACGGCCGCGGCATCGACTCTAGGGATCATCAGCGGATTTTCGACCTGTTCCGACGTGCTGGAACCCAGGACAAGCCCGGTCAGGGCATCGGTCTTGCCCATGTACGTGCACTTGTGCGCCGCCTTGGGGGCACCATGTCGGTATCGTCTGAACTGAACGCGGGCAGCACGTTTACAATCACGCTGCCCATCAATTGGAACGCCAGCAACCGGAACGCTGACCGATGACATTGCCCGTCACCATCATCATGATCGAGGACGACGAGGGCCACGCCAGGCTGATCGAGCGCAATATCCGCCGCTCCGGCGTCAACAACGAGATCGTCTCCTTCACCAACGGCACCTCGGCGATCAAGCATCTGTTCGGCCCCGACGGCACCGGGCTTGCCCAGAAGGGCAACGCGCTGCTGGTTCTGCTCGACCTCAACCTGCCCGACATGAGCGGCATCGATATCCTGAAGCAGATCAAGGAAAACAAATATCTCAAGGCCTCCCCCGTGGTGGTGCTCACGACCACCGACGACAGCCAGGAGATCAAGCGCTGCTACGAGCTCGGCTGCAACGTCTACATCACCAAACCCGTCAACTACGAGAATTTCGCCAATGCCATAAGGCAGCTCGGCTTGTTCTTCTCGGTCATCCAGGTCCCGCCCGCCGCCCCATGAACCAGCAGCGCACGCCAACATTGCTCTACATCGATGACGACGACGCGCTGGCGCGCCTGGTCGATCGCGGCCTGACGCGGCGCGGCTACAAGGTCATCCATGCCGCGAGCGGCGAGGAAGGGCTCGAGCGCATCCGCAGCGCCGGCCTTCAGGGCTGCATCGATGTCGTGGCGCTCGACCAGTACATGCCGGGTCTGGACGGGCTCGAGACGCTCGAGCAGATCATGGCGATCCCGGACGCTCCGCCCGTGGTCTTCGTCACGGCCTCGCAGGATTCCAGCATCGCCGTCACCGCGCTGAAAGCAGGCGCGGCCGACTACCTGGTCAAGGACGTCAAGGGCGACTTCATCCCGCTGCTGCATGTCGCGGCCGACGGCGCGCTGCGCCAGGCCGAATTGCAGCGCGCGCGTGAGGAAGCCGAGGCCGAGATCCACGCCTCGCGCGACCGTTACGCGGCGCTCGCCGCCGAACGCGAGCTGCTATTGCGCGAGGTCAATCACCGCGTCGGCAATTCGCTCCAGATCATCGCGTCGCTGCTGCATCTTCAGGCGAGCTCGGCCGCGCAGGACGAGGTCAAGGCCGCGCTCACGAACGCGATGGGCCGCGTCGCCGCGGTCGCCCAGGTGCATCGCCGCCTCTATACCTCGCAGGATCTGAAGAGCGTGATGCTCAACCAGTATCTGGATTCCCTGCTCGAGGACCTCCGCCGCTCCGCCGAAGGTAACCGGATGTCGCGCCTGACCGTGAAGGCCGAGCCGATCGAGATCGACCCCGACCGCGCCGTCGCCGTCGGCATCATCGTCAACGAGCTGGTGATGAACGCGGTGAAATACGCCTATCCTGATGGCGCCGGGCCCATTCACGTCGAGCTGAGCTCGCAGGGCGAGAACCTCTTGCTGTCGATCACCGACGACGGCGTCGGCGACAACGTCAAGGCCGATCCGCGCTCCACCGGCATGGGCCAGCGCATCGTCGCGGCCATGGCCTCCAAGCTCGATGCCACCGTCGAGCGCGATCCCAACCATTCCGGAACCCGCATCTACCTGCGGTTCCAGCGCACCCCCGCCGTCGTAGACAAGACGAACAGCGCCGCAGCGGGCTGATCCGCGCCGCTCGTTCGCACCCATCGCACCAGCGGCGCGATCCTGCTATTGTCGCGATCATGACTTCGCGCGACTCCGCCTCGTCTGAAATCACGCCGGCCGTGCTGCTGCGCGCCTATGCCTGCGGCATCTTTCCGATGGCCGAGAGCGCTGACGACCCGACCCTGTTCTGGGTCGAGCCGGAAATGCGCGGCGTGATCCCGCTCGACGGCTTTCGCGTCGCCTCGCGGCTGGCGCGCACGGTGCGCTCGGATGCGTTTCGCGTCACCGTGAACACCGCGTTCAAGGCGACCATCGCCGGCTGCGCGGCGCCGCAAGCGGGGCGCGAGGACACCTGGATCAACAAGCGCATCCGCGACCTCTATGGCGGCCTCTACGAGCTCGGCCATTGTCACAGCGTCGAGGCCTGGCAGGGTGACGACCTCGTCGGCGGTCTCTATGGCGTGAGCCTGGGGCGCGCCTTCTTCGGCGAGAGCATGTTCCACACCGCGCGCGATGCCTCCAAGGTAGCGCTGGTGCATCTGGTCGCGCGCCTCATCCATGGCGGCTTTGAATTGCTCGACACGCAATACGTCACCGAGCATCTCAAGAGCTTCGGTGCGTCCGAAATCTCGCGGCGGCGCTACACCGCGCTGCTCGACAAGGCGCTCGCCGGCGAGCCCGGAGATTTCCTGCGGCTCTCCAAAGGCGAAGCGATTCCGGGTGCACGCGCGCTCGAGATCATCGCCTCGCGCCAATAGATCAGCCTTACCGGCTGCCAAACCCTGGGGGATTTGGCCTAGCGGCCAAACCCTGGGATACCGAACAGGCCCGGCCGCTGCTCCGGCGGCGGAGGTGGCGGCGGGGCCGCCTGCGGCTGCTGTGGTGGCGGCAGGGGCTGCGGCGCACGCTGCACGGCCTGCTTCGGCGCGGCCCTCTTCTGCGCCGGAGGCGGCGGCGGCGGAGCCGGCTTGGTCGCGGGATCGGGTGCCGCCGTCGCAATGGTCTGCTGTGGCTCTTTGCAATCGGTCAGCCAGATGTCGTAGATCGGATGCTCGACGCCGTGCAGGCCGGGGCTTGCAGCAAACATCCAGCCGGAGAAGATCCGCTTCACCTCGCCCTGCAAGGTGATCTCGTCGACCTCGACGAACGCGTCGGTGTTGGCGGCTTCGGTCGCGGGCCGCGTGTAACAGGCATCGGTCTTCACCCGCAGCGCGCCGAACT
>NZ_CAKZHY010000121.1 GCF_936928535.1 uncultured Bradyrhizobium sp. | reverse complement strand
TTGGCCAGCGGCTAGCAAGCTGCACCCAACAGGCCGCACATATGGATGCAAGCGATCCGATCAAACCTGACAAAGCTCTTGTGCCACGGGGGCCGTCCACATATGGGTCCCGGCCTTCGCCGGGACGACACCCGATTTGGGGTTCGCAGCGTTCTATCATCCGAAGCAGGAGTCGGAATCCGCCTCGCTCGTTCGTCCTCCGCACATCAATCCTGCTCACCCCGGAGCCCCGCATGCCCACCATCACCGCCTTCGCAAACTCGCCCGACCGCGGCCGGGGACAGGCGCGCGACATGCGCCTGCGCTGGGCGCTCGAGGAGGTGGGCCAGCCCTATGACGTTCGGCTGCTGTCGTTTGATCAAATGAAGCAGCCCGATCATCTGGCGCTGCATCCGTTCGGGCAGATCCCGACCTATGAGGACGGCGATCTCGCGCTGTTCGAGACCGGCGCGATCGTGCTGCATATCGCCGAGCATCATGACGGCCTGCTGCCGAAGGACACGAACGCCAGGAGCCGCGCGATCGCCTGGATGTTTGCCGCGCTCAACACGATGGAGCCGCCGATCGTCGAGCTCGGGATGGCGATGCTGCTGGAGCACGACGAGAGCTGGTATGAGAAGCGCCTGCCGATCCTGAGAAATCGCGTCGGCATCAGGCTCGGCGAGTTGTCCCGCCATCTCGGCGGCGGCGACTGGCTCGACGGCGCGTTCAGCGCCGGCGACGTGCTGATGGTGACGGTGCTGCGCCGGCTGATGACATCGCGCATGCTCGAGGACTATCCGACCCTCGCGTCCTATGTCGCCCGCGGCGAAGCGCGGCCGGCCTTTCGCCGCGCATTCGAGGCGCAGCTGGCGGTGTTCACGGCGGCGACCGGCTAGGCGCGGTGCGGTAGGGTGGGCAAAGGCGCGAAGCGCCGTGCCCACCACCTCTCTCCGATAGAACGTGGGCACGTCGCGCGAGGACGCGCGCCTTTGCCCACCCTACAAGAGCAACGCCTACAGATCGAAATTCGTCGGCATCATCACGACGTCGCGGATGGTCATGCCACGCGGCCGCGTCAGCATGAACATCACGACGTCAGCGACTTCGCTGGGCTCCAGCAGGCTTCCGGACTCCCTCGCCTCCTTCAGCTTCTCAGGCGGCCAGTCCGCGATCAGCGCGGTGACGACAGGGCCGGGCGAGATCGAGCCGACGCGAATGCCGTGCTTGAACACCTGGCGCCGCACCGTCTGTACGAAGCAGTTGATCGCCCATTTCGACGACGCATAGACCGGCTCCCATGGCGTCGGAAAATGCGCCGCAAGCGAGCTCGTCACGATGATGTCTCCGGTTCGGCGCGCGATCATGTGCGGCAGCACGTCGTGCACGTTCTTCATCACGACGTTGACGTTCAAATTCAGCATCCGGTCGATCGCCGTGCTGTCGGCATCGATCAGGTCGCCGCCAACATAGCTGCCCGCATTGGCATGGAAGATGTCGAGCTGCCCGGCCTTCTCCAGCACGCGCGGCAGCAGCGTTGCGCAGTCCTTGGGATCGAGCAGGTCGATGAGCAGCGGGATCACGGCGTCGCCATGCTTGCGATTGAGCGCCGTCAACGCGGCCTCGTCGCGATCGACCATCACCACCCGCGCACCCGCGGCCAGCATCGCTTCAGTGCTCGCAAGGCCAATGCCCGACGCGGCCCCCGTCACCGCCGCAACCTTGCCTTCCAATTCTCTTGCCATGGGATCACCATCTTGCTGATATCAGGCAGTATAGCGATGGAGAGCAAGTTCGCGAAGCGATCGCAGGTCTCGTAGGGTGGGCAAAGGCGCTCTTGCGCCGTGCCCACGATCTCTCTGCAAATCCGGCAGAACGTGGGCACGGCGCGCGAAGAGCGCGCCTTTGCCCACCCTACTCCACCGTGGATTTGGTTAGCAGGTCACACAAAGCCGCCGTCCCCTCACCCCACATACGCCTTGTCCAGATCCGCAATCACGATCTTCCGCATCCCCATCATCGCCTGCATCACGCGGTTCGCCTTGGTGCGGTCGGGGTCGCCGAGATAGCGGCCGAGTGCCGACGGGATCACCTGCCAGGACAAGCCGAACTTGTCCTTCAGCCAGCCGCAGCGGGATTCCTCGCCGCCGTCGGCGGTGAGGCGGGTCCAGAAATAGTCCACCTCCTCTTGCGTCTCGACGCTGATGAAGAACGACACCGCCTCGTTGAAGCGGTATTGCGGCCCGCCGTTGAGCGCGTGGAAGCGCTGGCCCTCGAGCTCGAACACCGCCATGAAGTCGCTGACGGTCTCGACCTCAGCGTTGGGGAACACCGATTTGTAGAAGGCGACGGCCTGCGGAACGTTGTTGTCGAACCAGAGAAACGGCGTGATGGAGGTCATATGCGCTATCCTTTCGCGTCGAACCGGACGCACCCGAGATGCGCCGTCGCCCGAAGAACGAACGAGCGGACGATCATCCGACAGGCGGAATGGCTCTTTTTTTTGCCTTGAGGGGACCGCAGTCCACCGAACGGATGATGTCGCGCATCCCGCGACCAATGGACGTCCGCGGACTATTGCAAGCGCGGAACCGGGGCGATACGACTTTGGGTGGAAAAGCCGGGATCAACCGGAATGATTGTTCAGAGGAAACCGCCGCCATGAGCGACGATCTCTCCGGTGTCTGGGACGGCACTTACATCCAACCCGGCACGGGAATGGTCACGTTCACGGCGACCCTGGTCGAGGCCGGCGGCGCGCTTGCAGGCCACGTCACCGAGCCCTGCTCGAATCCGCACTGCCCGGTGCGAACCCACAGCGCCTCGATCACGGGCCATCGCTCAGGCCACGCCGTGTCGTTCGTCAAGCGCTACGAACCGCCGGGCTACGGCTTCGACATCGTGCACTATGACGGCATCATGAACGGCGAGGCGACCGAGATCGACGGGCGCTGGCGGCTGCCCGGCACGTCAGGATCGTTCCTGATGATCCGCTCCAGCAAGCAGGCCAAGGCGATGACCACCGGCAAGCGGGCAAACGAACCGGCCGGCAAATAAGCGAGCAACCCATGCTGACCCTTTATTCGTATCCCGAATTGTTTGGCGTCGCAGACAACAACGGCTACGGACTGAAGGTCTACGCTTTCTTGAAGCTCGCAGGCATCCCGTTCGTGCACGAGCACGTCTTCGATGCCTCTGCCGCGCCGCGCGGGCAACTGCCCTACGTCGTCGATGACGGCGAGACCATCGGCGACAGCGAGACCATCATTGCGCATGCGATCAGGAAGTATCACCTCGTCATCGACGCCGCGCTGTCGCCGGCACAGCGCCGCACCCATCTTCTCGTCACGCGCATGCTGGATGATCTCTATTGGGTGATGTCCTATTCGCGCTGGAAGGACGAGCGCTATTATCCGGCGTTCCGCGACGGCTTCATCGCCCAGCATCCGCAGATCGACGCAGCAGGATTCGAGAAGGCAAGGGCCTATAATTCGCAGCGCTATCATTACCAGGGCATCGGCCGCTACACGCCCGAGCAGGCCTATGCGCGGGGACTTACCGATCTGCAGGTGCTGGCGGGAATCGTGCCCGCGTCCGGTTTCGTCGATGGCGAGCGGCCCACCAGCTGCGATGCCGGCATCTACGGCTTCATCGCGAATATCTACTACTTCCCGATCCCGACACCGCTGAAGGCGTTCGTCGAGGCGCATGCAAATCTGGTCGCGCATTGCGAGCGGGTGCATGCGATGGTGAGCGGGAAGTAGCTCTTTCCGTCATTGCGAGAACTCGTAGGGTGGGCAAAGCGCAAGCGTGCCCACGATCTGTATCCATCACGGAGAATGGTGGGCACGGCGCTTTGCGCCTTTGCCCACCCTATAGCACCGTCCTCTACCGCATCGTGATCGCAAGCCCGCTCAGATCGGCATTCGCCATCAGGCCGGTCTGGGTGCCCGACAGCTCCAGCACCGCGCCCTTCTGGTTGGTCAGCACGATGGCGCGGGCGCCGCGGCCGACCGCAAGGCCCGCACCGGCCGCGCCATAGACGCCGGCGACGTCGGAGGGCCTGACGATATTGGAGACGCGGCCGCGCAGCACGGTCTTGGAGCCGCCGAACACAAGGCCGTAATCGAGCCCGCCGGTCGAGAGCGCGTAGGAGCGGCCGCGGAAGTTCAAAACGCCCGAGCCGCCGGAGCCACCGATGAACCAGCCCGCCTTGTAGATCGTCAGCACCACGGTGCCGCCGTCGGCCTGCGCCGCGGTCGAAAGGCCGGCCAGCGCGGCCATGGCGACGAGCGCGGCACGCAAGGTGGAAGCAATCTTCATGAGGCGTCTCCGGGGGCTATTTTCTGGAAAGGAAAAGCGAATCAGACGCCGCAATCTATCCTATCGATCGCGGCGGCAACATGATGGGGAATTTCTCTCCCTCTCGCCGTACGCGGGGAGAGCGAAGAAGAGCGGCGCGTCGACACACCCGCGCAATCCCACGATGCCATTCTGCCACTGTTTTGCCCGACGGAGCAATCTTAATTTCTCCATTCCCGAAATCTAATATTTCCAACGATTTCTACTGTGCATGGGGTTGTTTTCGCGTTTTTGGTTGGAGCAGGCCCCGCACAGCGCTACGCTCGCCGCCAGCTCCATCACACATCCGAGGCCCCCATGCCGATCCAGCATTTCGCGCCCCCGCCGCACGTCAAGGCGCCGCCGCTGTCCTTCGCGACCCGCGTCGGCGAGCTGCTGTTCGTCTCGGGCATTCCCGGCTTCGACGCCCAGGGTGCGCTGCCTGCGGGGTTCGAGGCGCAGTTCGCCAATGTCGCCGTCAACATCAAGCGGGTGCTGGACGAGGCCGGCGCCACCACCCGCGACCTCGTCAAGGTCAACGTGCTGCTGACCCGCGCTTCAGACGTTGCCGCGATGAATGCGCTCTATGCCGGCGCGTTCGGCCCGCCGCCGTTCCCTGCACGCACCACCTGCGTGGTGCAGGCCCTGCCCGATCCGAAAATGCTGATCGAGATCGAGGCGGTGGCGTCGCTGGCCAAGGGCTAGTCAAGCGGCGACCGCAGCCATGCGCCTGACATATCCGTGAACGGCCCTGCTGCGGCTTGCAAGACGCAGCGTTTTGCCGCACGAGTTGACCCATCACCTTCCCACCAGGAGATTTTCCATGCGTCGCGTTTTCGCCCTTTGTGCCGTTGCCGGCATCGCCAGCTCCGTCTTTGCCGCGCCCGCCTTCGCGAAGGTCGGCTATTACGTGATCCGCTGGGACAACACGGGCATCTGCCAGGTCTGGAACGAGGACCTGCACTACAAGCCGATGCAGTGGGGCGTCTCGACCTACAAGGTCGTCAGCAAGCCGTTCCCGACTTTCACCCAGGCCTCCGACCTGCAGATCAAGATGCGCGGCGAGCGCCGCTGCACGCTCTAAGCCATCAGGCCGATCCTTGATGAGGGCGGGTTGCGCGAGCAGCCCGCCCTGTTCTTTTGGCCGGCGAATTCGGCAATTTCGCAGGCTTGCGCTTTGAACCTGATCAGCACACGGAACTACTCACCTCTTGTCCGGGACGCAGGCTGAGGAAGCGCCCCGCACCCCTCCCCGTCATTGTCGGGAGGCGCATCACATCTTTCAATTTGAGGAGCTGATCCATGCGTCGTATTTCCATGCTCTGCGCTGCCGCCGGTCTTGCCGCTGCCGCCTTCGTCGCGGCGAGCCCGGCCGAAGCCGGCTATCACCTGATCCGCTGGCAGGACAGCGGCCTCTGCCAGATCTGGGACGAGAGCATTCCGACCACGCCGTGGCCCGCCGGCTATCATCGCGCCAGCGCGAGTGTGCCGACTTTCGTCGACGCGCTCGTGATGAAGGACTCTGCGTTGAAGGCCGGCCACTGCAGCTGGTAACATTTCGATCGGCGGACGACAGGGCCGGGCAAGGATGCGACGCTAGCATCCTTGCCCGGTCGTTTTTTTGCCTCCCGGAGGTACAGGTCGATGCGCACACGGACCACGACGCCGGCGGCCCTCACCGCTTCGCTCCTGCTCGCCGCAGCAGCACAGGCGCAAGCTCCGCAATCCTTCCGCGTGATCTCGCCGATCTTCGGCCAGCTCGTCTCCTTCGCGATGCCATCGCATTTCGCCGTCGTGTTCGAGAACACCAAGGGCAGTCACTACATCCGCGAAGCCGTGCTCAAGGGCGAGACGCCCGAGCGCTGGACGCAGATGATCACGGTGACAGGCGAGAAGGGCATGACGCTGAAGCCAGGGAGCTCGCCGGAGATGTTCGCGGGCACCATCGCCGGCGGCTTCAGATCGGCCTGCCCCGACAGTTTTGCGGCGAGGCCCTTGGGCGAGACCATGTTCGGCCGCTTCGAGGGCTTCGTCGCGGTGATCGGTTGCGGCCGCATCGACAGCGGCCCGACGCGCCACAGCGAGACCACGCTGCTGATCACGCTCAAGGGCGCGAGCGACTATTACACGATCCAATGGGCCGAACGCGGCCCCGAAAGCGACGAGCCGCCGATCAACGACACCAGGTGGGAAACGCGCCTGCGCGATCTGAACCCGATCGATCTCTGCCCGATCGTATCAGGCGAGGCCGCACCCTATCCGAGCTGCGTCAACAAGAGCTGAGCGCTCAGGGGTCCTTGTGCGCGCCGGGATGAATCAGGACATCGCGCGCGGCCGACAAGTCGATGAAGGCCTGCGCGCTGCCGCCCCGGTCGGGATGCATGCCCTTGGCGGCGCGGCGATAGGCCTGGTTGATGTCCTCGCAAGTGAGCTGTACCGCGAGCGGCAGGCCCAGCATCTTGCGGGCGCGGTCCTCGCTGGACAGCTTCTTTGGTGCCCCGTTGCGACGGCCGAAGCGCGGCGCGGTCAGATCATGGACGACATCGAGGATCACACCGATGCGGCGTCGGGCGGCGAGGTTCACGCCGTGATCATCAGTGCCCACGGCCTGACGCAGCACGGGCAATGCCTGTTCGGCGGCCTGGCGCAACGTTGCGTCCGTGCTCATCCTGATGATCTCGGCCACGAGCCGGCCCGCCTCGGCCCAATCAGCTGTATCCGCCGACCGCAGGCGCTCGAGCGCCAGTTTCCAGGATTCAAGTCGTTCCATCATGCGCGCAACGTTTAGCAACGCAGACGAGTATGCCAAGGCTGCCGTTTCCGACCCCTTAATTTCGAGTTAGCCTTTCATGAAACTTAGAAACGAAATCGGGAGGAAATTGCCATGGCATTGCTCGCAAACCACATCGCTGTCGTCACGGGCGCCGGTTCCGGCATCGGCCGGGCGATCGCCGCCGGCTATGCCCGCGAGGGCGCGCAAGTGGTGCTGCTCGACCTCAATGCCGGCACGGTCGCGGAGGCCGCCGAGGAGATCCGCAAGGCCGGCGGCAAGGCCGAGAGCTTTGCGCTCGACGTGACCAAGCGCGACGACTGCTTTGCTCTCGCCAAGCAAGTTGCCGACAAGGTCGGGCAAGTGTCGATCCTTGTCAACAATGCCGGCATCACCCGCCGCAATGCCATCACCGCCGAGACCGAGGCGGTGGCGAAGGACTGGAACGACATCATCTCGCTCAACCTCAACGGCGTCTTCAACACGACGCAGGCCTTCCTTGGCCCGCTGCGCGCAGCCAAGGGCCGTATCATCAATATCGCCTCGATCCAGTCCTTCGTGCATCTGCGCACGCCGAGCTCGGCGGCCTACACCACGTCGAAGCACGGCGTGCTCGGCTTCACCAAGGCGCTCGCGGTCGAGCTCGGCAAGGAAGGCGTCCGCGTCAACGCGATCGGGCCAGGCTTCATTGAGACCAACATCAACGCGCATGTGCGCGCCACCAATCCTGCGCTGGTGCAGGCCTTCGTCGATCACACCCCGCTCGCGCGCACCGGTAAGCCCCAAGACATCGTCGGTCCTGCAATCTTCCTCGCGTCAGACCTGTCGTCTTTCGTCACGGGATCGATCGTCATGGTGGATGGCGGTTATCGCACGGTGTGAGCCGCGCGAGATGCGGCCGTATCGCTATGCATCTCGTGCCAATCGCGGCAACGCAGCGGCATTCCCAAGGTCAATTCGTGCGATCGCCCGGAATTAACCTTTCGTTAACCAAACCCGCCCACCGTAGATCTACGGCTTAGGATATACGGCTTGGGGGTCGTTTGTTCTCGATCCGCTTCCAACGATGGAAGCGGGCGTTGATCGGGGAGTGTGTTGATGACCACTGTTCATGTCGCAGCGCCCGAGCAGGGCGCGCAATTCCTTGCACCCAACGAGATCGTTCCACTGCTGATCGGAGCGACCGTCGATGAGGTCGAGCGCGAGCTCGTGCTCCAGACGCTCGCGCGCTGCGACGGCAACCGCACGCGTGCCTCGCGTGTGCTCGGCCTGTCGGTGCGCACGCTGCGCAACAAGATCAGGATTTATGCCGCCTCCGGCATCGAGGTGCCGGCCTATCACGACTAGCGCGTGACGGCGCCGAAGAACGTCCGATAGAGCTTCGTGCCTACAAGCAGTGACAACGTGATGATCGCGACCCAGGCCGCAGTCAACGCGACTGCGCGCAACGCGAAGGCCGTCAGGATCGCCCATGACGGCTGCGGCTCCTCGGCATAGCCAACCGGGACGACGTCGGGCACGAGCAGATGAGCAAGGCCGAGCGTCGCCGCAAGAACGATCGCGGACAGGCAGAAGATTTTCCAGGCTGCGCGCATCGGTCGTTCCTCGCAAGGGTTATGGCCGCACGTCGTCAATGGCACGGCGTCCAGCCGCGCCGATTGATGTTGATCAAGCTCGCCACGACGCGCGGGCGGAATTGCTGCTGTCGTCAAACGCCGCTAAGTAGCAAGCGTGCTAAGAGGGAGCAGCGGCGTGGCAGACGATCAGGGACGGCCGGGACCTCAGGGTCCGCGCGGACGGCAGGGCGAACCGGGACGGCCGGGGCCGCAGGGTCATCCGGGCAAACGAGGCCCGGACGGCGCACGCGGCAAGCCGGGGCCGCAGGGCAAGCCGGGACCGGCCGGAAAGGCTGGCGCTCAGGGCAAGCCTGGTTTGCCGGGCAAGCCGGGCGAAGCCGGTCCGCGGGGAGCCGCGGGACCGCAGGGCCCAGCCGGGCCCCAGGGCCCCGCCGGTCCTCAAGGCCCGCGCGGCGAGCCGGGCCCATCAGGCCAATTACCGTCGATCGAGCAAGTGCTGCCGTGGCTCGAGCAGCTCTTCGACGCCTGGGATGAGCGCCGCCGCCAGCGCGAGCAGGAGGCCGCCGAGCGCGCCGCCCTCGAAGCTGCAGTGCACGAGGCTGATGATGCGTCCTCCGATAGCGATAGCGAGGAGGACGAAGGCGACGGGCCCAAGAAAAAGAAGAAAAAGAGGAAGCACGGCCACAAGGACTAGCGGGCGCAGCTACTTCGCCGGCTCGTCCCGCCGCGGCACCATGCCCATGCGCTCGAACTGCCAGCGCATGGCGCGGTACCAGAGATAGCCGACTGCCGCGCCGCAAACCGCCAGGATCGCCACGTTCGCGCTCGAGAACGAGCCGCTCCACCACATCATCCACGCGGTCCACAACAGCGTGAATATGATGGCACCGGCTTTCAGCGGAAGAAGGGGACGGCTCATGGTTCCTGCTCCGGGTTGTCAGAACCCCGGCAGACATCATCGCGCGTCATGACCGCCGCTTCCGTGAGGCACGTCACGATGGAGCTTTGTGGAACCTCTAGCCGAAGCGCAGCCGCGAGCGCTCCTTCGCTTTCTCCGCTTCGACCTCCCGGTCGCGCGCCGGCGCGTGGGTATTCAGCGAGGTCAGCAGCTTTCGCGCAGCGTCTGAAACCTCCGCCACCGCGCGGTCGAACGCCGCCTCATTGGCCTGGGATGGCTTGTTGAAGCCGGAGAGCTTTCGCACGAACTGCAGTGCACTGGCGTGGATCTCATCCTCCGTCGCCGGCGGCTCGAAATTGAACAACGTTCTGATGTTGCGGCACATGCAGCTTCTCCCGGTGGTTTCCTCATAGACGATCGGCTGAACCGAAATCCTACATCGTTCCGCCCTCTTCTGCTAAGATCCACGCCAACGCGGCCGCCGGATATGAGCCGCCCTGGGGAGAGGAACATGAAAGCTTGTTGTGCGGCGCTGTCGGCCGCTCTGCTGTCCATTTCGGCATCGGCGTTCGCAGCCGATTACCCTGCGCCCAAGCAGGGCGACTGGATCGCGAAGGGCTTCAAATTCCACACCGGCGAGGTGATGCCGGAAGTGAAGCTGCACTACACCACGATCGGTGACCCGACCGGACAGCCGGTGCTGGTGCTGCACGGCACCGGCGGCTCGGGCGCGAGCATGCTGACGCCAGCCTTCGCCGGCGAATTGTTCGGCGCCGGGCAGCCGCTCGATGCATCCAAATATTACATCATTCTCCCTGACGCGATCGGCCACGGCAAATCGTCGAAGCCTTCCGACGGCATGAAGACGAGCTTTCCGAAATACGATTACGACGACATGGTCGAGGCGCAGCATCGCCTCGTGACTGAAGGCCTCGGCGTCAAGCACCTTCGGCTCGTGATCGGCAACTCCATGGGTGGCATGCAGACGTGGCTTTGGGGCGAGAAATATCCAAAGGACATGGATGCGCTGGTACCGATGGCCTCGCAGCCGACCGAGATGGCGTCACGCAACTGGATGCTGCGGCGGATCATGCTCGACACCATCAGGAACGATCCCGACTACAACGGCGGCAACTATACCAGCCAACCACGGATGATGAAGTACGCGATCACCGCCTATGGCATCGCCAGCATCGGTGGCACGCTCGCCTACCAGCAGCAGGCGCCGACCGCGTCGAAGGCCGACGCGATCGTCAGCGAGCGGCTGGCGACGCCGATCACTGCTGACGCGAACGACTACGTGTATCAGTGGGAGTCCTCGCACGACTACAACGCTGCCGAGAAGCTCGAGGCCATCGAGGCCTCGCTGCTGCTGATCAATGCCGCCGACGACGAGCGCAACCCGCCCGAGACCGGACTCACGGACGCCGCGATGAAGCGGGTCAAGAACGGCAAGCTGTACCTGATCCCCGCGAGCACCGAGACGCGCGGCCATGGCACCACCAGCAACGCAAAATTCTACAGCGAGCAGATCAGGCAATTGATGCAAACCGCACCGCAGCGCACGATGTAGACATCGTCCGAGCGACCGCGATATCGCAACGCATCATATGCGGCGCCTCGGCGCCGCATATTATTTGAGCATGCAATGAGCCGACGGCTCGGGCTTAATCGCGTCAAAGATGCGAATCGAAAACGCGATGAGGAGGATTTGCATGCACAGGCTTGCGCTGTGCGTTTGGCTCGCCGCGATGACGGGCACCGCGCTCGCGTTCGACAATGGTCAGTACGACAGCGTTCCGCCCGACATCCGCGCTTGGTTCAAGAGCGTGATCGCGCCTAACGGCGTACCTTGCTGCGACATCTCCGATGGACACCGCACGGACTACGACGTGCGCAAAGGTGCTTACTGGGTGCCGATCGAGGGACAGTGGATGGAGGTGCCAGAGCGCGCCATCATCAGGGATCGCGGCAATCCGGTCGGTCAGGCCGTGGTGTGGTACGTCCACCATCGCGGTGCCATCATCATCAGCTGCTTCGTGCCTGCCGACGCGGTGTAGCCCGCGGTGGCGCCTTCGCTGCCCGCATGATAGTTCAACTGATGGCTTCTGCAGACGACAGATCACGCGCCGTGATGCGCTTTGTGCTCGCGGCGTTCTATCTTGCGGCCGGCACCGCGCATCTGCGGATCCCGGACAAACTTCTCGCGATCACGCCGTCCTGGGTTCCGTTTGCGACGCAAATCATTCTGGTCACCGGCATCTGTGAAATCGCAGGTGCCATCGCGCTGGTGACGAGACCGTTGCGCTGGTGGGCGGGCGTCGCACTCGCGCTCTATGCGCTCTGCGTCTGGCCTGCGAACATCAAGCATGCCATCGAAGGCATCGACCTTCCGCCCATTCCCAACAGCTGGCTCTATCACGGGCCACGGCTGGCACTTCAGCCGGTCCTGATCTGGTGGGCACTGTACGCTGCCGGGGTGATCGATTGGCCGTGGCGGCCTCACAAAGGTGATAGCGGCAAGGCCGGAGAGTGATATCCTCGAAGCTTCAATCAGGGAGACCTTCGTGACCGACCTTTGCGCCGAAGACCTCGCCACCATCTATGCGAAGCCAACCCCGCGCGTGATCGCGAAAGCGCGTCCCGCCATCGATGCGCACGCGAAGAAGTTCATCGAGATGTCGCCGTTCTGCGTGCTCGCGACATCGGGTCTCGATGGCAGCGTCGATGCCTCACCGCGCGGTGGCAGCGTCGGCTTTGCCCGCGTTGCCGGCCCCAACCAATTGCTCATGCCCGACCGTGCCGGCAACAACCGCATCGACAGTTTTCGCAATGTCGTCGAGGGCTCGGGGTTCGTGCATCTGCTGTTCTTCGTGCCCGGGATCGACGAGACGCTGCGCGTCGGCGGGCGCGGCACACTTTCGATCGATCCGGATCTGCTCGCCTCGATGGTGGAGTTCGGCAAGCCGCCACGCGCGGTGCTTAACGTCGCCGTCAGCGAAGTCTACTTCCACTGTGGCAAGGCGCTGATGCGCTCCAAGCTGTGGTCGCCGGAAAAGGTCGAGCGCTCGGTGATGCCGAGTGTCGCCCAGGTGATCCACGACCAGACCGGCCTCGGCGAGCCGGAAAGCCAGGAGATCGTGGAAGAGCGTTACAAGACGCAGTTGTGAGGTCAGCTGGCGCGACAATCAAAGTATCGTCCCGGCCTGCGCCAGGACGACAGCGGTGCATGTGGCAGCGTTAGTCGCTAGTGCCCCTCGCCCTCGAGCCCGCCGACGTGCTTCTGGGTGTAGAGCTCGAGGCCGATGCGGCCGATCAAATCGAGTTGGGTCTCGAGGAAGTCGATGTGGTGCTCTTCGTCGCTCATCAGCTTCTCGAACAGGTCACGGGTGACGTAGTCCTTGACGCTGTGGCAGTAGGTCGCCGCTTCCTGGTAGAGTGCGCGCGCGCTCATCTCGGCGGCGAGATCGCACTCGATGATCTCCTTGACGTTCTGGCCGATACGCAGGGGATCCAGCACCTGCATGTTCGGGAAGCCGTCGAAGAACAGGATGCGCGCGGTGAGCTTGTCAGCGTGCTCCATCTCCTCGATGGACTCCTTACGCCAGACCTTCGCCATATCCAGCAGGCCCCAATTGTCGAGAAAGCGATAGTGCAGCCAGTACTGGTTGATCGCAGTCAGCTCGTGACGCAGTGCCTTGTTGAGATAGTCGATGACTCTTGCGTCGCCCTGCATGGTTCACTCCAGCTCTTGCAGTCCAAATCAGCCCCAACCGATTTTAGAACGCTTCTAAATGAGATCAAACATGAGAGCAACCGGCGACCGGGACGCGGCCGGGGAAAAGCTCGGATGGGATGCGGTAAGGTTTCAGCAGGCCGCGAGGGCGAACTGGGCGGGTTCGGCGATTTCGTCATTCGCCGCCACTGTGTGGCTGTGCGGGCAACCGGCGCAGCACGACTGCGCACATGGGCCGAGCGCTTCGTCGATGATCGTCTTGATCGTTCGGGCACAGCGACCGCATTCGGCGCTACAGCCGAGGCATCCATAGACCTGCTTGGCATGACGCACAGCATCGTCGGACTCGGCGACGGCGGCGCGGATGTCGTCATCGCTCAGCACGTTACAGGAACAAACGATCATGGAAGCGGTAGGCCCTTCGGTGATGCACCATCATCGATATTTAACGCGCCGGCCGGATGCAAAAGGAAAAAGCGGTATTTCAAGCTATTCCAAACTGGCCCGGATAGAGCCTAGAACGGCTCTAAAATAGGGAGTTGCGCTGGATCAAGATGATGCCGGACCGGGCTTAATCACTGCTCCCGCCGCCGCCACCATCGCCGCCGCCACCACCGCCGCAATCTCCGCCGCTGCTGCTGCCACTATCACTGGCGGAGCAACTGCCGCTGTCGGTCGAGCTTCCGGAACTGTCGCTGGAGAACCAGCTTCCCAGCGAGAAGCCGTCATTGCTCGTATCCGAATAGCCGTCGCTGCCGCCGCCATCGCCGCCCGCCCTGGCGCGCGGCCGCTGGGTGCGGTTCTGCAGATGGGTCATCAGGGCATAGCCAACCACGCCGACGCCGCCGAGGGCGATCAGGGCATTCGTCAGGGCGTTCATCGTGGTCTCCTGTGCTTCAAAGCCTCCGCATCAACCAATTGGTCGCAGCCGGCCAACGCGCCGTTCATTGATCATTCAAGCGAAATATGGAACTTTGGCCCTGAGAGTTATGCGTTCCCGTGAAAGGTCGAGCCGATGATGAAGACGCTTATGGCAATGGCTGCTGCTACCACCTTGGTCCTGACCGCAGGAACGCCGGCTCATGCGCAGCGAGGTGTCGCGGCGGGTGTCGCCGCCGGCATCATTGGTGGCGCCATCGTCGGCGGCGCCCTGGCATCTCCGTATTATTACGGACCAGGCCCCGGTTACGGCTACGGCCCCGGCTACTATCCGCCCCGCTATTACGCACCCGGTCCCGGCTACGTCGCCGACGACTATTACGGCGGTGGCTGCGTCTGGCAGAAGCAGCGCTTCTGGGACGGCTACGCCTGGCGCGTCCGTCGCGTCCGAGTCTGTGGCTGAGGCGCATTAAGCCGGATCGTTCGAGCCGCTTCCGTCGGGCCGGTTCACTACGGATGCGCCGTTCATCTCAAGGCCTGAAAAAGACCGCTTTTTCTCGTCACAGCTCCCTGTGCGTTTACCGTGGATTGACCATTTGCGCGCTTCCTAGCGGCAAGGCCAATTCCCTCACAGTGTGCGTGAACCTTTGAACCCCGGACGCTCCTAACAAGGGACGTCCTTCTCCCAGGAGAGCCAGAAGCATGAAGAAGACTATTGTTGCCGCCCTCACGGTCGCGACGGTTGCCGGTTCGCTGGTGACTGCCACGCCGTCCGCCCAGGCCCATGACGGTGTCGGCGTCGGCATTGCTGCCGGCCTGCTCGGCGGCGCGATCATCGGCGGCGCCATCGCCTCAAGCCGTCCGGCCTATGGTGGTCCGGTTTACGTCGCCGAGCCCGGCCCGCCCCCGCCGCCCTGCTACTGGCAGCGTCAGCGCTATTGGGACGGCTACGGCTGGGTCGTTCGCCCGGTTCGCGTTTGCTACTGATCTGATCGCACGGCGCCGACCAAGCGCTACGATCGAAGCCCGGCCGAGACCATCGGCCGGTTTTTTTTCGTTTGAAATCCAGCTAAAGCGCGATGAGATCGGATTGAATCGTCATCGCGCTTTAGCTCCTTGTTAGAGCATGATCTTTCCGGAAAACCGCTTCGCACTTTACCGGATCATGCTTTAGCGCGCGGCCTGGATCGAGCGCAGCACCTCTTCGCTCGGCCAGCAATCGACCTTGAGCCCCGCCGATTTCTGATAAGCGCCGAGCGCGGCGCGCGTCTGCATGCCGGCCTTGCCGTCGATCTTGTCCTTGTACAATCCAACGCGCGTGAGCCCGCGCTGCATTGCCTCCACGTCCTTCGTACGCAGCTGCTTCGACGCCGACCATGGCGTCGCAAACGGCAACGGGCTCGTCATGCGATCGCTGAGATGACCGACGAACAGCACGTAGAGGTCGGAGAAATTGTATTCCTTGATGACGAAGTAATTCTTCGTGGTCAGGAATGCAGGACCATAGACGCCTTCCGGCTGGAGCAGCGAGGCCGGCTGGGCCTGCTCTGCGGCACTCAGCTTCTGCCCGCGCACCGGCACAAAGCCTTCGCGCAACCACTGGCCGATCGGCTTGGTCACTTCAGGCACACCAACAGTGCAATCGACTTTCGCCGGTGCCTGCACCTCGTAGGCCCAGCGTACGCCGCTCTGCCAACCCTTGTTGACGAGCTGCTGCGCGGCCGAGGCCAGCGCATCCGGCACCGAGTGCCAGATGTCGACCCGGCCATCGCCATCGAAATCGACGCCGTGCTTGTAATATTCGGACGGCAGGAACTGCGTCAGCCCCGTGGCGCCCGCCCATGACGATGTCATGTCCTTGCGGCTCACCACGCCTTCGCCAAGGATCTTCAGCGCGAGGATAAACTCGTTGCGATAGGTGTCCTTGCGCCGGCCGACATAGGCCTGCGTCGCCAGCACGCGGACGAGATCGTATGGCAGTTTATAGCGGCCGTAATCGGTCTCGCGGCCCCAGATCGCCAGCATGACCGTTGCAGGCACGCCAGAGCTCTTCTCGATCTTCGTCAACGCGGCATTGTATTTTTGCAGCAGCCGCTGCCCCTCGCCCGCGAGGTTGGCAATCGAGGCTTCCCTGACATAGTCCGCCGGCACCTGCACGAATTCGGCCTGCGAGGGCGCGCCGGTCGCGGGACGCCCGGGGAGAATCAGGTCGGGCAGCTTGTAGTCAGGCTCGAGCCCGCGCGTCTGTTCATCGAACGTCGCACGCGAGACGCCAGCCTCTTGCGCCTCCGGCCAGAGCGAGCCGATGAACTGCGTGAATGCAGCATCGGCGGCGTGGGCGGACGACCAACCGCAAGTGATCACGATCACCGAAGCGATGAGCGCCCGCCGCATCATGCCGCCATCACCGCGTCAGCTTCTTGTACTTCACGCGATGCGGGATGATGCTGTCCTGGCCGAGCCGGCGCATCTTGTCCTTCTCGTAGTCCTGGAAGTTGCCTTCGAACCATTCGACATGGCTGTCGCCCTCGAAGGCCAGGATGTGGGTCGCAATACGGTCGAGGAACCAGCGATCGTGGCTGATGATGACGGCACAGCCGGCAAAATCCTCCAGCGCCTCTTCCAGCGCGCGCAGCGTGTCGACGTCGAGGTCGTTGGTCGGTTCGTCGAGCAGCAGCACGTTGGCGCCGGACTTGAGCATTTTCGCCAGATGCACGCGGTTGCGTTCACCGCCGGAGAGCGCACCGACCTTCTTCTGCTGGTCGGCTCCCTTGAAGTTGAACGACGAGCAATAGCCGCGCGAGTTCACTTCCTTCTTGCCGAGCAGGATCAATTCGTTGCCGCCCGAGATTTCCTCCCAGACCGTCTTCTTGCCGTCGAGCGCGTCGCGCGACTGGTCGACATAGCCGAGATGCACGGTCTCGCCGATCGTGATCGTGCCCTTGTCCGGCTTATCCTGCCCCGTGATCATCCTGAACAGCGTGGTCTTGCCGGCGCCGTTGGGACCGATGACACCGACGATGCCGCCGGGCGGCAGCTTGAAGGTGAGATCGTCGATCAGGAGCCGATCGCCAAAGCCTTTGCTGAGGCCTTCGAAATCGACCACGTTGGCACCGAGCCGCTCAGCCACGGGAATGATGATCTGCGCGGTCTGGGTCTGCTTCTCGCTGGCCTGCTTGAGCAGTTCCTCGTAGCGCTGGTAGCGCGCTTTCGACTTGGCCTGCCGTGCCTTTGGCGACGATGCGACCCATTCCTGCTCACGGGCGAGCGTCTTCTGGTGCGCAGCGTCCTCGCGGCCTTCCTGCGCGAGGCGCTTCTGCTTCTGCACCAGCCAGGACGAGTAGTTGCCCTCGTAGGGGATGCCGCGGCCGCGATCGAGTTCGAGAATCCATCCCGTGACGTTGTCGAGGAAGTAGCGATCGTGGGTGACGATCAGGATCGCGCCGGGATAGTTGCGCAGATGGCCTTCCAGCCACGACACGGATTCGGCGTCGAGATGGTTGGTCGGTTCGTCCAGCAGCAGCAGTTCGGGCTGGTCGAGCAGAAGCTTGCACAGCGCGACGCGGCGGCGCTCACCGCCGGAGAGCTTCGTGACGTCGGCCTCGTCCGGCGGACAGCGCAGCGCGTCCATGGCCTGGTCGACCTTGCTGTCGAGATCCCAGAGGCCCTGGGCCTCGATCTCGTCCTGCAGCTTGGTCATCTCGTCGGCGGTCTCGTCCGAATAATTGACCGCGAGCTCGTTGTAGCGGTCGAGGATCGCCTTCTGCTTGGCGACGCCCTGCATGACGTTCTCGCGGACCGAGAGCTTCGGATCCAGCTGCGGCTCCTGCTCGAGATAGCCGACGCGGGCGCCCTCGGCGACCCAGGCCTCGCCGGTATATTCCTTGTCGAGGCCCGCCATGATCTTGAGCAGGGTTGACTTACCGGAGCCGTTGACGCCGAGAACGCCGATCTTGGCATCCGGGTAGAAGCTAAGGTGGATGTTATCGAGCACCTTCCGGGTCGGGTAGCTCTTGGTCAGGCCCTGCATGAAATAGATGAACTGGCGCGCCATGGGTCCCGTGAAACCTTCAATTTGAGGGGATTTGCTTAGCCGCCGATGTAGCGATCCCGCCCCCAAAGGGCAATGTTTTCCCTCCGTTCACCACGGATGAATACTGGTCGGACACCATCCGGAGCTCGATCCGGACAATTGAAACCATCTTTTAATCAATCAGGCCAAAGCTCGGTTTCGCGCGGCAACAGCGCCCCCTGCTCAGAATGATCGGGGAGCACAGCGAGGCCCATCATGGCTCTGATCGAGACCCATTCCCTTCCCGTTCCGGCAGCAGCCGGTCGCGCCAACGCGCTCGTCCTGGAGATCAAGGGTTTCTGGAAGCGCTTCTTCGCCACCGCCTTCAACCCCTACCGGCCCGAACTGCATTACATGCGGGGCCCCGGTCCCGCCTGGCGCGCCAAGCACGGCATGGATGCGCCGATCCGGTTGAAGCCCCGCTGAACCGCCCGTCCCTGTCGGATTTTTGAAGACCCAGACTGCTTGCGCGCGAGGCTGATTGCGCGCAACCATGGCCCGGTTCCGACAATGGCGCCCCCCGCCGGCGCTATCAACTCTCGCCATGGATCGATGCAGATGACGCGGCTGCGCTGTGCAATTCTCGACGACTATTTCAACCTCGCCCTCGACGTCGCCGACTGGTCGAAACTCTCCGATCGGATCGACACCACCGTGTTCAGCCATCCCTTTGCCTCGGAGCAGGCCGCAGCCAGCGCGCTCGCCGATTTCGAGATCATCTGCGCGATGCGTGAGCGCACCGCGTTCCCGAAAGGCCTGTTCGACAAGCTGCCCAAGCTGAAGCTGCTGCTTACGTCAGGCATGCGTAACGCATCGATCGACATGGAGGCCGCGAAGGGACGCGGTGTCGCGATCGGCGGCACGCAATATTCGCGTGATCCGACCGCGCCGCTGGCTATGGGCCTGATCCTCGAGCTGACCCGTGGCATCGGCCGCGAGAATGCACGCATGCATGCTGGTGCGCCCTGGCAGACCTTCGCCGGCGTCGAGATCGAGGGCCTTACGCTCGGCGTCGTCGGGCTCGGCAAGCTCGGCACCAAGATGGCGCGCATCGCCAAGGCGTTCGGCATGAACGTGATCGCCTGGAGCCCGAACCTCACCCCGGAGAAGTGCGCGGCCGCCGGTGTCGGCTACGCCACCAAGGAGGAGCTGTTCGCCAAGGCCGACATCGTCACCATCCATGTGGTGCTGAGCGATCGCTCGCGCGGTCTCGTCAGCCGCGCCGATCTGGCGCGGATGAAGCCGACCGCGTTCCTCGTCAACACGGCGCGCGGGCCGATCGTGGACGAACAGGCGCTGCTGGAAGCCTTGCAGCAGCGCAAGATCGCGGGTGCCGGCCTCGACGTGTTCTCGGTCGAGCCGCTGCCATCAGAGCATCCCTTCCGCAAGCTCGACAATCTCGTGCTGACGCCGCATCTCGGCTACGCCACCGAGGACGGCTTGCGCATCCATTACGGCCAGATGGTCGAGGCGATTGACGCCTGGACCAAGGGCAGCGAGCTGCCGCGCAAGCTGGCCTGAAACGACGAAGGGCGTGCCACTGGCACGCCCTTCGCAATCTGACGCAATTTGAATAGTCGCTAAGCGCTTAGCGCACGGTGACCGGCGCAGGCAGCGGCGGCACCACCGTCGGCTGCGTGCCCGGCACGGGGCCTGCCTGGGCGGCCATCGGAGCCGGCCCAGCAGCACCAGGCGCAGGCGCGGCCGAGGCGGTTGCCTGCGGCGGGTTGCCCGGCATCACGACGACGCGGGTGCCGACCTTGGCGCGATCGAACAGATCCGTGACGTCCTCGTTCAACATGCCGATACAGCCGGAGGAGACGAACTTGCCGATCGTCGAGGGCTGGTTGGTGCCGTGAATGCGGTAGACGGTCGAGCCGAGATACATCGCGCGGGCGCCGAGCGGATTGCCTTCACCACCGGCCATGAAGCGCGGCAGATAGGGCTGGCGCTCGATCATTTCCGCCGGCGGATGCCAATCCGGCCACTCGGCCTTGCGAGTGATCTTCTGCACGCCGGTCCAGGTGAAACCGTCGCGACCGACGCGAACGCCGTAGCGGATCGCACGGCCATTGCCGAGGACGTAATACAGATAGGTGTTCGGGGTATCGACCACGATGGTGCCAGCCGGCTCCTTGGTCTGGAACGCGACCTCCTGGCGGCGCAGGTTCGGCGCCAGCTGCGCCGGGGCCGCATCGGGCTGCTCCTCGGGCGGCAGCGCAGCGACCGACATCGGCCGGCCAGCGCTGTCCTGCTGCGGAATAGCTCCGGTCGCCGCCGGACCACCAACGCCTTCCGGCGGACGCATGCCATCGCCGCCGGGCGCCTGGCCCGGACGGTCGGCGTAGATGACCGCGGGCGGAGCGGCAGGACGGCCGTAGCGCGGATCGTCGGGCGACATCACCGGACCCTGCGGCGGGTTAGCCGAGTAGACCGGCGGAGCGCCAGCCGGGCGGCCGTAACGCGGATCATCCGGCGACATCACCGGGCCCTGCGGTGGGGCCGCGGAGTAGACCGGCGGGCCGGCGGGGCGCGCGTAGCGCGGATCGTCAGCCGGACCGGGCGGCGGCAGTGAGGCCTGCGGCATCGCGTCGTCGTCATCCAGCGAGTCGAAATTCGGGGTGCGGTCGCCGGGCCGGTATTCGGTCGGAGCGCCATAGCTCGGCGCCTGCTGAACCGGATAGCTCTGGGCCTGTGCAAGAGAGGTTCCCGCCGCAGCGACTGTTGCGGCAGCGCATATCGTCAGAAAATGTTTGATCATCATCGCTCTTGTGAGTCCCCGGGCCCCGTCCGAGCCGTTGACGGCCAGATGACCGAAGATAGCGGCACATTCAAGACATAACAGGCTGATTTGTGCTCGATTGTGCAATTTGTGATGCAATCGCACACAGTTGCCCCGTTGCATCACGGGGCGGAAATCGCATCACGCCGTAGATTGCCGGGGTATCAGCCCCGATTTTTACGCAACGGTGCGAAGACGTTGCGATATGGTCGAATCAGCCTGATTCGCCACGATTTGAGCTCGAATCCCCCGCGTGGCGAAGGCGGCATTCAGTACCGTCACCGCGTTCAGATGGCTCATGGGCCCTGGCCATACGCCGCCGGGGCGGAAATTCGCGACCTGTCAATGCTTCCCGGCTTTCGCTTCCTGCTTGCCGCGATCCTGTTGTCTACCTCCATCCTGGTGTTCGGCCTAGGCGCCGCCGCGCTCGTGCGGGCGAGCCACGAACAATATGTCAGCAACCCCTCCTGGCGGAACGGCCCGCAGGAGCAGGTGTTCGCGCAAAGCCCCGAGCCGGCCCAGCCCGTGCTCGCGGCGCTCCGTGTGGAGCCGCCCGCGCCTGAGGCCAGCGAACCGGCGCCCGTAATAGCCGACCAGGTCCCGAGCATCGGGCAGCCCGCGGTCGAGACCGCGCCCGAGCAGATGGCTGCAGTAACGCTTGAGGCCCAGCCTGAGCCTAAGCCCGAGATTCAGGTCGCCGCCATCGCACCGGCTGCCGAGACGGCTCCGCTCGCCACCGAAGCGTCAGCCTCTGAGCCGCTCAGGACCGAGGCCGCGGCTCCCGCGCCCACTGACACACTCACTCCGGCCGACACGACTGCCACCGTCGCCACGACGCCGCCGGCCCCGGCGATATCAGCCACGGATGTACCGCGAACCGCAACACCGGCGCTGGCCTCGCGCGTGAGCGACCTTACAGCGGCCAAGGTCGCCGCGCTGAACGACCTCGTCCCAGCGAAGCCTAAGGCTGACCGCGCGACACAAGAGAACAAGCCCCGCGCGCACAAGCCGAAGAAGCGTCACCGCATCGTGCGGCGCGCGCCGCCTCCGCAGGTCAACCAGGCGCTCGATCCGTTCGGACAACAGCAGCAGACGCTCGCCACGACGGCTGCGCGCACGCGCTAAACCTTACGCCGGGCCGGTCGCGATCGCCGGGCCGCCCTCCTGGCCCCATTCAGACCATGAGCCGTCATAGAGCGCGGTGTCGGTGATGCCGAGGCGATACAGCGCGAGCGTCAGCACGCCGGCGGAGACGCCGGAGCCACAGCTCGTCACGATCGGCGCATCGAGCTTGACGCCGGCGCCGGTGAAGGCAGCGCGCAGATCCTCGAGCGGCTTCATCGTGCCGGTCGCTGCATCGAACAGCTTGACATACGGCACGTTGCGGGCGCCGGGGATGTGGCCGGAGCGGATGCCCGCGCGTGGCTCGGGTGCGCGCCCCTCGAAACGATCGGCAGCGCGGGCATCGATCACCTGCTCGGCACGGCTTTCAACGTTCGCGATCAGTTGCTGCATGCTGCGCACGCGCTTCGGATCGTAGCTGGCCTTGAAGCTCGCAGCCTTCGGCTTGACCTCGCCGCTCTCGACAGGGCGCCCCTCGGCGCGCCACTTCTTCAGGCCGCCATTGAGGATACGGACATTGCTGTGACCGAAGGCCAGGAACATCCACCACGCGCGCGGCGCGGCGACCCAGCCGCCGGCATCATAGAGCACGACCGTGTCGGCGTTGGAGATGCCGAGACCACCGACATCGCGGCCGAACTGCTCGGCGCTCGGATACATGTGCGGAAGCGGATTGGAATGATCCGACACCGCATCGACGTCGAAGAACACAGCATCAGGCAGATGGGCTGCGAGATAATCATCCTTCGGCAGAGGCAGCACGCCCGGCAGCTTGAAGCTGGCATCGAGTACTTTGACGTTGGCATCGTTGATATGGGCGGCGAGCCATTCGGTGGAGACGAGGGGATCGGTGGCCATGCGTATTTTTCCTTGTCATTCCGGGGCGTGCGCAGCACGAACCCGGAATCCATCGTGCGGCAGAGTCGGTGGATGAATGATTCCGGGCTCGCGCTGCGCGCGCCCCGGAATGACGGGTGGAGAGAGCGAGCCCTACCCCTTCTTCTTCGGCTCCCAGGCTTCCGTCGGACCGCCGGCATCGCGCCAGGCGGCGTAGCCGCCGGCGATGTGGGCGACGGGCTTGAGACCCATGTCCTGCGCGGTCTTGGCCGCGAGCGCCGAGCGCAGGCCGCCAGCGCAATGAAACACGAACTTCTTGTCTTCCTGGAAAATCGGCTTCGCATACGGGCTCTGCGGATCGATCCAGAATTCGAGCATGCCGCGCGTACAGGAGAATGCACCGGGGATGCGGCCGTCGCGCTCGATCTCGCGAGGGTCCCTGATATCGACGATGACGACGTCGCCGTTCTTGGAGATCTCGATGGCGTCCTTGGCTGACAGGGTCTCGATCTCGGCATTGGCCTCGTCGCAAAGCTGCTTGATGCCGCGGGTGATGTTTTGGGGCATGTGGTTCTCCCTTCTTCTCTTCATTCGTCGTTCCGGGGCGGTCGCGAAGCGAGCGAACCCGGAACCTCGATCGTCACGCTCCCCATCTCGAGATTCCGGATCGGACGCGTGCGGCCATCCGGAATGACGATGGATGCAGCTAGTGCGTCAATTCCTTCATCGCATGTTCCAGACCCTCGATCGTGATCGGATACATGCGGTTCGCAAAGATGCGTTTGATGATGGTGGTGGATTCCGAATAGTCCCAGTGCTTCTGCGCGACCGGGTTCAGCCACACCGTATGCGGATAGGTGCGGATGATCCGGTCGAGCCAGACCGAGCCCGGCTCCTCGTTGACATGCTCGACCGAGCCGCCGGGCACCATGATCTCGTAAGGCGACATCGAGGCATCGCCGACGAACACGACCTTGTAGTCGTGCGGGTACTTGTGCAGCACGTCCCAGGTCGGCGTGCGATCGGTGAAGCGGCGCTTGTTCTGCTTCCACACGCCTTCATAGAGGCAGTTGTGGAAGTAGAAATACTCCATGTGCTTGAACTCGCTCTTCGCCGCGGAGAACAGCTCCTCGACCTGCTCGATATGCGAATCCATGGAGCCGCCGATGTCGAAGAACACCAGCAGCTTCACCGCATTGCGCCGCTCGGGGCGCATGTGGACGTCGAGATAGCCGTGATTGGCGGTCTCGCGGATGGTGGTGTCGAGATCGAGTTCGTCGGGCGCGCCGGTGCGCGCGAACTTGCGCAGCCGCCGCAGTGCCACCTTGATGTTGCGGATGCCGAGCTCGACATTACCGTCAAGGTCCTTGAACTCGCGCTTGTCCCACACCTTCACGGCGCGGTTATTGCGGTTCTTCTCCTGGCCGATGCGAACGCCTTCGGGATTGTAGCCGTGCGCGCCGAACGGCGAGGTGCCTGCGGTGCCGATCCATTTCGAGCCGCCCTGATGGCGGCCCTTCTGCTCCTCGAGGCGCTTCTTCAGCGTCTCCATGAGCTTGTCCCAGCCCATGGCTTCGATCTGCTTCTTCTCTTCCTCGGACAGATATTTCTCGGCGAGCTTCTTCAGCCACTCCTCGGGGATCTCCGCCTTCTCCATGGCGTCGAGCAGGCTTTCCAGCCCCTTGAACACCGTGCCGAAGACGCGGTCGAACTTGTCGAGGTTGCGCTCGTCCTTCACCAGCGAGGCGCGTGACAGATAGTAGAAATTCTCGACCGAATAATCCGATAGGTCAGCGTCGAGCGCCTCCATCAGCGTGAGGTATTCGCGCAGCGTCACGGGGACCTGCGCATCGCGCAGAGAGGTGAAGAATTGCAGAAACATGGGTGACAGATTGCCCGTCGGGTGGCCAACGTCAAGGGGCGGAGGGCAGCGCCGAGCGCTGGACCGGGAGGCATTTTGCTCTAGAATTGCCTCTCTCACAGGGTTGTTTTGGGGACTAATGCAATGGGTATTCTCGCAGCACTCATCATTGGCGCGATTGCCGGCTGGCTGGCCGGCAAGATTGTCCACGGGGCGGGATTTGGGCTGATCGGCAACATCGTCGTCGGCATCATCGGCGCGCTGGTGGCCAGCTGGGTGCTGCCCCAGCTGCATATCGAGCTCGCCACCGGCACGATCGGCTCCATCGTGGATGCCACGATCGGCGCGGTGATTGTGCTGGTCATCCTTTCGCTGATAAGACGGGCCTGAAAGCCTGACCGAACCAGGAACGGCCGCCATGTGCGGCCGTTCCCATGTCGCAACCAGAGCAATGCTCTGGGATGACGACCAACAAGGACGCGCAATGAAATTTACGGGCACCAAGGACTACGTTGCGACCGATGATCTCAAGGTCGCCGTCAATGCCTCGATCGTGCTGGAGCGTCCGCTCCTTATCAAGGGCGAGCCCGGCACCGGCAAGACGGTGCTGGCGGAGGAAGTGGCGAAGGCGTTGAACGCGCCGCTTTTGACCTGGCACATCAAGTCCACCACCAAGGCGCAGCAGGGCCTCTACGAGTACGACGCGGTGTCGCGCCTGCGCGACAGCCAGCTCGGTGATGCCAGGGTGTCCGACATCAAGAACTACATCAAGCGCGGCAAGCTGTGGGAGGCCTTCACGGCCGAGCAGCGCCCGGTGCTGCTGATCGACGAGATCGACAAGGCCGACATCGAGTTTCCGAACGATCTCCTGCTCGAGCTCGACCGCATGGAATTCCATGTCTACGAGACCGGCGAGACCATCAAGGCGAAGCAGCGCCCGATCATGATGATCACCTCCAACAACGAGAAGGAGCTGCCGGACGCCTTCCTGCGCCGCTGCTTCTTCCACTACATCAAATTCCCCGACGCCGACACGATGGGTCGCATCGTCGACGTCCACTTCCCCAACATCAAGAAGCGCCTGGTCGAGGAAGCACTGCGCATCTTCTTCGAGGTGCGCGAGGTGCCTGGCCTGAAGAAGAAGCCGTCGACCTCGGAGCTGCTCGACTGGCTGAAGCTGCTGCTCAACGAGGACATGAGCGTCGAGCAGCTGCGCGAACGCGACCCGCGCAAACTGATCCCGCCGCTGCACGGCGCACTGCTGAAGAACGAGCAGGACGTGCATCTGTTCGAGCGGCTGGCGTTCTTGAGCCGACGGGAAGTTTGAGGCTTCTCGAGTGGCACGGTGCCGTAGGGTGGGCAGAGGCGCACAGCGCCGTGCCCACCACTCGGTAGCGATACGCGAGAGGCGTGGGCACGCTTCGCTTTGCCCACCCTACGATAGCGAGTGTGTGGCACACTCGCTCCACGTCATTACGAGGAGCTTAACGACGAAGTAATCCAGTTGTGCCCTCACGCCACCGCCGTATCCGGAATCCTTGCAGCCTCCATCGGGGCCTTGCCGCGGATCAGGTCGGAGGCGCGGTCGGCGATCATCATGGTGGAGGCGTTGAGGTTGGCCGAGATCATGCGGGGCATGACTGAGGCGTCGATGACGCGGAGACCCTCCAACCCGTGGACGCGGAGCTGGTCGTCGACGACGGCCCAGGTCGAGTCCGCCGGGCCCATGCGGCAGGTGCAGCCGGGATGGAACGTGGTGGTGCCGCGCTCGGTGGCTGCCGCCAGGAATTCGTCGTCGGTGTTGATGTTGGGGCCAGGGAAATCCTCGTAGGCGTAATAGGGCGACAGCGGCGCGGACTTCAACAGCCGCCGCGCGAGCTTCATGCCGCCGACGATGACGCGGCGGTCGAGCTCGGCATCGAGATAATTGGTCTGGATGATCGGCGGCGCGAACGGATCAGCGGATCGGATGCGGACATAGCCGCGGCTCTCCGGGCGCTGCTGCCAGGAGGCGACCGTCATGCCGGGTTCGTCCTCAAGCTGGCCCTGCACACCTTCCTTGTAGGACGCGGGGGTGAAGGTGAGCTGGAGATCGGACGAGTCGGCGCTCTCGCCGGAATGCCAGAAGCAATAGACCATGGTCGGCGACAGTGAGAGCAGGCCTTTGCGCTGAGTCGCCCATTTCATCGCCTCGACCCAGAGACGCCAGCCACGACGCAGCTCGTTGATGGTCTTGATGTCTTTGACGCGCGCCACGGTGCGTGGGGCGTAATGGTCCTGCAGGCCTTCGCCGACCGGCAGCGCGTGACGCACCTGGATGCCGTGAGCATTCAACAGGTCGGGCGAGCCGATGCCGGAGAGCTGCAAAAGCTGCGGCGAATTATAGGTGCCGCCGGAGAGGATCACTTCCTTGTTGGCGCGCACCTCCACCGGCGTGCCGCCGCGGCCACCCTTGGTGTAGCGCACGCCGACGGCGCGCTTGCCCTCGAAGATGATCTCGGTCGCGTGCGCGTGCGTGTGGACGTGGACGTTCGGCCGTTTCATCGCGGGCTTGAGGAACGCGGTCGAGCCGGAGACGCGCAGGCCCTTCTCGATGGTTCGCTGACAGTAGGAGACGCCTTCCTGGGTCTTGCCGTTGTAATCGGGGTTGCGGGGAATGCCGAGCGAGACCGCGCCTTCCATGAAGGCTTCGCAGAGCGGATCGCGCCAGTCCATCGTGGTGACGGTGAGATTGCCGTCGCGCCCGCGAAAATTGTTGTCGCCCTCGCCGACCCGCTTCTCCAGCCGCCGGAAGTAAGGCAGCACGTCGGCATAGCCCCAGCCGCGATTGCCCATCTGCGCCCAGGTGTCGAAATCCATGCGCTGGCCACGGTTGTAGATGTGGCCGTTGATCGACGACGAGCCGCCGAGCGTCTTGCCGCGTGGCGCATAGATGCTGCGCCCGTTGGTGTAGGGCCCGGGCTCCTGCTGGTAGGCCCAGTTGATGCTCTTCATATGGAAGGTCTTGATGAAACCCGCCGGCAAATGGATGTAGGGGTGCCAGTCGCTCGGGCCCGCTTCCAGCACGCAAACGCTGGTGTTGGGATCTTCGCTGAGCCTGGAGGTGAGGATGCAGCCGGCCGAACCCGCGCCGATGATCACATAGTCAAATCTATCCATGGTGCCTCGGCCGCCCCTAGCGCGGCTTTTCGTTGAGTTGATATTCCAGATGCGCCTTCACCGTCGGCCATTCGGCGGCGGTGATGCTGTACACGACGGTGTCGCGCAGCGTGCCGTTCGGCGCGACCTGGTGGCTGCGCAAAATGCCGTCCTGCTTGGCGCCGAGGCGCTCGATGGCGCGGCGGCTCTGGTGGTTGAAGAAATGCGTGCGGAATTCCACCGCGATGCAGTTCAGCGTCTCGAAGGCGTGGGTGAGCAGCAAGAGCTTGCACTGCGTGTTGAGCGGGCCGCGCTGGGCGCTCTTGCCGTACCAGGTCGAACCAATCTCGACCCGGCGGTTGTTGGCATCGATGTTCATGTAGGTGGTCATGCCGACGATATTGCCGCCGGCATCGAACACGGTGAACGGCAGCATTGAGCCCGCGGCCTGGAGGCCCAAGCGGCGGTCGATCTCCTTGCCCATGTTCTCCGGCAGCGGGATCGCCGTGTACCACAGCTTTGAAAGCTCGCCGTCCTTCACGGCCTCGGTCAGCCCGGGGAGATGTGCTTTCGACAGCGGTTCGAGACGGGCGTGCTGTCCGCGCAGGGTGATGGGTTCAGGCCAGGGCATTGTTCGCTCCATAATGACCACCGTCATTCCGGGCGCGACGCAGTCGCGAACCCGGAATCCATTCAGCCACAAACTCTGTGGCCCAATGGATTCCGAGCCTGCGTGCTTGCGCACGCATCCCGGAATGACGGCGGAATGTGTAGGCCATCTACATTCACTTATTCAGAAAATTCAACGGCAAACCGCCGCGTGGCCAGTCCATGGCGACGAGCTCGCCCTTGCCGGACAGTGTGATGTAGGCGGTCTTCAGCTCGGGGCCGCCGAAGGCGATGTTGGTGGTGACGCGGTCACCGGTCGGGACCTGCTCGACCAGGGTGCCGTCAGGCGCGATCACCGAGATGCAGCCGGAAACGAGGGTGGCGACGCAGACATTGCCGTTTGCCTCGACCGCGAGCGAGTCGAACATCTGGTAGCCGCCGAGGCCGCAGATCGGTTTTCCCCGCTCGCCGCGATAGATCACCTCGCGCGGCTTGAGCACGCCGGGCGCGGAGAGCTCGTAGGCCCAGAGCCGCGCCGTCGGCGTCTCCGCGATGTAGACCGTGTTTTCGTCGGGCGACAGACCAATGCCATTGGCCGGCAGCACGCCGTGCAGGATTTCGACGATCTCGGTCATGCCGGGCTTGAGGTAATACATACCGCCGACATCCATCTCGCGGGGACGGCGCTTGCCGAGATCGGAGAACCACAGGCCACCATGCCTGTCGAACACGAGATCGTTCGGCCCGCGCAGATCGTGCTCGCCACATTTGGTCACGACGGTCTCGACCTTGCCCGTGTGCAGATCGACGCGCTGGATCGAGCCGCCGAGATAGTCCTCGGGCTGCGGGCCCGGCATGATCATCTTGCCAGTGGGGATCCAGGAGAAGCCGCCATTGTTGCAGATGTAGATTTTTCCGTCTGGACCGAGCGCGGCGCCATTCGGGCCGCCCGGGACCTTGGCGACGATCTCCTTGCGGCCATCGGGGTAAACGCGGGTCAGGCGCTGGCCGCGGATTTCCACCAGCACCACCGAACCATCCGGCATCACGACCGGCCCTTCGGGAAATTCAAGGTCGGTGGCGATGACGCGGATGTTGGACATGGCGGGACCCTCCGGGCTGCTTGTTATGGCTTGCTAGGGATGTCCGGCACGGGCCCCGCTGGCAAGTTTTGCCAGCGGTTATGACAAAGTAGGTCCCCCTTGCCAAGCAAGCGGGCGCAATGCTGCGTTGCGCGCTACCCCCGCACTGGTATCCAAATCTCGAAGCCGCCATTGCCCGTCACGGGATCGAACTTTTCGTCGTAGCGCTCGAAGTTCGGCGCATCCTCGGCCTTGCAGCCCGAGGATGGCAGCCATTGATTCCAGATCGCGTTGACGGTGCGGCGGATCGAGGCGACGTGGTCGGTGTGAGTGAACACCGCGTAGCGCTGCTCGGGGATGCGGATACGGCCGAAGCGGCGCGCAAGATCGGAGAAATCGCTGACCTCGACGCCGGCGATATAATCGAAATTGCCGGAATCATCGCCGTTGCAGCAGACGCCGTAGGCGACTTGATCTTTGCTTTGCCCGATACGCGCGGGAATGTCGGCGAGCTCCTGGTGGAAGCGGGCCCACATGCCCGGGATGATCGCGCCGTTGTCGCAGGAGATGCGTTCGGCGATCCCCGCAACGAGGAAGGCCTTGGCGGATTCGAAACGCGGGGCTTTGAGGCTGTCTGATCGCGTGGAGTCCATGAGGATCGGCTCCTGAAGGTTGAGCTGGTGGGTGCATGCCGCGGCCCTGATCGCTTCGGGCGTGGCGCCGAACCGGTCGCGAAATGCGCGGGTGAATGCTTCGTGCGAGCCGTAATCCGCCTCCAGCGCAACGCTGAGAATGTCCGGCGCGCCCTTGGCAAGACTTCGCGCCGCCTCGCTCAGCCGTCGCGCCCGCACGTAGCGCATCACCGGAAAACCGGTGGCTGCGGCAAACGCGCGCACCATGTGGAACCGCGACACGCCTCCGATCGCAGCGATCTCGTCGAGCGTCATCGGCTCAGCCAGATGGCTTTCGATGTACCAGAGTGCGCGCTGGGCCGGGTTCATGGGTCAAGGCTCTCATTCGAAGCGGGACGATGAAGCGCTGTCACCGCGCGCCTCGCTTGATCGGGATTGCGGTCGAGCCGCGAACGCTGCAATCGTAGGGTGGATTAACCGAAGGCGTAATCCACCACCTTTCCCGTCGCGGAGACCAACGAGGTGGATTATGCTGCGCTAATCCACCCTACGTTCTCACTTGTCCTTCGCATCCTTCGGCGGCGGCGCGTCCTGCTTCTTCTTCAAATCCTCAGCCTGCTTCGCCTGTGCGGCCTGGAGATCGCCAATGGTCTTCTGCAGGCCGGCGAGCGTCACCTTCAACGCATCGATTTGGCGGTTGGCCGCATCGATCTTCTGCTGATGATCGAGATTAAGCTTGGTGATGGTCTTCTGCAGGAAATCGACATTGCTCTGCAGGCAGCTGGTGCGCCGCTCCATGGTCTTCTCGACGGTGCAGATCTCGATGCCGGGAACGTCCTGCGCCGCCACCTCTGTGTGCGCGACGAGCGGTAACATGGCGAAGCAAACAGGAGCGATCCGGCGCAGCATCAAGGTTCCTCATTAAAATCGATCACGGCAATGTGCGCCGATTGCGCAGAGCCGCGGGAGGCTACCACACTCGCACCGCATTCTCGCGTTGAGCTTGGCATGTTCCCTTTGGACGGGGAACATTGAACCGCGCGCGGAAGAAGTTGGGCGCTCCTTCCGCGGCTTTGCTTAGGGGAGATTTTTGGAATGGCAACGCGCGATAGACGTCTGGCGGAATTCGATGGCGCCGGAGAACCGCCGCCTGGCTTGCCGGTCGAAGTGCTGTGTGAGGACCATAGCGGGACGTACCAGCTGCCCTTTGCCTGCCGCTATGTCGAGGGCCGCTGGCAAAACCACGCGGCCGGCGTCCCGGTGGAAGCCACCGTCATCGGTTGGCGCGTGCCGCGCGTGAAGCATTCCGGCGCGGCCTGACGACGCGTCTGTCTCAAAATGCAACGGGGCCGCGCTCCACTTTTAACGAACGGAACGCGGCCCGAACGAACCACGTCCGAATCAGCCTGATGGCTCCGTACGCGGCTGTTCACGGCTAGATGTCGGCATCGCCGCGTCGGCACGCACAAGATCTGCGCAGCGCATGAAATCGCCGCTCTCGATACCGACGTCAAAGGTTAATATTTGCAAAGACATAGAGGTCGGCGAGGGACGCTGGCCACGTCCGCTCCGGAATCAGGCAAACCGCCCGGCGCTGCCTAATATTCGACCTCGAGTTCCTCGATCTCGGCCGGCTCATCCTTTGCCGCTGCGATCCATTCCTTCATCTCGTCCATGCCCATGATGGTGTCGGCATAGGCCTTCAGGTCAGGCTCGAGCTTGACGTCGTAGGTGACGAAGCGCGTCACCACGGGGGCGTACATCGCATCCGCCATGGTGCGCTTCTCGCCGAACAGGAACGGGCCGCCTGACTTCGCCAGGCAGTCGTGCCAGATGAACCAGACGCGGTCGATGTCGGCCTGCGCGCGCGACCAGATCTTGAAGCCGGGGAAGTGCCCCTTCAGGTTCACCGGCAACGAGGCGCGCAGCGTCGTGAAGCCGGAATGGATTTCGCCCGAGATCGAGCGGCAATGCGCACGCTGGACGCGATCATCAGGCAGCAGCCCGGCTGATGGCATCACCTCATTGAGATATTCGGCGATGGCCAGCGTATCCCAGACCGTCGCGCCCTCGTGCCGCAGGCAGGGCACCAGGATCGAGGACGACAGCAACAGGATTTCAGCGCGCGCCGATGCGTCATCGGGCGCGGTGATGATCTCCTCGAAATCAAGCCCCGAAAACTTCGTCAGCAGCCAGCCACGCAGCGACCAGGACGAATAGTTCTTGCTGCTGATGGTCAGTGTCGCCTTCGCCATAGGGCCCTTCCCTCACGTTTCCGGCCAAACACGCAGCAAGCGACGTGCCAATTCGAACGGCGGCCCTCTCTCGTCTGGCTCCGATATTGCATGGCAGCAGCGGACAGGCGAGCGCTTCAGTATGATGTCGATGTATTATCAGGCTTTTCAGAACCAGATGGATTTGACGGCACCGTTTCGGGCGGGCGCCTCGTCCGCGCTCAGATTCCTCAATCTGGTGCCGCAGGGGATGTCGGACCAGGTGGTCGGCCGGCTCTCGGCGGCGCTGGAGCTGATCTCGCGCTCCACCCTTACCTATGACCGCCCGGCCTACGGCATCGACAGCGTAATGATCGGCAATCGCGAGGTCGGCGTGACCGAGGAGATCGCCTATGCGACGCCATTCGGCTCGCTGCTGCATTTCAAGAAGGACGGTGTGAGCGATCAACCGCGCATGCTGCTGGTGGCGCCGATGTCCGGCCATTTCGCCACGCTGCTCCGCGGCACCGTGAAGACACTGCTGCAGGACCACGACGTCTACATCACCGACTGGCACAATCCGCGCGACATTCCGCGCAGCGAAGGCCGCTTCGGGCTCGACGACTACACCGAACATCTGATCGACTTCCTCGGCCAGCTCGGCCCGCGCCCGCACATGGTCGCGATCTGCCAGCCCTCGGTCTCGGCGCTCGCAGCCGCCGCGATCATGTGCGAGGGCAATCATCCCTCGCGCCCGGCAACGCTGACGCTGATGGCGGGGCCGATCGACACGCGGATCCAGCCGACCAAGGTCAACGAATTCGCCAAGAGCAAGCCGATCGAATGGTTCGAGCGCAATTTGATCAACTACGTGCCGGTGCAGTGCCGCGGCGCATTCCGGAAAGTCTATCCCGGCTTCGTGCAGCTCACGGCGTTCGTCTCGATGAATCTCGAGCGCCACATCAAGCAGCACATGGACCTCGCCAACCACATCGCCAAGGGCGAGAAGGAGAAGGCGGCGAGCATCAAGACCTTCTACGACGAGTATTTCGCGGTGATGGATCTGCCGGCCGAGTTCTACATCGAGACCGTGCGCGACGTGTTCCAGGAGCACCTCTTGCCGCTAGGCAAGCTGATGCATCGCGGCCGCCCCGTCGACACCAGGGCCGTCGGTCGCATGGGGCTGATGACGGTCGAAGGCGAGAAAGACGACATCTGCTCGATCGGCCAGACCTTAGCTGCGCAAGACCTCTGCACCGGCGTGCGCGCCTATCGCCGCGTCCATCACATGCAGGCCGGCGTCGGCCATTACGGCGTGTTCTCCGGCAAGCGCTGGAACAACGAGATCTATCCGCTGCTGCGGGATTTCGTGCACGTGAATTCGTAAGGCGCGCGATCGGCTCAGTAACCACGCGTGCGATCGACCAGGCCCGGCAGTGCCTCGCCGCGCCGGTGTCGTGCGATGATTTCGAGCACGAAATCGACGCCACTGTCCGGGCTGGTCATGCTCGCGTTGTGCGGCGTCAGCAGGATGCGCGGGTGGCTCCAGAATGGATGGCCTGCCGGCAACGGCTCGGGATCGGTGACATCGAGCACCGCACCTGACAGCGCGCCGCTGTCGAGCGCCGCGAGGAAATCGGCCTCGATCAAATGCGGACCACGCCCGACATTGACGAGCGCCGCCCCGCGCGGCAGGCGCGCGAACAAATCGGCGTTGAGGATGCCGCGAGTCTCATCCGTCAGCGGTAGCAGGCAGACGAGAATGTCAGACTGCGCGAGGAATTTCGGCAAGGCGTCCGCACCGGCGTAGCAAGTAACGCCTTCGATCTCGCGCGGCGAGCGATTCCAGCCTGATAGCGGAAACCCGAACGCCTTCAGACGTTCAAGCACGGTCTGGCCGAGCTGGCCGAGGCCCATCACACCGACGCGCCGGCGCCTGGCCGGCGTGATCCGGATCTCGCGCCAGACCTGCTGCTTCTGCTGGACGATGAAGTGCAGGAGGTCGCGATGGAGTGCCAGCACCGCCATGGTCACGTATTCGACCATGGTCTCGGTAATGCCGGGGTCCAGCATGCGAACCAGCGGAACATGCAACGGCAGCTTTGTGATGTCGAACTGGTCGACCCCGGCACCGACCGAGAAGACCAGCTCGAGATTGGGGAACGTCGCTGCGATATCATCCGGCGGCACCCATGCGACGAGATAGCGCACCTCAGTGGGATCACCGACGTCGGGCCACAGCCGGAACGGCATGTCGGGCGCGCGCTCGGCGAAGAAGGTCGCCCATTCCGCGCCGCGCACCAGATTGGCCTTGTAGAGAACCGTCATGCGGGCCTCAGAACGGGCTGACCGGCGCGAGCCGCCGGCCGTCGATCATGCGCTTGTGGCTGTAGGCGGCGGGATCGACCAGCGGCGCTGCGTTGGTCACGATGTCGGCGGCGAGCTTGCCGGCCGCGGGCCCGATACCGAAACCGTGGCCGGAGAAGCCGGTGGCGAGGAAGAAGCCCGGCAGCGCGTCCACTGGCGAGATCACGGGGATCGTATCCGGCGTGCAGTCGATGGTGCCGCCCCAGGCTTCCGCGATCTCGATGTCCTTCAGCTCTGGGTTCGCCTTGATCAGCGAGGCCAGCGCCGCAGTGACCAGCGACATGTCGGGTTCGGGATCGCGCACGCGTTCGGTCTCGAACGGCGACGGCTTGTCAAAGCTCCAGCTGGTGCCGCGCATGATCTGGTCGAAGAACGATTTGCCGAACGACAGCTTCAAGCCGTTCTTGCGATGCTGATAGGTCGGCCAGAAGGTGCGTGCGTAGCGGAACAGGTCGGGCGACAACTCGACCGTGCCGCGGTTGCGCAACGCCAGCGTGAAGCCGCCGTCGAGGCGGCGGCGGATGCAATAGAGATCGGTGCCGAGCGCGCCTGACGTGATCTCCGGGCCTGGCGTGGTCCGGCATGCCGTGGCGTTGACAAGGCCGATCGGTAATTCGATGCCATGGCGGCGGCAGAACAGCGACGACCACGCGCCACCAGCCAGCAGCACGGCCTGGGTCCTGATGGTGCCCTTCTCCGTGACGACGGCGCTGACGCGCCCGCCTGTCGTCTCCAGCCCGCGCGCGGCGCAGCCCTGATGAAGCGTGACGCCATGCTTGCGCGCAGCGATGGCCAGCGCAGGCACTGCCATCGACGGCTCGGCACGGCCGTCGCTCGGCGTGTGCAGGCCGCCGACCCATTGGTCGGTATTTCCAGGCATGCGCTCGGCGACCTCGGCCGGCGTCAGCACGGTGGAATGCACCTGCATCTCGCGTGCGACCGCTGCCCAGCGCTCCCAGCTCGCAAGCTCATCCTTGTTCTTGGTCAGGAACAAGACGCCGGTACGACGGAAGCCGGCGTCGACGCCGGCGTCGTTCTGCATGTCCTCCCACAGCCGCAGCGCCTCGCGCGCCAGCGGGATCTCCTCACGCGCGCGGCCCTGCTGACGGCACCAGCCCCAATTGCGGCTCGACTGTTCGCCGCCGACATGGCCCTTCTCCACCAGCGCGACCGAGAGGCCCTTCTTGGCGAGATGATAGGCCGCGGAGACGCCGATGACGCCGCCGCCGATGACCACGACATCGGCCTGCGCCGGCAGGCGTTCGTCGCTGTTTATACGGTTGAGCGGCGGGGACATGATGCACTCCTGGCGGTCAGTTCGAACGATCACGCCTCGATAGAGCTGTCAATCGCATTGCTCGCATGCGCGCCCTCCGCGTCAGACCGATTCGCCCGCAGGTTGAACCCAAGGGAGAGGCGGACGCCCGGCACGACCGCAAATTGCCCCTCGACGCCGCCGCGCGGAGTCTGTAGCTCAAATCAAGCGGCACCCGGGACCGGGCGGCCGGGCGGTTGTCGTCTTTGGTGTGAGACCATGAAACTCAGGGGGCTTCTGACACTTGCGATGGCCGCGCAGGCCGTCGTGACCGCCGCGGCTCTCTTCGTCTCGTATGCCGTGGCCCGCACCGGATTCGGCGTTGCCCAGATTGCTGCCCTGCTCGCAAGCGGCGCCGCGGCGGTGCTGCTCGCACGCATCTGCGCGCGCAGCATCGCAAGCTCACAGCAGAAGCGCATCACCCAAAGGCCTGACCAGGCACAGGCATACACGGACAGCTCGCAGATGACGCAAGCCGTCATCAGGACCGCGCTCGACGCCTTCATTCAGACCGACGAGACCGGCATTGTCCTGGAGTGGAGCCCGCAGGCCGAGGCCCTGACCGGCTGGTCGCGCACCGAAGCCCTCGGCGCCGACGTCGTCGAGCTGCTCGTCGCCGAGCCGCTGCGCTCAGGCTTCAGGCAGCGCATGATGCGCATGCTGCCGGAACTGTCCGATACGCCCATCGGCATTCGCTTCGAGGCAAGCCTCGTGCACCGGACCGGCGACGAAATCCTGATCGAGGCGTCGAGCACCGCACTCCGCATCGGCGACCGCACCGTCATCAACGTCTTCGTCAAGGATTTGACGCAGAAGCGCGCGGCCGAGGAGCAACTGATCCAGTCCCAGAAGATGGAGGCGGTCGGCCAGCTCACCGGCGGCATCGCGCACGAATTCAACAACATGCTCACGGTGATCACGGGCACGATCGAAATCCTGGCCGAGGCCGTGAAGGACAATCCGCCGCTCGCTGGCATCACCAAGCTGATCAGCGAGGCCGCCGACCGCGGCGCCGCGCTCACCTCGAGCCTGCTCTCCTTTGCCCGCAAGCAGGCGCTGCAGCCGGCCGATATCGACGTCAATGATTTGCTCGAAGAGCTGTCAAAGCTGCTGCTGGCAACTTTCGACAAGAAGATCGAGATCATCAGGAAGCTCGACGGCAACATCTGGCTTGTCTACGCCGACCGCGGGCAGCTCAGCGCAGCGCTGCTCAATCTCGCGATCAACGCCCGCGATGCGATGCCGGAAGGCGGCCGCCTGACGCTGACGACGCGCAACGTGGTGTTCGGTGTCCGCGAGGCCATGGCGGTCGGTGCCGGCTACGCCGGCGACTATGTCGAGATCGAGATCAGCGATACCGGCACGGGCATTTCGCAGGCGCACGTCGAACGGATCTTCGATCCGTTCTTCTCGACCAAGGAGGTCGGCAAAGGCACCGGTCTCGGGCTCAGCATGGTGTTCGGCTTCGTCAAGCAGTCCGGCGGCGGCATCAAGGTCAAATCCGAAGAAGGCCGCGGCACCACCTTCACGATCTATCTGCCGAAGGCCGAGACCAGCGCGTTGCGTCCCGCAAGCTATGATGCGCGCAAGATCGTGGGCGGCACCGAGACCGTCCTCTGCGTCGAGGACGACCGCGACGTCCGCCAATACGTCACGGTCCAGCTCGAAAGCCTTGGCTACAAGGTCATCCCCGCCGCAAACGCGACCGAAGCGCTTGCGATTGCGGCCAGCGGCACGCCGTTCGACCTGCTGTTCACCGACATCGTGATGGCCGGCGGCATCAACGGGCGGGAGCTCGCCGATCAGATGGTGGCGGCACGGCCCTCGCTGCGGGTGCTGTTCACCTCAGGCTATGCCCAGGAGGCCCCGCACGCGCCGGGAAGCGGCACCACGGGCGCGCCGCTGCTGGCAAAGCCCTACCGCAAGGCCGAGCTCGCACGCATGCTGCGCCGCTCGCTCGACACCGCGGTCGATGCCGCGGGCGATGCGATCCCGACACCTTATTCGGTGCAGGCCGATCTCGAAGGTTTCTTGCGCAGGCAGGCCGCCGAAGATGGCGTCACACGATCAGGAAGATAGATCTCCCGGCAGCTCTCGCTAGCTCGTCCGCCGCCGCAGCGTAGCCGAGGGCGTCTCACCGAACTTCGCGCGGTAAGCGCCGGCCATGCGGCTCAAATGCGTGAAGCCGAGGTCGAACGCGATGGCGGTGATTGAGGCGCCTGGCGGCGCCTGCGCGAGACGGGTGTGAAGACCGACGAGCCTGATATCGAGCAGCATCTCCGAGATCGATACGCCGAAGTGACGACGGAAGCCGAGCTGGAGCGCACGAATGCCGATGCCTGACGCGCAGGCCGGCTGCGCGAGATCGAGCGGTTCATCGGCATTATCAGCAAGATGGTCCCGCGCAGCGCGGAGCGCGCGCGGCAGACGTTCGGATTGACCCGAGAACGTCCTGATCGCATCCGACTGGCCGTGACGCTGGCCATTGAGCAGGTGATCGAGCAGCATCTCGCGCCAATCGGCCATCGCGGTCGGTGAAAGCCTGCCTGATGGCCCCAGCCGTTCGGCAAGCATCATCAGCTCGGCAAGGCTGGCCTGCAGATGGCGCCCGGAGGGGGCGCTCAGGTCGATCACGGGGTCGAACTCCACTGCACCGACCGCCCTGCCCGACAGCGCCGCGGCACGTTGCTCCACCATGCGGCGGTCGACCAGCAGGATCGCCTGCGCACAGTCACGCCACGTCATCTGCGTCGGGATGGTCGGCGACAGCAGCGAAGCCGACTTGAAAGGCGCGACATCGAAACCGCTGGCGCCGGCATGAATATAGGCGCTGCCCGCGAGCGGGATCTGGACAAGGAAGAAGCGATCGAGGCAGCCGGGATCGATGCTGACGGTCCCGCCATACGCAACGTAATTGATGGAAAAGCCGTCATAAGCCGCGCAATTGTGCCGGGCCGAAAATCCCGATGCGCGAACCTGCGCCGGCTTGAGATCGTGCGGGCAGAAGATGCGGCCGATCTGCTCGGCCGCTTCGTCGACATCATCGGTGGTGACGCGAGCGAACGCCGCGAGCCGTCCGGCTGCGGACGCCCTTGCGCTGATTTCCTGCACGGCTGCGGACATCGTCGACCATGCTTCGCGTCGCGGAATTGCTTTAAGCCTATAATAGTTCCGGGGATGCGAAAAGGGCCGTGTCGCAAAATCGTCGTGCTGCATGGCAACAGCCGTGACGGATTCGTTTAGCGGATAGACAGGCGCGCCCGCGTGGCTGAAGCTCCATCCTCGCCGGAATTCAACAGGAGGCGAGCCATGACTGCACTCGAAAAGGGCATTACTGCAAACGGCACGGGCTACGGCGGCAAAAGCTGGAACATCCTTGGCCAGGTCTACTTCCCCAAGGCCGTCACCGACTCCACCTTCGCGTTCGAGACCAACAGCGATCCCGGCCAGTTCGTGCCGGTGCATATCCACCCGACCCAGGACGAGTTCATCCTGGTGCAGGAAGGCACGCTCGACCTCAAGCTCGACGGAAAATGGGTCAAGGCTCATGCCGGTGATCTCGTGCGCATGCCCCGCGGCATCCCGCACGGCTATTTCAACAAGTCCGACAAGCCGTGCCGCGCACTGTTCTGGGTCTCGCCGATGCAGAAGCTGGAGGCGCTGTTCAACCAGCTGCATAATCTGACCGACCCGGCTGAGGTCGTGCGCATCTCGGCGCAGCACGAGGTCGACTTCCTGCCGCCCGAGGCCAACGACTAGCCGTCCGCCTCCTCGTCGCTTTCACCTGCTTGCAGCTCGGCCGGCCGCACCTTGCGGCCGAACGCGGCCGCTTGCGCGCAAAACACATCGATTGCGAGCCATCCCATGGTCAGCCCCAAGCATGTCTGCGTGATCGGCGCCGGCGTTTCCGGCCTCGCCACCGCAAAGGCGTTCTCCACCCGCGGCCACCGCGTCACCGTCGTCGAGCGCAGTGGCGATCTCGGCGGCGTCTGGGAGCCGGCGCGCTCCTATCCCGAGGTGCAGACGCAGAGCCCGAAGGATCTCTACCGCTACACCGATCGCGCCATGCCCGATACCTAACCGGAATGGCCGACCGGGCCGCAGGTCCATGCCTATCTCGCCGACTATGCCAAAAGCTTCGGCCTCGACCGCATGCTGCGGCTCAACACGGCGGTCGCCGGCATGGCACGGCGCGCCGATGGCAAGCCCGGCTGGACGCTCGCGCTTGCGAACAAAGACGGCGCGACCACGAACGAGGACTTCGACTTCGTCGCTGTCTGCACCGGGCAGTTCAACGAGCCGCGCGAGCTGCATTGCCGCGGCGAAGGCAGCTTCCTGGACCAGGGCGGGCAAATCCTGCACTCGTCGAAATACGGCGATCCCAAGCTTGCGAAAGGACGCCGCGTCGTCGTGCTCGGCGGATCGAAGTCGGCGACCGACATCGCCGTCAACGCAGTGAAATCGGGTGCGCGCGAGGTCACCATCGTGATGCGCGAGCCGGTCTGGCGCATCCCCTATTTCATTGGCGGGCTCGTGAATTTCAAGCGCATCCTCTACATCCGCGCGCAGGAGGAGATGTTTCCGGGATGGGGCATCGGCGCGATGTCACGGCTCGCATACCGTCTCACGGCGCCGCTGGTCTGGGCGAACTGGCGCGGGCTGGAGAGCCTGCTGAAGGCCCAGCTCAAGCTTGGCAAGTGCAAGATGGTGCCGAAGGAGCGGATCGAGGATGGCGTCAACTGCTCGGTGCCGATCGCAACGCCCGGCTTCTACCCGATGGTCGCCGACGGCCGCATCAAGGCCGTGTTCGGCACGTTCGATCATTATGAAGGCGACAGCATCGTGATGAGCGGCGGCGAGCGCATCGGGGCCGACGTTGCTGTTCTCGCGATCGGCTACAAGCTCGGCGTGCCCTTCCTGCCCGAGGCCTATCAGCAAAAGCTTGTTGATGCGGACGGGCAGTACCGGCTTTACCGCCTGATCGCGAATCCTGACCTGCCCGACCTCGGCTTCGTCGGCTTCAACTCGTCGTTCTGCACCGTGCTCTGCGCCGATCTCGCCGCGAACTGGCTGGTGCGCTATGCCGACGGCCAGCTCAAGAACCAGCCGACGCAGCGCGAGATGCGCGACAACATCGAGATGATGCTGCACTTCAAGCGCGTCGAGCGGCCGGCCGCCGGCGTCTATGGTGGCCTGTGCGTCGCGCCCTATCACTACCGTCATTTCGACGAGCTGATGGCCGATATCGGCACAAAAACGCAAAAGCGCGGCGGACTCGCCGGCCACTTCCAGCCACCCGACGCCGATGCCTACGCCAAGTTCCTGGCGTCAGCGCCGGAGTACCGGGCCGCAGTCTAGTTGGTGATGCGCGCCTCCTGGACCGCGTGATTGAACATCGCGTTCAGGGCCGCCGTGATGTCGGCAGGTGTGTTCGCGGTGCAACCGATCCGTTCGACGTCATCGCCATCGCGGCGTTGTATCCCGCCGAGTTGACCGAGATCGAGGCCACGCTCGCCGCATCCGCGGAACTTTGCAGCTTCGCCTTGATGCGCGTTGCCATGCTGTAGTCGATGGCGCATCCGATCGACGCAATGAGCGGCACAATCGCAATCGCAAAGGTGGCGGCGACATTCGCACGGGCATTACGATGCAATCGCGAGAGCAGCCGGCCGAAGCGCCGCACCATTCCAACATCCGGCATTGCCAGGCCTTCTCGACAGTTCGCGGGAAAATGATTGACGGGAGCTAATAAGGTCATGAGACGGAACAGACCCAGGACCGGCGCGTGGTCGCGAAATTGATGAACTTCGCGTAAAGCCCTCGCATTGCCCCGGGGGGACAGGACGGTACATTGTGCAAGTCGGGCGCTACCGAATCGCAAAGGTGCCCGGTGAAAAGCCAGGCCCCTGTTTGTTACCTGCAAGTTCGAACGGCCTTGTCCGGCGTTTGACGAACCGGCCAGCCATCCTCGACTGCCCCTCGCCAGCCCGCGTCCTTGAGGCTTACGATCTCCACGAGAGCCGAATCGGCAGACTCCGGGAACCCGCGATGCGAACACGATGTTATGCTGCCGCCGCGGCGCTGGCCCTGTTCCTTGTAACGCCCGCTTCGAGCCAAGGCGCACAAACTCCGGCGCAGTTGGAGGCACTCGCTGCTTACGAGCACGCGCTCGGCGATTTCAAGGCGATCCTTGCCGAGCGGCGCAACCAGATCGAGACGAAGCAGCCCCTGCCGAACCTGCCGGGCCAGGCGCTCTATCTCGCGCGCGTCGCCGTCATCAGCACCTACAAGGATCTGACCGACGCCATGCCGTCGCGGATTGGCAAGCCGAACAAGTTCGGGATCCCTCCGGCCTATTTCGACGCCGCGATCGAGCCGCTAGTCGACGAATACGCCGACATCTTCGAGATCATGGAGGCACCGCCCGCGAGCGCCCAGAATTCGTCGACACCGTTCAAGGACGTCGTCGATCTCGGCGTCGCGATTGCGCGCGCCAAAGGGCTTGCACCCGCTGATGCCGAGGCCGCAGGCCGTATCAGCCTGGGGCTGTACTATGCCGAGACGAACGGCAAGCAGAACGTCCGCAACGCACGCTCGAACACCTATATGGGCAGCCTGCAGACCGGCCCGTCCGAGGACCGCAATGGCCAGCGCAAATGGGAGGCGATCAAGGGCACGATCGCGGCCGCCGATCCCGCATTGAGCGCGCGCGACGACAAGGAAGAGGCGCGGTCCCGCGGCACCGACCGTCGTTTCAATCACTGGACCAATGTCCGCGACGGCCTGATGAACGCGCATGCCGAGCTGTTTGCCGAAATCCCCGGGATCGTGAAAACGCTGCCTGATCCGATCGAACAGATGAAGCTGTTCGAGCTGATCCAGATCATCCCGACGCCCACGCGGTCGGCACTGAAGTCGGGCGACCTGTTGAACTACAGGGTGTCCAACCCCACCATCATGAAACACTTGCGCAACAACAGTATCTTCGCCTTCGGCAAGCTCGACAGGGCGCGAAGCTCAGCCAGCTTCCGCGAGATTTTGGGCGCGATGTGGCTGTTCAAGCGCAAGTTCGACAAGGCGATGGTGAAATATGCGGAGATCAAACCGCGCTAAGGCGTGAACCCGTCAAGAGGCAGGAACCCGTAACTATGCTCACCGTCTATGGCGAAGGTCGTGGCTTCCGCGTGGTTTGGTTGCTTGAGGAGCTGGGATTGGCTTATCGGCTGCGTCCGGTCGATCTGCTGGCCGTAGAGGACGATCGCGATTTCCTCGCAATCAACCCCGCAGGCTTCATTCCCGCACTGCAGGACGGCGAGACGGTCATGGTCGAATCGATCGCGATTCTTCAGTACCTGCTCGCCCGCCACGGCTCAGCTTCACTTGCCGTTGCCCCTGATGATCCCGCCTTCGCGTCCTATCTGCAATTTCTCCATTTGGGCGAAGCGGGGCTCGCCGGACCGATGAATACAGTCTTTGTCGGTCGCGAACTGGCGCCCGAAGCCGAGCGGGATGCCCGCGTCACGCACTGGGCACGCGAGACTTTCGAGAGCCGGCTGAGCTTGGTCATCCGCCGTCTCGCGCATTGCCCCTATCTGGCCGGCGACCGCTTCACGGCTGCCGATATCTCGGTGAGCTACGCCCTCCTGCTCGGCCTGCGAACGGGCAACTACGTCCCCGGTCCGACCGAGCGGGACTATCTCGCCCGCACGACGGCACGCCCTGCCTACGCGAGAGCGATGGAAAGCTGCCAGGCCACCAAGGCCTGGGCGGCGAGATCACCGGGATTGTAGGAGCTCGCCTAGTTCTCCGCCTTGTATCCGTCCGTCAGCGTTTTCAGGAACGCGATGATGTCGGCCTCGTCCTGCTCCGTCATGGCCGGCTTGTCGCCGAGATGACGATCGAAGGGCGGATCAGTGACATCGACATTGGCGTGATATTTATTGGGCAGGTCGTCATATTTCCGCACCGTGCCGTCGACAGCACGCGGAAACACCTTTTCCGGATTCGTGTCGCGGAAATTGTAGAAATCGAGCACCTGCTCGAGCGTCCTGAAGACGCCGTTGTGGAAGAAGGCGTGACGCGTCGCGGTGTTGCGCAGCGTCGGCGTCAGGAACATGCCGCAATACTGCGTCTGCTCGGGCATGTCGGTTCGATGCGGGCCGCAGACGCCGAGATCGAAATGGCCGGGATCCCCGTTGCCGGCCAGCGCGGCATTGCGCGGCGCGCCGAGCGCCTCGTATTGATGGTCGGTGAAGAGCGGCGGCAGGCCATCGCGGGACGGCGCCGAGGTGTGGCAGCCGGCACAGTTGGCCTTGTCAGGATCGTTGAACAATTGCAGGCCACGCAACTCACTCTCGGAGAGCCGCGCCTTGCCTTCGAGCCAATGATCATACTTGCTGCTGTAGGGATGGAAGCTCTGCTCTTCCACCTGGTAACGCGCGACCGCGAACATCGCCTCCGCAATCAGAAGCCGCTGATTTCTCATCACGCCGGCGCCGAACAATTCGACGAAGCGCTGGGCGTAAAGCGCGCTGCGCAGCTTGTCGGCCACGATCTCGGCACTCCCGCCGTCCATCTCGTTGGGATCGAGCAACGGGAATAGCGCCTGATCCTGCAACGTGTCGGCGCGACCGTCCCAGAACAGCCCACCTTGCGGCACGATGTTCGCCGAGGCACCGGTGCCGCCCGCGGTCTTGGTGGTGCGCACGGCCTGCTGGCCGAGCGCCGCCATCTGCGCGATATCCATAACGTTGTCGTCGTCGGCCTTTTCGGGGCCGATACTGAAATTCGGTTGGCGCTCCAGATAGGTCAGCGACGGAACGGCGCGTGCGCCTTGCCGCAACAGGCTGGCGCCGCCGAGCATCACCGGGCCGTCATTGGGCGGGCCATAAGCATGGTCCGGGCTGTGGCAGGATGCGCAGGACAGCGCGCCGGACGAGGACAACGACGCGTCGAAGAAGATCGCCTTGCCAAGCTGCGCCATCGCGGAGAGCGGCTCGACCGGTGAGCGATAGAGATGAACCGGATTCGGGTTGAGGCCCGAGGGGCTCGCTTCGGCCAGTCCCCGCGTCTCGACCGCAAAGACGGCGCCGGCCAGCGAGAGCGGGCCGGCGCCGAGGAGCCACAAAGTGCGGCTGTGCATATGGCGTCCTGTCGGACTAGTGGTGGTGGTGTTCGTCCGGCGGGCTGACGATGACCGTGCCCGCGGTCGGATCAAGGAACAGCGCGTCGGTGCGGAAGTCGTGGCTGTGATCCTGATCGAAGTCGAACAGGTCTATGATCGATCCCGAGGTCGCATCGAAGGAGCCGCCACCCAGACGCTTGCCGTGCAGCCAATTGTCCTCGATGAACCGCACGACGGACGCCTGCGAGATGTAGGTGCGGCTCACGTGGTTGTTCTTGGCGTAGGGCGAAACCACGATGAAGGGGATGCGGGTGCCCGGACCGCAGCGACCGTTTACCGGCTTGCCGTTGAGGCCGTTCGGAGCCGGCTGCTTGCCGGCGCCGAGGCCGCACAGGCCCGGACCATTGACCTGATCGGCAGTCTGATCATACGAAGCGCTCTTCGGCGCGACGTACTGGTGGTCGTACCAGCCGTCGGAGTCGTCATAGGTGATGATGACCGCGGTCTCGCGCCATTCCGGCTGCTTCTGCAGGAAGTTGAGCACCTCGACGGTACCGGCCTGCTCGTCGAGCGGATCGGAATATCCGGCGTGACCGTCCTGATAGGCCGACAACTTGATGTAGGAGACGGCCGGAAGATGGCCCGCCTTCACCGCGGCATAGAAGTCCTCGAGATCGTAAGCGTGGTTGGCCGGATCGACCTTGCCGTTGAAATCATGGGTATGACCGATCGCACGTACCGAGCTCGGTCGCGCATGGGTCGGGTTGGCGGTCGACTTGTAGTACTGGAACCAGGCGTGGTGCGGGATGTAGTCGGCGGTGGCCGCACCGACGACCGTCGACAGGGTGCTCCGAGCGCAACCCGTCGTGCCGTTGGCATTCTTGAGCGTCAGATCGAAGCCGCCCATGAAGCCGCCCCAGCTGATGTGCTCGTCGTTGAGCAGATCGCCGATGTTCTTGCCGTTCATCAGGACCGTGCTGGTCGTGCTCGAGCACACGTCGTTGCCGGGATCGGTGTCGCCGATCAGGGTCAGGCCGCCCTGGCCATCGGGAACGGTCTGCGTCGACACGCCGACAATATTCACGGCGCCGTTGGTTTGACCCGAGACCACCTCGAGCGCACCCGGGGACGACGGACCAAACGTGTCAGTCCAGGCGTTGTCGCTCATGGAGAAATGCTGGGCGTAATTCCACATGGCCGTGGTGGTGTTACCATCGAAATAGCCCATCACCTGGCCATTGGTGCCAAACGCGCCGGCGCCGCCGGCAGTGCCGCGACCGGTGAATTTCGGGAACAGATCTTCCTTGCCGTTGTCGACGGCCTGCTGCTCAGGCGTATAGGCGTGGTTCTGCGAGCGCGTATTGGCCTGGGTGCGATCGAGCCGGAATGGATCGGTTGCGCCGGTGCCGTTGGCCGGATTGTTGTTCGGGTTGTTCACCAGCAAATTGGCGTTGGCGAGATTGTTGACCTTCGGCGTATGCGGCTTCGGCACGAAGGGAATCGAGCCCGGCGGATTGCCGGCATTCGGATAGGTTGCGAAATAATGGTCGAACGAGCGGTTCTCGTTGAAGATGATCACGAGATGCTTGATCGGCGTCTCGGTATGCATGATGTGCGGATGGCGATGATCGCCATCGTGGTCCCGATCGAAGTCGTTGGCTAGCACCGGAATGCTGCACGCAAGTGTCGTCGCGGCCGCGAAAATCGCAGCCGACGTCAAAAATTTGGATTTCATCTTTGCTTGCCCCGAAGGAGTGACGGCGAGACCCTAGCGATCACGGGTGACAAAGCTGTGTCAGTTTGACGCAAAGACACTTTGCGCAGTTGTTGGGACAAAAACTTTTGCGGACCGAACCAGCGAAAATGCAGCGCTCGCAAATCCAAGGCCCCAGCATGTGCGCCGGGGTCGACACCGGCCGCTCTCATTTTCCGTCGGACGGCCTTTGACACAATTCTGGTCGATCATGCGCGCAGTGAAAAGCGGCTTGTCATGGCAAAACTGTCAGAGGCCACGCCGATGTTTGCAGTGCAAGGGCCGCAACTGCCATGGCTATGGTGTTCCACGGTCAGGCAATTGTTGGTAGCCTGCCGCACCGACAGTCAGCCATCGGGGGCCACCGAATGACCTCAGCGTATCCCGTCCGTCCCGCACGATTTCGCGGCGCGCGGAAACATATTGGGCGGGCCCTGGCCGCCGCGGCGGCCTCGATGGTGCTGGCAGGCTGCGAGGACAAGAACACCTTTGTGGCGCCGCCGCCACCGAAGGTCGATGTCGCCACACCCGTGCAGCGCCCTGTCACGCGCTATGTCGAGGCAACCGGCAACACCGCGCCGATCAAGAGCGTCGATCTCGTCGCACGCGTGCAGGGCTTTCTGCAAACGATCGACTACACCGACGGCACCTTCGTCAAGCAGGGCACCCAGCTGTTCACGATCGAGCCCGAGACCTACAAGCTGAAGCTCGACCAAGCGCAGGCTGCCGAGGCCGGAGCGCAGGCCTCGCTCAGGCAGGCTGAGGCCGACTACAAGCGGCAGGTCGATCTGGTGCAACGCCAGGCCGTCTCGCAGGCGACGCTCGATACCTCGACGTCGACCCGCGACAACGCCCAGGCCAACCTGCAGCAGGCTCAGGCCAACACCAGGATCGCCGAGCTCAACTACAGCTACACCAAGGTGAGCGCGCCGTTCGACGGCATCGTCAGCGCGCACATGGTCTCGATCGGCGAGCTCGTCGGCGCCTCCTCCCCGACGCAGCTTGCGACCATTGTTGCGATGGACCCGATCTGGGTCAACTTCACCGTCAACGAGCAGGATGTGCTGCGCATCCGCGCCGAGGCGCAACGCCGCGGACTGACCCCCGCCGACCTCAAGCAATTCCCGATCGAGGTCGGCCTCCAGACCGAGACCGGCTATCCGCATGAAGGCAGGCTCGACTATGTCGCGCCGACGCTGAATTCATCGACCGGCACGCTCGCCGTGCGCGGCGTCGTCCCCAACGCCAACAGGGTGCTGCTGCCAGGCTATTTCGTCCGGGTCCGCGTGCCCTTCGACCAGGACAAGAACGCCCTGCTCGTCCCCGACACCGCGCTCGGTAGCGACCAGGGCGGGCGCTATCTGCTGGTGGCCAACAAGGACAACGTGGTCGAACAGCGCAAGGTGCAGACCGGTCCCGCCGACAATGGCCTGCGCGTGATCGAGAGCGGCTTGCAGCCTGACGACCGCGTGGTCATTGCGGGGCTGCTGCGCGTGATCCCGGGCCAGAAGATTGATCCGCAACTGACCAAGATCGAGCAACCGCAGGCCTCGAGCAAGTGAGGCGCCAGCCATGATCTCCAAATTCTTCATCGAGCGGCCGGTCCTCTCGAACGTCATCGCGCTCCTGATGATCCTGATCGGCGGCGTGGCGCTGTTCAACCTCGCGATCGCGCAATATCCCGACGTGGTGCCGCCGACGGTGCAGGTGACGACGCGCTATCCCGGCGCCAGCGCCAAGACCGTGATCGACACGGTTGCCTTGCCGATCGAGCAACAGGTCAACGGCGTCGAGGACATGCTCTACATGCAGTCCTACAGCGGCTCCGACGGCACCTACACGCTGACAGTGACCTTCAAGATCGGAACGGATCTGAATTTCGCGCAGGTGCTGGTGCAGAACCGCGTCTCCAGCGCGCTGTCGCAATTGCCGCAGTCCGTGCAGAACCAGGGCGTCACCGTTCAGAAGAAATCGACCTCGATCCTGCTGTTCGTGACGCTGACCTCGCCGGACTCCCGGTTCGACAGTCTTTACCTGAGCAACTACGCCACCATCAACATTCGCGACGAGCTCTCCCGCCTGCCCGGCGTCGGCAACGTCACGGTGTTCGGCGCCGGCCAGTATTCCATGCGGATCTGGCTCGATCCGAACAAGCTGCAGGCGCGCGGGCTGGTGCCGCAGGACGTCATCCAGGCGATCCAGCAGCAGAGCCAGCAGGTCTCGGCCGGACAGGTCGGCGCGCCGCCGACACCGCCCGGACAGGCGTTCCAGTACACGCTCAACGTCAACGGCCGGCTCGACGACACCAGCCAGTTCGAGAACATCATCGTCAAGACCGGCACAAGCGGCGACGTCACGCGCGTACGCGACGTCGGCTCGGTCGAGCTCGGCGCGCAGACCTACAGCCAGATCTTTTCGCTGAACAAGCAGCCCGCCACCGGCATCGGCGTGTTCCAGTCGCCCGGCGCCAATGCGCTTCAAGTCGAGCAGGCCGTCGAGAAGAAGATGGTCGAGCTCGCCAAGCGCTTTCCTGAGGGCATCAAGTACGACACGCCATTCGACACCACGAAATTCGTCAACGCCTCGGTGCACGAGGTCTATATGACCCTGATCGAGGCCGGCCTCCTCGTGCTGGTCGTGATCCTGGTGTTCCTGCAGGACTGGCGCGCAATGCTGGTGCCCGCGACCACGGTGCCTGTCACCATCATCGGCGCCTTCGCCGCGATGGCGGCGCTCGGCTTCACCATCAACATGTCGACGCTGTTTGCGATCGTGCTCGCGATCGGCATCGTCGTCGACGACGCCATCGTCGTGGTGGAAGGCGCGGCCCACAATATCGAGCAGGGCATGAACGGGCACGACGCCGCGATCAGGGCGATGGACCAGCTGTTCGCCCCGATCGTCGGCATCACCCTGGTGTTGATCTCGGTGTTCCTGCCGGCCTCGTTCCTCGCCGGCCTCACCGGCCGCATCTATTCGCAATTCGCGCTGGTGATCGCGGCGACCGCGCTGTTGTCCGCCATCAACGCGGCAACCCTGAAGCCGACGCAATGCGCGCTGTGGCTGCGGCCGGCGGTGCCGCCGGAAAAGCGCAATTTCTTCTACCGCGGATTCAACGCCGTCTATGACAAGGTCGAGCGGGGCTATACTCGGCTGATCACATTTCTGGTGAAGCACGCGACCGTGTCGGTGGCATTCGCGCTTCTCGTGATCGGGCTCAGCGGCTACGGTCTGTCGCGGGTCCCGACCGGCTTCCTGCCGATCGAGGACCAGGGCTATTTGATCGCAGCCGTGCAGCTCCCCGATGGCGCCTCACTCGAGCGAACCCAGAGGGTGCTCGACAAGGCCGCCGATATCATCAAGGACACGCCCGGCGTCCAGCAGGTGATCACCATCGCCGGCATCTCCGCGCTCGACAACAGCGCGAGCCTTGCCAATGCCGGTGTCGCCTACATCATCCTGAAGGACTGGAACGCGCGCGGCAAGGGCGAGGACCTGCGCTCGCTGGTCTACGGCCTCAACGACAGGGTCGCCACCATCATGGAGGCGCGCACGCTGGTGCTGCCGCCGCCGCCGATCCAGGGCATCGGCAACGCGGCCGGCTTCTCGATGCAGGTCGAGCTGCGCGACGGCAACAGCGATTTCGCCAAGCTGCAGGCCATCACCGGCGCGATGGTCTCCAATGCACAGAGCCAGAGCGCGCTGCAACGGGTCTCGTCCTCGTTCCGCTCGTCGGTGCCGCAATTCAATGTCGAGATCGACCGCATCAAGACCCAGACGCTGCATGTGACGACGGATGCGGTGTTCTCGGCGCTGTCGACCTATCTCGGCTCGTCCTACGTCAACCAGTTCAACAAGTTCGGCCGGGTGTTCCAGGTCTACACCCAGGCCGATCCGGCATTCCGCGTCACCGAGCGCGACATCGCCAACATGCAGGTGCGCAACCAGAACGGCGACATGATCCCGATCGGCACGGTGGCCACCATCACGCCGGTGACGGGACCGTCGCTGATCAGCCTCTACAATCTCTACCCGTCCTCCACCATCGTCGGCCTGCCGGCGCAGGGCTATTCGTCCGGCCAGTCCTTGAAGTTGATGGAGGAGATCGGCGACAAGACGCTGCCACCGGGCACCGGCTACGAATGGACCGCGATGTCCTACCAGGAGAAGGCGGTCTCCAACCAGATCTACTGGGTGTTCGGCCTTGCCATGCTGCTGGTCTATCTGGTGCTCGCCGGCCAGTATGAGAGCTGGTACGCGCCGATCTCGGTGATCCTCGCCGTGCCGCTGTCGCTACTCGGGCCGACGCTGATCCTGTCCGGTCTCAAGATCGACAACAACCTCTATTGCCAGATCGGCCTGATCCTCTTGATCGCGCTGTCGGCCAAGAACGCGATCCTGATCGTCGAGGTCGGGCTCGAGCTGCATAACCGCGACGGCAAGCCGGTGCTGGAAAGTGCGATCGAGGCCGCGCGCGCCCGCTTCCGCCCGATCCTGATGACGTCGTTCGCCTTCATCCTCGGCGTGGTGCCGCTGGTGATCGCGACCGGCGCCGGCGCCAGCGCGCGCAAGTCGATCGGCATCACCGTGTTCTCGGGCATGCTGGCCTCGACCTGCCTCGCGGTGCTGTTCGTGCCGGCCTTCTTCGTGGTGGTGCAGCGCTTCGAGAACTGGCGCGCCTCGAAGAAGGCGCCGAAGGGCCAGCCGGTGGAGGTGAAGTCGTAAAACAACCCCATGCACAGTAGGGATGGGATTGGGATAGCACGAGGAATTTCGTTTTTACAGAAAATAGCTTGTGGCGTCGGGCAAAACAGGTGCATAATGGCATCATGGGCCGTGTGCGTCTCCGTCATTGCGAGCGCAGCGAAGCAATCCAGAGTCCCTCCGAGGAGGCAGTTTGGATTGCTTCGTCGCAAGGGCTCGTCGCAATGACGGCGGAGAGGGTGAGCGCCGTTATCTAGGCCTTCTCGCTCGGCACCTGCCGCGCCTCGCCGCTCGAGACCAGCAGCACCGAGACTTTCGACTGCCTGAGCACCGCATCGGCGACGCCGCCGAAGGAGAGGTGATCGGCCTGGATGCGGTCGACGCCCATGACGACGAGATCGACGTCCGTGGTCTCGATCTCGCGCAGGATCGCCGCCTCCGGCGCCCGGTTCACGCGCAGCGTGGTGGTGATGTCGACGTCGTAGCGCGCGGCGAGATCGCTCGCGTCCTTCAGGATGCCGGCTTCCTGACCGAGGCCGCGAGAGGCGCCGCGCTGCGCGCCCTTGTCGCGCGTCGTCGCCACATAGATCACGCGCAGCGAGCCTGACCCGGCCTGCGTCAGCGCGACGGCGACCTCCGCGCCGCGCTTGGAGACAGTACTGCCGGAGACGGGAACGAGGATGTTGAGGCTATCAGGCACCGGCTGCTTCAAATGCTTGCCCTTGGCGGCGACGATTGCGAGCGGCCCCTCGAACTTGGCGGCGATGTCCTCGATCTTGCGATCGAAGCGATCCTTTGCGGCAACCTTGTCGACGCCGACGACGAGGAGATCAAAGCCCTTACGCGCTTCGTCGGCGATGGTCTCGCCAAGCTCCGCGCGTCTGGCACGGGTGACGACGTCGACGCTGCCGGTGTCGCCCTCGGCATTCGCGGAGACGGTTTCGGCGGCCTTCTTCACCACGGCCTCGTGGCTCTCCTCCTCAGCCTGCTCCTTCGCGCGCTTGCCGATGTGCAGCACGGTCACCGGAAAACCACGCATGCCGGCGATCAAGCCCGCGATGTGAGCAGCGAAAGTGGCGTTGACGCTTTCGTCCACGGCCAGCAGCGGACGTTCGAGATTGGCGACGAAGCCGCGCTTCTCGAACTCCTCCCGCTCCAGCCGCTCCTTCTCCTCCTTGCTCATCGGCAGCTCCGCCAGCGCCGCGCGCAGCATCGGCGGCATCGCCATCGTGGTCACGATCGCCATCGTCACGATCATCGTGAACAGGTTCTGGCTGAGCACGCCGATGGAAAGGCCGATGGTGGCGATGATGACCTCGGTCGAGCCGCGCGCATTCATGCCGCTCGCCAGCGCCAGCGACTCCCGCGTGCTCAGGCCGCCGACAGTGCCGCCGACAAAGGCGCCGCCGAACTTGCCGACGCTGGCGATCACGACCAGAAGGCCCGTGAGCATCAAAAGGCTGGGATCGCGCAGCACCGAGAGATCGGCGCTGAGGCCGGCGAGGCCAAAGAACACCGGCATGAAGAAGCTCGAGATCAGCCCGCGCAGGCGCTCGTCGATCTGCCGCGTCAGGATCGGCGACTCCCCGACCAGAATGCCGGCGACGAAGGCCCCAAGCACGGTGTGCACGCCGATCGCATGGGTGATCAGCGCCATCACGCCCATCAACAGCAGAATGACGGTGATCACAGCGGCCGCACTGACAAGGTTGTCATTGGCCCAGCGGATCAGCTGAAACGCCAGCCGGCGGCCGATGGTGAAGCTGACGGCGAGGAAGACGAGCGTGCCCAGCACGGCCTTGGCAACCGAAGCGATATCCAGCGTGCCTTGCGAAGCGAGGCTGAAGATCACCGCGATGATGATCCAACCGATGGTGTCGTCGATGATAGCGGTTGCAACGATGATCTGGCCGACATTGCGGCGCATGAAGTTCATCTCGCGCACGACCACGGCGACGATCTTCACGGAAGAGATCGACAGCGCCGTGCCCATGAACAGCGAGGCGACGAGACGCTGCTCGGGCCTCGGCAGCAACGCTTCGGGCAGGAATTCGCCGAGCGCAAAGCCGCAGGCGAAGGGCACGAGGATGCCGGCGATCGAGATCGCGATCGCGGCCTTGCCGACCTTCTTCACCAGCTTGAGATCGGTCTCCATGCCGGTGAGCAGAAGCAGCAGCAGGATGCCCACTTGCGCGATGCCGTCGAGCATTGCCTTCTGCTCGGGTGTTTTCGGAAAGATCGCGGCTTGCGCCTCCGGCCAGATCCAGCCGAACAGCGAGGGCCCCAAGATGATGCCCGCGAGCAATTCGCCGATCACCGAGGGCTGGCCGATGCGCTGCATGATCTCGCCGAGGCCGCGCCCCACCGCGATCAGCAGCACGATCTGCGTCACCAGCAGGAATTCGGAGGGACCGGCCGATTTACCGCCCTCTGCGCTGGCGGCCATCGTGGTGAGGACAAGCGCCGCGGGGACAAGACCGACCGGTCGGAGCAGGCTCCACTGCATGCAGGCGTCTTCCCCCGTTCCGTCCCGGCAGGTGCCGGGGCCTCAAAGGATAGAACTTGCGGGAGGTGGCGCGGGTTCCCTGTCCTCGCGGCGCGCTTAGGCAGGGTGATCGCATAGGAGCTTTTTGAGCGACCTGCGCGCACGCCTCGTCCTTCGAGACGACCGCTCCGCGGTCTCCTCAGGATGAGGCTAAAACGGCGTCGGCGCCCGCTAAACAGCGACCACACACCCAACCCTCATCCTGAGGGCCCGCCAGAGGCGGGCGTCTCGAAGGATGCGCCGCATACGAAGAATTGCGATCGAGCAAACTTGGTCCCCCGTTGAAGATGAAGGCACGATGTCTTTACTCGATCCTGACCGGCTTTCTTTCCGATGCCCCAAAGCCTAACTTGGTTGAAAAGGCGTGAGAGGCAGCGAAATGCTATCGGCACTGATCGCTTGTTGCTTCTACCGATGTCGCGGGCTCTGCCTTCACACTTGGGTCGTCGCGAATGTCGCAATCATGATGGCTTCCGCTCCACTGCAGGCTTCAACAGCCCCAAAAACGTCAGCGTGCGGATACCTCGCTGGTCTAATCGATAAAGCACCGCCATCAGGGCCGTTGTTCCTGCCCAGCTACCCGACCGTCGAATCGGGGCCTCTGCATGGCGCCGCCTACCTCTATGACAATGCGGTAGCCGCCATCGCATTGGTCGGTTGCGGTGAGCAAGACAAAGCGCATCGGATTGGCTCGGCGATTCTCTGGGCCATCGACAACGACCGCACCTGGCATGATGGACGGCTGCGGAACGCTTACGCCGCGGGTGTGGTCGCCAATGGCCCCGTCAAACTTCCGGGGTGGTGGGACAATGCTCAAAACAAATGGTTGGAGGATCGATATCAGGTGGGCAGCGATGTCGGTAACATGGCATGGGCCATGTTGGCGTTGCTGTCGCTTGATGATGTGAACACACGCCTCCGGTTCCGCGATGGTGCAGCACGGCTTGGCGCCTGGGTCGCGCAATGGGCCGATACGCGCGGTACTGGCGGTTTCACGGGCGGTACGTTTGGGCACGAACCAACGCCGGAAGTGCGGATGTGGAAGTCGACTGAACATAATACTGATCTCGCCGCCGCGTTTGGCCTTCTTGCGATCCGTACGGGGGATTCGCGCTGGCGTGACAAGGCAACGGCTGCTGAACACTTCGTCAATTCGATGTGGAATCCGGCGTGCGCCTGTTTCGCTGCAGGGACCGCTGAAGACGGCGTCACCCACAATCCGACCTTGGCTCTCGATGCTCAGGTCTGGCCTCTAACAGCGCTCCGCGGAGCGGTCGAGAAATTTGCATCGGCAATTTCGACCGCCGAACAGCGAATGAGTGTCGACGGGGGCTTTTCTTACGGTGAAGACCGAGACGGTGTGTGGACCGAAGGGACGAGCCAAATGGCTCTCTTAATGAAATTGCTCGGCAGGACCGGGAGGGCAAACTCGTTGATCTCTGTCATCGAATCCCAGAGGTCGCCGGATGGCGGGTTCTATGCCACAACTGCCCGCGAGTTACCGACCGGGTTCGTGTTGGACACCGATCCGACCAAGCCGCGGCTCTATTTCCGATTGTCACATCTTGGCGCAGCGTCGTGGGCTGCTCTCGCCGAACGTGGGTTCAATCCCTTTACGCTGACAAGAGGACTTCCGTAGTCGAGCCGCGATACGTCTCGTCGCGGCCTCTCTCTCTTGGCTTTTTTGATTTCGACATGCACCCGGTTCGCTCAGGCGAAGGTTTCTGCACGACCTGCGGCGGATCGGGGAAGATCAAAGAGACCCCCGCGTTCAGGGACCCCGCAAATGACGCGAACGGCCTGACGCAGTCATCCGACGCGCTTCCAAATCGCTCGAAAGTGCGATCATATACCGTCCGCGAACACTTGAAGTTGCAAGCGTCTCGGGCTTGCCGGAGGAGAATGCGGATGAAAGAACTCGCTGGAAAGATTGCGTTCGTGACCGGTGCGGCGTCAGGCATTGGCCTGGGGATCGCGACCGCTTTCGCCCAGGCGGGGGCGAAAGTGATGCTTTGTGATATTGAAGAAGAAGCTCTGTCCGCGGCGCTCAGGCAATTGAGGCTCACCAACGTCGATGTCGAGGGCGTGAAGGCCGACGTCTCACTCAAAGCCGAACTGGTGGCGGCCGCCGAAGCCACGACCGCCCGCTACGGCAAGGTGCACATCCTCGTCAACAATGCGGGCGTTGGCGGCGGCGGGCCCTATGGCACCTGGACCGAGGCGGCGTGGAATTGGACCCTGAGCGTCAACCTGATGGCGACCATTTGGGGGATCGAGATCTTCGGGCCGTTGATCGAACAACATGGCGAGGGTGGACATATCGTCTCCACGGCCTCGATCGCGGGCCTCATTTCTGGGGCGAGCAATGCATACAACGTTTCAAAATATGGTGTGGTCGCGCTGTCCGAGGGCCTGCGGCTTGAACTCGCCCCGCGCGGGATCGGCGTATCCGTGCTGTGTCCCGGGTTCATCCGCACCCAGATCATGAACTCAGGACGCAACCTCCCCAAGCGCTTCGAGGGGGCGGTCCCTGCCCCGCCAACGTCGGGCCCGCGTGCCGAGCAGATCAATATGATCCGGGAGCGCGTCTCTCAGGGTATCGATCCCATTTATGTCGGCGAACTCGTCCGCGAAGGCGTCGAAAACGACTGGCCCTATATCTTCACCGACCTCGAATTCGAGCCGATCGTCGAAGCGCGCTTCGCCGCAATCAAGCAAGGCTTTGACCACATCCGCGGCCGCAACCCGAAACATTGAGCGCCGAGCGCAGCAAAGCAATCCAGAACGCGCGCCGCGGAGACAGCCTGGATTGCTTCGTCGCAAGGTCTCCACGCAATGACGGGGGAGAGGGTTACGCTGCCGCCGGCGTCCGGATTTCGCGTGGCAGGATGATCGCGGCTGCGATCGCCAGCAGGCACAGGCCGGCGAAGGCATGCAGCATGGTGACGAAGCCGCCCCGTTCGTAGAGCCAGGCGACCAGGCCGACCGACGCGCCGGCCGCGGTGAAGCCGATGAAATAGCGCACCGCATAGGCGCGCGAGCGCCATTCCTCGCTGGTGTATTTGCCGACCATGGCATCGTTCACCGTGACCTGCCCGAATGCGCCCATGACGATGCCGATCGACACCAAAATCAGCGGCAGATTGTCCAAGCTCGCGGCCAGATACAAGAACGGCGCCAGCATGAAGGATAGCGGCAGCGCCACCGTCTTCAGCGAATAACGGTCGAGCAGCCGGCCGATCGTGTACTGCGTCATCGCGCCGAACACGTAGACGCAGGCGGCGATGACGCCTAACAGCGCCGGGCTTTTCGTGAGATCCGCGAGCCGCTCCGCGAACAGCTTTGGCAGCGCGACGGTGACGGCGTTGAACGTGGTCGAGATCGCGATCACGACGATCAGCAGCGACAGCACCACGCGCCACATGTCCTGTTTTGCCACCCGCGCCTGCGCGGCGGCCTGTTTGCTGCCCTTGCGATCCTCGTGCACCACCAGCATCGCGAAGGCGACGCCGATCAGGATGGTGACGATACCGGGAATGATGAAGGCAAAGCGCCAACCGAGATACTGGCCGATCACGCCCGTGACCAGCGCCGACGAAGCCACGCCGAGATTGCCCCAGACGCCGTTGATGCCCATCTCGCGGCCGAGCCGCTCGGCATAGGACACGATCATCGCCGTGCCGACGGGGTGATAGATCGAGGCAAAGATGCCGATCGCGAGCAGCGCGGCGCCGAGCTGCAGCGGCGTCTGCACGAAGCCGACCGAGATCATGGAGGCGCCGATGCCGACGAAGAAGATCAGCATCATGTGGCGGCGGCTCCAGCGATCGCCGAGCCAGCCGGTCAGCAGCGAGCCGGCGCCGAAGGCGATGAAACCGGGGGTCGCGTAGGGAAGCAGTTCCGAATAGGCCATGCCGAGCGCCGGCCCCATGATAATCACGGCGGCGGCGAAGATCAGCATCGCATAATGATCGACGAAATGACCGGCGTTGACGAAACTGATGACCCTGACGGGGCTGTTCATTCGGAATCCTCTCCTGCTCCGAAATGAGTTATATGTCCTCGCCTTGACGGGATGCTGCCAATGACTGTCGTCAAAGCGCCAATCCGGGAAGTCCTGGGCAATCACCGCTCCACCGCGGGCGTGCACCTGGTTGCGCGCGATTACCCCAAGGGCATGCGGATCGACCCGCACATGCACCGCGAGTCGCAGCTGATCTACGCGGCGAAAGGCACCATGCAGGTGACGACGCCCGGCGGACGCTGGCTGGTGCCGCCGGACCGCGCGGTCTGGGTGCCGGCCGGGCTCGAACATGCCATCGACCTGCTCGCCGACATCGAGATGCGCACGCTTTATTTCGATCTCGCCTGGCTCAAGCGCGAGCAGCGCTATGAGGGGCTGACCCGGGAATTCGTGGTGCGGGTGTCGCCGCTGCTGAACCAGGCGATCCTGGCGCTGTTCGACCCGCGCAACACCGAGGAGCGCACCGAGCTGCTGGTGCGCCTGGTAATGCTGGAGCTGCATCAGGCCGAGGATTCCGCGACCTTCGTGCCGCTGCCGCACGAGCCGCGCTGCCGCCGCGCCGCGATGATCGTGCTCGACGATCCCACCGGCCTGCACGACATCGACACGCTGGCGCGCGAGGTCGGCACCTCCGCGCGCACGCTGTCGCGGCTGTTCTCGAGCCAGACGCAGCTGAGCTTCAAGAGCTGGTGCCAGCGCGCAAGGATCGCCGCGGCGATCCAGAGGCTGTCGACCGATGCGAATGTCTCGGTGAAGCAGCTCGCCACGCAACTCGGTTATGCCAGCGTCCCGGCGTTCTCGGCCGCGTTCCGCCAGGTGACGGGACGGACGCCGACGAAGTTTGCGGGGAAGGGGTAGCCCCCCGCTCTCTCCACGTCATTGCGAGAACTCGTAGGGTGGGCAAAGGCGCTCTTACGCCGTGCCCACCATCTCTCTCCAGTGGAAAGAAGTCGTGGGCACGCTTCGCTTTGCCCACCCTACGGCAGCTTTCGTGTGGCATCAGCACCGGCATAGCCTCATTCTCCAAACGCACGGCCCGACTAAAGATGCCGCATTCCTCCGCTTGATTGTGATCGGCTTCCGCCTAAATCCCGTGTAAACTTCCGCACCTCACAAACCCGGATACGAAAAGCCCAGATGGCCAATGCCTTCTTCTCCGACCTGCTCGCCACCATTTCCGAGCGCGGCCGCACGCTGCTGCGCCGGGTGGATTCCACCGACGCCAAGCAGGATGCCGACGGCCTGATCGCGCTCTGCGATGCGCTGCTGTCGGGCCGCGGCGAAGCCTCCGGCACCGCCATGGCGCGCGAGGTGCTCGACATCTACGGGGAGTTGGATGCGGCGGGACGCCGCGCCTTCTTCGAAGGGCTGATGCGTGATTTCGGCCCGGACCGGGAACGCCTGAGCAGCGCGATCGAAAAATGGCGCACCGAGCCGAGCGACGAGGACGCGAGCGCGCTGCATTTCGCCTCGGAGCCGCGGCGGCAGGAGCTGATCCGCCGACTCAACCGGGCGCCTGGCGGCACCGGCGATCTCGTCGCCATGCGGGCCGATCTGCTCGGCATGATGAAGGGACATACCGATCTCGCCGCGCTCGACCGCGACGTCTCGCATCTTCTCTCGTCTTGGTTCAACAGGGGGTTTCTCGTGCTGCGCCGGATTGACTGGTCGACCCCGGCCAACATCCTCGAAAAGATCATCCGCTATGAGGCCGTGCACGAGATCTCGGACTGGGACGATCTGCGCCGCCGCATCGATCCGGTCGACCGCCGCTGCTACGCCTTCTTCCATCCCGCGATGGTCGACGAGCCGCTGATCTTCGTCGAGGTGGCGCTGACCGAGACCATTCCCGGCGCGATCGCGCCGCTGCTCGCGGTCGATCGCCAGTATCTGCCGATCGAGAAGGCCCGCACCGCCGTGTTCTATTCGATCTCGAATACCCAGCGTGGCCTTGGCGGCATCTCCTTCGGCAGCTTCCTGATCAAGCAGGTGGTCGAGGAGCTGCGTCGCGAAACACCGAAGCTCGACACCTTCGTGACGCTGTCGCCGGTGCCCGGCTTCATGCCATGGATCAAGCAGGACAAGGATTTGCCGGTGACGGACGAGGACCGCGAGATCCTCAAGCGCCTCGACGATCCCAAATGGTATGAGAACCCGGAATCGACGACGCAGTTGCGCGGCCTGATCGAGCCGCTCGCCGCCCACTACTTCCTGAAGGCGCGCACGTCGAAGGGCCGCCTGATCGATTCCGTCGCCCGCTTCCACCTCGGCAACGGCGCGCGGCTCGAGCGCATCAACTGGCTGGGCGACCTCTCGCCCAAGGGCCTGCGCGAATCCGCCGGCGTGATGGTCAACTACCTCTACCGCCTCGACGACATCGAGAAGAACCACGAAGCCTACGCCAATGACGGCGAGGTCGTGGCCTCGAGCGCGGTGAAGAAGCTGCTCAAGAGCGAGGGGCGCAGGCTGCTGGATATGCGGCTGTCGTAGGCGCAGTGTCGTCCCGGCGAAGGCCGGGACCCATAGCCACCGAATTGGGTTTGTCGAAGACTCGGAGTTGCCGGCTCGCGCGATAACACCTCGCTGGGGTTATGGGTCCCGGCCTTCGCCGGGACGACACCGAGGAATTGGCGCGGCCGTCGCGTCTCAACGCGACTCGCTACTCCGCCAGCGCCTTCATCTCCTTGTAGAGATCGGACTTGCCCTCGAAGCCGATGCCGGGGAGATCGGGCATAGTGATGTGGCCGTTCTCGACGCGGACGCCGTCCGGGAAGCCGCCATAGGGCTGGAACAGGTCGGGGTAGCTTTCATTGCCGCCAAGCCCCAGGCCGGCTGCGATGTTGAGCGACATCTGGTGGCCGCCATGCGGAATGCAGCGGCTCGGCGACCAGCCATAGGTCTTCAAGACTTCCAGCGTGCGCTGGTATTCGCACAGACCATAGGACAGCGCGCAATCGAATTGCAGCCAGTCGCGATCCGGACGCATGCCGCCGTAGCGGATGAGGTTGCGGGCGTCCTGGTGGCTGAAGAGGTTTTCGCCCGTGGCCATCGGGCCGGGATAGAATTCGGCGAGCGCGGCTTGCAGCGCATAGTCGAGGGGGTCGCCGACCTCCTCGTACCAGAACAGCGGATAGTCCCGCAGCATCTTGGCATAGGCGATGCCGGTTTCCAGATTGAAGCGGCCATTGGCGTCGACGGCGAGCTGCGCGTCCTTGCCGATCTCCTTCAGCGCCGCCTCGATGCGCGTGCGGTCTTCGTCGATCGGGGCACCGCCGATCTTCATCTTCACGACGTTGTAGCCGCGATCGAGATAGCCGCGCATTTCACCGCGCAGCATCGAGAGATCCTTGCCGGGATAGTAATAACCGCCGGCGGCGTAGACGAAGACGCGCGGATTGGCTGCGACGCCGTGGCGTTCCGCGAGCAGGCGAAACAGCGGCTTGCCCGCGATCTTCGCCACCGCATCCCACACCGCCATGTCGATGGTGCCGACCGCGACCGAACGCTCGCCATGGCCGCCCGGCTTCTCGTTGGTCATCATCGCACCCCAGACCTTGTCGGGGTCGAGATTGTCACCTGATGCGTTGAGCAGCGACTTCGGATCGGCCTCCGTGATGCGCGAGGCAAAGCGCTCGCGGATCAGGCCGCCCTGGCCGTAGCGGCCGTTGGAGTTGAAGCCGTAGCCGACGACGCGTTTTCCCTCGCGCACCACGTCGGTGACGACCGCAACGAGGCTGGTCGTCATCTTGGTGAAGTCGATATAGGCGTTGCGGATCGGCGATGAGATCGGCTTGGTGATCTCGCGGACGTCGACGATGCGGACGGACATGGGCGTGGCCTTATTTTTAATGCGTCATTCCGGGGCAATGCGCAGCATCGAACTACGGTGCGCAGTTGCGCACCTGAGAATCTCGAGATTTCGGGTTCTCGCTTCGCGAGCCCCGGAATGACGGCTTCGCCGTCACTTCTTATCCCTAAAATACGGCTCCACGGGCCCATGCACCTTGATGGTCAGCGGATTGCCGTAGCGGTCCTTGGCGTTGCCGGCGGTGACGCGGACCCAGCCTTCGCTGATGCAGTATTCCTCGACATTGGTCTTCTCGATGCCCTTGAAGCGGATGCCGACGTCGCGCGACAGGATGTCCGCGTTGTAATAGGGGCTGTTGGGGTCGACCGACAGGCGGTCCGGAAATTCGTCGCTCATGGATGTCTCGCTCATAACAGGGTCTCGATTTGCTTCCGCAATCCTTCGGGACGGGCGGTCGGCGCATGGCGCGCGATCACCTTGCCGGCACGGTCCACCAGGAATTTGGTGAAATTCCATTTGATGGAGGAACCGAGCAATCCGGATTGCTGACGTTTCAGGTACTCGTACAGGGGATGCGCATTGGCGCCGTTGACGTCGATCTTCTCGAACAGCGGGAAGGTGACGTCGTAATTCGTGGAGCAGAACGCCTGGATCTCGTTCGCCTGGCCCGGCTCCTGCGCGCCGAACTGGTTGCAGGGAAAGCCCAGCACCGAGAAGCCGCGTGGCGACAGGTCGCGGTGCAGATCCTCGAGGCCACGATATTGCGGCGTGAAGCCGCATTTGCTCGCGGTGTTGACGATCAAGAGCACCTGCCCCTCGAAGGCGCGCATCGACACCTCCTCGCCGGCAAGCGAATTGGCCTTGAAGTCGTAAATCTCTGGCATCGCTAACCTACGGGATCGATCGGCGAGGCCGGCACACCGCCCGCCTCGATCGCTTCGCCGGCGAGCAGGCAGAGATCCTCGCGGTAGCGCCCGGAGACGATATGCACGCCGACCGGTGTCTTGCCGACGAGGCCGGTGGAGACCACGAGGCCCGGCAGGCCCATGAAGGGAATGGCGATCTGCGGCAGCTGCGCTTCCCAGACGCGTTCGAAGGACGCCGTGTCCTTGCGATCGAGATGATCCGGGAACGGCAGCTCGCCGGACACGGGCGTCAGCACCACGGCGTATGTCTCGAAGAACAGCATCCAGTCGCGGGTCAGCGTGGCCCGACGCGTGAGTGCCTTCGCGTAGTTTGCCTGGTCCATCGGCGTGACCTTGGCTCTGATACCGCGCAGGCACGCCAGCGCGCCGGGATCGCCTTCGCGTTCCGCCATTTCGAGCTGCGCCTCAAAGGCATCGCCGAGCCAGAGTTTGCGCTGCCACTCGACGGCTTCGCGCATCGGCGGGGTGTTCTCGATCACTTCGACGGTCCATCCCGCGCGCTCGAGACGCTTGCCGGCGTCGCTCACAGCGGCCTTCACCTCGGGCGTGGTGGCAAGGCCGTCCGGGTTGAGGCAGATCGCGGCGCGCTTCTCGCGCGCGGGGCCTTCCAGCGGCACCGGCACATACCAGGGATCGCGCACGTCGCGCGCCGACATCGCGGCAAGCGAAATGCGCAAGTCATTCACGGTGCGGGCCAGCGGACCCGAGACCGCCATGATCTGCGGGCCGATCGGGCGCTCCGGCAGCGCGGGGTTGAAAGCGGGGATGCGGCCGAGGGTCGGGCGCAGGCCGTGCACGCCGCAGGCGTAGGCGGGATAGCGGATCGAACCGGCGATGTCGGTGCCGTGGGCGATGGCGCCGATGCCGGCCGCAACCGCCGAGCCGGCGCCGCCGGACGAGCCGCCCGGGGTCAGCGCGGCATCGCGCGGGTTCTTGGTGTCGCCATGGACGAGGTTGGTGGTGAACCAGCGATAGGAGAAGGCCGGGCAATTGGTGCGCCCAAGCAGAACCGCGCCGGATTTGCGGAAATTGGCGACGACAGGATTGTCCTCGCGCGCGATCAGGTCCCGCTGAAGCTTCAGGCCATTGGTGGTGGCAAAGCCCTCCTGGTCGACATTGGCCTTGATGGTGACGGGGACGCCCGCGAGCACGCCGGGGTCCTCGCCCCTGGCAATGGCGGCATCGACGGCGTCGGCCTGCTTGAGCACGTCCTCCGGCCGATGGTCGATCACGGCGTTGAGCTTGGGATTGACGGCATCCAGGCGGTCGAGACCAGCCTTGGCCGCCTCCCGGGCGGAGACCTTTTTGGACCTGACGAGGGTAGCGAGGTCGGCGGCCGACAGGCGCCAGAGATCTTGCATGACTTGCTCCGTGTGACCGGCGTCTTTTAGCGCCGGGAACGCAGCAAAGCCATGCGGATTTCGCAGGGATAACCTTCCCCGTCATTGCGAGCGAAGCGAAGCAATCCAGAATGTTCCCGGGGAGGCAGGCTGGATTGCTTCGTCGCAAAGGCTCCTCGCAATGACGGGGAGAGAGTTGGGGGCCCTAATGCCTTGTCGCGGACTCGTCCGGCATGTCCAGCAGCGCTTCGCTGAAGGGAAACTCCAGCACGATCTCGCCATCGTCGTCCGTCACCTCGATGACCGCCTCGAGCAGTGCCGGCTGGGCGCCTTCGGATTTCACCACCTCCAGGATCATCTGGCGGGCGACCTCCCAGGCGCGATCGGGATTGCGCAGATCCTCACCGTCGGGGTCCACGATCAGCTCATCGCCGATACGGGTATTGAAGAAATATTTGGGCATCACGAGATCCAGCTAAAGCGGCCTGTACCGGATTGAAAGCTGCACTGCACTCACAACTGCTTTATCAGGACAGGGTTCGCGACCGAATGCGCCAGACGCAAGGCCGTATCACCAGAAAGTACTGTTCCCGCCCTGTATGTCGCGGCGCAATATGGCTGTGCTCGGGAAAATTTCACTGGCGAACTTTTACGCCCGCAGTAATTTAACCCCGGGCGGACACGTCCGAAATCGCGAAAATGGAGAGCCAAAATGGCCTGGAAAACCCCCAAGATCGTCGAAGTGCCCTGCGGCATGGAAATCAACATGTATGTGAGCGCCACCCGCAAGTAAGCGGTTGGTAGTCAAGCGTTCTGCGCAGGTGGGTCTTTCGGTCACGATCAGTTTCTGGTCGATGGAAACTGTGTCGTCCAAGCCTGTTTGATCTGAGGATCCACCTCGCGACGTTGCTTCCAGGAGACGTATCAATGCTTCGCGTCGTCGTCCTGGGCGCCGGGGCCGGCGGCGGAGTCCCGCAATGGAATTGCGGGTGTGAGGGCTGCCGCGCGGCCCGTGAAAACGGCCAAGAGCTTTCTCGAACCCAGGCCTCGGTCGCCTTCAGCGGCGATGGCGAGCACTGGTTCCTGATCAACGCCTCCCCAGATCTGCGCCAGCAATTGAATGCCACGCCGCAGCTGCATCCCAAGGCGGGCGCGCTGCGCCACTCGCCCGTTGCGGGCGTGATCCTGACCAACAGCGAAGTCGATGCCGTCGCCGGCCTGCTCTCGATGCGCGAGGGCTCGCCCTTCACGGTTTACGCACATGAGAAGGTGCTGGCGATCCTTGCCAGCAACAGCATCTTCAACGTGCTCAACGAGAAGACCGTCAAGCGCCAGCCGATCGAAATCGGCGAGCCCTTTGAGCCGCGATTGCCTGATGGGGCGCGCTCAGGGCTCGAGGTGCGGCCCTTCGCTGTGCCGGGCAAATCGGCCTGGTATCTCGAAGGCAAGGCGCATCCGGGCGGCGAGAGCGGCGATGGCGATACGCTGGGCCTCAAGGTCACCGACAAATCGTCAGGCAAGTACTTTTATTTCATCGCCGCCTGCGCCGAGGTCACCGATGCGCTGAAGGCCGAGATCGACGGCGCTGCGCTGGTATTCTTCGACGGCACGGTCTGGCGGGACGACGAGATGATCAAAGCCGGCCTCGGCCACAAGACCGGCAAGAGCATGGGTCACGTGGCGATGTCGGGCGACGATGGTGCGATTGCACGGTTGGCAGATCTCAATATCGACAGGAAGATGTTTCTGCATATCAACAACTCGAACCCGGCGCTGCTGCCCTCCTCGCCTGAACGCAAGACGTCAGAGGCGGCAGGATGGCAGATACCGGCCGACGGAACGGAGATCGTGCTGTGAATGCTGCGTCCATGACTGGAATGACTGCGCTCTCTGTCGGCAGGGACATCAGGCTGAATTCGGCCGAGGAACTCGAGGCAACGCTGCGCCATATCGGCGCCACGCGCTATCACAGCCTGCATCCGTTCCATAAGCTGCTGCACGGCGGCAAGCTGAACAAGGGCCAGGTGCAGGCCTGGGCGCTGAACCGCTACTATTACCAGAGCACGATCCCGATCAAGGACGCGGTGGTGATCTCGCGCTTCCGCGATCGCGCCACGCGGCTGGAGTGGCGTCACCGCATCGAGGACCATGACGGCGATGTCGGCAGCGAGGGCGGCATCGAGCGCTGGCTGAAACTGACCGAAGGCCTCGGCCTCGACACCGCCTATGTGGAATCGACCGAGGGCATCTTGCCGGCCACGCGTTTTGCAGTGGAGGCCTATGTCCATTACTGCCGCGAGAAGAGCCCGCTGGAGGCGATCGCCTCTTCGCTCACGGAATTGTTCGCGCCGAACCTGCACGAAGAGCGCATCTCCGGCATGCTGGCGCACTACGACTTCGTCAATCCTGACATCATGAGCTATTTCAAGCGCCGCCTGACGCAGGCGCCGCGTGATGCCAACTTCGCGCTCGACTATGTCAAGATGCATGCGACGACCCCGGAGCAGCGCGCGCAGGTGTGCAACGCGCTGATCTTCAAGACCAACGTGCTGTGGGTGCAGCTCGATGCGCTCCAGCACGCCTATGTCGAAGGCAACATTCCGCCGGGCGCGTTCGTGCCCAAAGCGAGCTGAGGAACTCAAGCCATGGCCGGGCCGCGGAACATCAGCGTCAGCGAGACAAGCCGCCCCGTGCTGCCGCGGCATGCCAAGCTGAAATATGACGAGACGCGAAAGGTCTGGGTGATCCTGGCGCCGGAACGCGTGTTGGCGCCGGACGAAATTGCCGTCGAGGTCTTGCAGCTCTGCAATGGCGAGCGCAATGTCGGAGAAATTGCCGACCAATTGGCGGCGAAATACGCCGCGCCGCGGGAGGCGATCCTGGCCGATGTCATCGTGATGCTGCAGGATCTCGCCGACAAGGGCTTCCTGACTGAGGTCAGGGAGAAGACGCCATGAGCGATGTGCTCCCGACCATTCCGCCTGACGCCAGCGACAGCCTCGCGGTGCTGGAGAAACAGCGCTCGACGGCGGAGAGCTTCGGCATTCCGCTCGCGGTGCTGCTCGAGATCACCCATCGCTGCCCGCTGCAATGCCCGTATTGCTCTAATCCGGTCGAGCTCGACCGCTCGGGCAAGGAGCTCACCACCGACGAGTGGAAGAAGGTCTTGAGCGAGCTCGCCGAGATCGGCGTGCTCCAGGTGCACTTCTCCGGCGGCGAGCCGACCGCGCGGAAGGACCTCGTCGAGCTGGTGAAACATGCCAGCGACGTCGGCCTCTACACCAACCTCATCACCTCGGCCGTGCTGCTGACGCGCGAGAAGCTGAGCGAGCTCGCCGATGCCGGGCTCTGCCATGTGCAGATCTCGTTCCAGGGCATCGAGGAAGGCCTCGCCGATCGCGTCGCCGGCTACAAGGGCGGCCATCGCAAGAAGCTCGAAGTGGCGAAGTGGACGCGCGAGCTGGACCTGCCGCTCACCGTGAACGCGGTGATGCACCGTCAGAATTTGCACCAGCTCCCTGAGATCATTCAGATGTCTGTCGATCTCGACGCCGACCGGCTTGAGGTCGCCAATGTGCAATATTACGGCTGGGCGCTGAAGAACCGCGCCGCCTTGATGCCGACCGTGGCGCAGCTCGACGAGTGCACCCGCCTCGTCGAGGAGGCACGCGAGCGGCTCAAGGGCACGCTCGCGATCGACTACGTCGTCCCTGATTATTACGCGCTGCGGCCGAAGAAGTGCATGGGCGGCTGGGGCCGGCAGTTCTTCAATATCTCCCCAGCGGGCAAGGTGCTGCCCTGCCACGCCGCCGAGAGCATCACCGGGCTCGACTTCGAATCCGTGCGCTCCAATCATTCGATCGCCTGGATCTGGCAGAACTCCGACGCCTTCAACCGCTATCGCGGCACCGGCTGGATGAAGGAGCCGTGCAAGAGCTGCGAGTTCCGCGAGATCGATTTCGGCGGCTGCCGCTGCCAGGCCTTTGCGTTGACGGGCGACGCCGCCAACACCGATCCGGCCTGCGCGCTGTCGCCGCTGCACGAGACCATCTTCAAGCAGGCCGAGCGCGAGGCCGAGGGCGAGACCAACCGCTTCCTCTATCGCAACTTCGCCGGCGGCACTCTGGAATCCGGGAATGACGCCTGACGCCGACGCAGGCACCGCCGCCAGGCGCGCCGATCCCTTTGCACCGCTGACATCGGACATGCTCGACGTCGGCGACGGCCATGAGCTCTACGTCGAGAGCGTCGGCCGCGAAGGCGGCATTCCTGCGATCTATCTGCATGGCGGGCCGGGCTCCGGCTGCCAACCCGACCATCGCCGGCTGTTCGATCCCGAGCGCATGCACGCCGTGCTGTTCGACCAGCGCGGCTGCGGCCGCAGCCGTCCCAAGGGATCGCGGGAGTGCAACACGACGGCGCATCTGATCGCCGACATGGAGAACATCCGCGAAAAGTTCGGGTTCGAACGCTGGATGGTCGTGGGCGGCTCCTGGGGCGCCACGTTGGCGCTGGCTTATGCAGAGGCCCATCCCGAGCGCGTCTGCGGCATTGCGCTCCGCGCGACCTTCCTGGGCACGCAGGCCGATGTCGAGACCGCCTTCACCTCGCGCCTCGCGCAATTCTATCCGGCGCTGCACGAGGATTTCCTCAGCGTGCTGCTGCCGGAGGAACGCGCGCGACCGGTGCAGGCCTATTATCGCCGCATCCTCGATGCCGATCCCGCCGTGCATGGTCCGGCGGCGCGGGCGTGGCACGACACCGAGCGGGCGCTATCCGAACACAAGGCGGCCAAGACGCGCATTGATCTTGCGTCACTGAATGTCTGGCGCACGCTGCCGGCGACGCCGTTCATGGAGGCGCATTATTTCGCGAGCGACTCCTTCATGAGCGAAGATCAGTTGTTGCGAAACGCTCACCTGCTCGCCGGCATTCCCGGCATTATCGTGCAAGGCCGCTACGACCTGTTGTGCCCTCCTGAGACATCCGCGCGCCTCGCGAAGGTTTGGCCGGGCTCCGAGATCAGGATCGTGGAAGAAGCCGGACATTCGCTCTATGATGCCGGCGTACGAGATGCGGTCATGAAGTCGATCGCCGACCTCGCCTCGAAGGCCACGCGCTAACGCGCGGAAGCAAGGACAACAAGAACAATGCCGCTCGCCGGGACAGGCATGTTGCTGACGTCGATGAACATCGACGCATCAGATGAAGCCGATTTCAACCGTTGGTACGATCGCGAGCATCTGGAAGAGCGCGTCGCGATCGAGGGCTTTCTCGAAGCACGGCGCTACGTCGCGCACGCGGCCAATCCCAAATATCTCTCGCTCTACTCGACCGCGACGCTCGAGGTGCTCGACAGTCCGGCCTACCGCGCGCGGCTTGCCAACCAGACCGAATGGTCGCGGCGGACCATGGCGCATTTCAAGAACATGCTGCGCGTGGTCGCACGCATCACCATCAGCAAGGGTACCGGCCGCGGCGCCGCGCTCGGCCTGGTGCGGCTGCGCCCCACGCCTGATAATGCGGGGGCGTGGCGTGACGCACTGCAAGAAAAGCTGGCGCCGCAAGACCGCGAAGGCATCATCTCGATGCATCTGCTCGAGACCGAGCCGGAATTGTCGGAGGCGACCGGCGATATCCCGGCAGTGCGCAACGAAGGCGCGCGCGACTGGTTCGTGCTGATCGACGGCACGCATGTCGGCGCGGTCTCCGCCGTGATCGCCGAACGCTTCACCGGCCCCGCGGCCGCGCCCTTCCCGCTGCCGGTCTCTGTCGGCACCTACAACCTGATGTGGGACCTCGCCAAGAGCGATATCGCGCACAGCTGACGCGGGGCCAACGTCGTCATTGCCGGCGTAGTGTTCAGTCCGGAGACATGACTGACAGGTGTTCGGAGACATGGTTGACACGTCAA
>NZ_CAKZHY010000120.1 GCF_936928535.1 uncultured Bradyrhizobium sp. | reverse complement strand
CGGAGCCGGCCCAGCCGCGGGAGCCTCCGCAGCCTTCGGCGGCGCGGCCGACGCGCTGGGCTTGGCACTACCGGCAGCCTTCACGTCCTCGCCCTCGCCGGCGAGCACCGCGATGACGTCGTTGACCGGGACATCCTGCGTGCCCTCGGGCACGAGGATCTTGGCGATCGTGCCCTCGTCGATGGCCTCGACCTCCATGGTCGCCTTGTCGGTCTCGATCTCGGCGATGACATCGCCGGACTTGACCTTGTCGCCTTCCTTTTTCAGCCACTTGGCGAGGTTGCCCTTCTCCATCGTTGGCGAAAGAGCGGGCATCAGGATGTTGATGGGCATGCTGACCTCACGAAGAACTTCTCAAAATGTCGCCTCCGAAAGTGAAGACGAACAGACCAGGTTTAGTTGCCGATGTCGCCTTGCCAGAGGCGCTCATTGGCAGGGATGGAACGCCAATTCTTCATCATGCTGATGGAGCGGTCGTCGGCAAGGTCGATCCAGGGAATCCCGAACTTGTCGAGAATGTCCTTGGATCCCTCGAAGGTGACGGATTCTCCGATCACCACCAGCTTGACCTTGAACAGAGCGAGCGCACCAGCACACATCGAGCATGGCGACAGCGTGGTGTACATGACGGTGTCGTGGAACGAGATCGCGCCCGCTTCGCGCAGGCAGCTCATCTCGCCATGCAGGATCGGATCGTTCTCCTGCACGCGATTGTTGTGGCCGCGGGCGATGATCTTGTCGCCGCGCGTCAGCACGGCGCCGATCGGCAGGCCGCCTTGCGCGATCGATGCTTCGGCCTCGCGGATCGCCTCCAGCATGAAATCGTAATGGTGGGCTTCGATCGCCACGGTCAGTGCCCCTTCCCGCGCGGCGTCGTGGTGCCGGTGTCGGTCGGACGCTCGATCTCGGCCTGGAACATGTCGAGGATCCGGGTCAGCGCGTCCTCCTCGGTGTATTCGCTCTCGCGCGCATAGGCGCGCGCGGCATGGCGGGCGAGATCGACCAGCAGCAGGCCCCACATGTCGGGCTCCTCGAAGGCGCGCTGGAACGCCATCGACAGCCCGCCATCCAGCACGAACACGCGCAGGATCTCGACCGCATCGTCGCGGCTCATGACGTCGGGCGGCAGTGGCTGCTCCTTCGGGCCTGCCATGGTCTACCTGTAGCAGACGGCTTTGGCGGCCTCGACGACTTCCGCCGCCGACGGCAGCGCGAGCTTCTCCAGGTTCGCCGCATAAGGCATCGGCACGTCCTTCCCGGACACGCGCGCAACCGGCGCATCCAGATAGTCGAAGGCGTTTTCCATGATGCGCGCGGCGATCTCGGCGCCGACGCCGCTCTGCGCCCAGCCCTCTTCCACCGTGACAGCGCGGCCGGTCTTCTTGACCGAGTTGATGATGGTCTCGGTGTCCATCGGACGCAGCGTGCGCAGGTCGATCACCTCGGCCTCGATGCCTTCCTTGGCGAGTTCGTCAGCCGCCTTCAGCGCATAGGTCATGCCGTTCGACCACGAGATGATCGAGACATGGCTGCCGGAACGCACGATGCGGGCCTTGCCGATGGGAACGATGAAATCGTCGAGCTTGGGCACCTCGCCGGTGTGGCCGTAAAGCACCTCGTTCTCGAGGAAGATCACCGGATTGGGATCGCGGATCGCGGCCTTGAGCAGGCCCTTGTAGTCGGCGGCCGAGAACGGCGCGACGACCTTGAGGCCCGGGACGTTCGAATACCAGGAGGAATAGTCCTGGCTGTGCTGAGCGGCGACGCGCGCAGCCGCGCCGTTGGGGCCGCGGAACACGATCGAGCAGCCCATCTGGCCGCCGGACATGTACAGCGTCTTGGCCGCAGAGTTGATGATCTGGTCGATCGCCTGCATGGCGAAGTTGAAGGTCATGAACTCGACGACCGGCTTCAGGCCTGTCATCGCAGCGCCGACGCCGACGCCGGCGAAGCCGTGCTCGGTGATCGGAGTGTCGATCACGCGCCTTGCGCCGAACTCCTGGAGCAATCCTTGCGTGACCTTGTAGGCGCCTTGATATTCGGCGACCTCTTCGCCCATCACGAACACATCAGGATCGCGGCGCATCTCTTCGGCCATCGCATCGCGCAAGGCTTCGCGGATGGTCTGGGTGATCATCTCGGTGCCGGCGGGCACTTCCGGATCGGGCTCGGCGACAGCTTGCGGCGCCGGTGCAGCCTTCGGCGCAGGCGCTTCGGCCTTGGCAGCGGCAGGCGGTGCGGACTCCGCCGCCTTCGCGGCTGGCGCGGGCGCTTTGGCGAGATCGGCCGCGCTCTCGCCATCGACGAGGATCGTCGCGATCGGCGTGTTGACCGGAACGTCGGCGGTACCCTCGGCGATCAGGATCTTGCCGAGCGTGCCCTCATCGGTCGCTTCGACCTCCATGGTGGCTTTGTCGGTTTCGATCTCGGCGATGACGTCGCCGGACTTGATCGTCTCGCCCTCTTTTTTCAGCCATTTGGCGAGGTTGCCCTTTTCCATCGTGGGCGACAACGCGGGCATCAGCACTTGAATTGGCATATCGACTCCAAAAGAAAGCTTGCGCGCGTCTTAGCGGTAAACGTCGGTCCAGAGCTCGGCGGCATCCGGCTCGGGATCATGCTGGGCAAAGTCGGCGGAGGCGTTGACGATATCACGCACCTCGGCGTCGATCGCCTTGAGATCGGCCTCGCTGACCTTGGCCGCGAGCAGGCGGTTGCGCACCTGCTCGATCGGATCCTGGTCGTGGCGAACCTTCTCGACCTCCTCGCGCGTACGATATTTCGCCGGGTCGGACATCGAGTGGCCGCGATAGCGGTAGGTCTGCATCTCCAGGATGAAGGGGCCTTTGCCGGCGCGGCACCAGGCCGCCGCCTCATCGCCCGCCGCCTTGACGGCGCGGACGTCCATGCCGTCGACCTGCTTGCCGGGGATGTTGAAGGACGCGCCGCGCTTGGAGAAATCCTGCTGGGCCGAGGCGCGCGACACCGACGTGCCCATGGCGTAACGGTTGTTCTCGATGACGTAGATCACCGGCAGCTTCCAGAGCTCCGCCATGTTGAAGCTCTCATAGACCTGGCCCTGGTTGGCGGCGCCGTCACCGAAATAGGCGACGCTGACATTGCCATTGCTGCGATAATTGTTGGCGAAGGCAAGACCGGTGCCGAGCGAGACCTGCGCGCCGACGATGCCGTGGCCGCCGTAGAAATGCTTCTCCTTGCTGAACATGTGCATGGAGCCGCCCTTGCCCTTGGAATAACCGCCGCGGCGGCCCGTCAGCTCGGCCATCACGCCGTTGGCGTCCATGCCGGTGGCAAGCATGTGGCCGTGGTCGCGATAGCCGGTGATGACCTGATCGCCCTGCTTCAGGGCCATCTGCATACCAACTACCACGGCCTCCTGGCCGATATAGAGATGGCAGAAACCGCCAATCGCACCCATGCCGTAGAGCTGGCCGGCCTTTTCCTCGAACCGCCGGATCAGGAGCATATCGCGGAGCGCCTTCAACTCCTGCTCCCTGGTGAACTCCGGGGGCGAACCGCCGTTGATTTTGTCGTGCTCAGCGCTTGCGGCGGCTTTCTTGGGTGCGGCCATGGGAATTCCGGGTCAGAGAAATCTAGGTCCTCTCTAACCCAACTCAATCGCGTGTGAAAGCACCGCAGCGGCATGGCTCGACTTTCATTATGCCGCACTGCAACGTGGCCGAAATTTTGCAAAACCTTTGGCGCTGATCAGGCAACATTAGCTCCTCGCCTGCGAAAGCTCTGCATGCAGACAAGGCAACGAGATCGGACACGCATATCTCGGACGCTGACGTCCCGCTGCGTGTCCGATTCGACTGCCCGGACCTACCAGCCCAGCTCGCGCAAATAAGCAGCGCGGGCGGCAACGCCCGTGTGCGTGAAGTCGGTGAAGACGCCATCGACGCCGAGACGGAAGAACTTGAGATATTCGAGGGCCGGATCGGCGTGATAGTCGGCCGCGAGATATTTCTTCTCGTTACGGAACGTGAAGACGTGGACGAACAGGCCGAGCTTATGCGCATCGGCAATCAGGCTGGTCGCGTCCTGGGTCGAAGCCGCCGGTGTCGATCCCTTGTAGGGCGTGCCGTCGGCATTGGTGTCCTTCCACGGGGCGATCTTGAGCGGAACGATATAGGCCTTCCACGGACCGATGCCGTCGGCATAGGTCTTGATCTCGGCCAGTCCCTCGGGCGTCAGCATCGCATCGTAAAGGCGCGCATCCCCTGCAACCGTCCAGTCGAACGGACGGGAATTGGTGATGTTGTCGAGCAGCACCTTGCCGGTCTTGAAGTCGATGCCGTTGCCGTCGATCAGTTGGACCTGGCGTGTCTGAAGGCCATGGCTGCGCATGTATTTCAGGCTGCCGGGTTCGAAGCTCTGAACGAAGATGGGCGCGTCCTTGGTGTTGAGGCCATTATCCTCAATGATCTTGATCAGGGCGTCCTCGAGCGGATGACTGCCCGGCGCGCCGCAGCCGTTGGCGATCGCCTGGGCATTGTTCCAGGTCGGGTTCTTGGTTTCCGGATAGACCAGAATGGGACGCCCGGTCTCCTTGCTCTTCGCCTTGGCGATGTCGAGGATGTCCTGGAAGCTGATGACAGGGAATTTGCCGTTGAAGATCTTCGGCCGCTCATTGGCCGCGTCATAGGTGGTGCCGCCGATCCACTGCTTCAGCTCGGCCATGGTGAAATCGGTGATCGACCAGTCGCCCGTGTGATCTTCACCGTCGACGATCAATGACTTCAGCACCGATTTGGGATCGGCGGGATCGGTGAGATCCGTCAGGTAATCAGCGGGCGTGCCGGCGGCTGCCGGCGCCTTGACGCGCACACCTGATACCGTGCGCTTGCGCGCGGCAACGACCGGGTTGGTCTTCGCGACTTCCGCGACATTGGTGTTGTCTGCCAGCCAGGGGTTGTGGCGCGCGACCAGAACACAATCCTTGGTGAGGTGCAGATCCTCTTCGAGCGCGTCGGTTCCGAGCGCGGCAGCAAGATCGTAGGAGGCCTCGGTCTCTTCGGGCACGAGGCCCGGCACGCCGCGATGTCCGAGGATCAGCGGCGCCTTTCCGTCGACGGTCAGAAAGGGCTTGGCGCTTGATGGGGCCGCCTGGGCAAAGGCGATCGACGGCGCGAAAGACGCCAGGGCCGCCACGCCGAGCAGCATCGCTCCGACACGCATCTTCCGCTGCAAGGGATTGGTCGTCATGTCTGCGCCTCCGTCTGTGCCTGCATCGCGTCGAGCGCGATCGGGCTGTCGTCTTGTCTCAATTCTCTGACAGACGGATGACGGTGGGGCGGGTAATCACCGATCTGCACAGGCGGCGCCAGTCTGACGCCGCCTGTGCCTTCTCGATCAGGACCTGTCGATCAGAAGAAGCCGAGCTTCTTCGGGCTGTAGCTGACCAGCATGTTCTTGGTCTGCTGGTAATGATCGAGCATCATCTTATGGGTCTCGCGGCCGACGCCCGACTGCTTGTAGCCGCCAAACGCGGCATGGGCGGGATAGGCGTGGTAGCAGTTGGTCCAGACCCGGCCGGCCTGGATTTCACGACCGAAGCGGTAGCAACGGTTGGCGTCACGGCTCCAGACGCCGGCGCCGAGGCCGTAGAGCGTGTCGTTGGCGATCGCGAGCGCTTCGTCGTCGGTCTTGAAGGTCGTCACCGAGACCACGGGTCCGAAGATCTCCTCCTGGAAGATCCGCATCTTGTTGTGACCTTCGAACACCGTCGGCTGGACGTAGAAGCCGCCCGAGAGGTCGCCGCCAAGCTCGGCCCGTCCGCCGCCGGCGAGGACCTTGGCGCCCTCCTGCTTGCCGATGTCGATATAGGAGAGGATCTTTGCGAGCTGTTCGCCGGAGGCCTGCGCGCCGATCATGGTGTCGGCTGCACGCGGATCGCCCTGCTTGATCGCGGCGACGCGCTTGAGCGCCCGCTCCATGAAGCGATCATAGATGTCGGCGTGCACCAGCGCCCGGCTCGGACAGGTGCAGACCTCACCCTGATTCAGCGCGAACATGACAAAGCCTTCGATCGCCTTGTCGAAGAAATCGTCGTCCTCGGCAGTGACGTCCTTGAAGAAGATGTTCGGCGATTTGCCGCCGAGCTAGAGCGTGACGGGAATGAGATTCTGGCTGGCATATTGCATGATCAGCCGGCCCGTCGTGGTCTCGCCGGTGAAGGCGATCTTGGAAATGCGCGGGCTGGAGGCGAGCGGCTTGCCGGCTTCGAGGCCGAAGCCGTTGACGATGTTGAGGACGCCAGGCGGCAGGAGGTCGCCGATGATCTCGGCCCAGACCATGATCGAGGCCGGCGTCTGCTCGGCGGGCTTGAGCACCACGCAATTGCCGGCGGCAAGCGCGGGCGCAAGCTTCCAGCACGCCATCAGCAACGGGAAGTTCCAGGGAATGATCTGGCCGACGACACCGAGCGGCTCGTGGAAATGATAGGCGATGGTGTCGTGGTCGATCTCGCCGATCGAGCCTTCCTGCGCGCGGACGACGCCGGCGAAATAGCGGAAATGGTCGATCGCCAGCGGCAGGTCGGCGGCGCGGGTCTCGCGGATCGGCTTGCCGTTGTCCCAGGTCTCGGCGACCGCGAGGCGCTCGAGATTCTCCTCCATGCGGTCGGCGATGCGATTGAGGATCGCAGCACGCTCGGCGACGCTGGTGCGTCCCCACGCGCCCTTGGCCGCATGGGCCGCGTCGAGGGCCGCTTCGACGTCCTGCGCCTCGGAGCGCGCGATCTTGCAGACGATCCTGCCGGTGACGGGCGACGCGTTGTCGAAATATTTGCCCGAGATCGGCGCCACGAATTTGCCGCCGATGAAATTGTCGTAGCGTTCGGCGAACGGACTTTGGGTGACGCCGAGGAATTCAACCTTGTTCATTGCTCACTCCCGATGTTGATGTTTGCGCAAATCGTCGTGTGTTCACGACTTGCGCCAACGATCTCGCGGGAGGTGTTTTCTGTCAGCCCTGATAGAAGCGATGGCAGAGCGAACCTGTCGCAGTTCTGCGACAGTCAGTGCTTGAGCTCGAACCGCTTCAGCTTCCGGTGCAGCGTGGCGCGGCTGACGCCGAGGGCCTTGGCGGCGGCCGACACATTGCCGCCGGCGCGCAGCAGCGCCCGTTGCAACACCGCGCGCTGGCCGCCGGCAAGGTGATCATGTGCGGTGTCGCCGCCGAGCAGATCAGCGGCCGGTACCGGCTGCAGCGCCCTGCCCGGCGCGATCCCGAGTCCCGCCCGGGCGGTGCGGGTCGCGCCGATCACCAGATCATCCGCATCGACGGCGACAAGGCCGATCGACTGACCGTCAGGTCCTTGCGTGAGCACGATGCGGGCATGGGCGAAGGCGCGGCGAAACAGGTCAGCCTCGATGCGCCGCGCCGCCTCGCCCGCAGCCAGCGCGATCAGGCTGGAGAAGGCGTCGGTGCGGTCGGCACGGCAGGAGGAGACGTCGAGCACGCCGGCAAAGGCCGCCTCGTGGTCGTAGATCGGAACCGCGGTGCAGCTGAGCAGCGTGTTGCGGGTGAAGAAATGCTGGTCGCGGTCGATGGTCAGCGGCCGCTGCTCGACGACGCAGGTGCCGATGCCGTTGGTGCCTTCGTGCTCCTCGCTCCAGAGCGCGCCGGTCCACAAGCCCCAGGATTGGAAGGTCACATCGTCCGCCGACGTTCCACGGCGATCGACCGGCACACCCTCGCCATCGGCGAGCAGCACGCAACAACCGGCCGCACCGACCGCTTGATAGAGCCGGTCCATCGCGCCTTGCGCGGCGGCGAGCAACGGCGCGATACGCTCGCGCGCGTGCCGCAGCTCGAATTCGCTCAGCCGCAGCGGCGAGCTGCGGCCGGAAGGATCGAGATGATGCAAGCGGGACGAACGGCGCCACGAGGCCACGAGCGCAGATCGCGCCGCCTGACCTGATGCAATGGCGGCTTCGACACGAGCCGCGTGATGCCGGGGCATTGACCCATCCATCACCGTTTCCTCCGGGAAATAGTCTAGGCGGCGCCCCGCGCGCCCCGATTGATCTTCGTCAACTTTTGGCGACGCAGCGCCGGGACAAGGCATGCCCCTCTCGCCCTGCCAGCGTCAAGGCGGCGGTCTGGCGGAATTCTACGACCTTCGGAATAGGCGGCGGCTTTCGCGGCTGATTTCGAATGCTGCGGAGAGCGCTAGTTCTGCGGGACCATCCGAACGAGGTCGTGTGGATTGACGTAGTCGAGCTGGAACCGGGCCCGCTCGTCCAGCATGTCGGGATCGATCCTCTCGGTCCGCAGCAACGAGACGCGTTGCTCGCTGCGGGCGCGCTCGCGCTTGAGCTGGGCCAGCTCGCTGGTCAGGGCGATGATCTCCTGGTCGAGCTCCTGGCGGGCATTGAGGCCGTATTTGCCGGTATAGGCGTTGACCCCGAAATAGCCGACGATCGCAGCCGCCATCGCATAGAGGGCAAGGCCGGTCAGGATCGATTTGAGGCGGGCGCGGGAGACCATGATGGCAAGATGGGCCAGCTTGGTTAAGGGAGTCTTGACGCGAGCGCCCCGTCCCGGTCCTTGTCATTCCGGGGCGCGCGTAGCGCGAACCCGGAATCCATCAGGCCACAACTCGGCCGGGAAATGGATTCCGGGCTCTATGCTTCGCATCGCCCCGGAATGACGGAGTGGACTGCTTACCCGTGGTGCTTGGCCACGTGCGCCGCGAAGGCGTCGACATAGGCCTGAAGCACGGGCTTGAGCGAGTCCTTGGTCAGATTGCCCTCGGCGTCGAAGGCATCGCCGACCGCGTTCAGATAGGTCTCGGGCTGCTGCATGATCGGGCCGGCGATTCCAGGCAGGATGTTCTGCAGCGTCTTGGCGGCGCTGACACCGCCCTGGGGCCCCGGCGAGTTCGAGACGATGCCGACCGGCTTGCTGTTGAGCGAGCTCTTGCCATAGGGGCGCGAAGCGACGTCGATGGCGTTCTTCAGCACGCCCGGGATGGCGCGGTTGTATTCGGGGGTCACGAAGATGACGCCGTCGGACTTCTGCAGCTTCTCGCGGAAGGCCACCCAGTCGGCCGGCGGCGCGCCCTCGAGGTCCTGGTTGAAGAACGAAATGCCCCCGAGCGTGACGACCTCGAGCTTGAGCGAGGCCGGCGCAAGCTTTGTAAGCGCGTTAGCGATCTTCAGCGAGAAGCTGTCCTTGCGCAGGCTGCCGGCGATCACGACGATGTTGTAGGCCATCAGATTATCCTTGGTTGGTCCTTGAGACCTTGAGGGGAAAGTGCCGGGCGGCACTTAAGCGATCTGCATCGATGGATGCAAGTGCATGAACTGGTCCGATTTGGAAACGCTGAGTTTCCTGAAAGTTGCCCCAAAACAAACGGGCCGCCAAACGGCGGCCCGATCTTTCGTGCAAATCCGAAAACCCGCTCAGATCGTCGGGTTCCAGGCCGACGGGATCAGCCGGTACTTCGCACCGTCCTTCTCGACATGACCGACCGACGGGAAGGTGAAGTGGAAGCCGACCACGGTCGCCTTCTCGGCTGCCGCCATGTCCAGGAACTTGTGGCGGGTCTGTTGCGCCAGCGCGGGATCATTGTCGAACGCCACGTGCCAGTCCGGATTGCGCAGGAAGAACTCCGGAATGTTGGTGACGTCGGACTGGATCAAGACCTTCTTGTCGCCTGAAGCGACTGCGAACGAGGTGTGACCGGGCGTATGACCAGGCGTCGCGATCGAGGTGATGCCTGATACGACCTCCTTGCCCCATTCGTACTTCGTCACTTTCGACTCCAGACCGGCAAAAGTCTTCTTCACGTTGGCGAAGTAGTTCTTCGTCATCTCGTTCGGAGCCTTGGCGGCATTCTCGTCGCTCTCCCAGAACTCCCAATCCTTCACCGGCACCATGATTTCCGCATTCGGGAAGGCAAGGCCGCCGTCAGCCAGACGGATGCCGTTGGTGTGGTCGGGATGCAGATGCGAGAGCAGCACGATGTCGATGCTCTTGGGATCGACGCCGGCGGCCTGAAGGTTTTGCAGCGTGCGGCCGACCGCGCCCTTGCTCGGCTCCAGATTGGCGACGCCGTTGCCGGTGTCGATCAGCACCAGCTTGGAGCCGGTGTTGATGAGCTGCGGATTGAACGGAACCGTGACCATGCCCTTTGGCATGTAGGCGGCATCGGCGGCAGCGGCCGCCTCTTCCTTCGGGATGTTGGTCACGAATGTGTCGGGCATCGGGAAGCTGCGCGCACCATCATTGATCGAGGTGCATTCGAAGCTGCCGACCTTGTAGCGGTAGAAGCCCGGCGCCTGCGCGCCGGCTTGCGGCACTGCGGCATTGACGATGGAGGGCCGCAGGCCGGTGGCGGCAGCCGCGCCGATGGCGGCCGCGCCTGCGAGCAGATGACGGCGATTGAGATCGATCATGAAGACGTCCCCTTCTGAGCGCGCGTTGCGGTTTTTCCGCTTTCAACGCGGCGGAATAATCTCCCGCTTGGCTCAGAAGGCAAGACCTCTTTTCGGTGACCCCGGCTAGCCGATCACGATTATTTATTTGGGTTGATGAGGAATTTTTCGCCGGTGGCGCGTTTGGCGTACACCGCGATGTTGGCGGGATCGAGCGTCTCCTGCAGCGACACCACTTTGGTGTAGTGGCTGGCAAACGTCGTCTTCAATTCACTCACGACACGCTGACGCAGCCGCCCGATGTCGGCAGGTCCGATCTTCTGCAGGAACGGCGTGAGCAGCCAGCCGCCGACGCCCCAGGCCATGCCGAAGCCGCGCGGCAGTTCGATCGGGCGGATGTCGAGCGCGCCGTAGACATAGACCTGCTTGTGCACGCTGGAGCCGTAGCGGCTGTATTCCTTCGCGGTCTTGTTGATCGCGATTTCCATGCAGTTGAGAATGTCGCCGGCAAGCTTGCCGCCGCCGATCGCGTCGAAGGCGATGGTGGCGCCGGTCTCGGCCAGCGCATTGGTGAGATCGTCCAGGAAGCTTGGCGCGCTGGAATCGACCACGTATTTGGCGCCGATCTTGTGCAGGATCTCCGCCTGCTCTTTGCTGCGCACGATGTTGACCAGCCCGATGCCGTCCTTGATGCAGATCTTGTTCAGCATCTGGCCGAGATTGGAGGCGGCCGCGGTGTGCACCAGCGCCTTGTGGCCTTCACGCCGCATCGTCTCGGTCATGCCCAGCGCAGTGAGCGGATTGACGAACCAGGACGCGCCCTCCGCCGCGCTCGTGCCCTCAGGCAGCGGCTGGCAGTCCCTCGCCTTCAAGGTGCGGTACTGCGAATACATCGCGCCGCCGATCATCGAGACCGTCTTGCCCATCAGCGCCTTCGCAGCCTCCGACGCGCCTGTCTTGATGACGACACCCGCGCCCTCATTGCCAACTGGCAGCGACTGGTCGATCCGCGCACCCATCGCGCGCATTGCCCCGTCAGGCACCTTGGCGGTGATGACAGGCGCATCCTTGGTGCCCGAGGCCTTGGCTGTGCTCATATCGGCGGCGCCGACGAGCAGGCCGAGGTCGGACGGGTTGATCGGCGCCGCCTCGATGCGGACGACGACCTCGTCGTCCGCAGGCTCGGGGGTCGGCACGTCCACAAGCGAGATTTCCAGTTCACCGCTGTTCTTGATCAGCGAACGCAGTTGCAGTCCGGTCTTGCTGTCGGTCATGTCGATCCTCCCCTGTCCGTGTTCAACTGCGCTGGCTTATGCCAGCGCCTTCAGTGCCGCCTTGCCGCCGTACAGCGCCTGCTTGCCGAGCTGCTGCTCGATGCGCAGGAGCTGGTTGTATTTGGCGGTGCGATCGGAACGCGCAAGGGAGCCAGTCTTGATCTGACCGCAATTGGTGGCGACCGCGAGGTCGGCGATGGTGGAATCCTCGGTCTCGCCCGAGCGGTGCGACATGACGGAGGTGTAGCCGGCCTTGTGCGCCATCTCGACGGCGGCGAGCGTCTCGGTCAGCGTGCCGATCTGGTTGACCTTGATCAGGATCGAATTGGCGCGGCCGGCCTTGATGCCTTCGGCGAGGCGCTTGACGTTGGTGACGAAGAGATCGTCGCCGACGAGCTGGCACTTCTTGCCGACGAGGTCGGTGAGCTCCTTCCAGCCATCCATGTCGTCTTCCGACATGCCGTCCTCGATGGTGACGATCGGGTAGCGGCCGACGAGGTCGGCGAGATACTTCGCCTGCTCGGAGACCGAGCGGGTCTTGCCCTCGCCTTCATAGACGTACTTGCCGCCCTTGAAGAACTCGGTCGAGGCGCAGTCGAGGCCGAGCACGATGTCGGCCCCCGCCTTGAAGCCGGCCTTGCCGATCGCGTTCATGACGAATTCGAGCGCGGCATCCGCCGACGGCAGGTTCGGCGCGAAGCCGCCTTCGTCGCCGACATTGGTGTTGTGGCCGGCCTTCTTCAATTCCGACTTCAGCGTGTGGAAGACTTCCGCGCCGTAGCGCAGGCCCTCGGCGAAGGACGACGCGCCGACGGGAAGGATCATGAACTCCTGGAAGTCGATCGGGTTGTCGGCATGCACGCCGCCATTGATGATGTTCATCATCGGCACCGGCAACAGCCGCGCCGAGGTGCCGCCGACGTAACGGTAGAGCGGCATGTCGAGCGAGTTCGCGGCCGCCTTGGCGCAGGCGAGCGACACGCCGAGGATGGCGTTGGCGCCGAGCCGGCTCTTGTTCGCCGTGCCGTCGAGATCGATCATGATCTGGTCGATCTGGGCCTGCTGCTCGACATCGAGGCCGCTCAGGGCCTCGAAGATCTCGCCGTTGACGGCGCCGACCGCCTTGGTGACGCCCTTGCCGAGATAGCGGGCCTTGTCGCCGTCGCGCAGCTCGACGGCCTCATGGGCGCCGGTCGACGCGCCCGACGGCACCGCGGCGCGGCCAAGCGCGCCATCTTCCAGCACGACGTCGACCTCGACGGTGGGATTGCCGCGGCTATCGAGGATTTCGCGTCCGATGATGTCGATGATGGCGGTCATGAGGGCCTCTTTTCGGGGAACAAAGGGGGCAGTTCGCGGGTGCTTCTACCGCAATGCATCGAAGCGGAAAAGGCCGGGTGACGGCCGCCCGATGATTGGCTATGAGGGCCGCATGTCGAAAAAACCCAGCAAATCGAAGACCTCACCCAATCTGCAACTCGGTCGCGCCGTGGAATGGCCCGATACGCCCGAGAAAGCTCGACTCGATCGCGTGCCGAACCCGCAGGCCGGGACCGATTATCTGGTCCGTTTCACCGTGCCGGAATTCACCTCGCTCTGCCCGGTCACCGGACAGCCGGATTTCGCCCATCTGATGATCGACTACGCGCCCCGCCAATGGCTGCTGGAGTCCAAATCGCTCAAGCTCTATATCGCAAGCTTCCGCAATCACGGCGCCTTCCACGAGGATTGCACCGTGATGATCGGCAAGCGCATCGCCTCCGAGATCAAGCCGAAATGGCTGCGCATTGGCGGCTATTGGTATCCGCGCGGCGGCATCCCGATCGACGTGTTCTGGCAGACCGGAACCGTGCCAAAGGGCCTGTGGGTGCCCGAGCAAGGCGTCGCGCCGTATCGCGGCCGCGGCTAGCTGGAGACCGATGACGATGACATCGATCAGCTCGAAATTTCACAATCCTCGTGACGGAGCGAAATAGCAGGGTTTGGCGGCTACGGCACGACCAGGACCGGCACGCTTCCGTTCACCAGGACCTCGGATGTCTGACTTCCCAAGAACAGCTTCCTGAGGCCGCGGCGGCCATGAGAGGCCATGACGATCAAATCGCAGCCTCTGGACTTTGCCGTTTCGACGATCGCAGTGGCCGGGTGCGAATTCGGAACGTGCAGGAGTTCGACCGACATCCCGCTCTGCTCCGCCATGGCCCGCGCTTGATCGAGCACCTGGCCTGCCCGCTCCTTGCAGGCCTCGTCAAAACGTTCAATCTCGCCTTGCGAAGGGATCCATCCCGAATCGTGTCCGCCGCCATAATCGATCGGCAGCGGTTCAGTCACGGTGACGATCGTCGCTTTGGCCTTCAAGGCCTTTGCCAGAGCAATTCCATGTTCGACGCCTCTTCTGGCGACGTCGGAACCATCGGTGCTCAAGAGAAGATTGGCGTACATTCGGTGGCTCCTTGTTGATTGCCCCCGCACGCTCCTCGCAAGTGATGCCGCGTGAATATGATCCGATCTTCGCTACCGGTCTATTCGCTTTTGTCTTAATCTCGATATCCCGGCGCATGGCGCAGCGATGCATTCACGTCGCGTTGCGCGAGGAGCTTGCAGCAGGCTCGGAGCCTGCTGCTCTTCCGGCATCGGCCTTACGCCACCTCCCTCACCCTGGTGATGAAGCTGTCCACCTCGCCCGTGAGCGAGGCGGACTGACTGGACAGGTCGGCGGCTGCCTTCAGCACGCCGGTGGCGGCGCGGCCGGTCTCGTCAGCCGCCGACGAGACCGTCGCAATGTTGCGCGTCACGGTCGAGGTGGCTTCGGCCGTGTGCTGCACGGTGTTGGCGATTTCGGCAGTTGCCTTGTTCTGCTCCTCGATCGCCGCCGCGATGGTGCGATTGATTGTCGAAACCTCCTCGATGGTCTTGACGATGCCGTCGATGGCGGAGACAGCCTTCTGCGTCGCGCCCTGGATCTCGGTGATCTGCGCGCTGATCTCTTCGGTCGCTTTCGCCGTCTGCGACGCGAGGTTCTTCACCTCGCTCGCCACGACGGCAAAGCCACGCCCGGATTCGCCGGCGCGCGCGGCTTCGATGGTCGCGTTGAGGGCCAGCAGATTGGTCTGGCCCGCAATCGAGGTGATGAGGCCGATGACCTCGCCGATCCGGTCGGCGCCATCGGCGAGCGCCCGCATGGTGCTGTCGGTCTCCCTGACGGTGACGACCGCATGCTCGGTGGCGCGGCTCGCCTGTTCGACCTGACGGTTGATCTCGCGGATCGAGGCATTTAGCTCCTCGGCCGCGGCCGCGACGGTCTGCACGCCGCCGCCGACCTGATCGGCCAGCGTCGACGCTGAACCGGCCTGGGCCTGGGCTTCCGCCGCCGTGCCCGACATCGAGCGCGCCGTGGTCTCCAGCTCGCCCGAGGCGCTCGACAGTGTCTGCACCATCTGGCCGATCCGGCTTTCGAACTGGCGCACGAGCCCCGTGAGTTCGCCCGCGCGCTTCTCCTTCTCGGCGCGCTCGGCGGCCTGATCGCCCGAGAGGCGTTCGGCCTTGATCATTGCGTCCTTGAACACCTGCAACGCGGACGCCATGCGGCCGATCTCGTCGTTGCGGTCGAGGCCCGGGACTTCGCTGGCGAAATCATGATCGGCAAAGCGCGTCATTACACTGGTGATCGCCGTCAGCGGACGGGTGACGCGGTTGCGCATCAGCATCAACCCACCGATCATCAGCGCCAGCGAGGCCGGCATCAACAGGCCGAACAGGATCAGGCTGAAGCGGGCGCGCGAGGCGCCCTCCTCGGCCCGCGCGATCATGTTGGCGAGCGCGGTCTGCGTGACGATGACGACGTTGTTGGCGCCGACAAGCTGGCGATCGCGGTAGTCGATGCCGACAACGCCGGCGGGTTCACCCGCGAGCAGCCTGGTCGCAATCGCATTGCGCTCGTCGCTGAGCGCGCCGGATATCTCAGGCTCGGCGGTCCGGATCGCTTGCAACAGCTCTGGCGAAGCCACGTTCGGGCCGAGATCGCGCACCACCAGCCAGGACTGCTGGATGCGGCCGCGCAGATCGGCGAAGGCAACGCCATCGGCCGCGGTCCAGGTCTTGTTCGCCAGGATCGAGGAGAACTGGACGAGGATGGTCTGGCCGGCATTGGCGCGGGCCTGCCAGGAGGCCTGCTTGGCGACCAGCAGGCGATCGACGACGGGATCGATCAGCGCCATCGCATTGTCGACATGGGCGGTGACGTCGCCGATCGCATCCATGAAGGCGTCGCTGATCTTGGCCCAGGCTGGCGTCAGGCTGGCTTCACGCGCGCCCTTCTCCTGCTTCAGAGCGGTGATCGCACGCGGCCGCAGCTCCTCGAGCTGGGCCCAGATGCCGCGGAGCTTGTCGAGCTTCTCGGCAAGACCGGGCGCATCGACGGCGGCGAGGCTCTGCAGGGCCTGCGTATAATTCTTCTGCACGGTGGCCCGCTGCTCGGCCAGGCTGCTCATGACGCTGTCGGGCGCGGGAGCGGCCGAGGAGAGGTAGCTCAGCGTGTCACCGCGCTCCAGCCGAAAGATCACCAGCGTGTTGGTCAGGTCGCGGCTCGCGACCGTCAGCGAGACGATGTGGTTGCTGTCCGCATAACGTGTCACCGCCAGCTTCAAGGCATAGGCGCAGATGACAACCAGGATGAGACCGAGAGACCCAACCACTGCCCCGAGAATGCGGGCGACCGAACGCTGCTTTTGCATCGACTGATCCAAGAATTGTTTCAAGAGATGTTGCCGCCGGCTGGCGGTTTAGCCGGCAGTCTATGGAGCGAACGGTTTGATTTGGTTTAAGATTAAAGGGATTGAGCCGCCGTCCGCTTCCGCAAAAATACGGGGATTGGTAGCGGAATAGCGCCCTCAGGCTCGCGCGTCGGACGGCGCCCGCGGCTTGAGCAGCGCGGCGCAGGCAAGGCCCAGCAGCAGCATCAGCACGCCGCTCGCGACCAGGGTCGGCGCCTTGCCCGTATGCGCAAGCCCGAACCCGTAGGCCAGTGGACCCACGGTCTGGCCCATGAAGAAAAAGAACGAGTGTAGCGACATCGCTGTCGCCCGCGCCTCGACCGACAGCTCGCTGGCGAACACCTGCAGGCAGCCATGGATCATGTAGAAGCCCCAGCCCATCAGCAGCATGATGCCGAACTGGGCCTTCCAGCCAGGGCCGAGGGCGAGCGCTGCGAGCTGGAGCGCGACGAGGCTCGCGCCTGCGATCATCATGCCCTTGACGCCCAGTCGCGGCAGGAAGCGCGAGACCGTGAATGTGTAGAACAGCCCGCCGACCGCGAACCCTGCGATGACGATGCCTGCGATCGACAGCGAGGTCTCGCCGAGATCGAACAGCAGCGCAGCGATGAAGGGAAACAGCCCGAACACGCAGCAGCCCTCGACGAACACGGCAGAATAGCAATAGCGCGCGTTGGGATTGGCAAGGATGGTGCGATAACCCTGCCGCAAGGTCCGCAGATCGCTCTTCGGCGGTGTGGTCAGGGCGGCGCCGCGAAAGCCGGCCGCGACCGCGACGGCCGCGATCAGCCCGAGCGCACCGATGATCACCAGCACGCCGCGCCAGCCGACGAGATCGCCGATGATGCCCGAGGCGGTCGCGCCAAGCAGGTTGCCCGTCATCGAGCCCGCCAGCGTGCGCCCGATCGCCACCTGCCGCTTCGCCGGCGCGACCAGGTCGGCGGTCAGGCCGAGCGCAACCGGGAAAACGCCACCCGAGGCGATGCCCGCGAGCATGCGGCTGGCGAACAGGCCCGAGAAGGAGGTCGAGAGTGCGCCCAGAATACAGGCGACACCGAGCAGCGCCAGACACAACGTCATCAGCCGTGCCTTGCCGAACAGATCGGCGGCCGCGCCGACGATGGGCTGGATCAGCGCGTAGATCAGGGCATAGCCGGCCGCGATGCTCGCCGCCGTCGTGATGCTGATCGAGAATTCTTCCGCGACATGCGGCAGCACTGGGTCGAGCGCGCGTGTCGACAACGCGGCGGAGAAGCTGGCGAGCGCGATGATGTTGATCGCAGGCGGAAACTTCTGGACGGACGACGGCCTGGCTACCGGCTCGTGCATCAGTGCGCGCGACTCTTGGCCAGCGCGTCGAACGCCATCAGGGTACGAAGAAGCCCTTCGAACTCGCGCAGCGGCACCATGTTGGGCCCGTCCGAGGGCGCGCTGTCAGGATCGGGATGCGTCTCGATGAACACACCGGCGACGCCGACCGCGACGGCCGCGCGCGCCAGGACCGGCACGAACTCGCGTTCGCCGCCGGAGGATGCCCCCTTCCCGCCCGGCTGCTGCACCGAATGGGTGGCATCGAAGATCACGGGCGCGCCGGTCGTGCGCGCCATGATCGGCAGCGAACGCATGTCCGAGACCAGCGTGTTGTAGCCGAACGAGGCGCCACGCTCGGTGACGAGCACGTTGGGATTACCAGCGCTGGTGATCTTGGCGACGACATTGGCCATGTCCCAGGGCGCGAGGAACTGGCCCTTCTTGACGTTGACGACCTTGCCGGTGGCGGCTGCGGCCAGCAGCAGATCGGTCTGCCGGCACAGGAACGCCGGGATCTGCAGGACGTCGACGGCTTGCGCGACCTCGGCGCATTGCCCGGCATCATGGACGTCGGTCAGGACAGGCAGGCCCAGCGAGGAACGTATCTCGGCGAAGATCGGCAGCGATTGCGCAAGGCCAAGGCCGCGCGCAGCCGAGGCGCTGGTGCGATTGGCCTTGTCGAAGGAAGTCTTGTAGACGAGGCCGATTTTCAGCCGCGCCGCGATCTCCTTCAGCGCGGAGGCCACTTCCAGCGCATGCTGGCGGCTTTCGAGCTGGCATGGTCCTGCAATGATCGAGATCGGCAGATCATTGCCGAACTTGACCGTGCCGACGCTGACGACCGGGGCTGCAGGATGACTGGTGCTCAAGGCGGAAAATCCCTGTTTCGGCGCGACCATAGCGGCCGAATGGGTGGGATCAACCCCATTCGGCCGTATCCTTCGAATATCTGTCCTTCGAATATCTGGGTTGCGCCGAAGCGCGCTGCCCTGAAGGTGCTACTTGACCGACGAGAACGCGGTCGGGGCCAGAATCTGGCTGACGATGTTGGCGACGATCTGACCATCGGCCTCGGTCTTCGCGCGCGCCTCCAGCCAGTCCGGATCGGTCGCGAAGGCGCCCCACTTCTTCTCGCGCTCGGCGAGCGACTCCCAGGCCAGGAAATAGGTCAGCTCCTGGTTGGAGTCACCGATCAGCGTGGTGAAGAACCCGGCCTGCTTGATGCCGTGCTTTTCCCAGATCTTCAGCGTGATGGTCTCGAACCGCTTGAGCAGCGCCGGCAGACGGCCGGGCACGCAACGATACTGGCGCATCTCGTAGATCATTCTTGTTTTCCTCCTGAACAGGTGTGGCGGTTATAGCGATCGGCCGCGACGCTGTCTTGAGCCCTCCCCGGCCGCCCTCCGCGGCGTTTCGCGCATGGCTCAATGGCGCTCAGCTGATGTCCTTGTTAAGGTCGCGGCCCGGTCTTCGCGTCAGTCGCTGAGGCCGAAGGGCAATCGGCGGCGCCGCCGTCGCGATCAAAGGAGGCGGAAGCAATGACCTATTTTGATCTCGGACCCTACAGCCGTAAAATCTCCACGTCGTCGCCCGACGCCCAGCTCTGGTTCGACCGAGGGCTCAACTGGGTGTTCGGATTCAATCACGGCGAAGCGATCAAGTGTTTCCGCAAAGCGCTCGAGCATGACGGAAGCTGTGCAATGGCGCACTGGGGCATCGCCTATGCCGCGGGCCCCAACTACAATTTGCCCTGGGTTCGCTATGACACAAACGGCCGTCAACTCGCGCTCTCGGCGTCCTACGACGCGACGCACGATGCGCTCGCGCATGCGGGAAAGACAAGTCCGGTCGAGCAGGCATTGATCCGTGCTTTGCCCGCGCGCTACCCACAGCGTGGGACGATCGAGGACATGGCGCCGTGGGACAAGGCCTTCACCCACGAGATGCGCAAGGTCTTCGCGACATATCCCGATGACCTCGATGTCCGAGCCATTTTCGCCGAAGCCATCATGAACGAGACGCCGTGGCTGATGTGGGACCTGGCTTCAGGAAAACCCTCGGGGGGCCGGCACCGAGGAATGCAGGACAGTTCTCGAACAGGCCTTCGAGAGAATCCCGGCGGCGTGGGATCATCCGGGGCTGCTGCATCTCTACGTCCACCTGATGGAGATGTCGCCCTTCCCGCAACGAGCGATGCGGGCCGGCGACCGGCTGCGCACGATCGCCCCCGACAGCGGACATCTGATCCACATGCCGACACATCTCGATGTGCTGTGCGGGCAGTACAACGACGTCCTGACCTACAATCAAAAAGCGCTGGAGACAGATCGAAAGTTCCTCGCTTATTCGGACGATCCAGGTGTCTACCTGATCTACGTCATTCATAACTTCCACTTCGCGATCTATGGCGCGATGTTCCTGGGTCAATACGCTCCCGCCATCGCAGCTGCCGAGGAGCTCATTGCCGCGGTGCCCGAACAGGTGCTGCGCATTCAGTCGCCGCCCATGGCGGACTTCCTGGAAGGCTATTTGACGATGAAGCAGCACGTTCTCGTGCGCTTCGGCAAATGGAACGACATCATTGCCCAAAAGCTGCCGGAAGATAGCCAGCTGTACTGCTCGGTGACCGCCATGATCCACTACGCCAAGGCGGTGGCCCACTCGGCGCTTGGCCACGTCACTGAGGCCGAAACCGAGAAGGCATTGTTCGCACAGGCGAAGGCGCGCGTACCGGAGAGCCGGCTCGTGCACAACAACAAGGTCGTGCACCTGCTCGGCGTGGCCGAAGCCATGCTGAATGGCGAACTGGAATATCGCAAGGGCAACTACGACGTCGCGTTCGCAGAGCTGCGCAGATCGGTCGCGCTCAGCGACGCGTTGCCCTATGACGAACCCTGGGGCTGGATGCAGCCACCGCGCCACGCGCTCGGCGCGCTGCTTCTGGAGCAGGGACGGATCGAGGAAGCCGAATCCGTGTACCGCTCTGACCTCGGCCTCGATGGGAAATTAAGCCGGGCCTGCCAGCATCCCGACAATCTTTGGTCGCTACATGGATTGCACGAATGCCTGATGCGGCGCGGCGACAAGACCGAGACGCCGCTAATCAAGCAGCGGCTTGAGCTCGCCCAGGCGCGAGCGGAAGTGCAAATCAAGGCATCTTGCTTCTGCCGCAGGATGGACATGGCGGCCGCCTAGCGCGACCGCGTGAGCCACGATCGCCGGCGGCGCAGCGCCCCCGCCGTTACTTCCCCGGATCGGCGACGCTAGCATCTGCGGCGGCCGTTTGTTCATCGGTTTGAGGACGGAAGGGTGTTCGTCCCATCCAGGGCTGCGGCTGAATACATTGGAGCCAATCCTTTACGGACGGAATCCAGCCCAAATCGTCCATCACATGCTGTTCGCCGATCGTGCGCACCGGAACGCGCTTCCCGTTGCTGTTCGCGATGGTTGCTCCGAAAATGGACTCACAGAGAAAGATACCTTCGCTGTGATGGCGGAGTGCGCGATGGCGAACATCGGCCAGATGCGCTTTGCTTTCGTCGAACCAGTCGTGGATCGCGAGATAGTCTTCCGGGCTTCCCCCGAACAGTTTGGCGGATCGGACCGCATGATGGTAGGGATGCGCCATAATCAACCAAGGTCTTCAGCGGAAGGGCCAAACACGACGTCCGCATTCTTCTCGTCCGTAATCGTACAGGCGTCAAAATCGATCGTCAGAACACCACGCAGCATGAATTCGCCGGCATCGAATCTGCCCATGATCGCGCTGGCCGCCTCGTCGATCAGTGCCGAATAATCGAGCCCCCCGTTGCCAACCTCCGAGATCACGCGGCCGTCGTTCATTTCGACTGAACGAAAGTGGGTGAAGCTTTCGTCGCCGCCACCGTCGTAGGCGCCGATAACGCGCTTGACACCGGCGGCGCGAAACTTGGCGACAAGCCCCGATATTTGCCACAGCGCGTGTTTAGCGCTCGCGTCTTCCCGTTCCTCAAATTTCGATCGCCAATCCTGCCATTGCTCGGGCGACGGCTGAGGAGCCGGCGCAAGCGTTGGTCGCCGGCCGAACAGGCGTGCAAAGAAGCCCTGAGGCGCGACGGGCCGTCCGACATACGGAGATTGCGGCTGGGCAGGAATGATGGGTTCGGGACCGGGCGTGTCCGGAAACGACAGCACGCTGGTTTTGGCGCGCCAAGGTTCGACATACTCAAACGCGGATATGGCGGGCGCTTCGATGCCTTCGGATTCGGCCTGCTCGAGATACAGGTCCCATTCGGGCGAACCTTCGCCAACAAGGTAGGGCATTCCAACACCACCGGTGATTGCAGTCGGAGCCGAAACACTGCCACGCCGGGTGTTGGCTATGGCAAAACCGTTGTCGTTCTCACCGGCGGCGATCTGACAAGCGACCCTCGCCGAGCCGCCTCGCCGCAAATCACGGCTAGACCAACCGGCTCTGCTTCGCCGCCGCCTCGATGAACGAGGCGAACAGCGGATGCGGCTCGAACGGCCGCGACTTCAGCTCGGGGTGGAACTGGACGCCGATGAACCAGGGGTGATCCTCGTACTCGACGATTTCAGGCAGCACGCCATCCGGCGAGAGGCCGGAGAATTTCAGGCCGTGCTGCTCGAGGCGATCCTTGTAGGCGGTGTTGACCTCATAGCGATGGCGGTGGCGCTCCGAAATCTCGGTCGCGCCGCCATAGACCTGCGAGACGCGGCTACCGCGGCTAAGCGCGGCGGGATAGGCGCCGAGCCGCATCGTGCCGCCGAGATCGCCGGCCTTCGAGCGCTTCTCGAGCTCGTTGCCGCGCAGCCATTCGGTCATCAGGCCGACGAGCGGCTCCTTGGTCGGACCGAACTCGGTGGAGTTGGCGTCCTCGATGCCGACGAGATTTCGCGCGGCCTCGATGACGGCCATCTGCATGCCGAAGCAGATGCCGAAATACGGCACGTCGCGCTCACGCGCGAACTGCGCCGCCTTGATCTTGCCTTCGGCACCGCGCTGGCCGAAGCCGCCGGGCACCAGGATGCCGTTGACGTGCTCGAGGAACGGCGCCGGATCTTCCTTCTCGAAGATCTCGCTCTCGATCCAGTCGAGATTGACCTTCACCTTGTTGGCGATGCCGCCATGCGAGAGTGCCTCGATCAGCGACTTGTACGCATCCTTCATGCCGGTGTACTTGCCGACGATGGCGATGGTGACGTTGCCTTCAGGGTTGCGGACGCGCTCGTTGATCTTCTGCCAGCTCTGCAGCGCCGGCGGAATCCGCGAGCCGATGCCGAAGGCGGCGAGCACTTCGTCGTCGAGGCCGGCGTTGTGGTAGGCCTCAGGCACCGCGTAGATGTTGTCGACGTCGCGCGCCTCGATCACGGCGCTTTCGCGCACGTTACAGAACAGCCCGAGCTTGCGCCGCTCCTCCTTCGGGATCTCGCGATCGGTACGGCAGAGCAGGATATCCGGCTGGATGCCGATCGAGCGCAGCTCCTTCACCGAGTGCTGTGTCGGCTTGGTCTTGAGTTCGCCGGCGCTCGGAATGTAGGGCAAAAGCGTCAGATGAATGTAGACGGCGTGATCGCGCGGCAGCTCGTTTTTGAGCTGGCGGATCGCCTCGAAGAACGGCAGGCCCTCGATGTCGCCAACGGTGCCGCCGATCTCGACCAGCACGAAGTCGTAATCGTCATTGCCTGACAGCACGAACTCCTTGATGGCGTTCGTGACGTGCGGCACCACCTGGATGGTCGCGCCGAGATAATCGCCACGGCGCTCCTTCGAGATGATGTCCTGGTAGATGCGCCCGGTCGTGATGTTGTCCTGCTTGGTCGCGGGACGTCCGGTGAAGCGCTCGTAATGACCGAGATCGAGATCGGTCTCCGCGCCGTCATCGGTCACGAACACTTCGCCGTGCTGATACGGCGACATCGTTCCGGGATCGAGGTTGAGATAAGGGTCGAGCTTGCGGAGGCGGACCTTGTAGCCCCGGGCCTGCAGCAGGGCACCGAGTGCCGCTGAAGCCAGACCCTTGCCGAGCGAAGAAACCACGCCGCCGGTGATGAATATGTACCGCGCCATGGGACCTAACCTCTAATCCCTCGAACCCGATTCGCCAAAGCGATTCGTATTCAGCCCCAAAGAATCTGCGGGCCTGTGGGTGAACCAAAACGAAGAGTGGTAACAGTGCCTTGATGGGGATCTTTGATGCAGGACGCTAGCCTTCGTCCTGCATGGCCCCCCAGCTTTATTGCGAGCGAGGCACCTGCGGGCCGCTCGGTGCCGCCGGAGCCTGCTGCTGCTCGTCCGCCTTCTTCAGCGTATCCAGGATACCGCCCGACGTCGGCGCGGTGATCGGGATGCCGCCGGCCGGCTGGGTCTGCGAGGCGGGCTGGCCGATGATCGAGGACGGCGCGCGGTTGTAACCGGCATACCAGGACAGGAACAGGCTGGTGAGGAAGAATCCTGCCGCGAGGACCGCAGTGGTCCGCGACAGCAGATTCGCAGTGCCGCGGCTCGACATGAAGCCCGCGCCGCCACCCATGCCGAGGCCACCGCCTTCGGACTTCTGGAGCAGCACGGCGCCGATCATGACGGCAACGATCATGAGGTGGATGACGATGACAACGGTCTGCATGCGATCCTTCCGTCACAAGCGGGCGGCGCCTGACGGCGGCCGATCGCGCTTCGCGGGTTTTCCTGAAGTTGCGCGGTGTTACACGATCGGCAGGGGCTTTGCCACCCCCGATCGCCCCCGGATTAAAGCTTTGGGTTAGCTAGGGGCAGCCCTTCGCAATCGCAAGAAAATCGGCCGCTTTCAGGCTGGCACCGCCAACCAGCGCGCCGTTGACGTTTTTGACCGCCATCAGCTCCGCCGCATTGGACGGCTTGACCGAGCCGCCATAGAGGATTCGCATTTTCGCCCCATCCGCCTTGAACCGGGAGGTCAGGTTTTCGCGGATAAAGCCATGAATTTGCTCAACATCCTTGGCTGTTGGGGTGAGGCCCGTGCCGATCGCCCAGACCGGCTCATAGGCCACGACCAGATTGGCGGCCGTGGATCCATCAGGCAGCGAGCCGTCGAGCTGGCCCCGGACGACGTCCAGGGTCTGGCCGGCATCGCGCTGGGCTTGCGTCTCGCCAATGCAAACGATCGCGACCGTCCCTGCCCGCCAAGCCGCCTCCGCCTTCTGCCTGACAAGGGCATCGCCCTCGCCGTGGTCGGCGCGACGCTCGGAATGGCCGACGATGATGGCGCTCGCCCCGGCGTCAGCCAGCATTTCGGCCGCGATATCGCCGGTGTGGGCGCCGGAGGCCTTGGGGTGGCAATCCTGGGCCCCGACGGTGACCTTCTTGCCGCGCGCCTTGTCGGCGAAAGAGGCGATGAGGGTCGCCGGCGGACAAACCAGCAGATCGGCCTTGCCTGATACCTCTGCCGCGCCATTGAGCATGGCGTCGAATTCGGCGGCGGCAGCCTTCAGGCCGTTCATTTTCCAGTTGCCGGCGATCAAGGGGCGGATGGCATCGGTCATGTCAATGTCCAGCAAATTGAGGTTTGCGCATGCGCTAGCAGAGCTGCCGCCGCAGTTCCAGAGAAGACAGGCTCTTAACCGCAGCTCGTAAGGGCGGCCGGACCTGAGGTTGCGGGGAGAAAGCCGCCACTTTATGATGGCTTATCAATTTGGTGACGCGCTTTTGCGGAATCTGCATTAAGACGCGCTCCGTTCCCCTCCTTTCAGACAAGTTGGACCAAATGCTTCGAGGAATGCGCAAGGCCTCATCAAACTGGGTCGGCAAGACCATCATGGCCGTCGTGATGGGCGTGTTGATCATCAGCTTCGGCATTTGGGGCATCGCCGACATCTTCCGGGGCTTTGGACAATCCACGCTGGCCAAGGTCGGCCACACCGAGATTTCGCTGAACGAGTTCCGCCAGATCTACACCGACCGCCTCCAGCAGATCGGCCGCCAGTTCGGCCGGCCGCTCACGCCCGACCAGGCGCGTGCCTTCGGCCTTGACCGCCAGGTGCTCCAGCAGACGATTGCGGAAGCGGCCCTCGACGAGAACGCGCGTCAGCTCGGGCTCGGCCAGTCCGATGAGCAGATCCGCCAGCTCATCATGAACGACCCCAACTTCAAGGGCGTCGACGGCAAATTCGATGCGAACCGCTTCCAGGGGCTGATCCGCAATTTCGGCTACACGGAGCAGCGCTACGTGGCCGAGCAGCGCAAGGTGGCGCTGCGCCGGCAGATCACCGGCACGATCGGCGCCGGCCTCGAACCGCCGCAGACCATGCTCGACGTCGCAACGCGGTTCCAGAACGAGCAACGCTCGATCGAGTTCGTCAGGCTCAATACGGCGCAGGCCGGCACCATCGACGCCCCCTCGCCCGAGGCGCTCGCCGCCTATTTCGAGGACCACAAGGTCCAGTTCCGTGCGCCCGAATTCCGCAAGATCGTCTTCGCCGTGATCTCGCCGGAGGACATCGCCAAGTGGAGCGACGTCTCCGACGACGACGCCAAGAAACTGTTCGATCAGCGCAAGAGCCAACTCTCCACGCCGGAGAAGCGCCAGATCAAGCAGATCGTGTTTCCGAACGCCGCCGAGGCCCAGGCCGCGCGCGAGCGCCTGGTCGGCGGGATGTCTTTTGAAGATCTCGGCAAAGAGCGCGGGCTGAGCGCCACCGACGTCGATCTTGGTCTCGTGGCCAAATCCTCGCTCGAACCCGCGGTCGGCAATGCGGCCTTCGCGCTTCCCGTTGGCGAAATCAGCCAGCCGATCCAGGGCCCGATTGGTGTCTCGATCGTCAAGGTCGACAAGATCGAGCCGGGCGCGGAGGCCGACTATGCCAAATTCGCGCCCGACGTGAAGCGCCAGATCGCGACCGAGCGCGCTCGTGCCAAGGTTGGCGAGCTCCGCGACAAGATGGAGGACGAACGCGGTGCCGGCACCAGCGTCGCCGACGCCGCCCAGAAGCTCGGGCTCGCCGCCGTGACCATCGATGCCGTCGACCGCTCCGGCCGCGCGCCCAACGGGCAGCCGGTCGAGAACATTCCGCAGGGCCTCGATGTGGTGTCGCAGGCCTTCAACAGCGATGTCGGCGTCGACAACGACCCGATCTCGTTCAAGGGCGGCTATGTTTGGTACGACGTGCTCGCCATCACGCCGTCGCGGGACCGCAATCTCGACGAGGTCCACGATCAGGTCGAGGCGCGCTGGCGCCAGGACCAGATCGCCACCAAGCTGAAGGCGAAGGCGACTGAAATGGTGCAGAAGCTCGAGGCGGGCGGCAAGCTCGCTGACGAGGCCGCCGCGATCAACGCCAAGGTCGAGACGGCCAGCGGCTTCAAGCGCGACGACACTCCGGCCGGCGTGCCCGCCAACATCGTTGCGGCGGCCTTCCGCGCCGCCAAGGACGGCGTCGGGCAGGCGCCCGTGACCGGCGGCACCGAAGTCATCGTCTACCGCGTCACCGACATCGTCGATCCCGCGGTCGACGCCGCCTCCGACGCCGTCAAGAAGCTGAAGGAGAGCGTCGGCAAGTCGCTGGTCGACGAGCAGGTCGCCTCCTACGTCAACAAGCTTGAAACCGACATCGGAACCACCATTAATCAGGCCGCCTTCGCGCAAGTGACCGGCGCGAACCAGTGAGTTGAAAGCACGCGATGGACGACCTGAAATCGATCATTGGAAAAGTCGCGACCGGCGCCAGCTTGTCGCGTGAGGAAGCCGCATCCGCCTTCGACGCCGTGATGTCCGGCGAGGCCACCCCCTCGCAGATGGGCGGCCTCTTGATGGCGCTCCGCGTGCGCGGCGAGACCGTGGAGGAGATCACCGGCGCGGTCACGGCGATGCGCTCGAAGATGCTCACGGTCGATGCGCCCGCGGACGCCGTCGACATCGTCGGCACCGGCGGCGACGGCTCGGGCTCGGTCAATGTCTCGACCTGCGCCTCGTTCATCGTCGCGGGCGCGGGCCTGCCCGTCGCCAAGCACGGCAACCGCGCGCTGTCGTCGCGTTCGGGCGCCGCCGACGTGCTGGCCTCGCTCGGCGTCAAGATCGACCTCAAGCCTGAGCAGGTCGGCCGCTGCGTGCGCGAATGCGGCATCGGCTTCATGTTCGCCCCGGCCCATCATCCAGCCATGAAGAACGTCGGCCCGACCCGGGTGGAGCTCGCAACGCGTACGATCTTCAATCTGCTTGGCCCCTTGTCCAATCCGGCCGGCGTGAAGCGGCAGATGGTCGGGGTATTTTCGCGCCAATGGGTGCAGCCGCTGGCGCAGGTGCTGAAGAATCTCGGCTCCGAATCGGCCTGGGTCGTGCACGGCTCCGATGGCCTCGACGAAATCACCCTCACCGGCCCGACCTTCGTCTCGGCGCTCCACAATGGCGAGATCAGGAATTTCGAGGTGGCGCCCGAGGATGTCGGCCTGCCGCGCTGCGAGCCCGGTGCACTGAAGGGCGGTGACGCCGACGCCAATGCGATGGCGCTGCAAAGCGTGCTCGACGGCAAGCCGAGCCCCTATCGCGATGTCGCATTGATCAACGCCGCGGCGGCGCTGGTCGTCGCCGGCCGCGCCAAGGACCTGAGGGAAGGCGTTGCGATCGGTACAAAATCGCTCGACAGCGGCGCTGCGAACGCCCGGTTGAAACATCTGATCGCGGTCTCGAACAGCTGAGCCTGTCATGTCTGATATCCTGACCAAGATCGAGGCCTACAAGCGCGAGGAGATCGCGGCGGCCAAGCGCGCGCGCCCGCTCTCGGCGGTCGAGGCACAGGCCAAGGCGCAAGGCGCGCCGCGCGGCTTCGTGCGCGCGATCAGAGCCAAGCACGCCAATGGCGATTACGCGCTGATCGCCGAGGTGAAGAAGGCCTCGCCCTCCAAGGGACTGATCCGCGCCGATTTCGATCCGCCCCTGCTCGCCAAGGCCTATGAGGCGGGCGGAGCGGCCTGCCTATCGGTGCTGACTGATGCGCCCTCGTTCCACGGCCATCTCGACTTCATGGTTGCGGCACGCGCGGCGACCTCGCTGCCGGTGCTGCGCAAGGATTTTCTGTTCGACACCTATCAGGTCGTCGAGGCGCGCGCGCACGGCGCCGACTGTATCCTGATCATCATCGCCGCGCTCGATGACGCCACCGCTAGGGATCTCGAAGACGCCGCGATCGCCTACGGCATGGACGTGCTGATCGAAATCCACGACCGGGCCGAGCTCGATCGGGCGCTGAAGCTGCGTTCGCCGATGATCGGGGTCAATAACCGGAACCTGCGCACCTTCGAGACCACGCTGGCGACCAGCGAAATGCTGGCGCCTCTGATCCCCGCGGGGCGGTTAATGGTCGGCGAGAGCGGCATCTTCACGCCTGAAGACCTCGCGCGGCTCGAGCGCGTCGGCATGTCGACCTTCCTGGTCGGCGAGAGCCTGATGCGCCAGGCCGACGTCACTGCCGCCACGCGCACGCTGCTCGCGCGCGAGACCAAAGTCCGCGCCACGGGCACGCGCTGACATGGCACGCAAGATTTTGGCGCGCAAGGTTCTGGCGCGCAAGCCGTCCAAGGCGAAGCCTTCAAGGAAGGCGAGCCCTGCCCTCACCCATATCGGCGCATCCGGCGAGGCGCGGATGGTCGACGTCTCGGACAAGGCCGCCACGGAACGGCTCGCAATTGCCGAAGGCCGCGTCGTCATGGAGAAGGCAACGCTCGACCTGATCGTCTCCGGCAACGCCAAGAAAGGCGATGTGCTCGGCGCCGCACGCATCGCCGGAATCATGGCCGCGAAACGGACCTCGGAGCTGATCCCGCTCTGCCATCCGCTGGCGCTGTCGAAGGTCACGGTCGAGATCGAGCCCGACGCGAAGCTGCCGGGCTGCGTGGTCCGCGCCAGCGTCAAGGTGACCGGCCCGACGGGCGTCGAGATGGAAGCATTGACGGCCGTATCGGTCGCCTGCCTTACCATCTACGACATGATCAAGGCGGTCGAGCGTGGCGTGCGCATCGAGGGCATCCATCTCGTCGAAAAGCTGGGCGGCAAGTCGGGCCATTACCGCGCCTGATCCCTGCCTATTTCAGTGACGAGCTGATCGATCCGAACTTGGCGTTGAGCTTGCTCCCCAGCCCGTTCACGACCGTGATGATGGCAAGTGCGATGCCGGCGGCGATCAGGCCGTACTCGATCGCGGTTGCACCGGTTTCGTCGGTCCAGAAGTTCTTCAAAGTCTTTTTCATGATCGTGTCCTCTCTGCGTCGGCGGACCTGGGTTCGCAAATCGCGTGCCAATGTGGCCTCGAGGATCGTCAGCAGGTTAGATGGTTAAGCATTGATTGATTTCGCCGCGACCGGCAAAAACTGACCGGCATCGCGATCGTCTCGGGCAAAACCTGCACGCCTCTCGCCACGCGCATCGATCGCATTTGTGCGTTTAGGTTTATGTCGCGTTAACCGCGCTTCCTAACGTCGCCTCCATATCGAGCCCGTAAACCGACGGATGTCATGGGGATCAAGAACTGACCCTGACGTGTGTACGGCGACGAACGACATGATGACAGGATACGGCAGCCGCCTCTTCGACCAGGCCTTCGCGCGCAGCGGACCGATCCGCTGGCTCGTGGTGGGAGGCACACTGCTGATCGCCGCGATCGCCGTCGGCGCGGTGCTGATGGCGCAGAATTTCCGCGAGCGCGCGCTGCGCAACTCCAACCGCGAGCTGGAAAACACCGTACTGCTGCTCGCGCATCATTTCGATCAGCAATTGCAGGATTTCGCGGTCATCCAGAAGGATTTCGTCGACCACGTGCGCTTGAACGGAATCACGACCGCAGCGGACTTCCGCAAGCGCCTCTCCGGCCAGGACGTGCACCAGATGCTGCGCTCGAAGATCGATGCGCTGCCTTACATGGGGGGCGTCAACGTCATCGACGCCGACGGCAATCTGATCAACTCCTCGACGGCATGGCCGGCTCCGAAAGTCAACGTGTCCGACCGCGCCTACTACCGCAGCTTCCGATACGATCCGCAGGCGCCCGACGTGCTGATCGAACCGGTGCACAGCCGCATTTCCGGCGCCTGGACTATCCTGATCGTGCGCAGGATCATGGGCCCGAACGGCGAATTCATGGGCCTGATCGGACGCGGCATCGAGCCGGCCAATTTCGAAAAATTCTTCGAGACCGTCATGCTCGGTGAAGGCGCGACGATCTCGATGCTGCACCGGGATGGGACGCTGCTCGCCCGCTATCCCTCCTCCAGCCACATGATGGGACGCAATTTCAGGAACGGTTCGTCCGAGCAGCAGCAGATCTTCGCGCTCGACCATTTCGCCGGACGCATCGTGAGCCCGATCGACGGCGAGGACCGGCTGGTGTCGGCGCGTGCTTTGCCCCATTTCCCGATCCTGATGATGGCGACGACAACGCGCGCCGCAGCGCTCGCCGACTGGCGCGAGCAGATCGGAATCCTGATTTCGGTCGCAGGCGCGTCCGCGCTCGCGATCGCGGGCGTGCTGACCGCGATCGTGCGCAAGCTCCTGGAGCAGCACCGTCTGTCCCGGGAACGGTTGACGCTGGAGAAGCAACGCCTCGATCGCGCCGTCAACAACATGACCCAGGGTCTGCTGCTGTTCGACGCCGAGCGGCGGCTGGTGATCTGCAATCAACGCTACATCGAGATGTACGGCTTGGCGGCCGACATCGTCAAACCTGGCTGCAGTTTCCACGACATCATCGCGCACCGCAAGGCGACCGGCTCGTTCACCGGCGACGTCGACCAATATGCCGCGCGCGTGTTGCGAGACATTCAGGTGCGCAACTCCATGGTGGTCGACACCAGCGACGGCCGCTCGATCCAGATCGTGAACGAGCCTCTGAACGATGGCGGCTGGGTCGCAACCCATGAGGACATCACCGAGCGTCGCCGCACCGAGGAGCGCATCACCCACCTCGCCCATTACGACGCGCTGACCGACCTGCCCAACCGCGCCAAGTTCCACGAACATTTGCGCGAGGAGCTGGCCGCCATCGCCCACGGCGAAGAGCTTGCGGTGCATTACATCGACATCGACGAGTTCAAGGGCGTCAACGACGCGCTCGGCCATCTCGTCGGCGACGAGCTGTTGAAGTCGGTCGCCGAGAGGCTGCGTCGCTGCGCCGGGCCGACTGATTTCGTCGCTCGGCTCGGTGGCGACGAATTCGCGATCGTGCAGAGCGCGGTGACCTCGCAGGACCAGGTCAGCGAGCTCGTTGCCCGGGTCTTCGCCGCGATCCGCATGCCGTTCGATTGCATGGGCCATCACCTCACCACCGACGCCAGCATCGGCATCGCGCTGGCGCCGGGACACGGCAACGCGCTCGACCAGATCCTGAAGAACGCCGACATGGCGATGTACGCCGCCAAATCTGCCGGGCGCCGCACCTATCGCTTCTTCGAGCCGGAGATGGACGCCAAGGTGCGCGAGCGCCGCCAGTTGGAGATCGACCTGCGCCATGCCATCGCCCAAAGCGGACGTGACGGCGGGCGCGAAGGCGGCCTCGAGGTCTATTATCAACCCTGCCTCAGCTTGAAGGACGACCGCATCACCGGTTGCGAAGCGCTGGTGCGCTGGCGCCATCCCGAGCGCGGCATGGTCTCCCCAGCAGAATTCATCCCGATCGCTGAGGATACCGGGCTGATCAACGAGATCGGCGAATGGGTGCTGTCGACCGCCTGCCGCGACGCGGCCACCTGGCCCGACGACATCAGGCTCGCTGTCAACGTCTCGCCGGTGCAGTTCAAGAGCGACACGCTGGCACTGAAGATCATGGCGGCGCTGGCCGCCTCCAATCTGCCGGCGAGCCGGCTCGAGCTCGAGATCACCGAGGCCGTGCTGATCCGCGACGATGACACTGCGCTCGCGATCCTGCACCAGCTCCGCGCCATCGGCGTGCGCATCGCGCTTGACGATTTCGGCACAGGCTACTCCTCGCTGAGCTATCTGCATCGCTTCCCGTTCGACAAGATCAAGATCGATCGCTGCTTCGTCAGCGACATCGCAGGTCCCGACGGCTCCGCCAGCATCGTGCAGGCCGTGGTCAACCTCGCCAGCGCCCGCCGCATGGCCACCACGGCCGAAGGCGTCGAGACCGAGGAACAGCAGCGCCTGCTGCGCACGCTCGGCTGTACGGAGATGCAGGGCTATCTGTTCAGCGCCGCAAGGCCGGCCGACAAGGTGATGGAGCTGTTCGCGCTCCATCGCAGCCGCCTCGCCCAGCGCGAAGGCAGCGGAAGCCGCCGGCGCGAGGCAAGCTAGGCCATCGAGGGACACGGTCTGATACATTGCCGAAAGTCGCAACGGCAGGGGCGATCACCCGGCTTTTGCGTGGCTCAATTACTCACGGACTTCTTCCGGCCGCGCGGTGCTCGATTGGCTCCGTGCCGGCTGGCATCAGTAAGGCCGAGCGCGAGGGCCGCTGCGCGGCGACCTCTGCCGCAATCGAGCCGAGCCTGAGGCGGCCTGCAAACGACAACGCCCGGGAGTGGTGAACCACTCCCGGGCGAAGCCTCGAGGCCGCGAGGGCCTATGACGCTTAGTTCGGCACCGTCGCCTTCGGCGCCGGCTTGGCGGCGGCCGCGTTCACGGTAACCCCGTGCAGGAAGTCGAAGGCCGCGTGCAGCGCCTTGTCGTCCTTCTCTTCCGGCGGGACATAGGATTGCGATCCGGTCTGCTCGGCGCCCTCGGTGTTCTGGAGATGCCCGCGCATCTGGGACTCCGCGATGGTGTCGACCCGGCCTTTCAGCTCGGCCGGAACGTCCTGGAGGATCTCGATATCGGGCGCGATGCCCTGCGCCTGGATCGAGCGACCCGACGGCGTGTAGTAGCGCGCCGTGGTCAGCGCCAGCGCGCCGTTGCCAGAGCCGAGCGGAATGATGGTCTGGACCGAGCCCTTGCCGAACGAGCGCGTGCCAATCAGGGTCGCGCGCTTGTGGTCATGCAGCGCGCCGGAGACGATCTCCGAGGCGGAGGCCGAGCCGCCGTTGATCAGGACGACGAGCGGCTTGCCCTTGGTGAGGTCACCGCCATGCGCGGTGAAGCGCTGGGTTTCTTCCGGATTGCGCCCGCGGGTCGAGACGACTTCGCCGCGCTGCAGGAACGCGCTGGACACCGACACGGCCTGGTCGAGCAGGCCGCCCGGATTGTTGCGCAGATCCATCACATAGCCGACCAGCTTGTCTTGCGGCACGTCCTTGGAGATCGAGGCGATCGCCTTCTTCAGGCCGTCCGTGGTCTGTTCGTTGAACGAGGTGACGCGGATATAGCCGATGTCGCCGTTCTCGACATGGAAGCGCACGGGCCGCACATGGATGATCTCGCGCTTGATCGCGACATCAAGCGGCGCGTCGGCGCCCTTGCGCACGATGGTGAGCTTGGTCTGGGTGTCGACCGGCCCCTTCATCTTGTTGACGGCCTGCTCGAGCGTCAGGCCCTGCACGTTTTCGCCGTCGATCTTGCTGATGAGGTCGCCGGACATGATGCCGGCCTTGGACGCCGGCGTGTCGTCGATTGGCGAGACGACCTTGACCAGGCCCTCCTCCATCGTGACCTCGATGCCGAGACCGCCGAACTCGCCGGAGGTGGTCTCCTGCATCTCGGTCCAGGCCTTGGCATTCATGTAGCGCGAATGCGGATCGAGCGAGGTCACCATGCCCGTGATGGCGCCTTCGATCAGCTTGGCATTGTCTGGCTTCTCGACATAGCTCGCCTTCACCCGCTCGAAGACCTCCCCGAACAGATTGAGCTGGGAATAGGCGTCATCCGCGCTTGCCGCCGCTCGTGCCGCCCATAGTCCGCCCTGCGGACCGGATACGAGGAGGGTCAGACATGCGCCGGTGAGCGCGCCCAGTGGGAAGAGCAGGGTTTTCCGCATGGAATGGGTGGCCTTTTCGCTTAGCGGTTCTTTTGAGGCTTGGGCAGCCGCCATGCAAGTGGCGATCCAAGCCGGTTCTCACAATATCATTCTGGTTTCTTCAAGGCCGGCCTGCCACGCCGGCGGGTACGCCGTAAATTTCCCTTCGCCCGAACCTAAACATTTGGCAACGTTCGCAAGACCGGCCCCGCATGACGGGAATCAGTCGGTCGGACGGCGCCTCGCAGCTATGCGATTTTAGGATGGTTTTGGAGGGCCGGACGGGATAGGCGATGGCATAAGGCTTCAAATTCTCGGGAGGACAATAATGAACGAAGCACTCCGGCCGGAACGGAACTTCGAACTCGGCGCCAGCGACGAGCCGTTCCAGAACCTGCACGAATTCATCCGGAAGGCGCGTTCCAACCTCAACCAGAACGCCTGGGACTACATCGTCGGTGCGGCCGAGACCGAGACCACGATGCGCCGCAACCGCATGGCGCTCGACGAGATCGCGTTCCGCCCGCGTGTGCTGCGCGACGTGCGCAAGGTCAGCGGCTCGGTCGAGCAGTTCGGCCGCAGGATGCGACTGCCGGTTGTCCTCGCCCCCGTCGGCGCACTGGAGATCTTCGATCCACACGGCGCCGCCAGCGTCGCCCGCGCCGCGGGCACCTTTGGCGCATCGCACATGCTCAGCTCCGTCTCCGAGCCCGGCCTGGAAAAGACCGCCGAAGCCGCACCCGATGCGCTGCGCATGTTCCAGCTGTACGTCCGTGGCGATGACGCATTCGTGGCTGACGTCGTCAGCCGCGCGCAGAAGGCCAATTACGCAGCCTTCTGCCTGACCGTCGACACCGCCCATTACAGCCGTCGTGAGCGCGACATCGCCAAACGCTACGTTCGCGAGAGCCGCCTGCGGGCCACCGGCGGCGATTACCAGAAAGGTCTGGAGTGGCGGACCGTGAAGATGGTCAAGGACAAGTTCAAGATCCCGCTGATCATCAAAGGCATTGCGACCGCCGAGGACGCGCAGATCGCGGTCGATCACGGCGTCGACTGGATCTATGTCTCCAACCATGGCGGCCGCCAGCTTGATCACGGCCGCGGTGCCATGCACGTGCTGCCGGAGATCGTCGACGCCGTGAAGGGCCGCGCCAAGATCATGGTCGACGGCGGCTTCTGCCGCGGCACCGATATCGTCAAGGCGATCGCGGCGGGCGCCGACCTCGTCGGCATCGGCCGGCTGCAATGCTGGGCACTGGCGGCCGCCGGCGAGGCCGGCGTGACGCGAATGCTGGAACTGCTGGAGGACGAGGTGCTGCGCTGCCTCGGTCTGCTAGGGGCCACCTCATTTGGCGAGGTCAACAAATCCTGCCTGCACCCGGCCACCGCAACCAATGCGCCGAGCGTGTTCAGCGCATTCCCGCTGTTCGACCACGAACCCTATCGCTACTGACCCGAAAGGATGCAGGTGACCTCGCTCTCTCCCGGCAGCGCCGATGCGCTTCTGTTCGATCTCGGACGCGTCGTGCTCGACATCGATTTCTCCCAGGCGATCGCCTGCTGGGCGAGACATGCGGGCTGCAGGCACGACGCCATCGTCGCGCGTTATGTGCGCGACGAGGCCTACCGCCTGCACGAGGTCGGCAAGATCAGCGACGAGGACTATTTTGCCTCGTTGCGCGCATCACTCGGAATCTCCATTTCGGATCTCCAGTTCCTCGAGGGGTGGAACGCGATTTTCGCTGGCGAGATGCCCGGTATCGCGGAATTGCTGCCGCGCGCGGCAAAGCAGATGCCGGTCTACGCCTTCTCCAACACCAACCGCCCGCACGTGGACTATTTCTCGAAGGAATATGCCGACCTGCTCGGCCATTTCCGCGAGCTGTACCTGTCCTCCAGCATCGGCCTGCGCAAGCCGGATGCGGAAGCATTCGACCATGTCGTCGCCGCGATGGGCGTGCCGGCCAGCCGGATCGTGTTCTTCGATGACCTCGCCGAGAATATCGAAGGCGCGCGGGCCCGGGGCCTCACCGCGGTTCACGTGACCTCGCCCCACGACGTCGGCATCGCGCTCAAGGCGCTGGGGATATGATCCGGGCAGGTTTTCGGAACAATTTCGCCTTGAAGTGAGGAACCAAAGCACTTTGTGCATTTTTGTACAGAGTTCCGGGAACGGAATACCGCCTCCCGGACTCTTAAGTCCGTTGGGACTTCTACGGACGGACATATCATCGTGTTGGGCAAAACCTACCTCACCAAGCAGGCCTCGCTTCTCCTGAAGCTGGCAAGAACTACCTCCGATTCGGACCTTTCTGCGAAACTGATCAGCAAGGCCGCCGACCTGAAATCCCAAGCCGATCCGCTGCCCGACAAGGATCAAGGTCCCCAGGCACCCGACGTCAGTCTGGGTGAAATAACGAGGCAATGACGGTGCCGGCCAAGGCGGTTGTCATTCTCATCCCGCCATGGCCAGCCTCGACAATCCCGATCGCATCGGCGGCGAGATGAGCCTCTCGCGGCCTTCATGCCGCTGCACGTGCAGGTGATGCCGGTCGGCAGCGAGTGGGCCGAGAGCGCCGTTCCCCTCGCCTCGGGCTGGCGATCGAGCGCGATGGTGCTCATCACCGACCCCGAACCCGGCGTCAGGGCGCAACACGAGGCCTTGTGCCTGCGCTACGGCGTCACCCGCGCCAAGGCCGCTTTTGCGCTGGAGATCGTCAAGGGCGGCGGGCGCAGGGCAACGGCGGAGCGCCTCGGCATCGCCGACGGAACCGCGCGAAGCCATCTGTCGAAGATTTTCGACAAGACCGGTGTGAGCCGGCAGGCCGAGCTGGTGCGGCTGTTGCTGCAGAAATAAATCTCCTTCGACGACGGCAGGCAGACATTGCTGGGTCATCCCTGGCCCTTTTTGCGTCGGCCTCCGCGCTCGGCTAGAACCTGCCGACCGAGTCCTTCGCTGTTGTTGCGGGAGTTCACCGTGGCCCTCATGCCGGTATCCGATGCGCTTGCTGCCGTGCTCGCCGGTGCGGAGCCCTTGGCTGAGGAAATGGTCGCGCTCGATCAAGCCTACCACCGCGTGCTCGCGCGCGACGTTGCCGCGCGGCGGACGCAGCCGCCCGAAGCGATGTCGGCGATGGATGGCTATGCGGTGCGCGCAGCCGATGCGGCGAACGTCGATGCGCAGCTCACCGTCATCGGCGAGGTCGCAGCCGGACGTCCGTTCGCAGGAACGGTCGGCGCGGGCGATGCCGTGCGGATCTTCACCGGCGGCGTCGTTCCCGCCGGCGCGGATGCGGTCGTGATCCAGGAGGACACCGTCGCAGACGGCAAGCGCATCACGATCAAGGAAGCCGCCGTCACCGGGCGGCACATCCGTCCCGCCGGGATCGACTTCCGCGAGGGTGAGGTCCTGTTGCGCCAAGGCGCCCGGCTCACCGAGCGCGACCTCGCGCTCGCCGCCGGCATGAACCACCCGGAACTCGCCGTCCGTCGTCGCCCCAAGGTCGCAATTCTCGCAACCGGCGACGAGCTGGTGATGCCGGGTTCGACGCCCGGCCACGGCCAGATCGTTTATTCCAATGGCTACGCCCTGCACGCCCTCGCCCGCAGCGAGGGTGCCGACACCATCGATCTCGGCGTCGCCGCCGACACCCTTCCCGCCACCACATCGGGCATCCGCCGCGCGCGCGAATCCGGCGCCGATATCCTGATCACGACCGGCGGAGCATCGGTCGGCGACCACGATCTGGTGCAGAAGGCGCTGACGGACGAAGGTATCTCGATGGCGTTCTGGAAGATCGCGATGCGGCCGGGCAAGCCGATGATGAACGGGCAGCTTGGACCCATGCGCGTAATCGGCCTGCCCGGCAATCCCGTGTCGTCCTATGTCTGCGGCTTCCTGTTTCTGGTGCCGCTGATTCGCGCGATGTCGGGCCGTCAGGTGATTCATCATCGCCGCGAACGCGCGGTGCTCGGCCGCGACCTCAGTGCCAATGACCAGCGCGAGGATTATCTGCGCGCGCGTCTGCAGACGCGGGATGATGGCACGCTTGTCGCACTTCCCGTCGATCACCAGGATTCCTCACTGCTAGCGAATCTCGCTGCGGCACAGGCACTTCTCGTGCGCGCGCCGTTCGCGCCGAAGGCCGAAGCCGGCTCGCCTTGCGAGGTGTTGCGACTGCCCGTGTGACCGCTTCGTTCGCGTGCGTTCCGCGAACTTTGTCGCGTTCACGGTAAATTAAGCAGTTGCGGAACATGTATCGAACATATAGTGTCCGTTCATGATTTGTTTCGAGCATGTAGCGGCTTATTGCCGAGTTCACCGTCTCGGAATCGAACGACATCGTCAGGGGGATTTTGGTCGAGATGTTAACGCGCAAACAATACGAGCTCCTGCGGTTCATCAGCGAGCGATTGAAGGAAAGCGGCGTGCCGCCCTCCTTCGACGAGATGAAGGATGCGCTCGACCTGCGCTCCAAGTCGGGCATCCATCGCCTGATCACCGCGCTCGAGGAGCGCGGCTTCATCCGCCGCCTGCCCAACCGCGCGCGCGCAATCGAAGTGATCAAGCTGCCCGAGCTGCAAGCGGCCGCCGGCAGCCGCCGCGGCTTCACGCCGAGCGTCATCGAAGGCAATCTCGGTAAGGTGCGCACGACGTCGAGCCCCTCAGCCGATGAGGGCGAGCGTCCTGTCGCGGTTCCCGTGATGGGCCGGATCGCGGCGGGTACGCCGATCGAGGCGTTGCAGACCCGCAGCCACACCATCAGCGTCCCGCCCGACATGCTCGGCGCAGGCGAGCACTACGCGCTCGAAGTGCGCGGTGATTCCATGGTCGACGCCGGTATTCTCGATGGCGATATGGCCCTGATCCAGCGTAACGAGAGCTGCGACACCGGCGATATCGTGGTGGCCCTGATCGATGACGAGGAAGCCACGCTCAAGCGCTTCCGCCGTCGCGGCGCCTCGATCGCGCTGGAGCCGGCCAACGCCGCCTACGAGGTCCGGATCCTGCCGCCCAACCGGGTCAAGATCCAGGGCAAGCTGATCGGGCTGTACCGGAAGTACTGACTTGTTGCGCGCCGCCAGCTGGCGCGCGCATATTTGCGAATGGAGCGGACGATTGTCCGCTCCGGCTGGATAGTCTTTCTGGTCCTGCACAGATTATCCGGCCCCCTCTCCAGCGCTACCTCCCCGGCACGCCATCACGAAGCACGCATCGCTTCGATGGGCCTCTGACAGACCGAGGAGACAGTCATGCGCAAGTTCATGTTGAACACCGTCACGACGGCGCTGATCGCAGCATCAGCGTCGCACGCCTTTGCTGCGCAGCCGCAGCATCACGTTCGCAAGGTAACGCGAGCGACCAGCGAGCAATGGCCCGGTACGCGCAATGCCGTCGCGCAGCCCGCACAGCCGGCCTGGCCCTATTCCGGCTGGTCTGCACCGGCCGGGCGCTGAGAGAGAAGCGCGCTTAATGCACCGAAGCAGGCTTTGTTCCTGGCAGTTCGGGAAAGATATTGTGATTGGGCCTTGCGGATCCGAGCCGCAGATTTGCCTACAACCAAGCAGAGTCTTGGCGGCTTCCACTCTGATAGAGGCCTGCGCCTCAGAGGAGGCGCGGGTGCTCTATCGCTGATGAGGAGCACCCGATGTGTGACTATAGCTTGCATGCCGTCGCGACACGTCCCGCAGAAGTCGGCGAGACGATCGTCACGACAACATTCCGCGGCACCTCGACGCGCGGCTTCGCCTCCGAGGCCGACATGTCGGTCGCGGTCTGCCTGCTGCCGGGAACGGAGCTGGCCTTCGCCGACAACGTCCGCTACGACAACAGGTGGATCTGGACGCGCACCATCAATTCGCGCGTCGGCAAGTTCGGCAAGGTCGATCCGCACATTCCCGATCGTCATCACGATGCGATCGAATTCCCCGATGGCAAATACGTGCTGGTGACGCAACTCGTCGAAGGCCAGCGCGCAACCGTGCTGCAGCTGCCGGTGATCCAGCCGCTCGGTGAGCGCGAGCACAAGCCGCAGATCATCGCCGAGCGACAGCCGACACCGCCGGGCCTGCCGATCGGTTGAAGTTGAATATTAATCCTCGGCCTGAAGGTCCGCCTCGGACGGTGTTGCGTCCTTGGCGCGCAGAGCTGCGGACCGTGGCATGAGGGTCCCTTCGAAATCTCCATCGCCGGCCGCCGCCGGCGACCAGGGGCGGTTTGCGCCCCTCGCCCTCACCGACACAATCGCAAAACCGTCGCCGCGACGTGTCAGCGCCAGCGCGCCCTGGCTCACCAGACGCGGCCGGTCGACCACCATCGCGGTGCACTCAGGCGGCGCAGGCCTTGCCGTCACCACCAGGGCCGCGCGACTGCAATCGTCAGCCAGCGCGTCGATGCGCAGCGCCAGCGCAACCATGCGGCCGTCGGCAAGCGGCGTCACACAGCCGGCATCGTCGCACGACACGCCGTCACCGAGCGAAGCGCTGGCCGCATCACGGGGATCGGCGTCCGCCGCCAGCCACTCCTTCAACAGGAAATTGTCCTTCTTCATCCTGATCAGATGCAGCTGCCCGTCCCTGCCCCGCACCGCGACGTTCTGGCCGTCACCCGCAATCAGGATATCGGGTTGCCGGACGGAAAGACCCCAGATGGTCGCCGCCACCAGCACGAACGCTCCCGACCAGCGCAGCGGCGTGCGCAGCAGACCCATCACGATCAGGCCAAGGCTCGCAGCGACCAGCGGCGCCGTGCCGAAGGCGCCGACGTGACCGACCGCGCCCGGCAGTGCCGCAACCCAGCGCGTGACCAAGATCATCCAGTCGATGCCGATCCCCATCAACCACCAGAACACCGCGTCCAGCCCGAAGGGAGCTGCGAGCAACCCGAGCAGCCCGGCTGGCATCACCAGCGCCGAAACCACCGGCATCGCGCCGAGATTGGCGAGCACGCCGTAAGGGGTCACACGGTGGAAATGGAAGGCGGCGTAAGGCGTGGTCGCCAGTCCCGCGATCATCGAGGCCATGAACAACATCGCGATCTCGCGGCCGCCCCACAGGGCGATGCGCGCGGTCGCCGAATGATCGGGCGAGGCAAACAAGTTCGGCATGCCGATCTGCACCATGGCGACGAGCCCGAGCGTTGCCGCGAACGACATCTGAAAGCTTGGATGCACCAGCGCTTCCGGCGCGACCGCGAGCACGATCAGCGCGGCCACCGCCAGGGTACGGAATGTGATCGCGCGGCGATCGACGATGACCGCGATCAGCACCACCGCGGTCATGAAGAACGATCTCTGCGTGGCGACTTCGGCGCCCGAGAGCAGCAGATAGAACGCGGAGGCAACCAGCGCGGCGGCGGCGGACCATTTCTTGATGGGAAAGCCGACGGCAAGCCCGGGGATCAGCGCCAGCAGCGCGCGCACGGCAAAGAACACGACGCCGGCGACGACCGCCATGTGATAGCCTGAAATCGAGAGGACGTGACCGAGCCCCGAGATGAACATCGCGTCGTTGACGGGCGTGGTGATCGCATCGCGACGGCCGGTGAGCAGCGCAGTCGCGATGGCGCGGTTGTCGCCGTCGAGTGTCGCGCGGATGCGCGCGTCGATCGCATCGCGCAGGCCTTGCATGATCGCGGCATAGCGCAGCTGCAATCCACCTGAAACGGGCGGCGCCACCACATTGATGGCCCCCATCGCAAAACCGGAGGCACCGATGCCCTGGAAGAACATGTCGCGCGAGAAATCGTAGCTGCCCGGCCGCAATGGCGACAGCGGCGGCATCAGCCGCGCCTTCAGCTGCACGAAGCTGCCGACATCGGGCGCAGTCCCCTTGCGCACGGAGAGGCGGACGCGGTCGAGCGTCACGTCGCTGCGCTGGGCCTCCATCGCGGTGACGCGCAGCACGAACCGGTCGGTGCGTTCGCGGATGTCGCGGGTCTCGACGAAGCCCGACAGCGACACGGAATAAAGCGGCTTGACGAGCACGTGGTGCGCGATGCGTGCCGTCTTCCACGTTGCCGCCGCGAAACCCGCCGCGACCGCCGCGATCATGATCGCGGCCGCAAACCACCGGCTTCGCCGCAACAGGATCGCGCCAAGCGCCAGCACTGCTGCCGTCGTGATCGTAACCCACTGCACCGGCTCATGATCGGCGGTGAAGTAGAGCGCAATGCCGCAGCCGAAGGCAACGGGCACCCAAGGGAACAGCCGGCCTGCGCCGGCCTCGCCCCTGGCCCATTCGTGCAAGGCTCCAATGATCGCAGGAGATAGGCCAGACCCTGCCGGCAAAAAGCCGCCGGCGGTCGCGGCCCGGCCAGTCGGCCAAGTCCCGGCGATGCCCTGCGAGAGACGCTGCGGCCGGCCCGGCTCCGCCATTCCTTGGCAACCCTGCGATACGCGACAGGATAGAGGCTACCGGAACGTGCAGGTCGTCGAATAGCGGTACGGATCGGGAACGAAAGCGTCGCGGCCCTACTTTTCCTCTTCCATCGTCACGGCGACATCCGCCTTGGCCGACAGTCGGACCTTGTTGCCCTCGACACCGGCAACGAGCCCCTTGTCGATGAAGTGATGATGCCCCTTGTGGCTGCCCTCGCCGCTGTCCTTCTTGGTCAGCTTGATGCGGTTGCCTTCGACCTTGTCGACGGTGCCGACGTGGACGCCGTCGGCGCCGATGACTTCCATATGCTCTGCGATGTTCTGCATGGTGGGATCCTCGTTTGGATCCACTCAACGCAGCGGCTGCGCGTTCGTTCGATCACCGCGATGACGATGTCGTGCGCGCCCGCTAGATCAACGGCGCCTTCGCCGAGGCGTGGTGGTTGACGATCTTCCAGTCGCCATCCTCGCGGATGATGACCCAGCTCATCTTGACGATGAGATCCGCCCGTTCGCCGGCGAAGCTGAACGTGATTGACGCGCCCATGTTGATGAGGTCAGGACCGGCCTGCGTCGCCTGCACCTCCGAAAATACCGCGCTCGGCTGGCGCCAGCGCGGCAGGCCGTTGAAATAGTCGGCGACGCCATCCTTGCCCCGATAGAGCCTTGGATTGGAGCCGAAGAAGAACGCGCCCTTCGCATAAAGCGATGACAGCGCAGCCACATCGAGCGTGGCGAAACCGGCGCACCATTTCGCGATGATGGCGGAAACGATGGCGTCGGCCTCGTTGCTCATTTGCCTTTACCTCAGCCCTTGGCCACTTCCTTCGCGAACGTGTCGCGCAGGCCGATGGTGCGCGAAAACACCGGCTTGCCCGGCCTCGAGTCCTTGTCGCGCACGAAATAGCCTTGGCGCTCGAACTGCATCGGCTCGGTTGAATTGCTCTCCGCAACCGAGGCCTCGATCCGCGCGTCGGACAGGATCTCCAGCGAGTTCGGATTAAGATCGGCCGCGAAGTTCGAGGCGTCCGGGCTCGGATTGGCGAAGAGCTGGTTGTAGATGCGGATCTCCGCCGGCACCGAATTGGCCGCGGGCAGCCAGTGCATGGTCGCCTTGACCTTGCGCCCATCCGGCGCGTTGCCGCCCTTGGTCGCGGGATCGTAGGTGCAGCGCAGCTCCACCACCTCGCCCTTGTCGTTCTTGATCACGCCGGTGCACTTGACGAAATAAGCATAGCGCAGCCGCACCTCGTTGCCGGGCGACAGGCGAAAGAACTTCTTCGGGGGATTTTCCATGAAGTCGTCCTGCTCGATATAGAGCTCGCGGCCGAACGTGATCTTGCGCGTGCCGGCGCTCGGATCATCCGGGTGGTTGATCGCCTCGAGCTCCTCGGTCTGCCCCTCCGGGTAATTCTCGATCACGACCTTCAGCGGCCGCAGCACGCCCATACGCCGCTGGGACGTGCGGTTCAGCTCCTCGCGGATGCAGAACTCGAGCATGCCGACGTCGACCACGCTATTGGCCTTGGCAACGCCGATCCGCTTGATGAACTCGCGAAGAGCCGCCGGCGGCACGCCGCGGCGGCGCATCCCCGCCATGGTCGGCATGCGCGGATCGTCCCAGCCCGCGACATGGCCGTCGCGGACGAGCTGGGTCAAGACGCGCTTGGACAGCAGCGTATAGGTCAAATTGAGCCGCGCCATTTCGTACTGGTGCGGCCTGAACGGCACCGGCAGCTTGTCGATGAACCAGTCGTAGAGCGGCCGATGGTCCTCGAACTCCAGCGTGCAGATCGAGTGCGTGATGCCTTCGATCGCGTCCGACTGGCCGTGGGCATAGTCGTAACTCGGATAAATGCTCCACTTGGTTCCGGTGCGCGGATGATGCGCGTGCAGGATGCGGTACAGCACGGGATCGCGAAGATTGATGTTGCCGGCGGACATGTCGATCTTGGCCCGCAGCACGCGCGCGCCGTTGGGGAATTCGCCCGCCTTCATGCGGCGGAACAGGTCGAGGTTTTCGTCGACGCTGCGGTCGCGGAACGGCGAGTTCTTGCCGGGCTCGGTCAGCGTGCCACGCGAAGTGCGGATCTCCTCCTGGGACTGGTCGTCGACATAAGCGAGGCCGTCGCGGATCAGCTTCTCGGCCCATTCGTACAGGCGGTCGAAATAATCCGAGGCATAGAACAGGTTCTTGCCCCAGTCGTAGCCGAGCCAGTGCACGTCGGCCTGGATGGAATCGATATATTCCTGCTCTTCCTTGACCGGGTTGGTGTCGTCGAAGCGCAGATGGCAGCGGCCCGGAAACTCCTGGGCGATGCCGAAATTGAGCGCGATCGACTTGGCGTGGCCGATATGCAGGTAACCGTTCGGCTCCGGCGGGAACCGGGTCACGATCTCCTTGTACTTGGCCTGATCGAGGTCGGCCTGGATGATGTCACGAATGAAATCGCGCCCAACCTCAGGTGCCACCGGTTCTGTCATTACGAAAATCCTGTAGGGAAATCAGCGGTCCTTCTGCCAAATTCGCGTGGCTGAGCCAAGGGCTTGAGGGACTGCCGCCGGGCTTTAGTTATGTCCCGGTCCTGTTATATACCACCGCCTCCAATGCATAGGCCCTTCCAAGAATGACCGATTCCGTCGTCACCCGCTTTGCCCCCTCTCCGACCGGCTTCCTCCATATCGGAGGCGCCCGCACGGCGCTGTTCAACTGGCTCTATGCGAAGAAGCACGGCGGCAAGATGCTGCTCCGGATCGAGGACACCGACCGCGAGCGCTCCACCGAGGCCGCGATCAGCGCGATCCTGGACGGCTTGAGGTGGCTGGAGCTCGGCTGGGATGGCGACGTCATCTATCAGTTCAGCCGTGCCGCCCGTCACCGCGAGGTCGCCGAGCAGCTGCTTGCCGACGGCAAGGCCTATCGCTGCTATGCCACCGCCGAGGAGCTCGCCGCCATGCGCGAGAAGGCGCGCGCGGAAGGCCGCACCCGCCTCTATGACGGCATGTGGCGCGACCGCGATCCCGCGACCGCCCCTTCGGACGTCAAGCCGACCATCCGCCTGCGCGCGCCGCAGACCGGCGAGACCGTGATCGAGGATCAGGTTCAGGGCCGCGTGGTCTGGCAGAACGAGAATCTCGACGACCTCGTCCTGCTGCGCGGCGATGGCAACCCGACCTACATGCTCGCGGTAGTCGTGGATGACCACGACATGGGCGTCACCCACGTCATCCGCGGCGACGACCACCTCATCAACGCCGCCCGCCAGAAGCAGATCTACGATGCGATGGGCTGGTCGCTCCCGAACATGTCCCACATCCCGCTGATCCATGGCCCGGACGGCTCGAAACTATCCAAGCGCCACGGTGCGCTCGGGGTCGACGCCTACCGTGCCATGGGATACCTCCCGGCCGCGCTCCGCAATTACCTCGTCCGGCTCGGCTGGAGCCATGGCGATCAGGAGATCTTCTCGACAGAGGAGATGATCGCAGCGTTCGACCTTGCCAATGTCGGCCGCGCCGCTGCCCGCTTCGACTTCGCCAAGCTGGAGAACCTCAACGGCCATTACATCCGCCACGCCGACGATCAATCGCTCGTGAAGATGTTCGAGGACGTGCTCGACCACGTCGTGCCCGCGCGCGACGAGATTAAGGCCAAGTTAAATGACACCACGCGCGCCCAGCTGCTCAAGGCCATGCCGTCCCTCAAGGAGCGCGCCAAGACGTTGCTCGAGCTGATCGACGGCGCCTATTTCATCTTCGCCGACCGTCCCCTGCAGCTCGACCCGAAGGCGGCGGGTCTGCTGACGCCTGACAATCGCAGGCTGATCGGCCAGCTTCATTCCGCGCTGGAGAAAGTCGAGACCTGGAGCGGCGCTGCCACCGAAGCTGCGCTGCGCGCCTTTGCCGAGGAAAACGGCCTCAAGCTCGGCGCGGTCGCCCAGCCGCTGCGGGCGGCGCTGACCGGCCGCACCACGTCGCCTGGTATATTTGAGGTTTTGGACGTGCTCGGATGCCAGGAAAGCCTCGCCCGGCTTAAGGATCAATCTACGACCTAAGTAGGCCATGAGCTGACCATGGCTGCCATGATCTTGCAGCGCACACAGCAATAATATACCCATCTCCCCGTACATTCTGGAACATCCGGCCTGCCCCATCTTCTCCCTTGGGGGCCTCCGGCTCCGGCCCGTTTCACCACACATCGGGGACCAACGATGGACGCAAAAGAAAGCCCAAAGACCGCGACGCTGACGGTCGGAAACAAGAACTACGATCTCCCGATCCTCAGCGGCAGCGTCGGGCCAGACGTCGTCGACATCGGCAAGCTCTACGGCCAGTCGGGCCTGTTCACCTACGATCCCGGCTTCACCTCGACCGCGAGCTGCCAGTCCAAGATCACCTATATCGACGGTGATGCGGGCGTGCTGGAATACCGCGGCTATCCGATCGAGCAGCTCGCCGAGAACGGCGACTTCCTCGAGACCTGCTACCTGCTGCTCTACGGAAACCTGCCGACCGCCGCGCAGAAGAAGGATTTCGACGACCGCGTGATCCATCACACGATGGTGCACGAGCAGATGGCCCGCTTCTTCCAGGGCTTCCGCCGCGACGCCCATCCGATGGCTGTCATGGTGGCCTCGGTCGGCGCGCTCGCCGCGTTCTATCACGACTCGACCGACATCAACGATCCCAAGCAGCGCATGATCGCCTCCATGCGCATGATCGCGAAGATCCCGACGCTGGCGGCGATGGCCTACAAATACACCATCGGCCAGCCCTTCATGTATCCGAAAAACTCGCTGAAGTTCGCCGAGAACTTCCTGCACATGTGCTTCGCCGTGCCGTGCGAGGACTACAAGATCAACCCGGTGCTTGCTGACGCACTGGACAAGATCTTCATCCTGCATGCCGACCACGAGCAGAACGCTTCGACCTCGACGGTGCGTATCGCCGGCTCCTCCGGCGCTAACCCGTTCGCCTGCATCGCCGCCGGTATCGCCTGCCTCTGGGGCCCGGCGCATGGCGGCGCCAACGAAGCTGCGCTCGCGATGCTCGCCGAGATCGGCTCGGTGGACAAGATCCCCGAGTTCATCGCCAAGGTGAAGGACAAGAACTCCGAAGTCCGCTTGATGGGCTTCGGCCACCGCGTCTACAAGAACTACGATCCGCGCGCCAAGATCATGCAGAAGATGTGTCACGCCGTGCTCAAGGAGACCGGCCATGGCGACGATCCGATGCTGAAGGTCGCGCTCGAGCTCGAGAAGATCGCGCTGAGCGACCAGTACTTCATCGACCGCAAGCTGTACCCGAACGTCGACTTCTATTCGGGCATCACGCTGAAGGCGATGGGGTTCCCGGTCTCGATGTTCACCGTTCTGTTCGCGGTCGCCCGCACCGTCGGCTGGATTAGCCAGTGGAGCGAGATGATCGAGGACCCGCACCAGAAGATCGGTCGTCCGCGCCAGCTCTACACCGGCACCACCCGCCGCGACTACATCGCGATCAAGGATCGCAAGTAAGATCGGACCGGAGCGTCCAACGGAACGGCGCCATCGCAAGATGGCGCCGTTTTTGTTTGCCCGCCGTTGAGACCAACCACGCACCGTGTTGCTCCGCACAACAACAAGTCGGCGTATGCTACCTTCGAGAGCTTGACAGTTGAAACGCTCCGCAGGCAAATTCTTACACTAAGTAAGAATGACGATAGGGATGGAAATGCCGGAGCAGCCGAGAAGTCGGCGGCAGACGCGCGCTGCCATTTTGACTCATCTGCTGCAGTCCGGCGGCTCGTTCCGGCCGCCGCTGGCGAAAGCCGTGCGTCTGTCCGAGCCGAGCCTCTCGCGCATCCTGTTCGACCTGAAGGCCGAGGGCCTGATCGAGGAAGTCAGGCGCCCTGCCCCTTATGTCGGCGGCCCGACCGGCCTGGTGTCGCTCGATCGCACGGTGGCGCTTGCCGCCCTCGAGCTGACAGGAGAATGGCTCAGCGTCGGCGTTGGCAATTTGCCGGGCGAGTTGCATTACATCGAGCGTGTGCCGCTGCCGCGGAAGCCGACCGTCGAATCCGTTGGCCGGGTCTTCCGCGACGCTCTGAATCTGCTGCGCGACTGGACGCGCCGCCGCCGCATCAGGCTCGCACAAATTGGCGTGACCGTTCCGGGCCTCGGTCGTCTCAGCGTATCGGTCAATCCGATCATTCCCTGTGACATCGAACAGATCGGCGACATGTTCGGCGAAATGTTTGAAGGCGTCCCGGTTACTTTCACCAATTCGGTGGTGGCGCACGCCACCTTTCATCGCTGCCGCACCGAAAACTATCCGTTCACCGACGCGCATCTGTTCGTCTTTGTCGGCCAGGGTGTCGCAGGTGCCTGGATCGATGATCCGATCGAGGACGACGCACTCGAGCCGGTCGAACTCGGCCACATGGTGTTTGGAACCGACGGCCCGCAATGTCGCTGCGGACATCATGGCTGCGTCGAAGCCTACACGTCGTTGCCGGCGCTGGCCGAACTGCTGCCCATGAGCGAAGCGGAGTTGCTCCAGCTTGGCTCCGATGGGATGACAACGATCCCCCTCACGGCGCGGCTGCGCCAGGAATTGCGCCAGCGGCTGTTCCGGCTGGGTCTCGCCATCGGCAACACTTTGAACGTCAAGCCCTGCCGCGGCGTTGTCGTCAGCGGCTGGCCATCGCTTCTTGCGGAAGACGATCGAAAAGCCGTTGGCGACGGCATCGATTCCTGCCTGCTCGGCGGCCGGAAGCTGGCACAAGTGTCGCTCGCCTTCGTGCCACCCTCGACCGGCAACGACCCACAGGCCGCTCTCGCCTTCGCTGCCTTCTGCCTGGCGAGATCTGGTGGCATGCCCGCCGCATCGACGGAGGCCGCCTGACAAGACCTCAGCCGCGTGCGGCTCGCGCACGCCAACATCAGCGCCAAAACGGCGCAAACAACTTCACACCCGGGAGGAACTAGCCATGCCGATCACAACAACAAGGCGCCGTCTGCTCGCTGGATCTGCTGCTGCACTGGCGCTGCCGGCCTTTGCCCGCGCGGAAGGCGCGGTCAAGCCGCGCCTCACCGCAATCTCGCAATGGTCCGCAGGCAGCGACGGTGCTGCCATCACCGCGCTCGGCAAGAAATTCGAGGAGAAAGGCGGCATCTGGCAGCACTCGCCCGTCCCCGGCTTCACCACGGACATGATGAACAAGCTGCGTGCGCAGATCATCGCCGGCGATCCCCCGGCCTGCTCGCAGCTCAAGGGCCCCGAGATCGCCGCCTGGTCGAAGATTGCTCCGACCGTCGATCTCGACGCCGTGGTTGCGGCTGCCGGCTACGAGAAGGTCGTCGCGCCGGACCTTGCGAAATTGCACAAGCCGGCAGGCAAATGGATCGCACTGCCGTTGCAAATCTACAGCACCAACATGCTGTTTCTGTCCAAGCGTGGCATGGACAAGGCCAAGGCCGACAAGGTCCCCGTCACCTGGGCTGACTTCAACGAACTCGCCGAGAAAATGAAATCGGCAGGAATGGCCTATCCCATCGCCAACGGCGGCACCCGCGCCGACGATGGGCAGAAATTCGAGGCGTCGCTGGCCGGCATCAGTCCGACAGCATACCGCGCCGCCTGCATGAATCTCGACAAAAAGGCGCTGGAGGGCCCCGAGATGAAGGCAGCGTTCGCCCAGACGCGCAAGATCTCCGACTGGTGTGATCCCAATGTCGGCGTCCAACCCTATGCCACCAATTTGAAGCGCTTCGTCGACGGCGACATGGGCATGCTGATCATGGGCGGCTGGGCGCAGGGCGTGTTGAAAAATGCCGGTTTCAAGTTTGACGACTATGTCATCACCCCCGGTCCCAGCGACAACAGCAAGCCTGTCTTCCTGTTGAATGCCGATGCCTTCATCTTCTGGCAGCGCAAGGAGGCCGATCTCCAGGCCGGCCAGATGCTGATGGCGCAGCTCGTGATGGATCCGGCGATCCAGACCATGTATTCGCAGATCACGGGATCGATCCCCGTGCGTACCGATGTCGATTTGACCGGCGAGGGCTGGTCGGATGGTCAACGGACAACCGCGGCCGCACTGAAGAATGCCATGGGCAACAACCAGGCCGTCCTGAGCCTCGCGCACAACATGGCCCAGGAAAACGGCCTGACCGCCGCGATAATCGACGTCATCACCGAATATGTGAAGAACAAGACGATCAAGCCGGATGAGGCCGTCAGCCGCCTCGCCGAGGCCGTCGAGGGCGCACGTTGACCGAAATCGTCTCGATAGCAACACGGCCGGGCCGGTCGGCGACATCAGAGATGGTGCGCCGGCTGCCCGAATTTCTGATGATCTGGGTGCCGCTGCTGCTATCGGCAGCGCACCTCATTTCGTTTTCGATCTGGACCATCTGGATTTCGTTCACGCCCTCCACCCTTATTCCCGTCTCGGGCTGGGTCGGTTTGCACAACTACAATTCGGTCCTGGCGTCGCGAAACTGGCAGATCGCCTTCGACAATCTGCTGCTCTTCGGCATCGCTTTCGTGCTGCTCAGTTTGACGACCGGCCTCCTGCTTGCGATCCTGCTCGATCAGCGCATTCGCGGCGAGAACGTGCTGCGGACCATCTTCCTGTATCCCCTGGCCGTGTCCTTCGTCGTCACCGGCACGGTGTGGAGCTGGCTGCTGAATCCCGGCATCGGCATCGAGAAGCTTGCCCATGATCTCGGCTGGACCTCCTTCCACTTCGACTGGCTGGTCAACCGCGACATGGCGATCTGGACCATTGTCATCGCAGCAATCTGGCAATCCTCGGGCTTTGCCATGGCCCTCTTCCTGGCTGGCCTCCGCTCCGTCGATTCCGATATCATCAAGGCGGCACAGATCGACGGTGCCGGGCCGATCCGAACCTATTGGCGCGTCATTCTGCCGACGCTTTGGCCGATCACCGTCACGGTCATCGTTGTCCAGTTGCAGTTTGCGATCTCGGCGTTCGACCTCGTCCGCGCACTCACCAATGGCGGACCGGGAATCGCGACCCAGCTGCCGGCCCTTGTCGTTTACGATTTGATGTTCCAACGCAGCCAGCTCGGGCGGGGCGCGGCGGCGGCGGTTCTGATGTTGCTCATCCTTCTTGCAGTGCTGCTGCCCTATGCGGCGTGGCGCTATGTCCGGCAACGGCGGGCAGCCCATGCGTGACCGAAGCTTCGCCCCAAGCCGGGCTCTCATCTATCTGATCGTGACCTTGTTCGCGGCCGCCTACCTTGCGCCGCTGGTCGTCGTCGTCCTGAACTCGCTCCGGACCAATGAGGAGATCGCGCAGAGCTCGATGATCGGCTGGCCGCAACACTGGGCCTTTGGCAATTACGCCATGGCCTGGAGCGGCTTCTGCGTTGCCGAGACCTGCGCCGGCATCCGGCCGTACATGTTGAACTCAGCGCTTATCACGATCCCGGCGACGATCTTCTCGACCCTGCTCGGTGCCGTCGCCGGTTACGCCGTGTCGCTCTGGCGATTTCGCGGCGACAACTGGATCTACGGCATCGTCACCCTCGGCCTCTTCCTGCCCCAGCAGATGCGCCTCTTGCCCTGGACCATCGTGTTGCGGGACATCGGGCTCATCAACACGCTGTCGGGTCTCGTGCTGATCCACACGATCCAGGGGCTCTCCTTCACGGTGCTGTTCTGCCGAAACTACTATGTCGCCATTCCGCACGAGCTGATCAGAGCCGCACGCATCGATGGCGCCGGTTTCTTCCGCATCTTCTGGCGCATCATCCTGCCGCTCTCGGCACCCATCCTGATCGTCACCGTGATCTGGCAGTTCACCCATATCTGGAACGAATTCCTCTACGGCGTAACCTTCACGACCGGCCAGCAGCAGCCCGTGACTGCCGCGCTCATCGCACTGTCTACTCCGGTCGCAGATATCCCCAAGCAAGGCGTGCAGAGCGCCGCGGTGATCATCGCAGCCCTGCCCACTTTGCTGATCTATCTTTTCGGCGGCAGGTATTTCGTACGCGGCCTTACTGCCGGGGCCGTGAAATGATGGATATGTCATGGCAGCACTGAGCATTCGCGCCCTGTCGAAGCGCTACGCCAACCTGGAGGTGCTGAAAGGCATCGACCTCGACATCGAGAGCGGCGAATTCACCGTGCTGGTCGGACCGTCCGGCTGCGGCAAGTCCACGCTGCTCAACATCGTCGCCGGGCTCGATCGCGCGAGCGACGGCACCATCGAGATCGGCGGCCGCGTCGTCAATGACGTTCCGCCCAAGGACCGCGACATCGCCATGGTGTTCCAGTCCTATGCGCTCTATCCCTCAATGACGGTGCGCCAGAACATCACCTTCGGCATGGAATGCCGGGGCGTTGCCAAGGCCGAGCAAGAGAAGGCGCTGGCAAACGTCGCAAGACTGCTCCAGATCGAGCCGCTGCTCGGCCGCAAGCCTTCGCAATTGTCGGGCGGCCAGCGCCAGCGCGTGGCAATGGGACGCGCCCTGGTGCGCGATCCCTTGCTCTTCCTGTTCGACGAGCCGCTCTCCAATCTCGATGCCAAGCTGCGCGTCGAGATGCGCATGGAGATCAAGCGGCTGCACCAGCGCATCGGCGCCACTATCATCTATGTCACCCACGACCAGATCGAGGCGATGACGATGGCGACCCGCATCGCCGTGATGCATCGCGGCGTGGTGCAGCAATTCGCCGACCCCGACACCGTGTACCGCTATCCCGCCAACATCTTCGTCGCCCGCTTCATGGGCTCACCGCCGATGAACACGATGCCGGCCCGTCTCGAGGCAGATAGCGGCGGACCCGTCGTGGTGATCGGCGCGGGCCGGCCGGACGAGGTCCGGCTTCGCCTGCAGGGCTACGACGCGGCGGCCTCCTATGTCGGCCGCGACGTGGTGCTCGGGATCAGGCCCGAATGCATCGCTGAGGGCGACCGTGTGTTCTCCGGAGCCGTGGGCCCGCCCGTCATCGTCACCGCACCCGTCGAGCTCGTCGAGCCCACGGGCGCCGAGACCATCGTCCTGCTGCGGCTTGGCGGCGAGCCCGCTCAAGCGCGCATCTCGCCGGACATCCGCCCGACGCCGGGTGCCACAACCTCCTTTGCCCTCGATATCAGGCGCATTTGCCTGTTCGACCCCGAGACGGAGCGACTGATCGCATGACCCAGTCGACTTATGCCGACCTCGCCAATCGCGTGGTGGTGATTACAGGAGGCGCCAGCGGCATCGGCGCCGCCTTCGTGCGCGCCTTCGCCGCTCAGGGCTCTCGCGTCGCTTTTCTCGACATCGACACGCAGGCCGGCGAAGCGCTGGCGCAAGAGATTGCGAAGACCTCCGGCACAGCGCCACTGTTCGTGCCTTGCGACCTCATGGACATCGACGCCTTGCGCGCCGCGCTGGCCAAGGTCCACGCATCGCTTGGCGATGCCGCGGTCCTCGTCAACAACGCCGCCAATGACCAGCGCCAGCTGCTGGCCGATGTGACGCCGACGGAATTCGATTGGACGATGGGCGTCAATTTCAAGCACGTCTTCTTCGCCGCGCAGGCCGTGGTGCCGCAGATGCAGGCGCGCGGCGGCGGCTCGATCATCAACATGTCCTCGATCGCCTGGATGCGCGGCGCTCCGGGGTTGCCGGTCTACGCCGCGGCCAAGGCAGCCATCGTCGGCTTCACCAATTCGCTCGGCCGCAAGTTCGGTCCGGACCGCATCCGCGTCAACGCGATTGCGCCGGGGATGGTGATCACCGAACGGCAGCGCAGGCTGTGGTATCCGGACGAGACTCTCATCAAAGAGATGCGCACGCGCCAGGCCATACCCGATGCGGTGACGCCCGAGGATATCGCCGGCATGGCGCTGTACCTTGCCTCCGACGCCAGTCAGCGCATCAGCTGCCAGTGTTTCCGGGTGGACGGCGGCTTGGCTTAGCGCCGCCCCTTCCGCATCGTCGCGAGCACGATATCGGCAGCGAGCGCGCTCGGCGATGTGTTGCCGGTCGACATAATGGCGTCGAGCTGCGCGAAGGCTTCGACCTGCTGCCGGCGCATCGGCGTGTCGCTCAGCACCTCGGACAGAGCGCCGGCGAGCTTCTCCGACGTGCAGTCTTCCTGCAGGAATTCGGGGATCACATCCTTGCCGATGACGAGATTGGCGAGGATCACCGACGACACCTGGATCGCGCGTCGCAGGACGAAGGCCTCCATCGCACCGACGCGATAGGCCGTCACCATCGGAATGCCAGACAGGGCCAGTTCGAGCGTCACCGTGCCTGATTTTGCCAGCGCCGCGCGCGCGATCCGGAACGCGGCGCGCTTTTCGGTTTCGCCGATCGCGATTTGAGGCTTGACGGGCCAGTTCGCGACGCCCGCGCGAATGGTGGCTTCGAGATGCGGCATGGTCGGCAGTATCAATTCGAATGCGACGCCGCTGGATTGCAACCGGCCGATCGCCGCGCCGAACACATCGAGGTGATGACGGATCTCGCTGCGGCGGCTCCCCGGCAGAACCAGCAGCACCGGCGGCTCGCCGGCGCGGCGCTTCTGCTCATCGGCGTTTGGCCGGAGCGAGCCCAGTTGCTCGGTCAGGGGATGGCCGACATAGCTGCAAGGTGGCCCGCCCAGCTTGCGATATTCCTCCGGCTCGAACGGCAGCAGGCCGAGCACATGATCGACATAGCCGAGCATGGCGCGCGCCCGCCCCGGCCGCCAGGCCCAGACCGAGGGCGAGACATAGTCGATCACAGGGATTGACGGGTTCTTCGCGCGGACACGGCGGGCGACCCGATGGGTGAAATCGGGACTGTCGATGATGACAAGCGCGTCCGGCGCGGCCTCGGTGACGGCGTCCGAGGTCTCGCGGATCAGCCGCAGGATTTTTGGCAGCTGCTGCACCACCGCGGCAAGGCCGACGATCGAGAGCTCCTCGATCGGAAACAGCGTCTCGAGCCCCTCGCGCGCCATGGTGAGGCCGCCGACGCCTTCGAACTCCACGCCGTCGCCGAGCCGCTGACGCAGCACCTTCATCAGCGCCGAGCCCAACCGGTCGCCGGACTCCTCCGTGGCGATCAGGAAGATCTTCCTGATGGGATCGCGAACCTGCATCACGCTGAGAGACCAACGATGAAGAGATATTTGGCGTCGGCAAGCGCGATCATCGCCTGCGGCTCGGCGGCGATGGTGTTGCCGGCGATAACAGCGACGCCGGCAAGGCCGGCCTTCGCGACGCCCTCGATGGTGCGCGGGCCGATCGTCGGCAGGTCGAAGCGCAGGTCCTGGCCGCTCTTCGGCGCCTTCACCAGCACACCGCGCCCTGTGGCCGCGCGGATGCGACCTTCTTCGCGCAGGCGCGCCACGCGCGCCAGCAGCGCATCGGTGCCCTCGATGTCCTCGACCGCCACCACATGGCCGTCGATCACGACGGTGGCCTGCCCGATATCGAACGGCCCGAGCGCGGTCAGCACCGCGCGCCCGCGCTCGATGTCGCCCTTGGCATTGTCCGCCGGCCAGGCCCGGCTGATGCAGCCCTCGGGCATCAGGAGGTCGGGCGCAACGTCCTTGATCCCGACCATGCGAAAGCCGTCCTGCTCGAGAATTCGCCCGACGCCGGACAGCAGATGATCGTCGCCGCCGCGGAAGGCACGGATGACGTTGCCGAGCAATCGCAGCGTCTTGATGTCGAAGCGGATCTCCGTGAGCGAGGGCCGCACCAAGGTGCCGATGAAGATCAGGTCGCGGCAGCCCTCCTCGCGGAACAGCCGCATGGCGCGGCCGAGCTGGCCGACCGAGATCCAGCGATGGCGGAATTTTTCGACCTGCGCCGGATCGCACGCGCCGCGCAACGGAAACAGCACCGGCGTGATCCCGCGCGCGGCGAGCGAGTCGGCAACCGCGAACGGCATGGCGCCGCCGCCGGCGACCACGCCGACCGGTGATGAAATCGCAGGAGCCGCCGATGTCATGTCCGCGGCCATCGCAGCATCACTTTTCGATGGTGGGAAGACAGAGCGGGCGCTTGCCCTTGCCGATGAAGCCGAGGATCTCGGCGATCGCGGGATCCTCGCTTGTGAGCGGCTGCACCGCCTCCAGCCGCTCGGCGAACGTGCCGGAGCCGTGGAAGAGCTTCTGGTAGAACGCACGCACGGTCGCAAGCCGCTGCCTGGTGAACTTGCGCCGCTTCATGCCGATCAGATTGAGACTCTCGAGCACCGCATACTGGCCGTTGGCGAGGCCATAGGGGATGATGTCGTCGCGCACGCCCGAGAGGCCGCCGACCATCACATAGTTGCCGATGCGGGTGAACTGGTGCACCGCGGACAGCCCGCCGATGTAGACGGCGTCGCCGATCTCGCAATGCCCGCCGAGCGTCGCCGAGGTCGCGAAGATCGCGTTGCTGCCGACCACGCAGTCGTGGCCGACATGGCTGTTGTTCATGAAGTAGCCGTCGTTGCCGACGCGCGTCTTGCCGCCGCCCTTGACGGTGCCGACGTTCATCGTGGCGCCTTCGCGGATAACGTTGCCGGACCCGATGTCGAGCGTGGTCGGCTCCCCCCTGTAGCTGAGATCCTGCGGCGCGCCGCCGAGCACCGCGAACGGCGAGATCACGCAGGCGTCCCCGACCGTGGTGTGGCCGATGATTGTGACCTGTCCGATCAGCTTGCAATTGGCCCCGATCCGGGCATTGCGGCCGATCATGCAAAAGGGCCCGATCTCGGTGCCTTCGCCGATCACGGCGCCGTCTTCCACCCGCGCGGTGGGGTCGATCTTACTCATGAAGAAGGTCTGACTATGCTTTGAACTTGCTCGGCTTTCCGCTGGTTAGCGCGACTGCGCCCGATCTGTCCAGTGACGTATGATCTCGGCGTGTTTCAGAGGTTGGCTGAACAAGCCGCGCAGCTCGCGTCAACGACCTCATCCAACACTTGAACGACGGCGCGCCCGGCTCAGTCGGTCAGCATGGCTCCGACATCGGCTTCAGCGACGACCTGCCCATTGACCTTGGCGTCCCCGTGAAACCACCACATGGCCTTGCGGCGGCCGAGCGAGCGCATGTGATACTCGATGGTATCGCCTGGAAGCACGGGCTTGCGAAACTTGCACTTGTCGATGGTGAGGAAATAGACCGCACGCGGCTTCTCGGTGCCCTCGACCGACTTGATGCCGATCACGCCTGCGGTCTGCGCCATCGCCTCGATCATCATGACGCCGGGATAAACCGGGCGCTCGGGGAAATGTCCCTGGAAGGCCGGCTCGTTGAAAGTGACGTTCTTGATGCCGATGCCGCTGTAATCGGCGCGGATGTTGATCACCCGGTCGATCAGCAGCATCGGAAACCGATGCGGCAGGGTCTGGAGGATCGCATTGATATCCACCAGCGCAAACTTGATCGGTGATTCCTCCGTCATTCCCGTCCCTCATCCTTCGGATCGGTCTTGCTGTCGCGTACCAGACGCTCCACCGCGATGATCTCCTTGAACCATTGTTTGGTCGGCTTGGCGAAGTGCCCGCCCCAACGCCCTCCCGGCGGAATGTCGTCCTTGACCGCGCTCATGGCGGTCACCTGGGCTCCATCGCCGATCTTGAGGTGATTGTTGATACCAACCTTCGCTCCCAGCGCCACGTTGTCGCCGATGGTCAGGCTGCCCGCGAGCCCGATCTGGGCCGCCAGCAGGCAATTCCGACCGATCGTGACATTGTGGCCGATCTGGACCTGATTGTCGATTTTGGTCCCCTCCCCGATCACGGTGTCGCGCAGGGAGCCGCGATCGATGGTGGTGCCGGCACCGACTTCCACATTGTTCTGGATCAGCACCCGACCGGTCTGGGGCACTTTCAGGTGGCCCTCGGGGCCGAAGAAGATGAAGCCGTAGCCGTCCTGGCCGATCGAGCAGCCGGGGTAGATCAGCACGTTGTTGCCGATCAGCGCGCACTGGATCGCCGTGCGTGCGCCGACATTGCAGTCCCGGCCGATCTTGACGCCCGGACCGAGCACCACGCCCGCCCCGATCACGGTGCCGCTGCCGATCTCCACATCAGGACCGATGACGGTCAACGGCTCGACGATGACGTCGTCCTCCAGCCGTGCCGACGGGTCGATGATGGCCGATGGCGCAATGCCGGTATTGCCGGACCAGGACTGCGGGCGCAATGCGTCCGCGTGCCATTCCCGGGCGATCCTGACGAAGGCCCGGAACGGCTGCGCCACCCGCAGCACGGCCGTATGCGCGGGCACCTGCGCCTCGAAGCGCGTGCTCACCAGGCAGGCGCCAGCCTTGGTCGCCTTGAGCTGATCGGCGTATTTGAGGTTGTCGAAGAACGCCAGATGCATCGGACCGGCTTCGTCGAGCGAAGCGAGACCCGTGATGACATGACCGCCCCTCTCGGGGTCGACCAGTTGCGCCTTGGTCAGCGTGGCGATGTCGGCCAGCGCTGTAGCAGGCGGTTTCTTGAAGAAGGTCGGCTGCGCCATTCCACCCCGTCGCGGTCCGGCTTCGGCATGAAGCGGTCAGGCCGCATCATGCCTTATCTCATGGATTGAGCACGATCTTTTTGGCCGCCGGCCCCAAGGAATTCCGAGAAGGAATTCCCGAGGGACCAGGTCATGCCCTGCTGATCGAATTAGAACGAGGTGCCGCCGCCGAACCGGAATTCCTGCGTACGGTCATACTTGCCCTTGGTGAGTGGCACTGCGTAGTCGAAGCGCAGCGGACCGAACGGCGACGCCCAGATCAAGCCGACACCAACCGACGATCTGACGACCTTGCTGTCGTCATAGACGAGGCCGGTACAGGTTCCGGTCGAGTTCGGATTGATGGTCGACGGAATACAGTTCGAGTTCTTGGTCGTCGTATTTTCGCCGGTCAGCGCCCAGGTCGTCGGGCCCTGGTAGTCGTAGAGACCACCGGCGTCGGCATAGACTGCGCCCTTCAGACCCACTTCCTTCGGCAGGAACCAGAACGGCATCTGCAATTCGAGCGAAGCGCCCCAGTACTTGGTGCCGCCGAGCGCGTCCTGCGTGTCGTACGGGTTGATGTCGCGCGGACCGATGCCGTTCGGCGCGAAGCCACGGACGAGGTTCGGACCCATCTGGAAGTGATCGAGCATGCGCAGGTCTTTGCTGCCGATCTTGTTCAGCACACCGCCCTGGAGATGGACGAGGCCGACGAGGTCGGACACCAGCGACTGGTAGTACTTCGCATCCAGGGCGGTCTTCAGGTAGGAGACGTCGCCGCCGACGCCGGCGAAGTCCTGCCTGAAGTCGACGAGCAGACCGTCGGTGGGGTTCTTGTTGTTGTCGAGGGTGTTGTAGGTCAGCGTGTAGCCGAGCGCCGAGGTCAGCGTCTTGCCGTTCGCAAGCTCCTTGCGGACGGGCAGAGAGGCTTCGCCGTCGATGTAGCAGCCGAGGCCACCTGTCGAGCTCAGGTCAATGCCGTTGACGGCAGCATAGGCCGGGCTCGGGTTAAACGCCCCTGAGGTCGGAATGTTGTTACAGTTCGCCAGATAGGACGGCAGCGAGATTTCCTGCTGATAGATCGAGTAGCGCAGCTGCAGCGACAGGTCCTCGCGCAAAGCGAAGCCGAGACGCGGCGAGAAGCCGAGCGTCTTGGTGCCGTAGGAGATGTAGCTGTTGGCCAGCTGCTGGCGCTGATAAAGGTCGAGGCCCAGCGCGACGCGATAGTCGAGCAGATATGGCTCGACGAACGAGAGCGAATAGCCGCGCGCATACTGGCCGTAGGTGACCGACGCCTTGGCGAACAGGCCGCGGCCGAGCAGGTTGCGCTCGGAGACCGAGACTTCGGCGAGCGCACCGTCCGTCGTGGAGTAACCGCCCGAGACCGAGAAATCGCCGGTCGACTTCTCTTCGAGATCGACGACCAGGATCACACGGTCGCTGGACGAGCCCGGCTCGGTCGTGATCTTCACGGTCTTGAAGTAGTCGAGGTTCTTCAGGCGACGCTCGGCGCGGTCGACCAGCGCACGGTTGTAGGCGTCGCCCTCGGAGATGTCGAACTCGCGGCGGATCACGTAGTCACGAGTGCGGGTGTTGCCGCGGATGTTGATGCGCTCGATATAGGTGCGCGGACCCTCGTCGATGTTGAACACGACGGCGACGGTGTGCGCATCGAAATTGCGATCGCCGCCGGGACGCACCACCGCGAAGGCATAGCCGCGGCGCGAGGCCTCGATCTGCATCTCCTCGACCGACTTCTCGACCGCTTCGACATTGTAGAGCGAACCGACATTGACGCGCGAGAATGAGCGCAACGTGCTCGCGTCGAAATTCGGGATGCTGGTGCGGAAATCGACGGTGCCGACGCGGTACTGCTGGCCTTCCTCGATCTTGAAGGTGACGTTGAAGCCCTTCTTGTCGGGATCGTATTCGGTGAGCGCGGCGACGACCTGAACGTCGGCGAAGCCGTTCTTCAGGTAGAAGCGGCGAATCAGGTCGCGGTCGGCCTCGACGCGATCGGGATCGTAAACGTCGCCGCTGCCGAGGAAGCTCAGCAGATTGGTTTCGCGCGTCTTGATGACGTCACGCAGGCGGTAGGACGAGAACGCATTGTTGCCGACGAATTCGATCGACTTGACGCCGGTCTTGGCACCTTCGTTGATCGTGAAGACGAGATCGACGCGGTTGTTCGGCTGCTCGATGATTTCAGGGACGACGGTCACGTCATAGCGGCCGGAATGGCGATAGATCTCGGCGATTCGCAGCGTGTCCGACTGCACCATGGCGCGGGAGAACGTACCGCGGGCCTTGGACTGCACTTCGGCGGTGAGCTGCTCGTCCTTGATCTTCTTGTTGCCCTCGAAGGCAATGCGACCGATCACGGGGTTTTCCACCACGGAGACGATGATCTGACCGCCGGCGCCGCGGTTGATCTTCACGTCCTGGAACAGGCCGGTCTCGATCAGCGCCTTGAGGCCGTCATCGATGGCGCCCTGATCGAGGCGCCCACCGGGGCCAGGTTTGAAATAGGACCGGATCGTCTCCACCTCGACGCGGCGATTTCCTTCGACGGAAATCGACTGCACGGTCTGGGCGAACGCAGACGAAGACACCAAAACAGCCCCAACCGGGGCAACCGCCGGCGCGCCGAACATGATCAGGGTTGCGAGCAAGCCCCCCCGGAGTCGCAGTCCAAACTTCATGCGCAACGCGCCCTTATCAACTTACCAGACCCAACCCCAAAGCCGGTCTGGGAGATTCCCCAAGTTCTAGCCGCTTGTAGCCAATTTCCCCGACATCGCAAACGGCAGCTGACAGGGTAATTTCAATTTCATTCCAAGACGTTGCTCATCAGCAACGCCACAAAAAAGCCCCGATCACGAAGCGGCCATCCGCAAGATGTCGTTGTAGGTCGCAAAGACCATCAGCATCAGCACAAGACCAAGCCCGATTCGGAACCCCATCTCCTGAGTCCGCTCGGACAGCGGGCGGCCACGGACAACTTCGGCCGTGTAGAACAGAAGGTGACCGCCATCGAGCAACGGAATCGGGAACAGGTTCAGAAGGCCAATCGAGACCGACAGCACCGCGCACAGGTTGATCACGAACTGGAACCCGGCGCTGGCTGCCTGTCCCGACATCTTGGCGATGCCAAGGACGCCGCTGACCTCGTTCGGATTGCCCTGCCCGACGAACAGCGAGCCCAGGAACTTGAAGGTGCTGGTGATGATGAACCAGACCTGCTCGACCCCGATCTTGAGCGCCTCACCGAAACTGACGGGCGTGGTCGAGACCTCGCCGGCCTGCGATTTGTGTTCGACGCCGAGCACGCCGACCCGGTGGCTGTTGCCGAACGGATCCTTGCGCTCGAGCAGCGCCGGCGTCGCCGTCAGGGACACGAGGCCGCCATCCCGCTTCACCTCGAAAACCAGTGCTGAACCGGCGCTCGTCGCGACGATCCTCTGCATGTCGGCAAAGCTCTCGATCGGCTTGCCGTCGATCTGCACGACGACGTCGCCGATCTTGAAGCCGGCGGCGGCCGCAGCGCCGTCGGCGACGACGCCGTCGACGCGGGCGATCGTGCTCGGCTTGCCGTAATACAGCGCCATGCCTGCGAAGATCAGCGCGCCGAGGATGAAATTGGCAATCGGTCCGGCGGCAACGATGGCGGCGCGCGGACCGACCTTCTTGTGGTGGAAGCTGCCGGCTCGCTCTTCCGCCGTCATCGCCTCCAGCGTCGCGGCCGACGGCGTCGAGGCCTCGCTCTCGTCACCGAAGAACTTGACGTAACCGCCGAGCGGGATCGCCGAGATCTTCCACCGCGTGCCGTGGCGGTCGTTGAACCCGACCAGCTCGGGTCCGAACCCCAGCGAGAAGGTCAACACCCGAACGCCAGCCCAGCGCGCGACCAGAAAATGGCCGAGCTCATGGAAGAACACGACGATGGTCAGAACGAACAGGAAGGGAACGACGTAGCCGAGGAGCCCATGGCTCAACGTGTTGAAACTATGGGTAAAAAAGTCGATCATCGAATTCCCTCATCCAGCGCCGCAAGGCCCTGGCCCCGAACTGTCTAGGATGCCTTTAAGGCAATTTGAGGCAATAGGGCGGCAGCTTTATTTCGCGCAACATGGTCAACGTTTATTGCATCATCCGCTGACGTCATGGGGCCCTGGTTGCCGCCCCGGATCCAGTCCTCCAGCGTCGCCTCGACCAGGCGGGCGATGGCGCCAAAGCGGATCTTGCCGGCGATGAAGGCCGCGACTGCAACCTCGTTGGCGGCGTTGTAGACGGTGGTCGCCCCCTTCCCGCTCCGGAGCGAATCGAAAGCCAGGCGAAGCCCGGGGAACCGCTCGAAGTCCGGAGTCTCGAAGGTCAGCTGGCCGATCTTGGCCAGATCGAGCTTGGCCGCCGGTCCCTTGATCCGGTCGGGCCAGCCGAGACAATGGGCGATCGGCGTGCGCATGTCGGGCGAGCCGAGCTGGGCCATGACCGAGCGGTCCGAAAACTCGACCATGCCGTGGATGATCGACTGCGGATGCACCAGCACGTCGATCTCGTCGGGCGTCAGGGCGAACAGATAGGACGCCTCGATCACCTCGAGGCCCTTGTTCATCATCGAGGCGGAGTCGATCGTGATCTTCTGCCCCATGCTCCAATTCGGATGCTTCAGGGCCTGCTCGAGCGTCGCCTTCTCGATGTCCGCGGGCTTCCAGGTCCGGAACGGGCCGCCCGATGCAGTGATGATGACGCGAACCAGCTCGTCGCGATTGCCCGATGCCAGCGCCTGGAACAGTGCGTTGTGCTCAGAGTCGGCAGGCAGAATGCAGGCGCCCGCTTTCGCCGCGCGCTGCATGAAGAAATCACCGGCGCAGACGAGGCATTCCTTGTTGGCCAGCGCAACATGCGCGCCGCGATCGACAGCGGCCAAAGCCGGCTTCAACCCCGCCGCGCCGCTCACTGCCGCCATCACCCAATCGGCCGGACGCGCACCGGCCTCGATGACAGCGCTTTCGCCGGCACCGCATTCCGTGCTCGTGCCCGCAAGTGCGGCCTTCAGATCGGCGAGCTTGGTGCTGTCTGCGATCGCAACGAAGCGCGCGGAAAATTCCTTCGCGAGTTTTGCCAGCGCTTCGACGTTGCTGTTCGCCGTCAACGCCTCGACGCGATAGCGCTCGGGCGAAGCGCGCAGCAGATCCATCGTGCTGTCGCCGATCGAGCCGGTGGCGCCGAGCACCGTGACGCTGCGGATGTCGGTCGCAGCAAGCCTGTTGTTACGCAATGGGACTGCGCTCATATCCTCACCAAACCATAAGACCGCTTCCGGCGCTATGCACACCATGGCGGAGAAAGCCGATAATCCATGCCACCAGGATGGCAGCGACAAAGCCGTCCAGGCGGTCCAATAGCCCGCCATGGCCGGGAATTAAGTGACTGGAATCCTTGACGCCGAAGCGCCTTTTCACGGCGGATTCGAACAGGTCGCCGCCTTGCGAGACCACCGACAGGACAGCGCTGATGGCTAAAAGCGGAACCGCCTTTCCGATGCCGAAGGCGGCAAAGCCGCCCGCAACGGCAAGGCTGGCCACAAAGCCGCCCAACGCGCCGGCCCAGGTCTTCTTCGGGCTGACGCGCGGCCAGAGCTTCGGTCCACCGATCCCGCGGCCGGCAAAATAGCCGCCGATATCGGTCGCCCATACCACCAGCAGTACAAACATCAGCGCGGCGAAGCCGTGCAACAGGTCCTTGCGCACCAGGATCGAGGCCAGCAGCGCCGCCGCAGCATAGGCAAATCCGCTCGCGGTCCAAATGAACTTGCCGCGCGCGATCAGCGTCACGATCGCGCCGCCGACACAGCCCACGATGATGGCGGTCTTGAGCGCGCCGGCGGCAACGCACAAGCCCATCATGGCAATGACGATCGTCCCCACCCCGGTCAGAGCGGTCGAGGCTGCGCCCACCACCGTCAGCCATTCCGTGAACAGCCCGATCGATATCAGGATGACGAGAAGTGCCCACAGCCAGCCGCCCGCATAGGCGAGCGCAAGCGCGATCGGCGCGAGCACCAGTGCCGCGAGAACTCGCATCACCAGATTGCTCGGGGCAGGCGCCGTGCCCGCCGGTGCGGCGTCGGGTTCGCTCACGAGGCTGATTTCGCGACGAGGCCGCCGAAACGGCGCTCGCGCCTGGCGAATTCGGCGACCGCGCTTTCGAGCGCAGCCTTGTCGAAATCCGGCCAGTGGACCGGCACGAAGACGAGCTCGCTATAGGCGGCCTGCCACATCAGGAAGTTGGAGAGTCGCTGCTCGCCGCTCGTGCGGATGATGAGATCGGGATCGGGAATGTCGGGCGCATCGAGATGGGCGCCGAGCGCGTCGGCATCGATCGTGTCAGGGTCGCGCGTGCCGGCAGCGACTTCGCGGGCGAGCTTCTGCGCGGCCTTCGCGATCTCCTGCCGCGAGCCGTAATTGAAGGCGACGACCAGCGTGAGACGGGTGTTGTCGCGCGTCAGTTCCTCGGCCTCGTTCAGCAGTGCACAGATGTCGCCCTCGAGCCCGGCGCGCTCGCCGATGATGCGCACCTTGACGCCGTCGCGGTGCAGGCTCGCGAGGTCGTTGCGGATGAAGCGTCTGAGCAGGCCGAAGAGATCGCCGATCTCGCTTGCCGGGCGCGACCAGTTCTCGGACGAGAACGAGAAGATGGTGAGATAGCGGATGCCAAGCTCGTGCGAGGCACGCACCACCCGCCGCAGCGCTTCGACGCCGCGGCGATGGCCTTCGGCCCGCGGCAGACCGCGCGCGGCCGCCCAACGCCCGTTGCCATCCATGATGATGGCGACATGCGCAGGCACATCGGACCGATCAGGTCCGTCCGTTGCGGGCGCGGCGGCGTTGGACATGAAAAACGGCCTTAGACGGTGAGGATTTCTTTTTCCTTGGCGGCCAGCAGCTGGTCGATCTCGGTGATGGTGCCGTCGGTGGCCTTCTGCACCTCGTCGGCGTGACGCTTCTGGTCGTCCTCCGACATCTCGTGATTCTTCTCGAGCTTCTTGAGGACATCGAGGCCGTCGCGGCGGACGTGGCGCGCCGCGACCTTGGCGGCTTCGGCGTATTTGTGCGCGACCTTGACCAGCTCCTTGCGACGCTCCTCGTTGAGTTCGGGGATGCGCAGGCGCAGCACCTGGCCTTCGGTTGCCGGCGACAGGCCGAGATTGGAGTCGACGATCGCCTTCTCGACGGCCTTGACCATCGACTTGTCCCAGACCTGCACCGAGATCAGGCGCGGCTCCGGCACGCTGACGGTGGCGAGCTGATTGAGGGGCATATGACTGCCATAGGCGTCGACCTGCACCGGATCGAGCATCGAGGCCGATGCACGGCCCGTCCGCAGGCCGCCAAGTTCGTGCTTGAGCGATGCGACCGCGCCCTGCATGCGGCGCTTCACTTCGTTGAGGTCGAAATTACCCGTGGCCATCACGTTTCTCCTTCAATAGTCCGGCGACCCGACCCGCGCCCCTGCTTTGGGGCGCCCAGACGAGCCGTCAGCCTGCGACAACAGTCCCGTGGCCGATGCCGCGCAGAATCGCGCCGATCGAACCGGGCTCCGCGATCGAAAATACGATGATAGGCAGGGACGTCTCACGGGCAAGTGCGAAGGCGGTCGCATCCATCACCTTGTAGCCGCCCTCGATCGCCTGCGAATGCGTCAGCCGGTCGAATCGCTTGGCCGAAGGATCCTGCTTCGGATCGGCCGAGTAGACCCCGTCGACATTGGTGGCCTTCAGCACCGCCTCGGCGCCGATCTCGGCGGCGCGCAGCACGGCCGTCGTGTCTGTGGTGAAGTACGGGTTGCCGGTGCCGCCACCGAGCACGATGATTCGCCCCTCCGAGAGGTATTTGTGCGCCGCGGTGCGCGTGAACAGCTCGGAAATCTCGGGCATGACAAACGCCGACAGCGTACGCGCCGGCGTGCCCTTGCGCTCGATCGTGGCTTCCAGCGCCAGGCAATTCATCATGGTCGCAAGCATGCCCATGGTGTCGCCGGTCGTGCGCGACACGCCGCGCGAGGAGACCTCGACGCCGCGAAAGATATTGCCGCCGCCGATCACGACCGCCACCTCGCATCCGAGCTGGCGGGCAGCGATCAGATCGTCCGCAACCCGGTCCATGGTCGGCTGATCGATGCCAAAGCCTTGCTGCCCTGCGAGATACTCGCCGGACAGCTTGATCACGACGCGACGATAGACCGGATCAGTCATGAGCACTTTCCTTGTCCGGGCGCCGCTTCCGGCGGCACGCCGGAAGGAGGTGTTCCAGCGCTTACTTCTTGCCGCTGGCCGCCGCGACCTCGGCCGCGAAGTCCGATTCCTGCTTCTCGATGCCCTCACCGAGAGCATAGCGCACGAAGCCGGCAATCTTCACCGCGCCGCCGACCTTGCCTTCGGCTTCCTTCACCGCCTGCGCCACCGACTTGCCGGTGTCGTGGATGAAGGCCTGCTCGAGCAGGCAGACTTCCTTGTAGTAGGTCTTCAGGCCGGACTCGACGATCTTCTCGATCACGTTCTCCGGCTTGCCCTGCTGGCGATATTTGTCGGCGAGCACGTCCTTCTCGCGCTTGACGACGGCCGGATCGAGACCGGACGGGTCGAGCGCAAGCGGGTTGGCGGCTGCGACATGCATCGCGATCTGGCGACCGAGAGCTGCGAGCTCGTCGGCCTTGCCGACCGATTCGAGCGCCACGATCACGCCCATCTTGCCGGCGCCGTCGACGACTGCGCCGTGGACGTAGCTCGACACCAAGCCCTGGCTCACTTCGAGGGAAGCGGCGCGGCGAAGCGTCATGTTCTCGCCGATGGTGGCGATCGCGTCATTGATCGCGGCTTCCACCGTGACGTCGCCGACCTTGGCGGCCTTGATCTTCTCGACGTCGGCGCCAGCGTCGAACGCGACCTGGGCGACCATCTTGACCAGGCCCTGGAACTGGCCGTTACGCGCGACGAAGTCGGTCTCGGAGTTGACCTCGACCACGACGCCCTTGTTGGCCTTGGTGAGCGCACCGATGAGGCCCTCGGCCGCGACGCGGCCGGACTTCTTGGCGGCCTTCGACAGGCCCTTCTTGCGCAGCCAGTCCTGCGCCGCTTCCATGTTGCCGTCGTTCTCGGTCAGTGCGGCCTTGCAGTCCATCATGCCTGCGCCGGTCGACTCGCGCAGATCCTTGACCATCGCAGCTGTGATCGTTGCCATTTGAAAATCCTTCTTGCCTGCCGGTTTGCCGCGGCGCGGCTCCAATTGCCCCGCCGCGGTCCATCTCAGGAATTCGCGTCAACTGAATGAAATGGTGGCCGGATCCGGTCCGGCCAACCCACCGCCGTTTTGACTATTCCGCTTCCGCGGTCAGCGCCTTGGCCTTGGCCACCCAGGCGTCCGCACGGCTCGGCAGACCGACTTCTTCGCCGATCTTGTGCGCGGTGTCGTGGTCGAGCTCGGCGAGCTGCCAATAGTGGAAGATGCCGAGGTCGTTGAACTTCTTCTCGATCGCACCCGACACGCCCGGGAGCTTCTTGAGGTCGTCGGCAGTGCCGCGCGGACCGGCAAGGCCCTGGAATCCGGCGGTCGAGGGCAGCTCTTCGGCGACCGGACGGGCCGAGGCACCGATGTCGATGCCGGAATCGCCCTGGGCGCGCGAAATGCCGTCGATCGCAGCACGGGCGATCAGGTCGCAATACAGCGAGATCGCGCGGCCGGCGTCGTCATTGCCCGGCACCACATAGGTGATGCCCTTCGGATCGGAGTTGGTATCGACGATCGCGGCGACCGGGATGTTGAGCCGCTGGGCTTCCTGGATCGCGATGTCTTCCTTGTTGGTGTCGATCACGAAGATCATGTCGGGAAGACCGCCCATGTCCTTGATGCCACCGAGCGAGCGGTCGAGCTTGTCGCGCTCGCGCTGAAGCGTCAGGCGCTCCTTCTTGGTGTAGGAACTGGCGTCGCCGCTGGCCAGCACTTCGTCGAGATGACGCAGACGCTTGATCGAGGCCGAGATCGTCTTCCAGTTGGTCAGCGTGCCGCCGAGCCAGCGCGAATTGACGAAATACTGCGCGCAGCGCTTGGCAGCGTCGGCGACGCCGTCCTGCGCCTGGCGCTTGGTGCCGACGAACAGGATGCGGCCGCCCTTGGCAACCGTGTCGCTGACGGCCTGAAGGGCGCCGTGCAGCATCGGCACGGTCTGGGCGAGGTCGACGATGTGGATGTTGTTACGGGTGCCGAAAATGAACGGAGCCATTTTCGGATTCCAGCGGTGCGACTGGTGACCAAAGTGCACGCCAGCTTCGAGCAGCTGACGCATAGTGAAATCGGGCAGTGCCATCGTTTTAATTCTCCGGTTGGTTCCTCCGGAAGCGTGTGAGCAAAACGGAGCGATGTCGCCCCGGCTGCCACCGGACGGCCTTGTGAGCCATGCTTCCGTGTGAGATGGCGCGCTATATAGCGCCATTTCGGCCAGAAGCAAGGAAATAAGGGCCTTTCGGGGCTTTTACCGCCTCGACAAGGCCCTTTCCGGGATTTCCGCCCTGCCCGCTAGCACCTTGGCTGGTTCGGCGGGCATTTTTTTGGAGCCGGAGCCGCGGGACGCGGTGGCGGCGGGGCCGGACGCGGCGGTGGGGTTGCGGCCACCCGGGGC
>NZ_CAKZHY010000119.1 GCF_936928535.1 uncultured Bradyrhizobium sp. | reverse complement strand
GTGACAACCTCATTCTGGCACACTGATGCCGTAGGGGGCCGTCCACCCCATCACCACAGAAAGTGGTTGTGGCGCGAAGCTGGCAACTCCGAGTCTTCGTAAAACGTTTGCTGCGGCGTATGGGTCCCGGATCTGCGCTCCGCTTCGCTGCGCTTGTCCGGGACGACGGCGGAGTTTTTCGCGATAGCCGCCCCAAACCTCCGGTGTCATCCCCGCGAAGGCGGGGATCCATAACCACAGGAAGCGGTTTGGCGCGCAGTTGGTCACTCCGAGTCTTTGCCAAACCTCTCCCTGGGGTTATGGATCCCGGATCTGCGCTTCGCTTGTCCGGGATGACAGCGGAGAGTTTAGCGATAGCGCATCTTACAACGCCTCGCCCTTCAGCAGCCGCGGGATCTCGCCGGTCAGGCCTGCAGCCTGGCGGATGAAGAGGTTCTTCAGGGGCGGGGTGCGGTCGACGATGCCGAGGCCGATGTCGCGGACGGTGCGCAGCAAGGTCGACTGGTTCGAGAACAGGAAGTTCAGCGAGTTGGTGGCAACGCCCATTGCCATGGTGTCGAAGCGGCGCCAGCGCTGGTAGCGCTCGAGCACGTCGGCGCCGCCGAGATCCATGCCGAGCCTGGCGGCATCGACCACGACCTCGGCCAGCGCGGCGACATCCTTCAGCCCCATGTTGAGGCCTTGCCCCGCGATGGGGTGGATGACGTGCGCGGAATCGCCGACCAGCGCGAGACGCTCGGCGACGAAGGAGCGCGCCACGAAATAGGACAGCGGGAACGCCCGCGGCTTGTCAAGCGCCTTGACCTCGCCGAGATGCAGACCGAAACGCTGCTCGAGCTCGGCGTGAAACTCCTCGTCGCTGAGCGCAATGATGCGCGCGGCTTCAGTGCGGCGTTCGGTCCACACCAGCGAGGAGCGCTTGCCGGTGAGGGGCAGAATCGCGAACGGCCCCGCGGGCAAGAAATGCTCCTCGGCACGGCCCTCGTGATCGCGCTCGTGGCCGACGGTGACGACGATGCCGGATTGATCGTAGTCCCAGCCATGGGTGGCGATGCCGGCGCGCTCGCGCAGTTTTGACTTTGCACCATCGGCGGCAACCAGCAGGCTCGCCGCAATGACGCTGCCATCGCCGAGGGTGACGTCGATGCCTTCGGCACGCGCCTCGTAAGACGACACGGTCGTGGCGCGAAGGTCGATGCCTTGAGCTTCGGCACGCACGACCAGCGCATCGATCAGGCGGCGGTTCTCGACCATGTGCGCGAAGGGTTCGCCCGGCGCCACGTCGCCGGCGAAATTCAGAAAGGTCGGACGCGTGGCGTCCTCCAGTTTCGAATCCGTGACGACCATGTCGAGGATCGGCTGCGCCTCGGCTTTGACATCGTCCCAGGCGCCGATCGCCTCGAACAGCCGGCGGCAGGCGGCGACGATGGCGGTGGCGCGCGGATCGCGGCTCGGGCGCGTGCCGAGCGCAGGATCGGCGACGATGACGGGAATCTCGGGGCCGAGCCCCTGGCGCAAGGCAAGTGCGAGCGCGAGACCCGCAAACGCGCCGCCGCCAATGACAATGTGACCCTGTACCGACATACCCGGATATTCCTGCCTAAATTCTCGTCGAATTCTTGGTCTTGCTAGCAGACTTGAGGTGGGCGAAACAGTGCGGTGAAACAAGGGCGGCTTCCTCCTGTCATTCCGGGGCGCGCAACGCGCGAACCCGGAATCTGGAGGTTTTGGCCCGAGATTCCGGGTTCATCGCTGCGCGATGCCCCGGAATGACGGATTCACCGAAAGCACCACCATGTCCAAAAGCCTGATCGACCTGATTTCGATCCTCAACCTCGAGCAGCTCGAGGTGAATTTGTTCCGCGGCAACAGCCCGAAGACCAGCTGGCAGCGGGTGTTCGGCGGGCAGGTGATCGGGCAGGCGATGGTCGCGGCCTGCCGCACCGTCGAGGGCCGGCTGCCACATTCGCTACATTGCTATTTCATCCTGCCGGGCGATCCGCAGATCCCGATCATCTACCAGGTCGAGCGCCTGCGCGACGGCAAGAGCTATTCGACGCGCCGCGTCACCGCGATCCAGCATGGCAACGCGATCTTCTCGATCATGGTGTCGTTCCACGCCGAGGAAGACAGTGCGTTCGACCACCAGGACAAGATGCCTGACGTGCCGCTGCCGGAGAAGCTCACGGCGGAGGAGGTGGCGAAGCAGCCGATGTTCCGCGAGATGCCGGAGTTCATCCGCCGCTATTATGAATCCGATCGGCCGATCGAGCTGCGCCCGGTCGAGCTCGGCCGCTATTTCGGCCAGAAGATCGAGGACGGCCGCATCCATGTCTGGATCAAGACGGCGGCGACGCTGCCCGACGATCCGGCGCTGCACATGTGCGCGCTGGCCTATGCCTCGGACTTCTCGCTGCTGGATGCGATCATGGCGCGCTACGGCCGCACCTTGTTCGACAAGCGCATGATGCCGGCGAGCCTCGACCATGCGATGTGGTTTCACCGCCCGTTCCGCGCCGACGAATGGCTGCTCTATTCGCAGGATTCGCCGAGCGCGCAGGGCGGTCGCGGCCTGACCCGCGGCTCGATCTTCAAGCCTGATGGCACGCTGGTCGCATCCGTCGCGCAGGAAGGCTCCGTGCGCGAGCGCAGAAGCTAGCTCGGGAGCTGATGATCCCAAGCGCGAGTTCATCGCGCTTGAGATGTCAGCGCGTGCTTACATCGAACCGCGCGGCGCGAGCTCGGTCTGCGAGGCGAACCAGTTCATGATCCAGCGATAGACCCACGGGATCGGGATCAGGAAGCCGCACAGGAACGCCGCCACGATTCCACGCCAGAGAATTCCGAGGCCGGTGCCCCTGAAAATGATCTCGCGGCGCGTGCCCTGGATGTTTCGGTAGATCCAGCGCAGCTGGGCGGCGGCGACCCAGGCCCATCCGATGATGGTGATCATGGAGACCGCGAACAGCAGGTTCCAGCCGATATAGCCCACGATCGAGCCGGTGAAGCTGAGGCCGAGCGGCTGCCCGTTGGAGGCGAGGTTGCCGACAATCCACTTGATCAGCAGCCAGTACAGGGCGATCTCGACGAGGAAGAGCACGAGGTTCAGCACCTGGACGCCGGAATAGCCGACGACAATTGCCAGCACGATGAAGCCGAAGAACCACGGCACCATCGTCATCGCATTGCCGGTGAAGGACAGGTTTGGCCGCCCGGGGACCTTGACGCAGGACACGATCCATTTCGTGTACCAGACGAACACCCACGGCACCGGGATGACGAGGCACGAGAGGATCAGCATCACCAGCGTGCGCCAGGTGAAGTCGAGAATGCCGAAATCGACCGACAGCGATCCGCCGGCGGCACTTCCGGCGCCGGTATAGGCGCCACCGCCCATCATCGGCGGGCCCCCGGCCTGAATGATCGGTGGTGCGCCGCCGCCCGAGATCAATCCTGGAATTTCGGCGGCCTTCTGCCAGCCGGCCATGCCCTCGGACCACACCAGCGTATCCGCGCGCACGACACCTTGTGCGATCAGGTCGCGAAATTGCCCCTCTGGATAGGGCCCCTGCTGCTTGCCCTCGGATGCGTAAAACCAACTCGCCATGACGCGTCCCCCCAAAATACTTATGTACCGCTCGGCCGTCGCGGGTTCACCGCATCCATGCCAAAAATGCATTGTGAAGGATGAACGGATGCCCTGTACAGAGGCGGCCGTTCACACGGCCTCCCTTGGCCAAACGTTTTTCCGCTTCAATCTGCAAGTTTTTTGTGCCATTTGCCCGGAAAGATGCCAGATTGACGCAGCGCCGGGGACAGACGGCGGGGCGCATCCCGGGGAATAGGCCTGACCATGAAACTCGTCGTCGCGATCATCAAACCCTTCAAGCTCGATGAAGTCCGCCAGGCCCTGACGGCGATCGGCGTCCACGGCATGACCGTGACCGAGGTGAAGGGCTACGGCCGCCAGAAGGGTCATACCGAGATCTATCGCGGTGCGGAATATGTCGTGAACTTCCTGCCAAAGCTGCGGATCGAGATCGCTGTTGCCTCCGACATTGCCGACAAGGCGGTCGGCGTGATCACCGCCTCCGCACGGACTGGCCAGATCGGCGACGGCAAGATCTTCGTCACGCCGATCGACCATGCGCTGCGCATCCGCACCGGCGAAACCGACAGCGACGCACTCTAAGCACACGCCTTTTCGATCGCACCGGCAACGACGCCACGGGTGCGAAGCCATCACGATGCCGGGGGAAATGACATGGCGGGATTGTTGCGCCGCGTAGCCGCTATGGCTGCGGGATCAGGATTTGCGTTGCTCATGGCTGCGCCGGCCCAGGCCGCGACATCAGAGATCAACACCGCCGACACCGCCTGGATGATCGTCGCCACCGCGCTGGTGCTGATGATGACGATCCCGGGTCTGGCGCTGTTCTATTCCGGGATGGTGCGCAAGAAGAACGTGCTTGCGACCATGGCACAGAGCCTTGCCGCGGTGACCTTGATTTCCATCCTCTGGGTCGCGTTCGGCTATTCGCTGTGCTTCGTCGGCGACGGCCCGTGGATTGGTTCGCTCGACCGCTGGTTCCTCGCCGGCATGACCATGGACAGCGTGAACCCGGCAGCGAAGACGATCCCCGAGGCGCTGTTCATGCTGTACCAGATGACGTTCGCGATCATCACGGTGGCGCTGGTCGCGGGCTCGGTCGCCGACCGGATGCGGTTCTCCGCCTATCTCCTGTTCTCCGTCGCCTGGTTCATCTTCGTCTACATTCCGCTCGCGCATTGGATCTGGGGCGGCGGCTTCCTCAACAGCATGGGCGTCCTGGATTTCGCCGGCGGCCTCGTCGTGCATTTGTCGGCCGGCACCGGCGGCCTCGTCGCCGCGAAGGTGATGGGACGGCGTCACGGCTACGGCACCGAAAACCTCTCGCCGTTCGACCTGTCGCTCGCGGTGATGGGCACCGGCCTGTTGTGGGTCGGCTGGTTCGGTTTCAACGGCGGCTCGGCGGGCGCAGCCAATTCGCGCGCGGTGATGGCGATCATCGCGACGCATCTCGCAGCCTGCTCCGGCGCGCTGACCTGGGGTGCGATCGAATGGTATGCGCGGCGCAAGCCCTCCGTGCTCGGCATGATCTCGGGCGCGGTGGCTGGCCTTGGCACCATCACGCCGGCCTCGGGCTTTGTCGCACCATGGCACGGCATCGTCATCGGCATCGTCGCCGGCGCAATCTGCTACTGGGCCTGCACCTGGCTGAAGCACCGCTTCAACTATGACGATTCGCTCGACGTGTTCGGCGTTCACGGCATCGGCGGGCTGACCGGCACGCTGCTCGCGGGCGTGTTCGCAACCAGCGCGATCGGCGGCACCGCCGGCCTGCTCGAGGGCCATCCGCGACAATTGCTGATCCAGCTCTACGGCGTCGCCGTCACCTTCGTCTGGTCCGCGGGCGTGAGCTTCATCCTGCTCAAGCTGGTCGGCGTGTTCGTGCCCTTGCGCGTCTCGCGCGAGCAGGAGCTCGAGGGCCTCGACATCACTCAGCACGGCGAAGCGCTTCAATAACAGGGCTTGTTCGTAAGGGCTTGCGCAACACATAAGTACGTGCTTATGTGTTGGCATGATCGAAGCCGACATCTTCAAGGCGCTGGCCGACCCGACCCGACGCAAGGTCTTTGAGAAGCTCGCCGACGGCAGCCTGAATGCGAGCGCTCTGCGCGACGGATTGGAGATCAGCCAGCCCGCGATGTCGCAGCATCTTTCGGTGCTGCGCGCGGCCGGCCTCGTGCGCGAGCAGCGGCAGGGCCGCTTTGTGAATTACGAAGTCGACCCTGATGGAATCGTCGCCATCGGGGCCTGGCTTGCGCGCTACCGTGCCTACTGGCCGAAGCGCATGGACGCACTCGCTGACCTTCTGAAGGAGATGGATCAATGAGCGACACCGCGAAGCCTGATCCCTCCGATGATTCCCTGGTGCTCGAATATGAATTCGATGCACCGCCGGCAAAAGTCTGGCGCGCGGTGACCATCCCTGAATTGCGCGAGCGCTGGTTGCCGGATTGCGACCTTGCCGGCACTGAACCCGAAACATCGATCCCCGGCGAAGAGGTGCGCTACCGCATGCGCGATTCCGAGCCGCCGTTCCGCGAAAGCCAGGTCATCTTCAAGATCGAGCCGAACGTGTCGGGCGGCACGCGCTTTCGCATCATCCAGCAAGCCTGCGCCGAGCTGCCGAAGCCGGCCAACAGCAATTGCTGCCTGATGCGCGCGGCAGCCTAAGCACCAGCAAGACTTCATCACCTCAAGACTTCATCACCTCAAGACATGGAGGTCGCCGATGCGCGACATGCTTCAGCTCGTCCCTATGGTCGTCGAACAATCCGCGCGCGGCGAACGATCCTTCGACATCTATTCGCGGCTCCTGCGCGAGCGCATCATCTTCCTCAATGGCGAGGTCAATGACGCGATGTCGGGCCTCGTTTGCGCACAGCTCTTGTTCCTGGAAGCAGAGAATCCGAACCGGCCGATCAATCTCTACATCAACTCCTATGGCGGCGTGGTCACGTCAGGCCTTGCGATGTACGACACCATGCAGTTCATCAAGGCGCCGGTGCATACGCTGTGCATGGGCACGGCGCGCTCGATGGGCTCGTTCCTGCTGATGGCCGGCGAGCCAGGTCACCGCGCCGCGCTGCCCAACGCCAGCCTTCACGTGCATCAGCCGCTCGGCGGCTACCAGGGCCAGGCGTCCGACGTCCTGATCCATGCCAACGAGATGCAGGAAACCAAGCGGCGCATTACCAGGCTCTATGCGCAGCATTGCGGGCGGACCGTCGAGGAGGTCGAACGGACCCTGGACCGCGACCACTTCATGACCGCCCAGCAGGGGGTCGAGTGGGGCCTGATCGACCGGGTGTTCGCGGTGCGCGACGCGGCGTAATGGTCCTGGTCGGTTGCGACCATCCTGTAAGCAGCCGAAGGTCCCGCTCCATAGTTTGCAACGCAGCGCGCCCTTCGGCGCGCCTTTTCCTGTAACAAAATACCTTTCCTCTGCCCGACGCATGAGCAACATTGTGTCGGCAGCCTGTCGTGCCTGCATTTTGATCAGGCCTGATCACGTTTTGAGCGCGACTTATTAGCGCACTGCAGCGCGATGCAGACTGAGCGCGAAAACACCCGCTTTCATAGTCCGTTAGGCAAGCCGCCCGATCTGGCACGGCATTTGATTCTAGGGGGCGTGGCTGTGCCCGCGTAGTGAAACTTCTCCCTCGTGGCGAACCAGTCGAGAAACGCCCGGCCACGTCCGGACCGGGCCCAAGCGGGGATAGGACCCATGAAAATTGTTATGGCGATTATCAAGCCATTCAAGCTGGAAGAAGTCCGTGACGCCCTGACCGCCATTGGCGTTCACGGTCTCACGGTGACGGAAGTCAAGGGATATGGCCGCCAGAAAGGCCATACGGAGATCTACCGCGGCGCCGAATATGCCGTGAGCTTCCTGCCCAAGATCAAGATCGAAGTCGCCGTCGCCTCCGAGCAGGTCGACAAGACCATCGACGCCATCACGTCGGCTGCGAAAACCGGACAGATCGGCGACGGCAAGATCTTCGTCATCAACCTCGACCATGCGGTTCGCATCCGCACCGGCGAGGCCGACGCCGCGGCCCTTTGATTTCGCGCTCAACCAAAATTCAATCAGGAGTAAATGAAATGACGTTTAAGCGTCCCTATGGCGCGGGATTGGCGGCTCTCGCAGTCGGCCTCTTCGCTGCGACCGCAGCCTACGCCGAGCCAACGGTCAACAAGGGGGATAACGCCTGGATGCTGACATCGACAGTCCTCGTGCTGTTGATGACGATCCCGGGTCTCGCGCTGTTCTACGGCGGCCTCGTTCGTTCCAAGAACATGCTCTCGGTGCTGATGCAGGTGTTCTACACCGTCTGCGTCGTCACCGTGATCTGGGCCGTGTACGGCTACAGCCTCGCCTTCACTGGCGGCTCCGACTTCATCGGCGGCTTCTCCAAAGCCTTCATGATGGGCGTCACCACCGACTCGAAGGCCGCGACCTTCTCGGTCGACGCCAACATCTCGGAGCTCGTCTATGTGTGCTTCCAGATGACCTTCGCGGCGATCACGCCCGCCCTCATCGTCGGCGCCTTCGCCGAGCGCATGAAGTTCGCGGCCATCGCGCTCTTCATCCCGCTCTGGGTCACGCTGATCTACTTCCCGATCGCGCACATGGTCTGGTACTGGCCCGGCCCGGACGCGATCCAGGATGCGGCCAAGGCTCTCGCTGCTGCGGCTGATGGAGCGGCGAAGACCGCGGCTCAGGCCAAGCTCGACGAGATCAATGCCGACGCCGGCTGGATCTTCAAGAAGGGCGCAATCGACTTCGCTGGTGGCACCGTGGTGCACATCAACGCCGGCATCGCAGGCCTCGTCGGCGCGCTCCTGATCGGCAAGCGCGTCGGCTACGGCAAGGAGCTGATGGCTCCGCACTCGCTGACCATGTCGATGATCGGCGCCTCGCTGCTCTGGGTCGGCTGGTTCGGCTTCAACGCCGGCTCCAACCTGGAAGCCAACGGCGGCGCTGCGCTCGCCATGACCAACTCCTTCGTCGCCACCGCAGCCGCCGCGCTGTCGTGGATGTTCGCGGAGTGGATCGTGAAGGGTCATCCGTCGGTGCTCGGCGTCATCTCCGGCGCCGTCGCGGGCCTCGTGGCCGTCACCCCTGCCGCCGGCTTCTCCGGCGTGATGGGTGCGATCGTCCTCGGCCTCGTGGTCGGCGTGGTCTGCCTGTTCTTCTGCACCGTGGTGAAGAACGCGCTCGGCTACGACGACTCGCTCGACGTGTTCGGCGTGCACTGCATCGGCGGCATCGTCGGCGCCCTCGGCACCGGCATCCTGGTGAACCCGGCCCTCGGTGGCACCGGCATCATCGACTACACGGCGATCCCGCCGAAGGTTGCCGATTACGACTTCGCCGCGCAGATGATCTCGCAGATCGAAGCCGTCTGCACCACGCTGGTGTGGTCGGGCATCGGCTCGGCGATCCTCTACAAGGTCGTCGACGTGATCGTTGGCCTCCGCGCCAACGTCGAGACCGAGCGTGAAGGCCTCGACATCACCGAGCACACCGAGCGCGCTTACAACATGTAACCGTTCCTCCCGGGCGGGATCTCCACGGAAATCCCGTCCACTCCTACGGTTTGGGCACGTACCCGGCAATGCCCCGACCGTTGAGGGGCTCCAGCGCAAGTTGGAGCCCCTTTCTTTTTGATCAGATGGCGCGAGAAAGGGATTGCCATTCGGCGTGGCCGGCGCAGAAATAACGACCACAACGAAAAACAACACGGGGAGGTCGTCATGCGTTTGGAAGGCGGATGCTATTGCGGCGAAGTGCGCTATGTGGCCGAAGGCGATCCGATGATGCAGGCGCAATGTCACTGCCGCGAGTGCCAGTACATCTCGGGCGGCGCACCCAACACGTTCATTGCGATGCCCTTGGACGGCTTCACCTACATCACCGGCCGCCCCAAGCAGTTCACCCGCAAGGACCTCGAGCGCGCGGTTACGCGCGAGTTCTGCGCCGAGTGCGGCACCCATCTGGTGACCAAGGTCCCGGGACTGCCTGCAGCGGTCGTGAAGGTCGGCACGCTGGACGAGCCCGAACAATTCCATCCGCAGATGGCGATCTTCACCTGCGACAAGCAGGAGTTCCACACGATCCCCGCGGGGATGGCGACGTTTGACAAGCTGCCCGGGCATTGAAGGGCGCCGATGTCGCGAAGCGCGTCATGCCGGGGAGCCGGACACGCCCACCCATCCCGTTGTTATCCGGCCCCAATTTTCCCGCTCTGGACGAGCCGGCCCGCCGATGGTTAATCGCGTCTTAACCTCGCCCTATCTATGGTGAACTGAACCGCTTTCCCGCCGGCGCCCCGCGCGCGACCGGCCGTTCGAAGAGTACTGGCGCCCAGAATGGTCATGACCGCTTCAACCCGTGCGCCGCAGGCCAGTGGAAGCTCCGACAACCAACGCTCGCCCTTCGTCCGACTGAACGAGCTGCTGGCGCCGCATCAACCCGGCAAGCCATTGATTTCGCTGGCTGTCGGCGAACCGCAGCATCCCGTGCCCGATTTCGTCGGCCCGGTGCTGGCCAAGCATATCGCCGATTTCGGCCGTTACCCGATGAACCAGGGCATGGAGCCGTTCCGGAACGCCGCGAGCGCCTGGCTGTCGTCGCGCTTCAAGCTGCCGCGCGCGATCGACGCCAAAAGCGAGATTCTGGTCCTCAATGGCAGCCGGGAAGGGCTGTTCCTCGCCGCCATCGCGGCCGCCCGCTATGTCGGGCCGAAGCCCGGCAAGCCCGCGATCCTGATGCCGAATCCGTTTTATCCGGTCTATGGCGCCGGCGCTGGCGCAGCTAACTGCGAGCCGGTCTATCTGCCGACCACGGTCGAAAACGGCTTCCTGCCCGATCTTGATGCCATCGACGAGGCGACGCTGGCGCGCACCGTGGCGTTCTATCTGGCCTCGCCGGCCAATCCGCAGGGCTCGGTTGCCTCGCGCGATTACTTCACCCGCCTGAAAAGCCTCGCCGATCGCCACAACTTCATGATCCTCAGCGACGAGTGCTATTCGGAGATCTACACGCGCCAGGCACCCGGCAGCGCGCTCGAATGCGCGGGCCCCGATTTCACTCGCGTGGCTGCCTTCCAGTCGCTGTCGAAGCGCTCCAACCTGCCGGGCCTGCGCGTCGGCTTCGCCGCCGGCGACAAGACTTTCATCGGCAAATTCCTCGAGCTGCGCAACATCGCAGCGCCTCAGGTGCCGGTTCCACTCCAGCATGTCGCGACCGTCGCCTATGGCGACGAGGCGCATGTCGAGGAAAACCGCAGGCTCTACCGGATCAAGTTCGATCTCGCCGACCAGATCATCGGCAACCGTTACGGCTATCGCCGGCCCGACGCCGGCTTCTGCGTCTGGCTCAACACGTCCGAGATCGGCGACGACGTCTCCGTGACTCTCAAGCTGTTCAAGGAGGCCGGCGTGCGGGTGGTGCCCGGCTCCTATCTGGCGCGGCTTCAGCCCGATGGCTTCAATCCCGGTGCCGGCTACATCCGGCTGGCGCTGGTGCAGGACGGTGAGACCACGGCGCAGGCGCTGCACCGGCTGGTCGAAACTCTGGGTTAGGCGGGGCCCATGAGCATGTCGGCAATCGAACGTGTGATCCCTCTGGTCGGCCATTTGCCGCCTTCAATCCGCGAAGCGCTGAGCCGGCGCTTGCGCGAGCTGACCGGCTTTGGCCTGGTCACGCTCTCGGGCGTCGCATCCGCTGCGCTGATGACCTGGTCGGTGCAGGACCCGAGCCTCAGCCACGCGACCTCACGGCCGATCCACAATGTCCTCGGTTATGCCGGCGCCATCGGCGCCGACCTCGCGATGCAGATTCTCGGGCTCGGCGCCATCATGCTGATCCTGACGGTCGCGGTGTGGGGCTGGCGCATGATGACCCATCGCCCGTTCGACCGCGAGGCGCTGCGGCTCGGCTCCTGGATTCTCTGCACGGTGATCGCGGCGGGCTTTGTCAGCTGCTGGCCGCATGGCGGTGCCTGGCCGCTGCCGACCGGCCTCGGCGGCGTCGTTGGCGATGCGCTGGTGCGCGCGCCCGCGGTGATCTTCGGGCCGCCAGGCGCGATCTATCGCATCGTGCTTGGCGCCATCCTGTTCGTGGCGCTGGCCGCGACGTTCCTGATTGCGTGCGGCCTCGGCGCGCGCGAGCACGACGACGAGCACACGGAGATCGAGAACGACGACAAGCCGCTCGATGACGACGAGGAGAGCGATCGCGGTTCGGTGTCGCTGGGCTGGCTGTTCCACGCGTTGATGAGCACGAAAGCGCGGCTGATCTGGCTGTTTGGTGCGGCCTATCGCTCGCTGGTCTCGAGCGGACCGAAGGCCAAGGCCGTTTCGTTCAGCCGACAGGAACCCAATCTCGGCGGCCGCCGCGCCGCACCCTCGATCTCACCGCAGTCCGAAGACGAGGACTACGAGGACGAGCACGATTCGGAAGAAGACGTGGAGGAAGAGGAAGAAGAGGAAGAGGCGCCCGTGCGCACCCCGCGCAAGAAGGCTGCGCCGAAGGTGGCGGCCAAGAAGGGCGACAAGTTCGAACTTCCCTCGGTGTCAGTGCTGGCCGCACCCAAGGCCGGCGATCGCCAGCCGCTCAGCAAGGCCGAGCTGGAAGCCAATTCGCGTTCGCTCGAAGGCGTACTGCAAGATTTCGGCGTGCGCGGCGAGATCGTGAAGGCCAATCCGGGTCCGGTCGTCACACTGTACGAGCTGGAGCCCGCACCGGGCATCAAATCATCCCGCGTGATCGGGCTTGCCGACGACATCGCGCGTTCGATGAGTGCACTCTCGGCGCGCGTCGCCGTCGTTCCGGGCCGCAATGCCATCGGCATCGAGTTGCCGAACGCGCATCGCGAAAAGGTTTATCTGCGCGAGCTGCTCATCGCGAAGGAGGCGACTGATACCGTCGCAAAGCTACCGCTCTGCCTCGGCAAGACCATCGGCGGCGATCCTGTTATCATCGACCTCGCACGCACGCCGCACATGCTGATCGCCGGCACCACCGGCTCGGGCAAATCGGTTGCGATCAACACCATGATCCTCAGCCTGGTTTATCGGCTGCGCCCGGACCAGTGCCGGCTGATCATGGTCGATCCGAAGATGCTCGAACTCTCGGTCTATGACGGCATTCCCCATCTGCTCACGCCTGTCGTGACCGATCCGAAGAAGGCGGTGGTCGCGCTGAAATGGGCCGTGCGCGAGATGGAAGAGCGCTACAAGAACATGGCCAAGCTCGGTGTGCGCAACATCGACGGCTACAACACGCGCCTGCTCGAGCTGAAAGCCAAGGGCGAGGAGCCGACGCGCACGGTGCACACCGGCTTCGACAAGGAAACCGGCAAGGCGATCTACGAGGAAGAGAAGCTCTCGCTCGATCCGCTGCCCTACATCGTCATCATCGTCGACGAAATGGCCGACCTGATGATGGTCGCCGGCAAGGACATCGAAGGCGCGGTGCAGCGCCTCGCGCAGATGGCGCGCGCCGCCGGCCTGCATGTGATTCTCGCGACCCAGCGTCCGTCAGTGGACGTCATCACCGGTACCATCAAGGCGAACTTCCCGACCCGCATCGCCTTCCAGGTCACCTCGAAGATCGACAGCCGCACCATTCTCGGCGAGATGGGCGCCGAGCAGCTGCTCGGCCAGGGCGACATGCTCTACATGGCCGGCGGCGGCCGCATCAGCCGCGTGCATGGACCGTTTGCCTCGGACGAGGAAGTCGAGAAGGTGGTGCGCCATCTCAAGACGCAGGGCCAGCCCGAATACCTCGAGGCCGTCACGGCCGAAGAGCCGAGCGAGGACGAAGATGGCGGCGCCGTGTTCGACGCCAGCGGCATGGGTGCGGATGGCGGCGGCGATCTGTTCCAGCAGGCCGTTGCGATCGTCAAACGCGACCGCAAGGCCTCGACCAGCTACATCCAGCGCCGCCTGCAGATCGGCTATAACCGCGCCGCATCGCTGATGGAGCGCATGGAACTGGAAGGCATTGTCGGACCCGCCAATCACGCCGGCAAACGCGAGATTCTGGTCGAGGAAGAAGACAGCCATATGTGAGGCATCAGCCTCGGAATGCTATTTTCACGCAAAATCGATCTCCGCTTTTGCCCGAAATCACGCTAGAACGGCGCCAGCCACGTTAGGACGACGCGTTGACCAGACATCCGGACCTTGGATTCGCTGCCCTTATCGCTGCGCGAAGCGCACGCGTGGCGGCCGTGCTTCTCGTCACCGCAATGATGGCGACGGCAGCCTCGTATGCGCAGAACGTGCCGGTGCCGAAGCCGGCGCCGAAGGGCCGCGACAATGCTCAGCCCTCGGGGGGGCCGGCGGTGACCGGCGCGACGCAGGCGCCACCGAACCCGATCATTCCCGATCCACGCCGCAACGTGCCGAGCAGCATCTTCCAGACCTTCGACGACAAGCAGAAGGCGCAGGCGGCCAAGGTCAGCGCCTATCTGTCCTCGCTGTCGACGCTGGTCGGGAATTTCGTCCAGGTCGGCCCCGACGGCAGCAAGACGCAGGGCGATTTCTACATCCAGAAGCCCGGCAAGATGCGCGTCGAATATGATCCGCCGAGCCCGATCGACATCGTTGCCGATGGATCCTCTGTCGTGGTGCGCGACCGCAAGCTCGCGACGCAGGACGTCTATCCGCTCTCGCAGACGCCGTTGCGCTTCCTGTTGTCAGACCGCATCGACCTGATGAAGGACACCAACGTCGTCAACGTCACGGCCGACGACCTCTTCATCAGCGTCACCATCGAGGAGAAGCAGGCGCTGGTCGGCACCTCTCGCCTCTTGCTGATGCTCGGCGCCAAGGACGGCCAGTTGAAGCAATGGACGGTGACCGATCCCCAAGGCTACGACACCACATTCGCGGTCTACAATCTGGACACGAGCAAGAAGCTCGATCCCAATATGTTCAAGATCGACTTCACCAATTACAACGTGCCGTCGCCGGGGTAGGTCCCGTAGGGTGGGCAAAGCGAAGCGTGCCCACCATCCAGCCTCAAACTCGAAAAGACGGTGGGCACGGCGCTTTGCGCCTTTGCCCACCCTACCAGAGCTTGCTAAGACGCAACTCTCATGCGTCTTTCCCTGACAACCTGGAACATCAATTCGGTGCGGCTGCGCATCGACCTGGTCGCGAAATTCCTCAAGAGCGCGCGGCCGGACGTGCTGTGTCTGCAGGAAACCAAGTGCATCGACGACGCCTTTCCGCTGAAGCGCTTCAAGCGGCTTGGCTATGAGCACGTCGCTCTGAACGGACAGAAGGGCTACCACGGCGTCGCCATCGTCTCGAAGATCCCGTTCGAATCGACCGACATCCGCACCTTCTGCGACAAGGTGGATTCGCGCCATATCTCGGTCTCGTTCGGCGAGAAAGCTGCAATCGCAAAGCCGCTGGTGCTGCATAATTTCTACGTGCCCGCCGGCGGCGATATTCCCGATCCGGCCCTGAACGAAAAGTTCGACCACAAGCTTCGTTTCCTCGACGAGATGAAAGCCTGCGAGCCGCTGCATCCGCGCGGCGATGACAGGCACATCCTGGTCGGCGATCTCAACGTCGCGCCGCACGAGAACGACGTGTGGTCGCACAAGCAGCTTCTGAAAGTGGTCTCGCACACACCTGTGGAAACCGAGAAGCTGAAGGCCGCGCTGGAAGCCGGCGAATGGGTCGACGTCGCGCGCGATCGCATTCCGATGTCGGAAAAGGTCTATACGTGGTGGAGCTATCGCTCGGCCGATTGGACCGTCGGCGACCGTGGCCGGCGGCTCGACCACATCTGGGTGTCGCGTGCGCTGAAGGATGCCGTCAGCGATTTCAAGATTCTGCGCGATGCCCGGAGCTGGGAGCGGCCGTCGGACCACGTGCCCGTCACGGTGACGCTGGACGTCTGAATCCGGGCTTTGACGCTTTTTTCAGCGCAAACCGGTATCCACTCGCTGGAGAACGTTCCACCCCCCTCGGAGAGGATGATGCGCACACACGCGCCGTCAGATCCCGCAGAACCGCCCGCCAACGCGTGGTGGAATTCCCGCTTCGTCGTCGCGGCTTTGATGCTGCTGAGCACGATGCCGTTCTGGTTCGCGCACCTGCCGCCGCTGATCGATTTCCTCGCCCATATCGGACGCTACCAGGTACAGCTGCATCTCTCGGATTCACCGGCGCTCCGGCAGAACTGGGATTTTCACTGGCAGCTGACCGGTAATCTGGGCGTTGAATTGCTCGTCGCCCTGCTGGCACCGATGCTCGGTCTCGAGCGCGCCGCCTGGTTGATCGCGCTCGCGCTTCCTCCGCTCATGATATTTGCGATCGGACGGATCAGCCGCGCGCTGCACGGCGAGCTCACGCCTTTCGCGATCGCCGCCGCCTGGTTCGCGATGGCCTATCCGTTCCAGCTCGGCTTTGTGAACTATTGGCTCGGCTGCGCACTGGCGTTTCACGTGTTTGCATCCTGGGTCGAGACCACGGGCAAGAATGCTCCGGTGATGCGCGCTGCACTGTTCGCGGTGGCCTCCAGCCTCGTCTGGCTCGCGCATGCCTATGGTTGGGTCGTTCTGGTCGTCCTCGTCGGTTCCTTTGAGCTTTGCCGGAACTGGACGCGCTCGCCGCGAACGTGGCCCGCCATGGTGCTCGTCATCCTGCGACGGACCTGGCCCGTCCTGATTCCGGCCGTTCTCATGATCGTCTGGCGGCAAGGTACGGGCACCGCATCGACGGACCATTTCTTCCAACTCGGCACGAAGATCCTCGGATTGATCTGGACGCTGCGCGACCAGAATGTCTGGCTGGACACGGTGAGCCTGCTGCTGGCCATCGGCCTGTTGTATTTCGGCATCCGCAGCCGTGACGCGAGGTGCGACCCGGCACTGCTGGTCGCAGCGGCGAGCTTCCTCGTTCTCATCCTGCTGATGCCGGCCCAGATGTTCGGTTCGGTCTATGCCGACGTCCGGGTATGGCCGATCGTCTTCATCGTCGGCCTCACCGCGATCGCGCCCACTGATCGCATGGGGCACGGTGCCGGCGTCATTGCCGGCGTGGCTCTGGCCGTTTTCGTGATTCGCATCGTCGCCATGGTCGTCGGATTTGCGGCCTATGATTCCAGCTACGCGCAACATTTGCAGGCTCTGAAGGAGGTGTCGCGCGGCGCAAGCATCGCCGTTCTGACCCGACCGCCAAGCTGCGAAAAATGGCGTGCACCGCGTATGGCTCATCTGGGGTCGCTCGCAATCGTGCGGCGAGACGCCTTCGTCAATTCGCAATGGGATGCGTCGGGCGGTCAGCAACTGCTGACGCCAATCGGTGCGCGGGGCACTGCGTTCAACGCCGATCCCTCGCAATACATCGAGATCGCGCCGGGCGACTGCGACGGCGATTTGAGCGCTACGCTTGCGCAGAGGATCGCGCAAATTCCGCGCGACCGCTTCGACTATGTCTGGCTGCTCGACGTCGACGCGCCGCATCTGGCAGCGATACCGGGGCTGCACCGCCTGTACCAGGACGATCGCAGCGCGTTGTACGCATTCAGCAAAGACTGAAGCCGCCGCGCCACGCGCCGGCAGTTTCTCACGTGGAGAGCTTCGCACCCGCCATCAGGATATCGCTGGCGATCTGGCTGGAGCGGATGGCGAATTCGTCGCGCAGGCGAACCGCGGCGGCGGGATCGCTCTCGAGCACGCGCTGAAACAGGCTGCGCGCGACGCGGATGACCGAGGAGTGCTCCAGCGCCACCGCGCCGGACGGCCGTTTCATCGGCACGACCAGCGCAAGCTCGCCGATCAGCGTGCCCGGACCGGCGATCATCTCGGCGCCGGCGCCGTCATCGACGCGAAAGGCGCCGCGCTGGACCACGAAGCCGGCGTCGGCATCGTCACCGAGATTGAACAGGATATCGCCGCGGACGAAGTCGCGCTGCTCGGAACCGATCGCCAGCATGCGCAGCGAGGCGTCTCCCAACAGGCGCAGTGTCGGGACACGCTCAAGCAGCGCTACGTCATCGTCGATTGACATTCCGGTCCGAGGCTCGAGGAACGCGCTAATTTACGACGAATCGCGCGTTCCTGGAACGTATCACGGCACCAGCTTGTAGCCACCGGCTTCCGTCACCAGGATTTCCGGGTTGGCGGCGTCTTTCTCGATCTTCTGGCGGAGGCGGTAGATGTGGGTTTCCAGCGTGTGGGTGGTGACGCCGGAATTGTAGCCCCAGACCTCCTGGAGCAGGGTCTCGCGCGAGACCGGCATCTGGCCGGCCCGGTAGAGGAAGCGCAGGATGGCCGTTTCCTTCTCGGTGAGCCGGACCTTGCGGGCATTGGCCGCGGTCAGCATCTTGGAGCCGGGGCGGAAGGAGTAGGGGCCGACCGAGAACACCGCGTCCTCGCTGGCCTCGTGCTGGCGGAGCTGGGCGCGGATGCGGGCGAGCAGCACGGCGAAGCGGAAGGGCTTTGCGACATAGTCGTTGGCCCCGGATTCCAGGCCCAAAATCGTGTCGGAGTCGGTGTCGTGCCCCGTCAGCATGATGATCGGCGCCTTGAAGCCGCCTTTGCGTAAGGAGCGGACCACTTCGCGGCCATCGGTGTCGGGAAGGCCGACATCCATCAGGACAAGATCGGGGGCGTTGGCCTTTGCTGCGCTGGCGCCCTTGGCGCCGGTATCGACGGCGGAGGCTTCAAATTCTTCGTGTAGCGATAATTGCTCCACCAACGTGTCGCGCAGATCGGTATCGTCATCCACGATCAGGATCTTGCGGGCATTGGCCATAGGGGATCATCCTTTTGGAGTCCGGCGAGGCGCGCATGCATGCCGCACCCAGCCGTGATGGGAAAGTTTAGGGTCGCCGTTTTTATTGTTGTTCGTGTTGAAGTAGTGGGCTGTTACCGATTCACAAGCCAGAAGCACTCTAACCTAGAATAGCAGGACGGTCTGATGAATGTCCTGTAATGAATTCGACATCGCGATTTCACATGAAAAAGAAAGCTGTGTCAGTCAGTTACGCCGGGAATCGAGGCAGCGGACTACTGTCCGCGATCCGCGTTAAGCCTGCCGCCGGGAATCCGCGCCGGGGCTGGCTGACGGCGGGCAGCCTGACAATTCCGGTCGCGCTGGGGCGCGGCGGCGTCCTGGCCAACAAGCGCGAGGGCGACGGCGGCACTCCCAGAGGCCGCTTTCGCCCCAAGCAATTGTGGTGGCGGGGCGACCGGCACAGCCGTCCCAGGACGTTTCTGCCGGCACGCATCATCACCGACGCCGACGCCTGGTGCGAGGATCCCGGCGACCGCCATTACAACCGGTGGATCCGGCGAGGGCAGGGCGAGGGCGGCGACCGGCTGAGGCGCGCCGACCATCTCTATGACTTCATCATCGAAATCGATCACAACACCAGGCCGCGCATCGCCGGCCGCGGCAGCGCAGTGTTCCTGCACCTGGCGCGCGACAATTTCGGCCCGACCGCAGGCTGCGTGTCCATGACCAAGGCGGCGATGCTACATCTGCTGCGGCGGATCGGACCAAGAACAAGAATCATCATCGGGTGAGGACACATGCTCGACAGGGATCAGATCGACGCGGCTTCGCGCGCACTCGTTCAGCATTGGCGTGACGGCACCAAGTTCGACGCACTCGAGACGCGGCTGCGCCCGCAAAGCCGCGCGGATGGTTACGCGGTGCAGGCCGTCCTGGAAAACCAGTCGCTGGGAAAACTGTTCGGCTGGAAGATCGCAGCTACCAGCGAAGCCGGGCAGAAGCACATCAATGTCACGGGGCCGCTGGCCGGTCGCATCATGAGCGACACCGTGATCGCCGATGGCAGCACCGCATCGATGAAGGGCAACGCGATGCGCGTTGGCGAGCCGGAATTCTGCTTCGGCATGGGACGCGACCTGGCGCCGCGGTCTTCGCCCTTTGGCGTCGATGAGGTGCTCGCCGCCGTCGAGACCTTGCATCCCGCCATCGAAATTCCGGATTCACGCTTCGCCGATTTCACCAGCGCCGGCGAGGCGCAGCTGATCGCCGACAATGCCTGCGCACATCTGTTCGTGCTGGGACCGGCGACCACTGCGAATTGGCGTGCGATGGATCTCGTCGAACAGCGACCGGTGATTATGCTGCGCGGCGAGCGCCATGTCGGCCACGGCAAGAACGTGCTCGGCGATCCCCGTGTCGCGCTCGCGTGGCTCGCCAACGAGCTGCGCGGCCTCGGCGTCACCTTGCGGGCAGGGCAGGTGGTGACGACAGGCACCTGCCATCCGCCACTGCCGATCCAGGCCGGCGATCATTTTGCGGCGGATTTTGGTGCGTTGGGCAAGGTGTCGGTGCGATTTGAATAGCACGTGCCCCAATGGTCGTCCTGGCGAAAGCCAGGAGGACCCAAAACAAAAATCACCGATGCCCGAAGATCGCACTGCCCACGCGGACATGGGTGGCGCCCAGCATGATGGCGGTCGCATAATCCGCGCTCATGCCCATCGACAGGTTCGTAAGTCCGTTGCGCGCGGCGATCTTGGCGGTCAGCGCAAAATGCGCCGCGGGCGGCTCATCCACCGGCGGGATGCACATGAGGCCTGATATCGTCAGGCCATAGGTGTCGCGGCAGCTCTCGAGGAAGGCGTCGGCCTCGCCGGGCGCCACGCCGGCCTTCTGCGGCTCCTCGCCGGTGTTGATCTGGACGAAGAGTTGCGGGTGCTTGTTCTGGGATTCGATTTCTTTGGCTAACGCTTGGCAAATGCTCGGACGGTCGACCGAATGGATGGCATCGAACAGCGCGACCGCCTCTTTCGCCTTGTTGGATTGCAGCGGACCGATGAGATGCAGCGCGATATCAGGGTAAGCGGACGTTAACGCAGGCCACTTGCCTTTGGCCTCCTGCACGCGATTCTCGCCGAACACGCGCTGTCCGGCGCCGATCACCGGCAAAATGGCATCCGCCGAGAACGTCTTGGACACCGCGATCAGCGTCACGGAGCCGCGTTCGCGCCGCGCATCCTTGCAGGCGCGTGCAATTTCCGCCTCGACCGCGGCGAGCGCATTTGATGAATCGCCGGTTACCGGCGTGGCGTTGTTGTCAGTCATGATGTCGGTTGGGCCGTGATCTTAACGGAGGTAATTCCAATTTTACCGAGTTCAAGAAAGGGTTTTTGAACCCTTCGCTTTACCTTGCCCGTGGGGTGGGTAACGAAGATGGCAAACGTCAGTTTCAACCGCAAGCGCGCAAAACTCAAGCAGGTCCTCGGCATCAGGGCCCGGCTTGCATTGCTCGCGGTGATTCTGGTCGCGCCCTTGATGCTCGAGCGGATCCGCTCGCTCGAAGACACCCGCACCAAGCAGATCGCGCAGGCCACGGCCGAATTCACCACCGTCGCACGGCACAGCGCCGATGCCCAGCGTGAGGTGATCTCGTCGGTCGAGACCATCCTGAAATCGGAAGCCTTCATCCGCGCCTCCGCCGGTGGCGTCAGCAAGAGCTGCGACGTGCTGCGCGCGAGCCTGCCGACGAGCCTGCCCTGGATCCGCACGCTGCTGATCGCCGGCCAGGACGGCCGCATCCAGTGTGCGACCAACAATATGTATGTCGGTCTCGACCTCTCCGACCGGCCTTATTTCCAGCAGGCGCAGCAGACCGGCCGGTTCGTGCTGTCCGATTTCATCCTGTCGCGCCCCGTACAGTCGCCGACCGTCATGGCGGTCTATCCGGTTTCCGCGTTCAGCGGCACCGCCGACGCCGTCGTGCTCGCAACCGTCAATCTCGACTGGATGTCGAAGGTGATGAACAATCTCGGCGGCCGCGTCGGCATCTCCGCGGTGCTGGTCGACAGCACCGGCATCGTGCTGGCCGCACCCGCCGAGCAGCACAGCGCGGTCGGACGACCCCTCGACGACATGCCGCTGATGTCCGCGATTGCCGACATGGCCTTGCGCTCCGACCAGGACGAAGGCGCGATGTCTTTCCTCGCCGCTGACGGTTCGCAGCGCGCGGTCAGCTTCATCCGCATCGCCGGCACCAATGCCCGCCTGATCGCCAGCATCGACGAGGACAAGGTGTCCGCGGCGGTGAGCCGCGACATCCGCACCGCCTATCTGCAGCTCGCTTTCGTCGTGGTGTTCGTGCTGCTCGGGGCGCTGATCGCCGCCGAGAAGCTCGTGATCAAGCCGATCGAAATGCTGGCCGACATGGCCAAGCGTCTCGGCGAGGGCGACCTGTCGGCCCGCGCCGCGCGCAAGAGCCTGCCCTCCGAATTCGTGCCACTGGCGCGCGCCTTCAACGCCATGGCGGCGCAGCTCAGCCAACGCGAGCGCGAGCTGATCGCGACCAATGATCGGCTCACGGTGATGGCCTCGATCGACATGCTGTCGGGGCTCGCCAACCGCCGCGGCTTCCAGAGCCGGCTCGATTTCGAATGGATGCGCGCGCAGCAATATGGCAGCGAGCTCGCGCTTCTGATGATCGACGTCGACCATTTCAAGCTGTTCAACGACACTTACGGCCATCTCGAAGGCGATTCCTGCCTGACGCGCCTCGGCGAGTCGCTGTCCGGCATCGCCGCCGATACGATGGGCTTTGCCGCGCGCTATGGCGGCGAAGAATTCTGCCTGCTGCTGCCGAACACCGACGTGATGCGCGCCGTCGAGATCGGCGAACAGGTGCGTGCGGCCGTGCTGAAACTTTGCCTGCCGCACATCACCTCGACCCACATGGTGGTCACCGTTTCAATCGGCGTCGCGGCGACCCGGCCGAACGAAGCCTTGCGTCCTGGCGACCTGATCGAAGCTGCCGACGCTGCGCTCTACGCCGCCAAGCATCGTGGTCGCAACAATGTAGTCGAGCACGGCGTGCAAGCGATCGAAAAAGGCCCGGCGGGCATAATGATTGCGGCCAGCGCGTAGTTGCTATCCACTTCGCTCGAAACGCTAACGCGCAGCCTCGGCGCGATCGAGCTCGTTTTCCGTCACCACGCGATTGCGGCCGCCGCCCTTGGCGAGATAGAGCGCGCGATCACAACGCTCGATCAAATCAGCGGTGGTTTCGCCAGGGCGATATTGCGCAACGCCGATTGAAACTGTGATATTCGGCAACATCTCACCGGTCGACCGGCGCGTGATGGTGCATTCACCGATCGCACGCCTGATGCGCTCGGCGATATCAGTGCACGCAGCAAGATCGGCATCCGGCAGCACCGCGATCAGCTCCTCGCCGCCGTAGCGCGCCGGCAAATCCTGCGGGCGAACCTTTTCGCGCAACACTTTCGCCATCAGGCGCAGCACCTGATCGCCGACACCGTGGCCGAAATTGTCGTTGAAGGTCTTGAAGTGGTCGACGTCGAGTAAGAGAACGCTGAGCGGCTCGCCCCAATCCGCCGTCGTCTGCGCCTTGCGCAGGAACTCGTCCAGCGCCCGCCGGTTCGCGAGGCCCGTCAGCGTATCGGTCCGGGCACGCTCCTCGGATTTGCTGAGCGAATCTCTGATGACGTCGAGCTCGCGGGTCTTTTCCTCAAAGCCGGCTTCGAGCCGGATCGCGCGGGTGGCGGCGCGCGCCAGTTCGTTCATGAGCTGGGCCACCAGCGCCTTCGGATCGACGCCGGCCTTGCCCTGGTCGGCAACCTGGTTGATCGCCTGCATCTGGGAATGATTGTCGGCGATCGCGGTCGCCAGAAATTCCTTGGCCGTACCCATGAGGGCTTGCAGCCGCTCGGACGTCTCGACCACGACGGCGCTGACCTGGGGCGCGATATAGGTCTCGAACAAGTCCTGATTGGTTCTGCTGTCGAAGGCACGGTTATGGTCGATCAGGAGGTCAATGGCGTTGCGCAGATCGTTATGGCTGCCGGCGTAATACTGGAACCAGATCGCGAAATTCGTCGGTGTCGGCGGAATCCGCTGCTCGGCCATGCTCCGCATCGCCCGTCCGGCGATGGACGCGGCATAGTCGTAATCGGGATCATCGAAATCAGAGGCCATTGCCTGACGCGAGGTACACTATTGGCGGCCAAATTCGCACCGACCCCTTAATCCGATCCCAATGCCCTCATCCGTCCTTTTGCGGAGCAGCATTGCGAGGGGTCGTCGGCAGCGGCAACCCATTGACCCCACGAGGACTTCTATGGCCTAGTCCGGCCTCTTCAGGCCGCCGAAACCACGAAAACCCAACGATTCCATGACCTCCGAACGCTACAACGCCCGCGACGCAGAACCGCGCTGGCAACGCAAATGGGACGAACAGGCGATCTTCGTCTCGAAGAACGATGATTCGCGGCCGAAATATTATGTGCTGGAGATGTTCCCCTACCCGTCCGGGCGCATCCATATCGGCCATGTCCGCAACTACACGCTCGGCGACGTGCTGGCTCGCTTCATGCGCGCCAAGGGGTTCAACGTGCTGCATCCGATGGGCTGGGACGCCTTCGGCCTGCCGGCCGAGAACGCCGCCATCGAGCGCAAGGTCGCGCCGAAGGCCTGGACCTACGACAACATCGCCGCGATGAAGAAGCAGCTCCGTTCCATCGGGCTGTCGCTGGACTGGTCCAGAGAATTCGCGACCTGCGACCCCAGCTATTACAAGCATCAGCAGAAGATGTTTCTGGACATGCTCGCGGCCGGCCTCGCCGAGCGCGAGAAGCGCAAGCTGAACTGGGATCCGGTCGACATGACCGTGCTCGCCAACGAGCAGGTGATCGACGGCCGCGGCTGGCGCTCGGGCGCGGTTGTCGAACAGCGCGAGATGAGCCAGTGGGTCTTCAAGATCACGAAGTACTCGCAGGAATTGCTGTCCGCGCTGGATGGGCTCGATCGCTGGCCCGACAAGGTCAGGCTGATGCAGCGCAACTGGATCGGCCGCTCCGAGGGCCTGCTGATCCGCTTCGCACTGGATCAGGCAACGACGCCTGCCGGCGAAAGCGAGCTGAAGATTTTCACCACGCGCCCGGACACGCTGTTCGGCGCGAAGTTCATGGCGATCTCGGCGGATCATCCGCTGGCGCAGGCAGCCGCTGCGAAGAACCCCGAGCTCGCGGAGTTCATCTCCGACATCAAGAAGATCGGCACCGCGCAGTCGATCATCGACACCGCGGAGAAGCAGGGTTTCGACACCGGCATCCGCGCGGTGCATCCGTTCGATCCCTCCTGGAAGCTGCCGGTCTATGTCGCCAATTTCGTGCTGATGGAATACGGCACGGGGGCGATCTTCGGCTGCCCGGCGCATGACCAGCGCGACCTCGACTTCGTCAACAAATACGCGCTCGGCAATACGCCGGTGGTCTGTCCCGAGGGCCAGGATCCCAAATCCTTCGTCATCACCGACACCGCCTATGACGGTGACGGCCGCATGATCAATTCGCGCTTCCTCGACGGCATGACCATCGAGCAGGCCAAGGACGAGGTCGCAAAGCGTCTCGAAGGCGAGATGCGCGGCAACGCGCCCGTCGGCGAGCGTCAGGTCAATTTCCGCCTGCGCGACTGGGGCATTTCACGCCAGCGCTATTGGGGCTGCCCGATCCCGGTGATCCATTGTCCGAAGTGCGACGTGGTGCCGGTGCCGGATGCCGACCTGCCGGTGGTGCTGCCGGAAGATGTCAGCTTCGACAAGCCGGGCAACGCGCTCGACCACCACCCGACCTGGAAGCACGTCACCTGTCCCAAGTGCGGCGGCAAGGCTCAACGCGAAACCGACACCATGGACACATTCGTGGATTCGTCCTGGTATTTCGCGCGCTTCACCGATCCATGGAACGCGAGCGCGCCGACGACGCCTGCGGTCGCCAACCGCATGCTGCCGGTCGACCAGTATATCGGCGGCGTCGAGCACGCGATCCTGCATCTGCTCTACAGCCGCTTCTTCACCCGCGCCATGAAGGCGACCGGGCACCTGGCGTTGGATGAGCCGTTCGCCGGCATGTTCACGCAAGGCATGGTGGTGCACGAGACCTACCAGAGGGCCGACGGAACCTGGGTGCAACCGGCCGAGGTGAAGATCGAGGTCGGTGGCAATGGACGCCGCGCGACGCTGCTCTCAACCGGCGAAGACGTCGCGATCGGCCCGATCGAGAAGATGTCGAAGTCGAAGAAGAACACGGTCGACCCCGATGACATCATCGCAACCTACGGCGCCGACGTCGCCCGCTGGTTCATGCTGTCGGATTCTCCGCCCGACCGCGACGTGATCTGGAGCGACGAGCGCGTCCAGGGCGCCTCGCGCTTCGTGCAGCGGCTGTGGCGGCTGGTGAACGATGCCGTGGAGGTCACCAAGACTGCTCCGGCAACCCGGCCGGCGTCCTTCGGCGACGACGCGCTCCTGCTGCGCAAGGCCGCCCACGGGGCCCTCGACAAGGTGACATCAGGCGTCGAGCGGCTGCATTTCAATGTCTGCCTCGCCCATATCCGCGAATTCACGAATATTTTCTCGGAGGTGCTCCAGCGTTCCGGCCAGCCCTCGGCTGACCTCGCTCCAGATTTGGCTTGGGCGATCCGGGAGGCCAGCCAGATACTGGTCCAGCTGTTCTCGCCGATGATGCCGCATCTGGCCGAGGAGTGCTGGCAGGTTCTGGGGCAGCCCGGGCTGGTTTCCGAGGCCAATTGGCCGCAAATCGAACGCGATTTGCTGGTTGAAGACAGCGTGACCCTGGTGGTTCAAGTCAACGGCAAGAAGCGGGGTGAGGTCACAGTTGCAACAGCGGCCCAGAATCCGGAAATCGAGGCTGCCGCTTTGGCCCTTGATGCTGTAAAACTGGCCCTGGACGGCAAGCCCGTCCGCAAGGTGATTATCGTCCCCAAGAGGATCGTGAATGTTGTCGGCTAGGATCCGTATCGCAGCCCGCTTGCTGGCGGTTGCCGCACTGGCTGCGCTGACGGCCGGCTGCTTCCAGCCGATGTATGCCGAGCATACCGACGGTACCCCCGGTCTGCGCGAAAAGCTGATGGGGGTCGACCTGCCGCCGATCTCGAAGGCGAATGCCTCGCGCGAGGCCCGTGTGGGCATCGAGATCCGCAACGCCCTTGCCTTCAAGCTCTACGGCTCGGCGACCGGCATGCCGCCGACCCACCGGCTGGATATCCGGTTCACCTCGAGCAGATCGTCGCTGATCGTCTCTGCCCTGACCGGCCTGCCGACCAGTGAGAATTTTGGCATCGACTGCCAGTACAATCTGATCGAAGTTACGACCGGCAAATCGGTGATGAGCGGTTCCACGTTCTCGCGCGTCTCCTATGACATGCCCGGCTCGTACCAGCGCTTCGCCCGCAACCGCGCCATCCGCGATGCAGAAGATCGTGCGGCCAGCGAGATTGCCGACAACATCAACACCCGGCTCGCCGCGTTCTTTACCGCGGGCTCCTGATAAATCCTGTCATTCCGGCGCACCCGAAGGGTGAATCCGGAATCTCGATCCACAATCTCTGGATTCTCAGGTGCGCAATTGCGCACCATAGTTCGCGCAGTGCGCGCCCCGGAATGACGATGTAGGTTCGATGGTCGCGCTGCGCGGAAAAGAGATCGACGCCTTCCTCGCGCGTCCCGATCAGGGCCGTCCGATCATCCTGCTCTATGGTCCCGATGCCGGCCTCGTGCGTGAACGCGCTGACGCGCTAATCGCGTCCGCCGTCGACGATCCCAACGATCCCTTCTCTCTGGTGAAGCTCGACGGTGACGAGCTCTCGGCCGAGCCGTCGCGCCTGGTCGACGAGGCCATGACCGTGCCGCTGTTCGGCGGCCGCCGCGCCATTCGCATCCGCGCCGGCTCGCGCAGCTTTGCCGCCGGCGTCGATACGCTCGCCGAGATGAGCGTGAAGGATTGCCGCATCGTGATCGAAGCCGGCGAGCTGCGGCCGGAATCACCGCTGCGCAAGGCGTGCGAGAAGGCCAAGACGGCCGTGGCGATTGGCTGCTATCCCGACACCGAGCGCGACCTCGCCAAATTGATGGAGGACGAGCTCCGCATCGCGAACTTACGCATCACACAGGATGCTCGCGCCGCGCTGATGTCGTTTCTCGGCGGCGACCGCCAGGCCTCGCGCAACGAGCTGCGCAAGCTCACGCTCTATGCCCACGGCAAGGGCGAGATCACGCTTGACGACGTGATGTCCGTCGTTGCTGACGCCTCCGAACTCAAGCTCGATCCGATCGTCGACGGCGCTTTCGCCGGCCGGCCCGACATCGTCGAGACCGAATTTGCAAAGGCCATGATCGCCGGCACCTATCCCGGTGTGATCATCTCGGCCGCGCAGCGCCAGGCCGCATGGCTGCACAAATCCGCGCTCGCCATCGCGGACGGCCAGCCTGCCTCCGCGGTGCTCGACGGCGGATATCCGCGCTTACATTTTTCACGAAAGCCCATGGTCGAAACCGCGCTGCGCAATTTCAGCGCGGCAAGGCTCGCAGCAATCATCGAGCAGCTCGCAGCCGCCGCGCTCGACACCCGCAAGCAATCGACTCTCGCCGCCGCCATCGCCCAGCGCGCGCTGATGGCCATCGCCGCGAATGCGAAGCGACGGGGTTAGGGCCGCGGTCTCTCCACGTCATTGCGAGCGAAGCACTTGCGACGAAGCAATCCAGAATAACCAAATCAGTCATCCTGAGGTGCGAGTGGCACGATGCTACGCATCGTGCCGGGAGCCTCGAAGGATGGACGGCCGCGGTATCACCGCCGGAGACAGCCGGGCCTTCGCCCTTCGGTGGTCGCTGAAGAAGCGGCCACCTCCAGCGACAACGGCTTCGCCATTGCGCGGGGGTGACGGTGATAGGCTGTCAGCGCGGGCTACAGCGCGCCCTTGGCCAGCCGCTTCATCACTTCGTCGAGCTGATCGAGGTTGCGGTAGTTGATCTGGACCGAGCCGCCGGGATCGCGGTGATTGACGGTCACCTTGAGGCCGAGCGCGTCGCTGACGCGCTTCTCGAGATCGATCGTGTCAGGGTCCTTTTCCTTACCGCCGGCGACGCGCGGCTTTTGCGGCTTGCGCTCTGGTACGCCCTCTTCGTGCGCCAGCGCTTCGGCCTGGCGGACGTTGAGGCCTTCCGCAACGATCCGCTTGGCGGCGGCGAGCGGATCGGGCACGCCGATCAGGGCGCGGGCGTGGCCGGCGGTCAGTTCGCCGGTCGCGATGAAGGCCTGCACCTCGGCCGGCAGCTTGGTCAGCCGCATCATGTTGGCGACGTGGCTGCGGCTCTTGCCGACAACCTTAGCGATCTCCTCCTGGCTGCGTTTGAACTCGTTGGCGAGCGCGTGATAGCCCTGCGCCTCTTCCATCGGGTTGAGGTCTTCGCGCTGCACGTTCTCGACGATCGCGAACTCCAGCGCATCGCTGTCACTGATGTCGACCGGCACGATCGGCACTTCATGCAGACCCGCCATCTGCGACGCGCGCCAGCGCCGCTCACCGGCGATGATCTCGAAGCGATCCTGCGCACCCTTGACGGGGCGCACCACGATCGGCTGGATCACGCCATGCTGCTTGATCGACTCCGAGAGCTCCTTGAGCTCGGTATCCGAAAACGTGCGGCGCGGGTTGCGCGGATTGGCCTTGATGAATTCGATCGGCACCTTGCGTTGCGCGCGCGGACGGTCGACGTGCTGGGCTTCGCCGCCGACGTCACCGATCAGACTTGCAAGACCCCGGCCCAGTCGCGAACGCGCTTCGTCGGCCATTGCCAACTCCCTTGGATTCACGGTGCAGCACTCCAGAACTGAATTGTTGTCGTGGGGTGGGCAAAGCGAAGCGCGCCCACCCGTCGTTTATGCGCGGAAGATGGTGGGCACAGCGACGACGCCTTTGCCCACCCTACGGCACCATCAATGCGTGACGCGCAGCTCGCGCTCGCGCTGGATCACTTCGGTGGCGAGCCGCAAATAGGCTTCACTACCGACGCATTTGAGATCGTAGACCAGCACGGGCTTGCCGTAGGACGGCGCCTCCGAGATGCGCACGTTGCGCGGGATCATGGTCTTGTAGACCTTCTCGCCCATGAACTGGCGCACGTCGGCAACGACCTGGTTCGAGAGGTTGTTGCGCGAGTCGAACATGGTCAGCACGATGCCGTGGATCGACAGGTTCGGGTTCAGCGTCGAGCGCACCTGCTCCACCGTCTGCAGCAATTGCGACAGACCTTCGAGCGCAAAGAACTCGCACTGCAGCGGCACCAGGATCGCGTCCGATGCGGCCATCGCATTCACCGTGAGCAAATTGAGCGATGGCGGGCAGTCGATCAGCACATAGGTGTAGTCGGCATCCGGCGAGACGTTGTTGTTGAGCGAGGCGATCGCATCGCGCAACTTGAAGGCGCGTCCGGCAGTGGTGCCGAGCTCGAGCTCGAGACCGGAGAGATCCATGGTCGAGGGCGCGATGTGCAGCCTGGGCACCGCGGTCGACACGACGGCCTCGCGCAGAGGGGCTTCGCCGATCAGCACGTCATAGGTCGAGCACGACCGATTGCGGCGATCGATGCCGAGGCCGGTCGAGGCGTTACCCTGCGGATCGAGATCGACGATCAGGACGCGCTCGCCAATCGCGGCGAGTGCGGTACCAAGGTTGATCGCTGTGGTTGTTTTTCCCACGCCGCCTTTTTGATTCGCCAGCGCCAGGATGCGCGGGTGGCCATGCGGCACTTCAGCCTTTTCCTGCGAGGCCTGGTCTTGCTGCGGCTCGTCCATCACGGTCATCGAAATTCCCCAACTCAACCCCTGAGCGCCTCACGCGCGCCGTTCAACTGAACCCAGCTCGACGATCCAACCGTCACCCGTCCGGCTTCGGTGGAGACGTGGCTGAATATTCCAATATTTAGCGGCTTCGGTCAATTCAGCCTCTACATCTTGACCCTTGGGAAACAGCGCCTTTGCGCCCTGGCGCATCAGCGGCTCCGCAAAGCCGATGAGTTGATGTAGCGGAGCCAGCGCGCGCGCGGTGACGCAATCGACGGGGCCGGTGATTCTATCCACATTATCCCCGATCTCAGCGAGATGTACGACTCCCGGAGATGTGGTGACGCGAATGGCTTCGCGCAAAAAGGCAGCCTTCTTGGCGATTCGCTCGACGAGATGGACACGAGCGTCCGGCGTCCCGGCCATGGCGCAGGCCAGGACGACGCCGGGAAAACCGCCGCCGCTGCCGAGGTCGGCCCAGCGTTTTGCTGATGGCGCGAGGTCGACGAGCTGAAGCGAATCGGCGATGTGCCGGGTCCAAAGGTTTGGCAGGGTCGAGGGCGCGACCAGATTGGTCTTGGCCTGCCACTCCCGAAGCAGCACGATGTAGCGGTCAAGCCGTGCCTCCGTTTCATGTGAAACGGGGGCAAGCTTCAAGGCTGCGCGCTTGTCGGCCGCGATGATGGCGTCGAGCGCCTGATCGTTGGCGCTGGCCTTGTCGATCTTCGGCTTAGCCGGTGCCGCGTCGGATCGGTGGGCGGTGCCCTCACCTGCTCCGGGTCGTCGCGTTAGCGGTCTGTCGCCGCCCGATCCGCGCTGTTTCACGTGAAACGCCTATGCGATTGCCTTGGAAGTCTTTCGTGCCTCGCGGCGAAGATAGGCCGCGAGGACGCCGAGCGCCGCTGGCGTCATGCCGTCGATCCGGCCGGCCTGACCGACCGTGAATGGCCGCGCCTTCTCCAGCTTGGCCCGGACTTCATTGGAGAGACCGGGGACGAGGCTGTAATCGACCTCCGACAGCACCATCCCCTCATCGCGCCGGAAGGCTTCGACGTCAGCACTCTGGCGCTCCAGATAGACGTCGTATTTGGCGTCGATCTCCAGATGAGTGGCGATCACAGGATCAATGGCGGACAGCTCCGGCCAGATCGCACGGACCTGGCTCCAGCCGATCTCTGGATAGGCCATGAGCTCGAACGCGGACCGGCGTTGGCCGTCCCGGTTGAGGGATAGCCCATGCTTGATCGCTTCGTTGGGCGTGATGGTCAGCGACTTCGAGAGGGTTCGGGCAGCGCTTAGGGCCTCCATCTTGGCTCGATGATGCCCGGTCCGGGCGCTGCCGACACAGCCCAGCGCAATCCCCTTCTCGGTCAGACGCTGATCGGCATTGTCCGCCCGCAAGGTCAGCCGGTACTCGGCCCGCGAGGTGAACATGCGGTAGGGCTCGGTGATCCCGCGGGTGACGAGGTCGTCGATCATCACGCCGAGATAGCCGTCTGCCCGGTCGAACACCGTCAGCGCGGCGCCGCTGGCGGACAGTGCCGCATTGACGCCGGCGACGATGCCCTGGCCTGCAGCTTCCTCGTATCCCGTGGTGCCGTTGATCTGGCCGGCCAGGAAGAGACCACGCAGGCGCTTGGTCTGAAGGGTCGGATCGAGCTCGCGGGGATCGATGTGGTCGTATTCGATCGCGTAGCCGGGGCGGACCATCTTCACCTGTTCAAGGCCGGGGATGCTGGCGAGGATCGCGAGCTGGACCTCCTCGGGGAGCGAGGTCGAGATGCCATTGGGGTAGACGGTCGTATCGTCGAGCCCCTCGGGCTCCAGGAAGATCTGATGGCCGTCGCGGTCGCCGAAGCGGACGATCTTGTCCTCGATCGACGGGCAATAGCGCGGACCGGAGCTCTTGATCTGGCCGGAGTACATCGGGGAACGATGCACATTGGCCCGGATCACCTCATGGGTTGCGGCCGTGGTCCGGGTGATTCCGCACTGGATCTGCGGGGTCGTGATCCGCTCGGTCATAACCGAGAACGGCTCCGGCGGCTCGTCTCCAGGCTGCATCTCGACCGCGGACCAGTCGATCGTCGAACCGTCGAGACGCGGCGGCGTCCCGGTCTTGAGCCGCCCGAGGGTAAAGCCGGCCCGCTCAAAGGATGTCGAAAGACCCATCGCCGGGGCCTCGCCGACCCGGCCGGCAGGCCAGGTCTTCTCGCCCAGATGGATCAGACCGCGCAGGAAGGTGCCTGTCGTGACCACGACAGCCCCTGCCCGGAGCTCACGGCCATCGGCCAGGCGCAGTCCAGTGACCCCGCCATCGACCACGACCAGCTCGTCGGCCTCGCCTTCGATGACCGAAAGACCTTCCGTCTGCTGGATCGCAGCCTGCATGGCGGCGGCATAAAGCTTCCGGTCGGCCTGGGCACGCGGACCACGGACAGCGGGACCCTTGCGGCGGTTCAGCACCCGAAACTGGATGCCGCCGGCATCGCCGACGCGGCCCATCAGACCGTCAAGCGCATCGACCTCACGGACCAGATGGCCCTTGCCGAGACCGCCGATGGCGGGGTTGCAGGACATCGCGCCAATGGTCGAGAAACGGTGCGTGACCAGCGCGGTCGAGGCGCCCATCCGGGCAGACCCCGCCGCGGCCTCACAGCCGGCATGGCCGCCGCCAATGACGATGACGTCGAAATTCTCTCGCTCTGATCGCATGGGCGGACTTCTAGCTCAGAGCCTGTAAAGCCGGAAGGGGAAACTGGACGCGGCGGGTGTTTCACGTGAAACGGGCCCGGGTGGCCACAGAGCCGTCTCGTGAAAACAACCCCATGCACAGTAGGGGAAGGTACTGGGTGGCGGAATGTTTCACGTGAAACGCGCGCACCGGCCACTGCCGACGATACGCGTTCGGGAACCGGAACTGCGACATCGCATTCCGCCATTGCGAGCGAAGCGAAGGATCCAATCGCTTCCGCGGACGCAGCCTGGATTGCTTCGTCGCAAGGGGCTCCTAGCAATGACGGAGATTAAGAGCGGAGCGCCCCTCACTCCAATCCCCCCCTCCTGTTTCACGTGAAACAAGCTGGAACCACCCCGTTTCACGTGAAACAGAAGAAATGGAACAATGGCTAGTTCTACATTGAAGAACTAGAACTACTTTCCGATACAAAACTTCTGGAAGATGGCCCCGAGGACGTCCTCGACGTCGACCCGGCCCAGCAGCCGGCCCAGGGCGTAGGCGGCAGCGCGCAGCTCTTCGGCGGCCAGCTCCTCGCCCTCTTCTACAAGCTCGAGACTCTGGCGCAAGCTCTCTGACGCACGGCTCAACAGATCCCGCTGGCGGGCCCGAGTGACCAATGCACCCTCGGTCGTCCCGAAGAAGTCGGCTGCGAATCCGACGAGGGCCTCGACCAGCGCGGGGATGCCGTCGCCCCGGCTCGCTGAGATCTGGAATTCGCCGGACGGACCGGCGCTGGCGCCGCCAAGGTCGATCTTGTTGCGCACCACCCAGATTGGACCGCCAGGCAGGTCGCCCGACCGCATCGCATCCGGATTGGCGGCGCCCTCTCCCTCGACCAGCCACAGCACGAGGTCGGCGTCTTCAGCCCGAGCCCTCGCTCGCCGCACGCCTTCCTGTTCGACGGGATCGTCGGTCTCTCTGATACCGGCGGTGTCGATGACAGTGACGGGATAGCCGTCGAGATCAAGCTGCACTTCGATGACGTCACGCGTGGTGCCGGCATGCGGCGAAACGATCGCGACCTCGCGGCGGGCGAGCTGATTCATCAGGGTCGACTTTCCGACGTTCGGCTCGCCCGCGATCGCAACCACCATGCCATCGCGCAGGCGTTCAGAATGTCCCTGTGCCGCAAGGACTTTTGTGATCTCGGCATGCAGCGATTTGATCGCCTTCACCGCCGGCGCCCGCAACTCGGCAGGAACATCGCCTTCATCGGAAAAATCGATGCCGGCCTCGATCAGCGCCGACGCCTCGATGATGCGCTCGCGCCAGTCGCGCGCGCGGTCGCCGAGCAGCCCCTGCAGCTGCCGCAGCGCCTGGCGGCGCTGGCGGTCGGTGTCGGCATGGATGAGGTCGTCGAGACCTTCGGCTTCGGTGAGGTCGAGCTTGCCGCTCTCGAATGCGCGCCGCGTGAACTCGCCCGGTTCGGCCGCGCGTGTATTCGGAATTATCGAAATAGCAGCCAGGAGCGCGGCGAGCACGGCGCGGCCGCCATGGACGTGGAATTCGGCGACGTCTTCGCCCGTCGCAGTCCCCGGCCCCGGAAACCAGAGCACGACCGCATCGTCGATCGGCTGGCCGGCGCCGTCATGGAGCAGCCGCCGGCTGGCCTGCCGCGGCGCCGGCAGCTTGCCCGCCAATGTCATCACCGCCTGTCCGGCTTGCGGACCCGAGACGCGCACGATGGCGATCGCACTCGGCGGCCGGCCGGACGATAGCGCAAAGATGGTCTGGTCACGCGAATGCATGGCCTATTTGTCTGGCTGGCCGCGAAAAGGCAAACCGCTCATTCCGGGCCAACACCAAAGACGATTTTGCTGCGGTCTGACCCGCAACAAATTCCATTGGTGCATCGCAACATACGCCGGCTTTTTGCTGCACAATTCCCCGCCTCGGACATTTCGGCCGGCCAGAAGTCAATAAATCTATAATTATATCAACATGATACCGAAATTCGGCTTCTCACCCCGCCCGTTGGTTATGCTGCATCTTTCCCGCAGCAAACCCGCACAACAAAAAGGGCGCCTGAAGGCGCCCTCTGATGTTTTGCTGCACCCTGGCTCAGGTGTTCATGGAGTCGAAGAACTCCGAATTGCTCTTGGTCGAGCGCAGCTTGTCGAGCAAGAAGTCGATCGCGTCCATCGTGCCCATCGGGTTGAGGATACGGCGGAGCACGTACATCTTCTTGAGCACCTGAGGATCGGTGATGAGCTCCTCCTTGCGGGTGCCGGAGCGCGAGATGTCGATCGCCGGGAAGGTCCGCTTGTCCGAGACCTTGCGATCCAGGATCAGTTCCGAGTTACCCGTGCCCTTGAACTCTTCGAAGATGACTTCGTCCATGCGGCTGCCGGTATCGACCAGCGCCGTCGCGATGATGGTCAGCGAGCCGCCCTCCTCGATGTTACGGGCGGCACCGAAGAAGCGCTTGGGACGCTGCAGCGCGTTGGCATCGACACCGCCGGTCAGCACCTTGCCTGAAGACGGCACCACTGTGTTGTAGGCGCGGCCGAGACGCGTGATCGAATCGAGCAGGATGACGACGTCGCGGCCGTGCTCGACGAGGCGCTTGGCTTTCTCGATCACCATCTCCGCGACCTGGACGTGACGCACCGCCGGCTCGTCGAAGGTCGACGACACGACCTCGCCCTTCACCGAACGCTGCATGTCCGTCACTTCTTCCGGACGTTCGTCGATCAGCAGCACGATCAGATAGCAATCAGGATGATTGGCCGTGATCGAATGCGCGATATTCTGCATCAGCACGGTCTTGCCCGTGCGCGGTGGCGCAACGATCAACGCACGCTGGCCCTTGCCGATCGGAGCGACGATGTCGATCACGCGTGCAGACAGGTCTTTCCGCGTCGGATCGTCGATTTCCATGCGGAAACGCTGATTCGGAAACAGCGGCGTGAGGTTGTCGAAATTGACCTTGTGCTTGGCCTTTTCCGGATCCTCGAAATTGAGCGTGTTGACTTTCAGCAGCGCGAAATAGCGCTCGCCCTCTTTCGGGCTGCGGATATGGCCTTCGATGGTGTCGCCGGTGCGCAGACCGAAACGGCGGATCTGCGAGGGCGAAACGTAGATGTCGTCCGGGCCCGGAAGATAATTGGCATCGGGCGAGCGGAGGAAGCCGAAGCCGTCGGAGAGCACCTCGACGACGCCCTGGCCGACAATGTCGGTCTCGGCGAGTGCGAGCTGCTTGAGGATGGCGAACAACAGCTCCTGCTTGCGCATGGTGCTGGCATTCTCGACCCCATTCTCCTCCGCGAACGAGACGAGCTCGGCCGGCGTTTTGGATTTGAGGTCTTCGAGTTTGATTTCCCGCATTGGGGTGGTCCTGTGGGGTAACCTTGGGAGGGGGTGCGAGGAGGCTCTGAAATGCGGACGTGAGAAGATAAGGTCCGCAGGTCTGGCAAGGTTAAGTGCCGGTGGGGGCTTCAAACCTGATGCGGTGTCCGGCCTTCAAAAAGCTCGGACACAACCACATCCGCCTGCGTTGGGTGGGATGGCCTAATATAGAAAATCGCTTTCCACTCCGCAAGCCGAAGCGATGAGCGATCATTCACGATTCCTGCCTCAAATCTTGGCTAGAACGGCTTCACGATCACCATGATGACAATGATGATCATCAAAACGGTCGGCACCTCATTGATAATCCGGAAGAATTTCTGACTGTGGGGGCGCCGGTCGGCAGCGAAGTCCTTGAGCCAGCGGGAAAAAAAGCCGTGGACCGCTGAGAGCGCCAGCACCATCGCCAGTTTTACGTGCAGCCAGCCGAATGTGAACCAATGGCCGGCCCAGGCGAGATAAAGCCCGGCGAGCCAGGTGAGGATCATCGCGGGGTTGATGATCGCCTTGAGCAGGCGGCGCTCCATCACCTTGAACGTTTCCGACTGTTTCGAGCCGATCTCAGCTTCACAGTGATAGACGAACAGCCTGGGCAGATAGAGCATGCCGGCCATCCAGGAGATGACCGCGATCACGTGCAGCGCCTTGATCCAGAGATAGACGTCTTCAAACATGTCCGGCTTCCGACTTTGCGCTCATCTACGCGGCGAGCTGGGGATAGTAAGAACTCGTTAAGGTCTCACCTGCACACATATCCGTACCCTGAGCCTTCCTCAAATCTAGAATCTTAGATTCTTAAAGGTTTGAGTCTGAGTGACCGTGGATTGGACTCACACAAGGCCGTCCGCACGTCCGCTAACGCTTGTTCACATCCATCAACATGTCCTCGCTGGTTCCCGCCTGGCCAGATAAAGGGTCCGGGCTCAAAGGCTTGCGCATTTCTATCCGCAGCCTATCAAGGGGGTTGTCAGCGCAATCCCGCTCCTCTCACGACAGGCCGCCGGACTTGTTCTGACGGGCAGCGGTGTGAAGAAAATTGGCACTTGTCCCGCCCCTGGTGTCGCGCAACCCTTTCCGAGGGGTTAAGCTCCACAGAAATCCACAAACCACACCGCCCCCATACAAAGAGTTTTTGTGCCGACCTCGAGCAATTATTTCCATCTGCACCTCGTCTCCGACTCCACCGGTGAGACCCTGATCACTGTCGCGCGTGCCGTCGCCGCGCAGTACGCCAATGTCACGCCGGTCGAGCACGTCTATCCGCTGGTGCGCAGCCAGAAGCAGCTCGACCGCGTGCTCGACGAGATCGAGGAAGCGCCTGGCATCGTGCTGTTCACGCTGCTGGAGAAGGATTTGGTGTTCCGGCTCGAGGACAAGTGCAAGAACATCAATGTTCCGAGCCTCTCGATCATCGGCCCGGTCATGCAATTGTTCGAAGCCTATCTCGGTGCCGCAACGACCGGTCGCGTCGGTGCACAGCACGTGCTCAACGCCGAATATTTCAAGCGCATCGATGCGCTGAACTACACGATGATCCATGACGACGGCCAGCATGTCGAAGGTCTGGAGGAAGCCGACGTCGTGCTGGTCGGCGTGTCCCGCACCTCGAAGACACCGACGTCGATCTATCTTGCCAACCGCGGCATTCGCACCGCCAACGTGCCGCTGGTTCCGGGCATTCCCGTGCCGGCGCAGCTGGAGACATTGACCCGGCCGCTGGTGGTAAGTCTGCACGCAACGCCTGAACGCCTGATCCAGATCCGTCAGAACCGCCTGCTGTCGATGGGCGCGGAATCCGGCAGTGATACCTATACCGACAGGCAGTCGGTCACCGAGGAGGTCGCATTTGCACGCAAGCTGAGTGCCAAGCACGATTGGCCGTTGCTTGACGTCACGCGTCGCTCGATCGAGGAAACCGCAGCTGCGATCATGAAGCTTTATAGCGATCGCCAGCGCAACCGGCCTTCGGAATAAGCTCCGGCGATGTCTCTCTGGCGCGGCACATCCCCCTTGATCCTGGCGTCGCAAAGCAGTGCGCGAAAGGTGCTGCTGGCCAATGCCGGGTTCGACTTCAAGGCGATCACAGCCGATATCGACGAACGCCGGATTCAGGTAGATTCAAAGCTGTCGAACCCGCGTGAAATTGGCCTGCTGCTGGCGCGTGAAAAGGCGAAAGCGGTCTCGACCAATTATCCCGGAAGCTATGTGATTGGTGCCGACCAGACGCTGGCGCTGGGCAATCGACTCTTCAACAAGCCCGCAGGCCGTGCCCAGGCTCTGGCGCAACTGCGTGATCTCTCCGGCAACAGTCACGAGCTGAATTCGGCCGTCGCGGTCGCGCGTGATGGCAAGATTGTCTTTGAGGATGTCTCGGTCGCGCGCATGACCATGCGGCAGATGAGCGAGGCCGAACTGTCCGCCTATCTCGATGCGGCCGGCGATACCGTCACCACCAGCGTCGGCGCCTATCAGCTCGAAGGGCTCGGCATCCATCTGTTCGAGCGCATCGACGGCGACCATTTCACCATTCTCGGCTTGCCGCTCCTGCCGCTGCTTGCGTTCCTGCGGCGCGAGCAGCTCGTTGCGGTGTAACTGACAGGGATGGTGTTGCGCTGATGCGGATCCTCGGACTCACAGGCTCGATCGGGATGGGCAAATCCACCACCGCGAAATTGTTCGCGGAGGCTGGCGTGCCCGTCTACGACGCCGATGCGGCCGTTCATCAGCTCTACGAAGGTGCGGCCGCGCCGGCGATCGAGGCCGCCTTCCCCGGCACCACCGCCAACGGCAAGGTCGATCGTCCAAAACTGTCGGCGCGCGTGGTGCATGATCCTGCCGCGATCAAGCAGCTCGAGCAGATCGTCCATCCGATGCTCGGCGCCTCCCGGCAAAAATTCTTTACTGATGCGGAAGCCGCCAAGGCGCCGGTCGTGGTTCTCGATATCCCGCTGCTGTTCGAAACCGGTGGCGAGAAGCGGGTCGACGCCGTCGTCGTGGTCTCGACCTCGCCGGAGACGCAGCGCGAGCGCGTGCTGGCGCGGGGAACCATGGACGAGGCCAAGTTAGAGGCCATCATTGCCAAGCAGATGCCCGACGCCGAAAAGCGCAAACGGGCGGATTTCGTCGTGGATACCTCCCACGGACTCGAGCCGGTGCGCGCGCAAATCACGCACATCCTGGCCGAGGTCGTTAAGATGCCGCAGCGGCGGGCCTGATTCGCCTGTAACCACGGCTTCTTGCACGGCACCCAAAAATCATGCGCGAAATCGTTCTCGATACCGAAACCACCGGCCTCGATCCCCTGCGCGGCGATCGTCTGGTCGAAATCGGCTGCGTCGAGATCTTCAACCGCATGCCGACGGGACAGACGTACCACGTCTATATCAACCCTGAGCGGGACATGCCGGCGGAAGCCTTCGCCGTGCACGGGCTGTCGGCCGAGTTCCTGTCGACCAAGCCGCTGTTTCACGAGGTGGCCGACGAGTTCCTGGCGTTCATCGGCGATGCGCCTTTGGTGATCCACAACGCCTCGTTCGACATCAGCTTCATCAATGCCGAGCTCGACCGAATCAAGCGCACGCCGATTCCGCGCGAGCGGCTGGTCGATACGCTGCTGCTGGCGCGGCGCAAACATCCTGGCGTGTCGAACCGGCTCGACGATCTCTGTTCGCGCTATTTGATCGACAATTCACACCGCACCAAGCACGGCGCGTTGCTCGACTCCGAGCTTCTGGCAGAGGTCTATGTCGATCTGGTCGGGGCGCGGCAGTCGCAGCTGCTTCTCGCGTCGGAGACCCAGGAAATTCGCATCAGCGCCGGTGGCGATGCGCCGCGGCGGCAGCGCCTGGTACCGCTTGCGCCGCGGGTGTCGGATGCCGAGCGTGAGGCCCATCGGGCCTTCATCGCAACAATGGGCGAAAAGGCGATCTGGAACGAATATCTCGCCGCTCCAGTCGCCTCTTCGGCTGGCTAGGTTCGGAGGTTAGGCTTTACCGGCCTGACCCTGGGCGGCCATCTGCCGCTCCATGTTCTGGCGATAGAGACCGACGAAGTCGACCGGGTCCAGCATCAGCGGCGGGAACCCGCCGTCGCGCACGGCGGTCGCGATGATCTCACGGGCGAACGGGAACAGCAGACGCGGGCATTCGATCATGACCAGCGGATGCAGGTTCTCCTTTGGCACATTGGTGATGCGGAACACGCCGGCATACGCCAGCTCGAACGAGAACATCACCTTGCCCGCGGTTTCGGCCTTGCCCTCGACCGCCAGCGTCACCTCGAACTCGGTTTCGCTGAGGTTGTTGGCGTTCACATTGATCTGGATGTTGATCTGCGGCGCCTGGCTCTGCTGCTGCAGCGAGCTCGGCGCGTTCGGATTTTCGAACGACAGGTCCTTAGTATATTGCGCCAGCACATTGAGCTGGGGAGCCTGGGCCGCCTCGGGAGGGGTGCCGTTGCCATTGGTCATCAAAGTCTCTCCTTACCCGATTGGGGCTGAATTTCGCGGCGGTTGGCTAACATAGGGCTGCCTCATTCCACAAGGACGAACGGCGCTGGAGGGTCGATCCGGCCGACGCCCACAACTGTGACGTTTGACCCGGCCCGGACACCAAACCGCACGTTAAACGCTTGAAGATGCGCGATTTCCGGGCAGGATCGGGTTTCCCCTTAAGCATAAAACGCGCTACACTTCGGGCTGTGCCAAAAGGCGCCATTGGCCGGGCCAGATTTCGTGCCTACATCCGCCGGACGAGACGCGCGGGCCAAAAATGGTGATGTCATCTTGCCGTTCCGGTATGGAACGGTCTACTGGCCGGATTGATTTTCCCGGCAACGACCCCAAAGACGACCCGGGTTAAGACCAGAAAGCGATACGACGTGGACATCTACACCATCATCTTCCTTGCGCTGGCGGTCTTTATTTTCCTGCGGCTGCGTAGCGTGCTGGGGCAGCGGACGGGCAATGAGCGGCCGCCGTTCGACCGTACCGCGCGCAATGCGCTGGGTGGTGCCCCCGACAAGAATGTCGTGACCATGCCGGGCAAGGTGATCGATCAGGCCCCGCTGGCGCCGACGGCCGAGCCGACCCCGCCGTCGGACCGCTGGAAGGGACTGACCGAGCCGGGCACTGCGCTGGCCCAGGGACTCGACGCCATCGTCGAGCGGGATTCCACCTTCGACCCGCGCCACTTCCTGTCCGGCGCCCGCGGCGCCTATGAGATGATCGTGCTCGCCTTTGCCAATGGCGATCGCCGCTCGCTGCGCGACCTGCTCTCGTCGGAGGTCTATGAAAGCTTCGACGCCGCGATCAAGGACCGCGAGAAGAACGATCAGAAGACCGAGACGCGCTTCGTGTCGATCGACAAGGCCGAGCTTGTTGGCGCCGAGCTGCGCGACCGTACGGCGCAGCTGACCGTGCGTTTCGTCTCGCAGATGATCTCGGTCACCCGTGACAAGGCCGGCAATATCGTCGACGGCAACGCCGACAAGGTCGCCGACATCACCGACATCTGGACTTTCGCCCGCGACACCACCTCTCGCGATCCGAATTGGAAGCTGGTTGGCACCGGAAGCGCGAATTAAGATCTTCCTGAAGAACAGCGCGACGGCGCTTTGCGCAGGTCTCGTCGTGCTGGCTTCGTTTTCTCTCGGCGCCGAGGCTGCGCGGCGTCACTACCGCAGCCAGCATCACCACGTCCCCGAAGTCGCCGCGATCCCGCCGCGCGCGCTGCCCTATCCCCAGCTCCCGCTCCCGTTCGAAATATCAGGCGCGCAATATCTGCCGCTGGCCTGGGCCGACGTGAAGGGCTGGAGCGATGACGATCATCTCGCCGCCTACAAGACGTTTCGTGCCAGCTGCCGGTCGATCAATGCGCAGACCAGCGCTCCTGAACACAAGGCGCTTGAATTCAAGGCCTTGGGCGGTTCGCTGAGCGAACCCTGCCGCGCCGCCAAGTCGCGGGAGCCGACCGATGACGCCGGCGCGAAGGCCTTCTTTGAAGACAATTTTTCGCCGCTGCGGATCTCGCGCTTAGGGGAGCCCGATGGTTTCGTCACCGGTTATTATGAGCCGGTGCTGGACGGATCGCGCACGCAGACCGAAATCTACAACGTGCCGGTCTATCGCCGCCCCTCGAACTTGTTCGTGCGCGGCTTCAATCAGGCCTCCGTCAGCCTGCCCAACAAGGGGCCCGTGTATCGCAAGATCGGCCGCCGCAAGCTCGTGCCCTATTATGATCGCGGCGAGATCGAGGACGGCAAGATCGCCGGCCGCGGGCTGGAGATCGCCTGGCTGAAGGATCCGACCGATCTTTTGTTCGCCCAGATCCAGGGCTCGGCGCGGATCAAGTTCGAGGACGGCTCGACCGTCCGGCTCAATTACGATTCCTATAACGGCTATCCCTACACGGCGGTCGGGCGCATCCTGATCGAGCGCGGCATCATCCCGAAGGAAGAGATGTCGATGCAGAAGATCAGGGAGTGGATGGCGCAAAATCCTGATGGTGCCAAGGAGCTGCGGCGGCAGAACCGCTCCTATATCTTCTTCCACGAGGTCAATCTGTCCGATAAGGACGAGGCGATCGGTGCGCAAGGCATCCCGCTGACTGCCGGCCGCTCGATCGCGGTCGACAAATCGCTGCATGTCTACGGCACGCCGTTCTTCATCGAGGGCGAGCTGCCGATCGAGTCCGACCGCGCCAAGACGCCGTTCCATCGCCTGATGATCGCGCAGGATACCGGCTCCGCAATTGTCGGCCCAGCCCGCGCGGATCTCTATTTTGGTGCGGGTGCGGACGCTGGCCGCGTCTCGGGACGGCTGCGCCACCCCATGCATTTCGTGATGCTGGTGCCGAAGAGCCTCGATCCGAATATTCGCGCAGCCAGGCTGCCGGTGCCGGATCCGCGGCCGTCCGAGAAGATCGCAAGGCTGTTTCCGCAGCCGCCTGCGGCAAAGCCCGTCGCGCCCGCCGCAACTCCAGGCCACGACGAGACTGTCGCCGTTGCGAGCCCCATCCCAATTCCGGCGCCGCGTCCTGTGATAGAACCTGTCCGCGAACCTCGCAGGCACATGAAAACGCATTCCCACCAGCAATGAAGCGATCGTCCCGTCCGCCCGTGCTGGATCCGCGTCCTTCGCCGCGCCGTCGCGCGCTCAGTGAGGAAGATCGCGAGCTGTGGGATTTGGTCTCGAGGCAGGTCAAGCCGCTGCGCAAGCATCGGGCGACCAAGCTGCACGCCGCGCCGCGTGCCGAGGCCTCGCCGGCCGCGCCGGTCGCGAAACAAGCGCTGTCGCCGCGACCCCTGGCTGCGGCGCCGGCCCCGCGTCCGTCAAAACCGTCGATGCCGCCGCTCGCCCCGCTCGGCAAGCGCGAACGCACAAAACTGTCGCGCGGCCGCAGCGAGATCGAGGCGCGGCTCGATCTGCACGGCATGACCCAGATGCGCGCCCACCGCGCCCTGACCGGTTTTTTGCACCGCGCCCATCACGATGGCCTGACCTTCGTGCTCGTCATCACCGGCAAGGGCCGCAGCGGCGGCGAAAGCGGCGTGCTTCGCCGCCAGGTTCCGGAATGGCTGAGCCTGCCGGAATTCCGCGCCTTCGTGGTCGGGTTCGAGGAAGCGGGCATCTGCCATGGCGGCGAGGGCGCGCTGTATGTGCGGATCAGGCGCGCGCGGTTTTAAAGAGCGTGATCTGGAAAAGTGGATATCGGTTTTCCCTCGCGACAAACGCGGAACGCGTTTGCGCGGAGATCATGCTCAACTAAAAAGGCCGGACGATCCCGACGCGCGGGATCAGGGTGATGATCAGGCCGAAGATATTGGTCTTCTTGTCTTCTTCCGGGATCAGCTGTGTCTCGTGCTTGGCCGGCAGCATCTTTACGGCGTGCAGGATCAGGAACATGCAGACCGCCCAGCTCGACATCCAGCGCGAATAGTCGAACACCATCGCGAACATCACGAGATAGGCCAGGCTGACGCCGATCAGGGCCGCGATGACGAGCTGGCGATGCGTCTCGCTCGCGAGTGCATGGATCAGGTCCGCGAAATAGCGCCACAACGGCGTATGCAGCCAGAACAGCAGCGCGAACACGGGAATGCCGAGGCTGTTGTGCGGCAGCCAGGCCCAGGTGTCGGAGATTTCCTTCGCGAGCGGTTGGTACCAGATGTAGGCGAATTGCAGCAGATCCTCGCGTGACGGATCGGCCATCCGGCTCTTGAGATAAGCGAGGAAATCAGCTTGCGGGATCGGCATGGTCCCGAGGAATTGCGCGGCGAAGAACAGCGCGCTGACGCAGAAGAGCGCTGCCAGGCCGAATGCCACATTGGTTCTGGTGACGCCGTAGGTCAGGTAGTGCCTGATCACGACGATGGTGATGATCGTCGGCACATACATCAAGAGATGAATATGATGGATCAGCACGAGGATGATCGAGAGCAGCGCCGCCGCCGCCACGAACAGCAACGAGCCCGCCGGCATCAGCAGCAGGACCAGCGCCGAGAGGCAGCCATAGATGTCGAAATGGCCGAGCGTGTGCATGAAATTCTTCAGGAAGTACGGCGAGCCCGCCATGAAGACGAACAGCGGCAGCGTCTTCGCGCTGAAGCCGAACGTCTTCCGAAACAACTGCACGAAGAGGGCCAGCGTCACCAGCCACGCCGTCCCCGAGATCGCGAACACCAGCCAGACCGGCACCTTGTCGGTGAACAGCGCGACGATCGCCCCGATCAAAGCGCGCTTGATGAAGCCGAAATGGTAGTCGACGAGCAGGTGGATGTAGGGCACGTAAGGCGGCAGCTTCACCTTGTGAATGAAGACGCCGACGATGACCGCCGCGTTGATCGCGAGCAGGATGCGCCAGGGGCTTTTCTGGATGTCAGAGAGCATATGGCACCGGCGGCGCGCCAAACTGCACCGTCGTCCCCGGCCTAGTGCGCAATTGCGCACGGGGGGCCGGGACCCATAACCACGAATGTTTGTTTTGAGCCAACGCTGGGGCCGCTATCATTTCCAACAAGACTGCCGGTGAGTATGGGTCCCGGCGTTCGCCGGGATGACGCTGGAATGAATAGCGCGGGCCTAGCGAATCACAAAATGAACCGGCTGAGATCGGCGTTCTTGGCGAGGTCGCCGACGTGCTTCTGCACGAAATCGGCATCGACCCGGACGGTTTCGCCATTGCGGTCGGGGGCGGTGAAGGAGATCTCGTCCAGCACCCGCTCCATGACCGTCTGAAGCCTGCGGGCGCCGATATTCTCGACGGTCGAGTTGACGGCGACCGCGACGTCGGCCAGCGCGTCGACGGCGCTGTCGGTGATGTCGAGTGTCACGCCCTCGGTCTGCATCAAGGCGACATATTGCTTGATCAGCGAGGCCTCGGGCTCGGTCAGGATGCGGCGCATGTCGTCGCGGGTCAGCGCCTGCAATTCGACGCGGATCGGCAGCCGGCCCTGCAATTCCGGCAGCAGGTCGGACGGCTTTGCGACGTGGAAGGCGCCGGAGGCGATGAACAGGATGTGGTCGGTCTTGACCGCGCCATGCTTGGTCGAGACCGTGGTGCCTTCGATCAGCGGCAGCAGGTCGCGCTGCACGCCCTCGCGCGAGACGTCGCCGGCGGCGCGGCCTTCGCGCGCGCAGATCTTGTCGATCTCGTCGAGGAAGACGATGCCGTTGTTCTCGACCGCGCTGATCGCCTCCAGCGTCAGTTGATCGGTGTCCAGCAGCTTGTCGGATTCCTCGTTGACGAGGATCTCGTGCGAGCCCTCGACCGTCAGCCGCCGCGTCTTGCTGCGGCCGCCCAGCTTGCCGAAGATGTCGCCGATCGAGATGGCGCCCATCTGCGCGCCCGGCATGCCCGGGATCTCGAACATCGGCATGCCGGAGCCAGATGACTGCGTCTCGATCTCGATTTCCTTGTCGTTGAGCTCGCCGGCGCGCAGCTTCTTGCGGAAGGATTCGCGCGTTGCCGAGCTCGCATTGGCGCCGACGAGCGCATCGAGCACGCGCTCCTCGGCGGCGAGCTGGGCCCGGGCCTGCACGTCCTTGCGCTTGCGCTCGCGCACCTGGGCGATCGCGACCTCGACGAGATCGCGCACGATCTGCTCGACGTCTCGGCCGACATAGCCGACCTCGGTGAACTTCGTGGCTTCCACCTTCAGGAACGGCGCATTGGCAAGCTTGGCGAGTCGCCGCGCGATCTCGGTTTTGCCGACGCCGGTGGGTCCGATCATCAGGATGTTCTTGGGCAGCACCTCCTCGCGCAGCGAGCCGGTGAGCTGCTGTCGGCGCCAGCGGTTGCGCAGCGCGATCGAGACGGCGCGCTTGGCGTCGCCCTGGCCGACGATGAAACGGTCGAGTTCGGAAACGATTTCGCGGGGGGAGAAGTCTGTCATGGCACCTTAGCTAGGATCAGAAGCCGGCGGGGACAAGCCGATTTTTGGGTCATCAAATGATCGGCGGGCCGGATTGCCATTGCTTCACGGCCTCGATCGGATGAATCAGCATGAGCACGTTGAGCGTCAGATTGTCCCTGATGTGCAGCGCCAGCATGATCTCGAAGGCGAGGCCGATCACGATGGTTGCGGGGATCGGCAGCACGCGCGCAATCAGGAACCCCAGCACCATGAACAAATTGTCCGATACCGAATTGACGATGCTGTCGCCGTAGTAATCCAGCGAAATCGTGCCGGCGCGGTAGCGTTCGATGATGAACGGTGAGTTCTCGACGATCTCCCAGACGCCCTCGATCAGCATCGCGACGATCAGCCGCGCGGGCCAACTTAGCCGCCGCGACAACAGCAGCCACGTCAGCCCGTAGAACAGGAAGCCGTGCAGCACGTGCGAAAAGCTGTACCAGTCGGCGATGTGCTGGGAGTTTTCCGAGCTGTTGACGTCACCGTGCCAGAGCTTGACGTAGCCGCAAGTGCAGATCGGCACCCGTCCCATCGCGAACAGGATCGAGGCCTGCAACGCCAGCAGCAGCAATGCGATGCCGACCCAGGCGAGCGGCGGGATTGCTGGTTGGGTCGGGCTGACGCTGCGGGCCGATGTCATCCTCTAGCCGGCCGTCAGCGCTTCGATGGTGACGTTGCGGTTGGTGTAGACGCAGATGTCGGCGGCGATGTCGAGCGAGCGGCGGACGATGGTCTCGGCGTCCTTGTCGGTGTCGATCAAGGCGCGGGCTGCGGCGAGCGCATAATTGCCGCCGGAGCCGATCGCCATCACGCCGGCCTCAGGCTCGAGCACGTCGCCGGTGCCTGTCAGCACCAGGGAGACATCCTTGTCGGCCACGATCATCATGGCCTCCAGCCGACGCAGGTAACGGTCCGTGCGCCAGTCCTTGGCGAGTTCGACCGCCGCCCGGGTCAATTGCCCCGGATACTGCTCGAGCTTGCTCTCCAGCCGCTCAAACAGGGTGAAGGCGTCCGCGGTCGCACCGGCAAAACCGCCGATGACGTCGCCCTTGCCGAGTTTCCGGACCTTTTTGGCGTTGGACTTGATCACGGTCTGGCCGATCGAGACCTGGCCGTCGCCGCCGATCACCACCTTGCCGCCCTTGCGGACCGTCAAAATCGTGGTGCCGTGCCAGACCGGCGAGCTGTTCTGGGAATCCTGCATGAATGGTCCTCGTTGTCCGGCCTGATTTAGGCGGTCAGGGACGGGGGCACAACGGGCCGTTCCGGGCCGAATTTGCTCACCATAGGCAGAAGTAGAGGCCCGGCCAGCCGTTCCCGCAGTAGCGAAGGCGTCATTTGACTGTTAAGAGACTGGCGTTTTCGGCCAAAACCACAGCGAAAGCTTTCAATGCGCACCGCGACGATCAAGCGCAAGACCAAGGAAACCGACATCGAGGTCTCCGTGAACCTCGATGGCACCGGCGTGGCCAATATCGCGACCGGCATCGGCTTTTTCGACCATATGCTCGATCTCCTCGCCCGCCATTCCCGCATCGACCTGACGGTCAAGGCGGTGGGCGATCTGCACATTGATTATCACCATACCACCGAAGACACCGGCATCGCGCTCGGCCAGGCGGTCAAGCAGGCGCTCGGCAACATGGCGGGCATCACCCGCTATGCCGGCGTGCACATGCCCATGGACGAGACGCTGACGCGCGTGGTCATCGACATCTCGGGCCGCCCGTTCCTGGTGTTCAAGGCCGACTTCCCCCGCCACAAGATCGGTGAATTCGACACCGAACTGGTGCGCGAGTGGTTCCAGGCCTTCGCCATCAACGCCGGCGTGACTCTCCACGTCGAGACCCTATATGGCGATAACAGCCACCATATCGCCGAGTCCTGCTTCAAGGGCCTGGCGCGGGCGCTGCGCACCGCGGTTGCGATCGATCCCAAGGCGGCGGGCGAAATCCCCTCCACCAAGGGCTCGCTTGGCGGCTGACCTCTCCGTCTGACAACGGCGGTATCGACTTAAATTCTCGAGAACGGGGCATCGAAAATGCCTGTCTACACAGTTCATGCTCCCTTCCCCGGCGGCGCCGATCTGCGCGCGACCGACAAGTTCGTGTTCGTGCGCGACGGCTTTCATTTCTGGGCGATGGTATTCGGTCCGATCTGGCTGGCCTGGAACAGGCTGTGGCTGGCGCTGATCGGCTGGATCGTCTTCCTGGCCGCATTCGATGGGGAGCTGCACAGCCTCGGCGTCGGCCGCCGCTCGATTTTCGTTGCCAACGTCATCGTCGCGCTACTGATGGGTTTCGAAGCTTCGAGCCTGCGCCGCTGGACGCTGTCGCGTGGCAAATGGCGGCAGCTCGATGTCGTCGTCGCTGATGACGAGGACACCGCCGAGCGCCGCTTCTTCGAGCGCTGGAGCAAGTCCCAGCGCGGCATCGTCAACGACCAATGGGCCGTCGATCGCGGCGGTCCGCCGCCGACCCGAAACGTGCCGGGTCAGCCATTTTCGAGCGCGCCGCCGCTTCCGGCCGGCGGCATCATTGGATTGTTTCCAGAACCGGGAGGGTCAAGATGAGCGTCGCCATCATCGATTACGGTTCCGGGAATCTTCATTCCGCCGCCAAGGCCTTCGAGCGCGCCGCGCGCAGCCTGGAGAACCCGCAGAAAGTCATCGTCACCAGCGATCCCGATCAGGCCTATGAGGCCGATCGCCTGGTGCTGCCTGGCGTTGGCGCCTTCGCCGATTGCCGGCGCGGCCTCGATGCCGTCAACGGCATGGTCGAGGCGATCACCGAAGCGGTGCGCGTCAAGGCGCGGCCGTTCTTCGGCATCTGCGTCGGCATGCAGCTGATGGCGAGCCGCGGCAAGGAGCATGTCATCACCGAAGGCCTGAACTGGATCGGCGGCGACGTCGAGAAGATCACGCCGCGCGATGAAAGCCTGAAGATCCCGCACATGGGCTGGAACACGCTCGAGTTGCTGCAGGAGCATCCAGTGCTGAACAAGCTGCCGCTCGGTGAGAAGGGCCAGCACGCTTATTTCGTGCACTCCTACCACCTCAACGCCGCCAACGAGGCGGATGTGCTCGCGCGCGCCAATTACGGTGGTCCCGTCACGGCGATCGTCGGCAAGGACACCGCCATCGGCACGCAGTTTCACCCCGAGAAGAGCCAGCGCTTCGGCCTCGCCTTGATCTCGAACTTTTTGCGATGGAAACCGTGATTCTCTTTCCTGCCATCGACCTCAAGAACGGCCAGTGCGTGCGCCTCGAGCAAGGCGACATGGCGCGCGCCACCGTTTTCAATCTTAATCCGGCCGCGCAGGCGCAGAGCTTTGCCGAGCAGGGCTTTGAATATCTCCACGTCGTCGATCTCGACGGTGCCTTTGCCGGCAAGCCGGTGAATGCGTTAGCCGTCGAGGCGATGCTGAAGACGATCAGGATTCCGGTGCAGCTTGGCGGCGGCATTCGCGATCTTGCGACCGTCGAAGCCTGGCTCGAAAAAGGCATCACCCGCGTCATCATCGGCACGGCCGCAGTGCGCGATCCGGAGTTGGTGAAGGCTGCGGCGAAGAAATTCCCCGGCCGCGTCGCTGTCGGCCTCGATGCGCGCGACGGCAAGGTCGCTGTCGAAGGCTGGGCCGAGACTTCGCAAGTGACGGTGCTGGAGATCGCACAGCGCTTCGAGGATGCCGGCGTTGCCGCCATCATCTTCACCGACATCGCGCGCGACGGCCTGCTCAAGGGCCTCAACCTCGATGCGACCATCGCGCTTGCCGACGCGATCTCGATCCCCGTGATCGCCTCCGGCGGTCTCGCCTCGATCGAGGATGTAAAAGCCATGCTGACGCCGCGTGCCAAAAGGCTCGCCGGCGCGATTGCGGGACGTGCGCTCTATGATGGCCGGCTCGATCCCGCCGCCGCCCTTAACCTGATCCGCGATGCGCGCAGGAGCTGACACATGTTCAAGGTGCGTGTGATCCCCTGCCTCGACGTCAAGGACGGCCGCGTCGTCAAGGGCGTCAATTTCGTCGATTTGCGCGATGCCGGCGATCCCGTCGAGGCCGCGATCGCCTATGATGCTGCCGGCGCCGACGAGCTGACCTTTCTCGACATCACCGCGACCCATGAGAACCGCGGCATCATGCTTGATGTTGTCAGGCGCACGGCCGAGGCCTGCTTCATGCCCGTCACCGTCGGTGGCGGCGTTCGCGAGGTCAACGACATCAAGACGTTGCTGCGGGCCGGCGCCGACAAGGTCTCGATCAACAGCGCCGCGGTGTCGCGGCGCGAGTTCGTCAAGGAAGCCGCCGAGAAGTTCGGCGAGCAGTGCGTCGTCGTCGCCATCGATGCCAAGCGGGTCAAGCGCCCGGGCGGCGACCGCTGGGAGATCTTTACCCATGGCGGCCGCAACTCGACGGGGATCGACGCCATCGAATATGCCCAGGAAGTGGTCTCGCTCGGCGCCGGAGAAATCCTGCTCACGTCGATGGATCGCGACGGCACCAGGCAGGGTTTTGATATCCCGCTGACCCGGGCGATCGCCGACAGCGTTCCCGTTCCCGTGATCGCCTCGGGCGGCGTCGGCAATCTCGATCACCTCGTCGACGGGATCCGCGATGGGCACGCCACCGCCGTGCTGGCCGCCTCCATCTTCCACTTCGGGGAATTCACCATCCGTGAAGCCAAGGAGCACATGGCGCGGCGGGGCCTGCCCATGCGCATGGATGCCTGACGACTCCCGTTCATAATAATGCTACACAGGCCGGCGGGATTGGCCTTTGGCCGGAGATGTTTCGAGTAATTCCGATGCCGCGTTTCACCATCCACGACCTCGCCCAAACCATCGACGCCCGCGCGGCCTCCGGTGGCGAGGCCTCCTATACCCGCAAGCTGCTCGACAAGGGCGCCGAACATTGCGCCAAGAAGTTCGGTGAGGAAGCAGTCGAAACTGTAATCGCAGCAGTCGAAAACGATCGCGCGCATCTGATCGCCGAGAGTGCCGACCTGCTCTACCACTTCCTTGTGCTGCTCAAGGCGCGAGGCGTAAAACTGGAAGACGTGGAAGCCGCGCTCGACAAGCGTACGAATATGTCAGGGTTGGAAGAGAAAGCGTCTCGCAAGAGCTGAGAGTTTGTTTGAGCATGATCTTTTCGGAAAACCGCTACACACTTTTCCGGATCATGCTCGCCTCTTAACGGAGAAGGTCGCGTCATGGATATCCGCGCACCGGAGCAGCAATATAATCCATACCGCGTCTACACGCGCAAAGAGTGGGCGCGGTTGCGCGACGATACGCCGATGACGCTGGAGCCGGGCGAATTCGACCGGCTGCGTTCGCTGCACGACCGCCTCGATTTCAAGGAAGTCGAGGACATTTACCTTCCGCTGTCGCGTCTTTTGTCGATCTATGTCGATGCGATGCAGCGCCTGTATTACGCCGAGCGGCAGTTCCTCAATATCAGGGACCGCAAGGTGCCCTACATCATCGGCGTTGCCGGTTCCGTCGCGGTCGGGAAGTCGACCACGGCCCGCGTGCTCCAGGCGCTGCTGGCGCGCTGGTCGCCGCGTCCGAAGGTCGAGCTGATCACCACCGACGGTTTTCTCTACCCGAAGGCCCTGCTCGAGCAGCAAGGCATCCTGCAGAAGAAGGGTTTTCCGGAGAGCTACGACCTGCCGCTGCTGCTGAGCTTCCTGTCCGATATCAAGTCCGGGCGCCGTCACGTGCGCTCGCCGGTCTATTCGCATTTGACCTACGACATCGTGCCGAATGAATGGGCGGAGGTCGACCAGCCCGACATCCTGATCGTCGAGGGTGTCAATGTACTGCAGACCGGCAAGCTGCCGCGCGACGGCAAGGCGGTGCCTGTCGTGTCCGACTTCTTCGACTTCTCGGTCTATATCGACGCCGACGAAGAGGCGCTGCGGCGGTGGTACATCAAGCGTTTCCTGGCGCTGCGCGACACCGCATTCACCAATCCAAAGTCCTACTTCAACCGCTATGCGCTGTTGTCGGACGAGGAGGCCATCGCCACCGCCACCGCGATCTGGGAACGCACCAACCTCGCCAATCTCGAGGACAATATTTTACCCACGCGCCCGCGCGCGACGCTGATCCTGAAGAAGGGCGCGGACCACGCGGTGGAAAGCGTGGCGCTGCGGAGGCTGTAGCTTCCCGGAGCGATCGATCGGCAAGCAGATCACTTGCCGGCGCTGGCCATCCAATCCGCTGGCTTGATGCGCCCAGCAAAACTGGCGGCCCCGCCGCTGTTGGCCCGGTAAACGAAAGCCTCGCCTTCCTGCACGTCACTGGCGTCCTTGCCAAAGGCATCGGTGATGTTCGTCTTGTGAGTGACCAGGAAAGTGTTGGTGCCTGCCTGCGGAGATGCATCGACGAGCCGACGCACGGCCTGTCCGGCTTTTGCATTCGCGCCGGTCGGGTTTGCCATTCCCGATGCGCTGGCATTGCTGCTGTCAGTCAACACATCGACCGGCTTGACCTCGCGGCCGGACATCAGCTTGCCCGCCTCGATCGCGCGATTCAGCCGGCTGGTGTACACCTCGCCGATCGGGATCGCGAGCTGCTTGATTGCCGCCCCGATCTGGCGGGCCATATCCCTACCCTTTTCACTCAGCTGACGCTGGGCGCTCATGTCGTCGAACCTGAAAGGATAGAAATCCTTTTGGCTGTCATCGGTCGCGGTGTGGCGAAAGACCAGCACATAGCCGCCCTGCTTGAGCGCCGAGATGAGTTCAGGCGTATCGGCCAAGGCGCTCCGGGAAAGGTCCGCGAGAAGGGCAATGATCGCGAGGCGGACAAGCACATTCATGCGCAAGATCCTCTGTGCAAATGCCCCGGAGGATGGTGGCGCGCCCCGCAGTCGATTTCAATTGTCGATTGCCGGTCGAGATCAGGTTTCCGTGAAATTGCAGATCAGACCGCCACCTGCCGCGCCGCCGCCAGCCCGGCCAGCGCCTCGTCCAGCTTCTCGCGATCGAGTGGCTTGATCAGAAATCCGTTCATGCCGGCCTCGAAACAGGCGTAGCGATCTTCCACCAGCGTGTTTGCCGTGAGCGCAAGGATCGGCGTGTTGTGCCCGCCGGTCGCGGCCTCGTGGGCGCGGATGCGTTTGGTCGCCTCGATGCCGTCGAGCTGCGGCATCTGGATATCCATCAACACCAGATCATAGGGCGTGCCGGCCGAGCTGGCCGCGAGCCAGGATTCCAGGGCGGCGTCGCCGTGAACCGCGATGACGACGCGGTGGCCGAGTTTTGTGAGCAGCGAGCGCATCAGCAGCGCGTTGATCTCATTGTCCTCGGCGACCAGGATCGAGAGGCCGCCCGCGGGCGTTTTGATCGGCGCGGTCTCGACGGGCCCGGGCGCAAGATCGGGCGAGGCGACTTCCGGCGTCAGCGCAAGACGCGCGGCAAGCGAGGCGGCGCGCAGCGGCTTGACCAGGAAGCCGGTGAAATCAGGCGAGAGCTTTTCGTGACGCGAGCTCGGTGTCAGCAACACGAGGCGCTGCGTCGCATGCGCGCGGGCGGCTTCGCCGACGCGATCGGCAATGGTTGTACCGAGGGCACGGTCGACCAGCACCGCGTGCCAGGACCGCTCCGGCAGCAGTGCCTCGGCTACCGCCGCATCCGCGACCAGGCAGGTCTGGCCGCCCCAGCGCTCCAGCCGCCGCGCGATCAGGGATGCCTCGATGCCGTCGGCCACCAGCAGGATGGATTTGCCGCTGAGATCAGGGCTCGGGAACGCCGTTCGTCCGGCGTCGCCTTGCGATGGCGCGAGCGGAATCGCGACCTCGAAGGTCGAGCCCTTGCCGGGCGCGCTCTCCAGCGTGATGCGACCACCCATGCGCTTGACGATGCGTTCGCTGATGGCAAGGCCAAGCCCGGTGCCGCCATAGGTGCGGGCGACGCAATCGTCGGCCTGCTCGAATTCGCGAAAGATGCGCGACTGCGCCTCCGGCGCGATGCCGATGCCGGTGTCGCGGACGAGGAAGCTGATCTCGTTCGACCAGATGCCGGGTTCGACGATCAGCGCCACACCGCCTGATGCGGTGAACTTGATGGCGTTGCCGGCAAGGTTGAGCAGCACCTGGCGCAGCCGGGCGGCATCGCCCGTCACCTCGAGCGGCAGCCGCTCGTCGACGTAAGCCGCGATCTCGAGTTTCTTGGCCTGCGCGCGCGGCGCCAGCAGCTCCGTGACCTCTTCGATCAGGGTCGAGAGTGCAAAGGGACGCTGCTCGAGATCGAGCTTGCCGGCTTCGATCTTGGAGTAATCGAGCAGCTCATCGATCAGCGCCATCAGCGCTTCGCCTGATGTCTTCACTGCCCTGGCGTAGGTCGTCTGCTCCTGCGTCAGACTCGTGTCGAGCAGCAGTCCGCCCATTCCGATGATGCCGTTCAGGGGGGTGCGAATCTCGTGAGAGGCCATCGCGAGAAAGCGCGACTTGGCGCGGTTGGCGGCGTCGGCCTGGTCGCGAGCGTCCGACAGCGCACGTTCGGTCTCGGTGCGGTCGGTGACGTCGCGTCCGACGCTTTGCAGCTCGGCGGGCAGGCCGGCATCGTGGCGGACAAGACCCTCGCGCCATGCAATCCAGCGCGCGCCGACAGGTGTCACGATCTTCTGGTCATGGATGCGCGTGCCGCTCGCTTCGCGCGCACTGTCGCCCTGCTCCAGCACGTCAAAATCAAAGCGCGTGCCGACCAAGGCGCTGCGCGCCTGCCCGGCCAGCGCGCAATAGGCGTCGTTGGCGAAGGTGATGCGTCCCTGATGGTCGCGCAGCACGATGAGATCGCCCTGCGATTCGAACAGGCTGCGGGCGCGGTCTTCGGCCTCTTTGAGCTCCCAATTGCGGTCGATCAGCGCCTCGTTGTGCGCGGCGAGCTTCTTCATCCGCTTGCCAACAAAACGCAGCCGCATGCTGAGCGTGGCAAGGCCAAGGCAGGCCAGCGCGAACAGAAAGCTCGCGCCGATCGCAAACGTATTGGGGTCGTAGCCGGAATTTTCCGCGCGACTTCCGGTGACGAAGCCATAGGCGCCGCCGAACGTTGCCGAGAAGATCATGAAGGAGCGGATGGCGAAGGCGATCTTCGGGTGGCGGCGCCTGAAGCGGCGCATGCGCACCTTGATCCGGAACGTCCGATCCATTGCCACCGACCCCGACTCTTATCCGCAACCTGCCACCGCCATGTGCGACGATGTCCTGCCCACCTTGCGAACAGTTTGAGGCCTTGGAGCGGCCTCGAAACATGGTTGACGAGGTGTTAAAATGTTCAGAGCGAGGCGGCGTGGAGATGGTGGTGGCCGCCACGGGCGCCAACGATCAGCGCCGCTGCCTCCTTCTCCGAAAATGTCCTCGAGCGGACATAGATGCGATAATCGGCCGGGCCTTCGGTGGTCAGATAGACCGTCGGACGATCGCCGCCGGGTTGCCCTGAAATCGCGACCAGATTCGTGGATGGATTGCCCTGGCAGGCGCCCGGCTCGTCGCTCGCGCCGTCGTCGACGACGGCGAAGTCCGCGGCATCGGCATCGTCGGTGATCTGCACCCGAACCGTGGCCTGCGCGGGATCGTCGGTGAAGGCGACCTGGGTGCCGGCGGTCCAGAACAGCGAGGTGAGCTCGACCGAGATGTCGCCGATGGCGATGCAGGGATGCGAGACCGATCCGATCTCGCTGCGGGCGAACACCGCAGCCGCCAACAGGGGAACCACCGAGGTCAGGATCTTGAAACGCAACATGACACGCTACTCGCCAACGAGACGCCCAAGGCCGGACTGGAACTTGTCGGCCTTATGGTTTGCAGAGCGTAAAGGAAACTCGTTACCGCCGGGTTGACGCCCGGGATGATCAGGCGAGCTGCCGCACATCCTCCGCGAGTGCGCGGTAGGACAGCGCTTCGGCGAGATGCAGCCGGCCGATCTTCTCACTGCCATCGAGGTCGGCGAGCGTGCGCGCCACCCGCAGCACGCGGTGATAGCCGCGCGCCGACAGCCGCATGGTCTCGGCGGCATCGCGCAGCAGCTTTTGTCCCTGCGCATCGGGCCTGGCGATGTCCTCCAGCAACGACGCCGGCGCCTCAGCATTGGTGCGGACCTGCGGCAGGCCCGCCTCCGCGTAGCGCGCGAGCTGGATGTCGCGCGCCGCCGCCACGCGCGCGGCGACCTCAGCGGAGCCTTCGGTTGGCGGCGGCAGGATCAGATCGGCTGCAGTCACGGCGGGGACTTCGATGCGCAGATCGATGCGGTCCATCAACGGGCCGGAGATGCGCGCCTGGTAATCGCCGGTGCAGCGGTCGATGCGGCCGCGCTTGCAGGCATAGCCGGGCTCGAACGCATTGCCGCAGCGGCAGGGGTTCATCGCAGCGACCAGCATGAAGCGGGCAGGGTAGGTGACGCGGTGATTGGCGCGCGACACCGAGACCTCGCCATTCTCCAAGGGCTGGCGCAGCGAATCCAGCACGCGCGGATCGAACTCGGGCAGCTCGTCGAGGAACAGCACGCCCTGATGCGCGAGCGAGATCTCGCCGGGCTTGGCCCGCGCGCCGCCGCCGGTGAGCGCAGCCATGCTGGCGGAATGGTGCGGCGAGCGGAACGGCCGCTGCGAAGTCAATGCGCCGCCTTTGATCTCGCCGGCGACGGAGGCGATCATCGACACTTCGAGCAGTTCGCCCGGCGACAGCGGCGGCAGGATCGAGGGGAGGCGCGCGGCCAGCATGGATTTGCCGGCGCCGGGCGCGCCGATCATCAGTAAATGATGGCCGCCGGCGGCCGCGATCTCCAGCGCGCGCTTGGCGCTCTCCTGGCCCTTGATGTCGCGCAGATCGAGCAGCGAGCTTGCGGCTTCATGCACTTTCGGCACGGGCCGCGACAGCACCTGCGTGCCCTTGAAATGGTTGGCGATCTGGATCAGCGAATGTGCGGCGACGATCTGGATGTCGGGGCTCGCCCATGCCGCTTCCGAGCCGCAGGCGGCGGGGCAGATCAATCCCTCCTCGCGCACATTGGCGCCGATCGCGGCGGGCAATACGCCGGCCACAGGCGCGATCGAGCCGTCGAGGCCAAGCTCGCCGAGCACGGTGAAACCGGCCAGCGCGTCCGGCGGGATCGCGCCGATCGCCGCCATCAGCCCGAGCGCGATCGGCAGGTCGTAATGGCTGCCTTCCTTCGGGACGTCGGCGGGCGCGAGATTGACGGTGATCCGGCGCGCAGGCAGCGCCAGCCCCGAGGCGATCAGCGCCGACCGGACCCGTTCGCGCGCCTCCGACACGGCCTTGTCTGGCAGGCCGACGATGGCGAAGGCCGGCAGGCCCGGCGCGACCTGCACCTGCACGTCGACCGCGCGGGCCTCGATACCCTCAAAGGCGACTGTCGAAACCCGCTGGACCATGCTCGAACCAGATTTGCCCCTTGCACAATCGAGGGTAGCAGAGCGCCATCGCCCTGACAAGAACAATACGGGAACAGGCGCGAGCGTGGCCGGATTTCCTAACAAAAAGTCAACGGGACCAGGACATTAAGCTTCGACTACGCCTCGAATGCGACCGGCTGCGCTCAGCACATCCCAACACATGTCCGCTACTCCTAGAGTGCGGGATGGGCCGTGATCTAACGGGTGAACAATTCAAATGCTTGCAAATCGCCGCAGAAGCGAACGTCGGGTGTGCAGCCGGCTGGCCAAGATTCATTTGGGCGCGGGGTCGCTGCCGCGGGACTGCACGATCACCGATATCTCGGATGGGGGCGTGAAAGTGGTGGCGGAATTCCTGGAAGTGCCGCCGCAATTCACCATCATCTTCGCGCCGGATTACTCCCGCCAATGCCGCCTGCGCTGGCGCATCGGCTGCGAATTCGGTGCGGAATTCACCGATTGAGCCATCAAGCGCCGCATCCTTAACCGGACTTTAGCGTTAATCGGCACAGCATCTCTGATCAGTCCGCCGGCGGTGATCAGAGTATGTCCAAGCGTTCGTCCCTTGCCTCGTCCCCGGCGAGATTGCTGCTTCCCGCGCTCGCGGCGCTTGCCCTCGGCGGCTGCCAGACCACCGGCCTGGACGACGTGACGGGCGCGCTCGGCGCGAGCAGCAAGCCGGAGCCAGCGGCGAGCGCCGACGCCAGGCCCGACATGGACGCCCTGCGCGCGCGCTACCGCGCCAAGCCCACCGATCCCAACATCGCCCTCGAATACGTCAAGGCGCTGCGCGAGATCGGCCAGCGCGGCCAGGCGGTCGCGGTGATGGAGCAGGCGGTGCTCGCCCATCCCAGCAACAAGGCGTTGCTGGCCGGCTACGGCCGCGCGCTCGCCGACAACGGCAATTTCGAGCAGGCCTTCGACGTGCTGAGCCGCGCGCACACGCCCGAGGATCCCGACTGGCGCATCCTCTCGGCACAGGGCGCGGCGCTCGATCAGCTCGGCCGCAACGAGGAAGCGCAGCAATATTATGCGTCGGCGCTGAAAATCGTGCCCGACGAGCCGACCGTGCTGTCCAATCTCGGCCTATCCTATATGCTGCAAAACAATCTGCCGAAGGCCGAACAGGTGCTCGGCCGCGCTTATCAGCGCAATCAGAACGATGTGCGGATCCGCGCCAATCTCGCGCTCGTGCTGGGATTGGAGGGCCGCCAGTCCGAAGCTGAAACCCTCGTGAAGGCGGATCTGCCGCCGGACCAGGCCGCGGCCAAGATCGCGGCGCTGCGCCAGGTGCTGGCCAAGAAACAGCAGCAGCGGGCGGAGAAGTAATCTCACTAAGGCCGATCGAGTTAGGCTCGCTGGGCGCACCAACGGAGGTGCGTTCCCTCCCCCACAAGCGGGGAGGGAGCGGAGAGAGGATCGCTTCGCGCTTAAGACGCCTTGCGATGCGGCGCGCGTGCCGATCTGCCCTTCAGCTTCTTCAGCAGCGGTCCGAGCAATGAGCGCTTGGGTTTCTTCACCTCGCCGCGTCCGGCGAGCCGATTGGCCATGGTCTGGAACAGCTCGGTGGTGCGGTGGCTCTTGGAGACTTCCGCGATCATCTGGCCGTTATTGGCCGCAGTCGAGAACAGTTTCGAGTCGAACGGAATCACCGCGAGCGGCTGGCTTTCCATGGTCTTGGCGAAGGACTTCACGTCGATCTCGGCCCGTTTGTGCATGCCGACCTGGTTGATGCAGTAGAGCGGCGGCCGGTCGTTCGGCCGTGCCGTTTTCAGCACCGTCAGCATGTTCTTGGTGTTGCGCAGATTCGCGAGGTCGGGCTCGGCCACGATGACGATGTCGTCGGCGTTGACCAGCGCGCGCTTGGTCCAGGCCGACCATTGATGCGGCACGTCGAGCACGATGCAGGGCGTGGTCATGCGCAGCGTGTCGAAGATCGCATCGAACGCCTCGGCGCCGAAATCATAGACGCGATCGAGCGTGGCGGGCGCCGCAAGCAGGCTGAGATGCTCGGTGCATTTGGCGAGCAGGCGCTCCATCAGCGCCGTGTCCGGCCGGTCCTGCGACAGCACCGCATTGGCGATGCCCTGCGCCGGATCCTGGTTGTAGTCGAGCCCGGCGGTGCCGAAGGCGAGGTCGAGGTCGATCACGACGGAATCGAGCGCGAGGTCGCGCGCGATGGTCCAGGCCACATTGTGCGCGACCGTGGACGCGCCGACGCCGCCCTTGGCGCCGACCACCGCAATGATGCGGCCGGTGATGATGGCTTCCGAAGCCGAGAACAGGCTGCAGATCGAGCGCACCACGTCGATGGTCTCGACCGGCCCGATCACGTAGTCGTTGACGCCGCGCCGCACCAGCTCGCGATAGGGCGCGGTATCGCCGGGATTGCCGATCACGACCACGCGCGTGCCGGGATCGCAGACGCCGGCGAGGTCGTCGAGACCTTCGAGGATGTCGCGCGTGCCGTCGGATTCGATCACGATGACGTTCGGCGTCGGCATCGTCTCATAGATTTCGATCGCCGCGGCAAGGCCGCCGCTCTTGGCGGTGAGATGCGCCTTGGCGAGACGGCGATCCTGGCCGGCCGCGGTCACTGCGTCGAGCGTCTTCTCGGTCTCGCAAAACGCCTGCACCGAAATGCGCGGAACCGGCGCAATGTGCTCGTCGGGGTGCTGCGGATCGTCCGCCTCTTCGTCGTGGATCTCAGTCATTTGCCTGTATCGCTGAGTTTGGCCTTTTCAGCCTCGGGATAGCTGGTCGCGGTCGTGTTGCCCTTGCGGTAGCGGTCGAAGGCGATGTCGCGCCGCGCCGTATAGACCGGCGTCTCTGCGCGCGGCTGCTCGAGATCGGCCGGGTTGTCGATCATCGCGGCGAGATTGCGCTGGGTGGCGCAGCCGAGATTGAAATAGGGATGGTTCTCGTTGTAGCCGGGGTCGAGGATGGACGGCCCCACGTCTTCGGGCCACAGCCCGCAGGGGCCGGCGACCGCGGTGATCTTGGAATAGCTCAGGCGGATGGTCGGCAGCAGGCCGGGATCTTCCGGGCGATAGGGATGCTGGACGATGGCGCGTGACGGCACGCCGCCGCTGCCGAGCACAGAGCGGATCTCGTGATAGGTCGCCGCGGCCGCGCGCGAGTTTGCGGTGTCGATCGGCACGTCGACGACGACCGAACCGGTGCCTTCACGAACCCAGTCCTGGGCAATGCCCATCACGTCGGCGTGCTGCGCGGCCGACAGGCCGCCGCGCGACTTGCCGACGAAGATCACGATCGAGCGTTTGCCTTCCTGCACCGCGATCGGATGACGCATGCGATAGTCGGTCGGCACCGCCTGGGTGGTGACGACATCGCCTGTCGTGTTGCAGGCCCCGAGCATGACGGAGAGCCCCGTCAGCGCGAGCGCGATGCGCAAATTGCGACGTCGATCGGATGTCTTCGTCATCGCCTGGTCCCCTCTTGTCCCAACTCGTTCTCCGGTCCCCAAACCGTCGGTCAGTCGATGATGAAGCCGAAATCGCCCTTGACGCCGTCGATCGGATCGACGCGGCGCGCGATGCCGTAGAGCCGGTTCATGCGGCCCAGCAGCGCCGACTGCGCATCCGAGGAGGGCGCGAAGCCGTCATCGGGCCGCGACAATTCCTTCTGGGCGACCGCGCGCACCACATAGGGCGTCACGATCACCATCAGCTCGGTCTCGTTGTTGACGAAGTCCTGGCTGCGGAACAGCGCGCCGAGGATCGGGATCTGGTCAACGCCGGGCAGGCCGTTGATCGCCTGCTTGGTCTGCTGCTGGATCAGGCCGGCCATCGCCATCGAGCCGCCGGACGGAATCTCCAGCGTGGTCTCGGCGCGGCGGGTCTGCACCGAGGGGATGGTGATCGAGTTGGTCGAGTTCGGGGACAGCGCCTGTGACACAGTGATGGAATTTTGGCTCGAAAGCTCCGAGACCTCGGTCATCACGCGCAGGCTGATGCGGCCCTCGCTGAGCACGACCGGGGTGAAGTTCAGGGAGATGCCGAACTTCTTGTAGGTGATCTGGGTGGTACAAACATGGGTGACCGGATCGCAGGCGTAGCCTCCCGGAATTGGAAATTCGCCGCCTGCAATGAAGGTGGCCGATTCACCCGAGATCGCGGTCAGGCTCGGCTCGGCCAGAGTCCGCATCACGCCGGCGCTTTCCATGGCGCGCATCGTGGCGTTGACAGTGGCGACACCCTTGGCGAGGCCCGTGACGCCAAGCCCGTTGTTGCTGACCAGCGGCCCGCCGCTGGCCGAGAACGGGTTGGAATTGTTGAAGTTCACGACCGCGGTGCCGGCGTTGAGGCTGGCGCTGAGGTCGACGCCCAATTGCTTGACGATGTCACGGCGGACTTCGCCGACGACGACTTTCAGCATCACCTGGTCGCGGCCGCGCACGACGATGTTGTTGACGACCTTGTCCGGGCCGCCGACCAGCTTTGCGGCGACGTCGCCGGCCTGCTGGGCCTCGACCGGGCTCGACACCGAACCGGTCAGCATCACGCTGTCGCCCACGCCCTCGATCTGCACACCGGGCAGGGTCTGGCGCAGCGCCGTGCGCATGCCGTTGAGATCGCGCTTCACCGCGATGTCGTAGGAAGCGACCTGCTGGCCGTCGGCGGTGAAGAACACCACGTTGGTCTGGCCGACCTGGGAGCCGATGATATAGGCGCGCTGCGACGAGCGGATCACTGCATTGGCGATCTTGGGATCGGCCACCAGCACGTCCTTCACCTCGCGCGGCAGGTCGATGACGACAGACTTGCCGACGCCAAGCGACAGCGAGCGCGTCCTTGCCGGCGCGATGGTTGCAACCGGTGTCACGCCGAGATCTGGCGCCTGCATCGGCGCCTGGTCTCCGACCGGCGCGTCCGCAGCGCGGACGAGATCGGGGGCTGCGACCAGCCCCAGCATCATTACGGCCCCTGCCCAGAACGAGCTTGCGCGCTTCCCCCGAATGCGCAGGCCCGTCCGATTAACCCCGTCCTTCATCATGTCCCCATCACTTCTGTGACGTCAGCTGTCGCGCCTGTACGCCGTAGCGAATCACGTTCACGCCGGTCTGGCGCTGCTTGAGTGCCTGCTCTTCCGGTCCACCGTCGGAGGCGTTGGCATCGGCAATGCTGCGCAACGCGAGGGTCAGCGTGCCGCCCTGGCGCGAGGCCGAGAGCGTCGCGACCTGATCGGGCCGGAGCTCGAGCGTGACGGTCTTGCCGAGCACGGCGTTCTGGCCGTCCTTCTCCTTCGGCGCCTGATCGATCGCGAGCACGCGGATGTTGGTCAGGATGACTTCCGACACGACCAGATCATTGCCGCCGGTCTGGCCGTTGGGGCCGTCGGGATTCTTCAGCCGACGCGTCAGGACGATGTCGACGCGGTCGTTCGGCAGGATGAAGCCGCCAGCGCCCGTCTCGGCTGAAATCTCGGTCGATACGGCCCGCATGCCGGACGGCAGGATCGCGGCCATGAAGCCGGAGCCGTCGGCCCTGACGAGCTTCTGCTCGCGGATCGGCTCGCCCTGCATCAACGGCATGCGCGCGATCGAGCCGGCGATCTGCGTCTGTGCGTCGGGCCGGTTGTCGCGGCGGATGAAGGCGCTGCTGGCGGTCGCTTGCGGCCAGGTCTGCCATTGCAGATCCTCAGCCTTCACGGCCTGGCCGAGCTGGATGTCGGATTTGGCGACGAGCACCTCGACCGTCGGCAGCTTCTCGGCGACAGGGGCGACAGGTGCGGGCTTATTGTCGTAACCGCTGGCCAGATACGCAGCGACGCCGCCGGCGCCGAGCGCAATGACGAGAACGACAATGCGTGCGGTGTTCATACGCTTCTACTCTTACGCGGGGCACTCGATCCGCACGTGGCGGGTTCCCCCGCATCGATGAGTAGGGAGTAAAAGTATAAGGGGTGTTGCGAGGCCGAGTGTGATGGCCAGTGACATCGCGAGTTTTGGGCAGATGGTGAATGCCGCGTTAGTCGGGCGGCGCCGCCCCCGTAGAAACACGCAAGTGCGCTCCCGCGTTCGGACGAGAAACGCAGGGCGTCATGGTGAACGGGTGGTTAGTGAGGGGGCGGGCAGTGTTCTATCGATGTCAGCACAGCGCTCGTGATCCGTCATCCTGAGGTGCGAGTGGCGCGATGCCTAGCATCGCGCCGGGAGCCTCGAAGGATGAGCGGCCCCGATACAGCCGGGCCGTCGCCCTTCGAGGGCCGCTGAAGGAGCGGCCACCTCAGGGTGACGGATCACATACACCGCCCTACTTCTTCCGCTTCTGCTCGATCACGTCCCAGATCTTCGCCGCCACGTCAGGGCCGCCGAGGCGCGCGATGGCGCGGATGCCGGTGGGCGAGGTCACGTTGATCTCGGTGAGGTTGCCGTTGATGACGTCGATGCCGACGAAGAGCAGTCCGCGCTCGCGCAGCGCGGGTCCAACGGTGGCGCAGATCTCGCGCTCGCGCGGTGTCAGCTCGGTCTCCTTGGCCGCGCCGCCGCGCACCATGTTGGAGCGGAGGTCGTCGGTCGCGGGCACCCGATTCACGGCGCCGGCGAACTCGCCATCGACCAGGATGATGCGCTTGTCGCCGTGCTTCACCTCGGGGATGAACTGCTGGATCACCCAGGCCTCTTTGAATGTCACCGAGAACATGTCGTAGAGCGAGCCGAAATTCATGTCCTGCGGCATCACGCGGAACACCGCCGCGCCGCCATGGCCGTGCAGCGGCTTCATGACGACGGCACCATGCTTGTCGCGGAACGCGTTGATCTCTTCGAGGTCGCGCGAGATCAGGGTCGGCGGCATCAGCTGCGGAAAATTCATCACGAACAGTTTTTCGGGCGCGTTGCGCACCGAAGCGGGATCGTTGACGACCAGCGTCTTCGGATGGATGCGCTCGAGCAGATGCGTCGAGGTGATGTAGGCGAGATCGAATGGCGGGTCCTGGCGCAGCAGCACCACGTCAAAGCCGTTCAGCGCCTCGCGCCTGGGCTCGCCGAGGGTGAAATGATCGCCAGCCTCGTCGCGCACCGTCAGCAGCTGGACGGGCGCCACGATCTCCTCGCCGACCATCGAGAGCTTGTCAGGGGTGTAATAGGACAGACCATGGCCGCGCTTCTGCGCCTCCAGAAGCAGCGCAAAGGTGGAATCGCCCTTGATGTTGATGCGGGCGATGGGGTCCATCTGGACGGCGATTTTGAGTTTCATGGTCTGCCTTTCAGGTCGAGGCGTCGAATGCCGCCAACACATGGCGTGGAAGTGAGCGCGGCGCAATCAGCATGGCGTCGAATCGCAATTCGAATTCCGCATGCTCGGGATGCGCTACAAGCCAGCCCTGCGCGGCGTCGATGATGCGCTGCTGCTGGCGCGGCGTTACCGCATAGGCGGCCTCGTCGAGGCTGGCGCGCGCCTTGACCTCGACGAAGGCGATCAAATTGCGGCGGCGCGCCACGAGGTCGATCTCGCCATGCGGCGTCCGGTAACGTTTGGCGAGGATGCGGTAACCCTTCGCCATGAGAAAAGCTGCGGCGCGGCTCTCGGCCGAGATGCCGGTGCGGAATGCGGCGACGCGCTCGGGCGAGGGAGCATCCTTAGTCTTCGCCATCGCCGCTCCGCAGGTCGTTTGCGAGCTCGAGCGCGCGGGCATAGACCTCGCGCTTTGGTCGCCCCGAGAGCGCGACGGCATGCGCAACCGCATCCTTGACACTGTGAGTGGCGAGCTGTGTGCGCAGCAGATCGTCCAGCGCGTCCGATGTCAGCACGTCGGCATCGGCGGCAGGCGGCGCAATCACCAGCACAAATTCGCCGCGTGTCTCCAGCGTGGCGGCATCGCGCGCGAGCTCGCTCAACGTCGCGCGCGAAATCTCCTCGTGCAGTTTTGTCAATTCGCGGCAGGTCGCGGCCTCGCGCGTGCCCATGATTTCAGCGAGATCGGCGAGCGTGTCCTGCACGCGATTGCCGGATTCGAACATGACCAACGTCGCATCGATGCGGGCAAGCTCGGCCAGGCGTGAACGCCGCGCGGCGGATTTCGTCGGCAGGAAACCTTCGAAGAAGAAGCGGTCGGTCGGCAGCGCCGCGACCGATAGCGCCGCCAGCACCGAGGACGGTCCGGGCAGCGCATAGACCGCATGGCCGGCCGCGCAGACCTCGCGCACCAGCTTGTATCCGGGGTCGGAAATCAGCGGCGTGCCCGCATCCGACACCAGCGCGACCGAGCCGCCGGCGGCCAGCGCCTCCAGGATCTTGGGCCGCGCGGCCTCGGCATTGTGCTCGTGGTATTGCTTGAGCTGCGCGGAGATGTCGTAGCGTTCCGTCAGCCGCCGGGTGATGCGGGTGTCTTCGCAGCAAATGACGTCGGCCGCGGCGAGCGTCTGCAGCGCGCGCAGCGTGATGTCACCGAGATTGCCGATGGGGGTCGCGACCAGATAGAGGCCGGCCGCAAGCTTCGGCGCCACCAGCCGGTGGGCATCGATAGAGAACCCGCGCGAGGCGGCGTCCGTAGCTTCAGTCGTATTTATCGGGGCCGGCTTTGCGCGCATAATGAACGAACTTAGGCATGATCTCAGGGGCTGGGAACCGGCCCCTCGGAAAAGATCGTGCCTGGCTAAGATATTGAAGCGGGGCGAGGCAGATCTGGAAGGAAGGACTGGAATGTGATCCATCCGGCATCACATTCCCGAGGGAGTGGGGCGTCAGCGCCATATTCACGGCGGAAACGACGCCTTGATGCTTTTGTGACGGACGGCGACGAGCCAACCAAGACAGGCCGGCGATCGCGTTAAGCGGTCATTATCCTTTTGTTTTGGTTAACCATTTGCCGACAATATGCCTGAATCCCCGGCTTGTGTCGCGGAAAGAATGTTGTGACCGGCGCGAGCTGCCGGTCAGAAGAGAAGCTGAGATGGTGGGCCCGCGTGATCTGAAGTCTCCCGTTCAGGGGCCCCTGATGTCAGGGGCGACCCGGCGGAGTGCGCTCGGCCTGCTGCTCGGCACGCCGTTGCTGTCCGCCTGCGCAGGCGTGCAGCAAAGCCTCAGCCAGTTCTCCAATCCCTTCTCCAGCTCCTCGCCGCCGCCAGCCCAGCCGGCCGGTCCGCCGCAGCAGGCGACCACTGCCGGCACCGGCGGGGTGAAGGTTGCCGTGATCCTGCCGCTCTCGGCCGCCGGCAATGCGGGGCTTGCCGCGCAATCCATGCGCAACGCCGCCGAGATGGCGCTGGTCGAGTTCCAGAACCCGAACATCCAGCTCCTGATCAAGGACGACAATGGCAGCCCGCAGGGCGCGCAAGCCGGTGCGCAGCAGGCGGTCGACGAGGGCGCCGAGATCATCCTGGGGCCGCTGTTCGCGCAGTCGGTGCCGGCGGTTGCACAGGTCGCGCGCACGCGCGGCATTTCGGTGATCGCGTTCTCGACCGATTCGAGCATCGCCGGCCGGGGCGTCTATCTCCTGAGCTTCCTGCCGGAGTCCGACGTCAATCGCATCATCGAATATTCCGCCAGTATCGGAAAACGCTCCGTTGCCGTACTGGTGCCTGATAATGCCTATGGCAATGTCGTCGAAGCCGCGGTGAAGGCGGCAGTGCCGCGGCGCGGCGGACGCGTCGTCGCGTTCGAGAAATACGGCGCTGATCGTGCGACGCCGGCGCGATCCGTGGCGCAGCAGCTCGGCAGCGCGGATGCGCTGTTCATTGCCGATGACGGCGATACCGTCGTTGCGGTGGCCGATGCGATGACCGCGGCCGGCGCAAATCTGCGCAACATCCAGCTGCTCGGCACCGGCCTGTGGGACAGTCCGCGTGTCTATGCCAGCCCGGCCTTGCAAGGCGGCCTCTACGCCGCGCCAGATCCGGCAGGCTTTCGCGCCTTCTCCGGCCGCTATCGTACCAAATACGGCGCCGAGCCGATCCGCACGGCGACGCTCGCCTATGACGCGGTCGCGCTCGTTGCCGCGCTCGCGCGCACGCAAGGCACCACGCGCTTCTCGCCCGACGTGCTTACCAACCCCTCAGGCTTTGCAGGCATCGACGGCCTGTTCCGTTTCCGCGCCGATGGCACCAATGAGCGCGGACTTGCGGTGATGAAGGTGACGACCGGCGGTGGTGTCGCGGTCGCGGGCTCGCCGAAGAGTTTTGGGGCGTAGCCCGGGACTACGGCATCTCGTTACGCGGCGAGATCCGCGACCACCGCATCGAGCACCGGGAATCCGCTGCTCGTCACGCGCAATCGGCCCGTCGCATCCACGGTGATGGCGCCTTCTTCGCGCAAGAGCGCGATGCGGCCGGGGTCGAGCGGGCGGCCGGACAGCGCCTTGTAGCGCTCGGGGTCGATACCCTCAGCCAAACGCAATCCCATCAGCAGGAATTCGTCGGCGCGTTCTTCGCTGTTGAGGAGATCGTCGGTGACGATGCCGTCGCCATTGCTCTCGACGCGCATCAGCCAGGCTTCGGGGCGCTTCTCGGTGGCGATGGCGTGCCTGATACCGTCGATGTCGAGGCGGCCATGCGCGCCGGGACCGATGCCGGCATATTCCTCGCCGCGCCAATAGACCAGGTTGTGCCGGCACTCGGCGCCGTGCCGTGCGTGGTTGGAAATTTCGTAGGCTGGCAGCCCGAGCTTGTCGCAGGTTTCCTGCGTCACGTCGTAGAGCGCGCGCGCAACGGCTTCGTCCGGCGTCTTCAATTTGCCGGCCTGGTGCAGGCCGAAGAATGGCGTGCCTTCCTCGATCGTCAATTGATAGAGCGATAGATGCTCGGCCGCTTCATTGATCGCGAGCTTGAGTTCGTCCGCCCACATTGCCGGTGTCTGGTCGGGACGGGCGTAGATCAAATCGAACGAGTAGCGGTCGAACGAGCGGCGCGCGATAGCGACGGCATCGAGCGCCTCGCGCGCGCTGTGCATGCGGCCCAGCGCTTTCAGCGAGGCATCGTCGAGCGCCTGCACGCCGAGCGAAACGCGGTTGACGCCGGCTGCGCGATAGCCGGCAAAGCGCGTCGCTTCGACGCTGGTCGGGTTTGCCTCCAGCGTGACTTCGACGTCACTGGCAACACTCCAGTGCTTGCCGATCGCATCGAGCACAGCGCCGACGGTGGCCGGCCGCATCAGCGACGGCGTGCCGCCGCCGAGGAAAATCGAGGTGACCTCGCGGCCGGGCGCGCGCTCGGCAGTCGTCGCGATCTCGCGCGCAAAGGCCGAAGCGAAGCGTGCTTCGTCGATCGCGGCGTGGCGGACATGGCTGTTGAAGTCGCAATAGGGGCACTTCGACAGGCAGAACGGCCAGTGCACATAGACGCCAAAAGCTTCAGATTCATGTTTTGACGCGTTTTCCTGGCGCGAACCGGTATCCACTTCGCTCGAAAACGCTCTAGCGCGGCTCAAGGCAGATCTCCGCCAGTTTCACGAAGGCGCGGGCGCGATGCGACAGGCCGAGGCCAAGCGGCGGCAGGCCGTGCTTCTCGATGCTTTCCATCTCGCCAAAGGTGCGGGTGTGACCGTCAGGCAAGAACATCGGATCGTAACCGAAACCGGACGTGCCGCGCGGCGGCCACACCAGCGTGCCGTCGACATGCGCCTCGACCTCTTCGAGATGATTGTCGGGCCAGGCGACGCACAATGCAGAAACGAAATGCGCCTTGCGCTTGTCAGGCGTCGTGGCGCCGCGCTCCTGCAGCAGGCGCTCGATCTGCGCCATGGCGGCGGCGAAATCTTTTGAGGGTCCGGCCCAACGTGCGCTGTAGATGCCCGGTGCGCCGTCGAGCGCGTCGACGACGATGCCGGAATCATCGGCGAAAGACGGCAGTCCGGTCGCCTGCGCCGCCGCGATCGCCTTGATCGCGGCGTTGCTGCGGAAATCATGGCCGGTCTCGTCAGGCTCATCGAGGCCGAGCTCACCGGCCGACACCACCTCGATGCCGTGTGGCGCGAGCAGCTCCTTCATCTCGGCGAGCTTGCCGGGATTGTGGGTCGCGATAACGAGCTTTCCGGTGATTCGGCGGTGCATGGGCCTATTGACTACGCGACAGCCAGTTTCTGCAAGTCCACCAGACGCGCGATGCCCTTTTGCGCCAAGGCGATCAGTTTCAGCAACTCGTCCTGCGTGAACGGCTCGCGTTCCGCCGTGCCTTGAACCTCGATGATGCGGCCATCGCCGGTCATGACGAAATTGGCGTCGGTCTCGGCCTCCGAATCCTCGGCGTAGTCGAGATCGAGCACCGGCGTGCCGTTGTAGATGCCGCAGGAGATCGCGGCGACGTTGTCGCGCATCACGTTGGCCTTGACCATGTTCCGCGCCTTCATCCAGGCGATGCAGTCGGCGAGCGCGACCCAGGCGCCGGTGATGGAGGCCGTGCGGGTGCCGCCGTCGGCCTGGAGGACGTCGCAATCGACCGTGATCTGGCGCTCGCCGAGCGCTTCGAGATCGACGATGGTGCGCAATGAGCGGCCGATCAGGCGCTGGATCTCGACGGTGCGGCCGCTCTGCTTGCCGGCCGAGGCTTCGCGTCGGGTGCGTTCCGAGGTCGCGCGCGGCAGCATGCCGTATTCGGCGGTGACCCAGCCGCGGCCCTGGCCCTTCAGCCATGGCGGCAGGCGGTCTTCCAGCGTGGCGGTCACAAGGACGTGGGTGTCGCCAAATTTCACGAGGCAGGAGCCTTCCGCATATTTGACCACGCCACGCTCCAGCGTCACGGGGCGCAATTCGTCGGGCGCACGGCGGCTTGGCCGCATGGGAAATCCTCCGGAACTCATGGGGTAGGGCTGTTCGCGGTGCTTGTAGGTGGGGCGAGAGGGACCAGCAAGGGGAAACGACAAGGCTTTTTCACCCCCCGATAGCCACCCCGCAAACGCCACGCTTGTCAGAACCCTCGCGGATGGACAAATTATGAGTATCTGAGAGGAGTTATCGTCTGTGGCCCATCACGATCCGATCCATCTGATCGCGCCGCGCGCAGGCCTCGCCCAGCTTAACGAGCGTTCCCGCGACATCTTTCGTCAAATTGTCGAAAGCTATCTCGCAACCGGCGAGCCGGTCGGCTCGCGCAATATCTCGCGCCTGATCGCGATGCCGCTGTCGCCGGCCTCGGTGCGCAACGTCATGGCCGATCTGGAACAGCTCGGCCTGATCTACGCCCCGCACACCTCGGCCGGCCGGTTGCCGACGGAACTCGGCTTGCGCTTCTTCGTCGACGCCCTGATGCAGGTCGGCGACCTCAACGAGGCCGAGCGGCAGTCGATCCAGAGCCAGCTCACCTCCGTCGGCCAGGCACACTCGGTCGAGGCGGCGCTGGATCAGGCGCTGACCCGGCTCTCCGGCCTGACCCGCGCCGCCGCGGTGGTGTTGACGCCAAAGTCCAACGCGCGGCTGAAACACATCGAATTCGTCCGCCTGGAACCCGAAAAGGCGCTGGTGATCCTGGTCGGCGAGGATGGCCAGGTCGAAAACCGCGTGCTGACGCTGCCGCCGGGAGTTCCCTCCTCGGCCATCATCGAAGCCGGCAATTTCCTCAACGCGCGCATTCGCGGCAGGACGCTGGCCGAAGCGCGGCTCGAGCTCGAAACCGCGCTTGGCGAGGCCCGGGCCGAGCTCGATCAATTGACGCAGAAGGTGATCTCGGCGGGCATCGCGAGCTGGTCGGGCGGCGAGAACGAGGACCGCCAGCTCATCGTCCGCGGCCACGCCAATCTGCTGGAAGATCTGCACGCGCTGGAGGATTTGGAGCGGGTTCGCCTGCTGTTCGACGATCTCGAGACCAAGCGTGGCGTGATCGACCTGCTCGGGCGTGCCGAAACCGCCGAAGGTGTCAGGATCTTCATCGGCAGCGAGAACAAGCTGTTCTCGCTGTCGGGCTCCTCCACCATCATCTCGCCCTATCGGGATGCCGCCGGCCGTATCGTCGGCGTTTTGGGCGTGATCGGGCCGACGCGGCTGAATTATGCCCGCGTGATCCCGACCGTGGACTATGCCGCCCGCATCGTCAGCCGCCTGCTGGGGGGCTGACCGGCATTTGCGCCGATCACGGGCGCTTGATTTTCAGCGCCCGAAGCACGATATCCGGGCCAGAAAACCTCCCCTTGAGATGAGTTCGAGAAGCAGCCGATGACCGATCCAACCCGGCAACCCGAAGACACGGCCGCGCCGACCGGTGAGCCCGTAGTGTCAAAGCCCTACATCATGCCCGACGATCCCGAGCCGGGCTCGGTCGAAATGTTGCAGAAGGAGGCCGCCGAGGCGCGCGACCGCATGCTGCGGACGCTGGCCGAGATGGAGAATCTGCGCAAGCGCACCGCCAAGGAAGTCGCCGATTCCAAGCTCTACGGCGTCACCGGCTTTGCCCGCGACGTGCTCGATATCGCCGACAATCTGCAGCGCGCGCTCGATGCCGTTCCGGCTGAAGCGCGGGCCACTGCCGACCCCGGCATGACCGCGCTGATCGAGGGCGTCGAGCTCACCGAGCGTTCGCTGCTCAATGCGCTGGAAAAGCACGGCGTGAAGAAGTTCGATCCGCAGGGCCAGAAGTTCGATCCGAACTTCCAGCAGGCGATGTACGAAGTGCCCGATGCGTCGGTGCCCGCGGGTACTGTCGTGCAGGTCATGCAGGCCGGCTACACCATCGGCGAGCGCGTGCTGCGCCCGGCGCTGGTCGGCGTTGCCAAGGGCGGCGCGAAGGCTGCGCCCGCAGCGAACAGCAACGAAGCGAACTGAACGACGTCAAACTAGTGGAGTCATTCCGGGGCGATGCGAAGCATCGAACCCGGAATCTCGAGATTCCGGGTTCG